>CAIVDV010000009.1 GCA_903904755.1 uncultured Acidobacteriaceae bacterium | reverse complement strand
TTCCAGCACACCAACAAGAGGAAACCAAACTCTCAGAACCAGACACTCGATGGGAAATGATGACTACACCTCGATGGTCTCGCTAAAAAATGCCTGGTGATCACAGTCGGCAAGCTGTGGTGAGAAATGCGGGCTAGCGGGGTTAGCGGAGCCAGTGGGTTTGTGGTGGTGCGGGCGGTGGTTTGATTTGGAGGGAGTTGGGGAATGCGTTACTTATTGATGGTTTTGGCTTTGGCAGGGGTGGTGGTTGCTTCGCTGGCTTTGCAGGTTCACTACTCGACGGAGACGGAGCCCTGCTCGATCAACGAGAAGTGGGACTGCGGGATTGTGAATCACAGTCCGTATGCGGAGATGGCGCATGTTCCGGTGGCGGCGATTGGGATTGCCGGCTACGTGCTGATGGGCGGGCTGGCGTTGCAGAAGCGGCGGCGGCTGGCGCTGGCGGCGATGGTGCCGGCGCTCGGGTATTCGCTGTACCTGACGCACCTGGAGAAGGACGTGCTGGGGGTGTATTGCCTGTACTGCGTGATTTCGCTGGGCATTTTGACGACGATGACGCTATGCACGGTGGGGTGGCAATTTGCCGGGCAGTTTGGCGGGCGGGCGGCGGCGCGCGAGGAATCGCAGGGGTAGTTGCGCGGTTGGGCCGAAAGCGGCCTATACTATTGCCAATTTCCAAAACAGGAAAACTACGCAGCAGGGCTGTTTCATTTTTCCCAGACTGAGTTGTCTTCGAGCGCGATAGAGAGAGTGTCGGGCTTGTGCGACGGTGTCTGCGGGAGAGAGGCGTGCGGGAGAATTGCGCGCGCCGGCCACAGAGGGTGGCTGAGGCAGGCGACCGGAGCGGGTCCAGAGCAGGCTCGGAACAGTCTGGGGGCGCGGTTGGCGCGTGGGATCGAGTTCGGGCGGTGTAGCGGTTGGGAGCGTGCTGCCGGTTGGCGTGGCTGTGCTCTGGCCTTGCTGTGCGCGGCGGGCCTGGCCGGGGTAGCGCAGACAGCTGGGCCGGTGCGGACGCCGCCGACGGTTGCGGCGCATCGGCGATTTCAGGCGCGGCGGGGTGTGGCGGCAGCGAGGCACGCGGGGACATCGGCGCAGGCCGAGGGAGTGCGGGCGGAGACGCTCTCTGGCTCGACCTGGACGGCGGTGGGCCCGGCGGGGGTGTCGACTCCCGCCTATGGGCTGGTGAGCGGGCGGATTACGGCGCTGGCGTTTGACCCGTCGGATACGACAGGGAACCGGCTGTTTGTGGGGACGACGGGTGGCGGGCTGTGGCTGACGCAGACGGCTGGGGCCACGAGCGCGAGCGCGGTGCAGTTTACGCCGTTGACCGACAACCTGGCGGCGGTGGCGGGGGTGCCGGAAGCGAGCCTGAGCGTGGGCGCGGTGACGGTGCAGCCGGGCGGAACGGGTGTGGTGCTGGTGGGGTTGGGCGACCCGAATGACGCGCTGGACAGCTACTATGGCGCGGGGATTTTGCGCTCGGGCGATGGCGGGCATACGTGGGCACTGATTGCGCAGACGACGGATCTCGAAACGGGGCTGGGCTCAAGGGATGCGCAGTTTCTGGGGCTGGGCTTCTCGGGCTTTGCGTGGAGCACCGGCAACAGCCAGTTGGTGGTGGCGGGGGTGACGGCGGCATGGGATGGCGTGGTGACGGGAGCGGCGGTGCCGGGGAAGAGCTATACCGGGCTGTACTATTCGCTGGATGCCGGGGCGAGCTGGCACATGGCCAGGATTACGGACGGCAATGGCCAGGATGTGCAGGGGCCGCTGGACAACTTCCAGCCGACAGCGGCGAACGGCGCGACGGCGGTGGTGTGGAATCCGGTTCGGCAGATGTTTGTGGCGGCGGTGAATGGGCACGGCTACTACCAGAGCGCGGATGGAGTGACGTTTACGCGGATGGCGAACCAGCCGGGGACGGGGCTGACGGCGGCGAATTGCCCGACGGAATCGGGGTATCCGGGGGCGGCAAGCTGCCCGATTGTGCGGGGGGCGCTGGCGGTGAACGCCGCGACGGGCGACACCTTTGCATGGACGGTGGACCCGAACTGGCAGGACCAGGGGATTTGGCAGGACCAGTGCGGGCTGAGCGGGAACAGTTGCTCCACGGCGACGGTGCAGTTTGGAGTGGGGCTGAGTACGGCGGCGCTGGACACCGCAACCGGCTATGGGGACGCGACGATTTGGAACGGGGACTACAACCTGGCGCTGACGGCGGTGCCGAGCGGGCAGGACACGCTGCTGTTTGCCGGGGACAACGATGTGTGGAAGTGCAGTCTGGCGGCGGGGTGCGTGTGGCGGAACACGACGAACACGACGACGTGCGCGTCGGCGCAGGTGGGGCAGTATCAGCACGCACTGGCGTGGTCGGCGGCGAATCCGCTGCTGATGTTGGTGGGTAACGACAGCGGGCTTTGGCGCTCGATGGACGGCGTGTCGGAGACGGGGTCAGTTTGCGCGGCGACAGACGCTACGCATTTCCAGAATTTGAATGCGGGTTTCTCCTCGCTGGCCGAGGTGGAGTCGCTGGCGCAGGCGGCGTCGAACTCCTCGACGTTGCTGGCCGGGCTGGGGGCGAATGGTACGGCGGGGGTGGTGAACGGCGGTGCGAGCCCGGTGGCGTGGAACCAGGTGCTGACGGGGGAAGGCGGGCCGGTGGCGATTGACCCAACCAGCGCGCTAAACAACTGGTTTGTGAACAACACGGCCGGGGTGGGGATCGAGAACTGCCTGTCTTCGACGCTTTGTACGCCGGCGGCCTTTGGCACGGCACCGGTGGTGGGGGAGGCGCAGGTGGGCGACGACGGGCTGGCGATGGGGTATCCGGCGCCGTTTGTGCTGGATCCGGCGCAGCCGAAGAGCGTGCTGGTGGGAACCTGCCGGGTGTGGCGCGGGCCTGCCAGCGGGGCGGGTTGGACGGCGGGGAACGCGATAAGCCCGATGCTGGACGGGATTCCGGGCGGGGTGTGCAACGGGAACGCGCTGATCCGGTCGATGGGAGCGCTGGCTGTGAGCGGTGGCGGCGAGGTGGTGTATGCGGGCATGACGGGAAGTGCGGATGGCGGGGGGATCATTCCGGGGCATGTGTTTTCTGCTACGGTGAGCGCGGTGGGCGTGGTGGGCGCGTGGACGGATCTGTCGTTTGGGACGGTGGGCGGGGTGACGCCGATCTTCAACCAGCAGGGGTATGACGTGAGCGCGATTACGGTGGACCCGCACGACCCGACCGGGAACACGGTGTATGTGACGGTGGCGGGATTCAGCCAGACGGGTGCGGCGGCGCGGCAGGTCTATCGCTCGACGACGGGTGGGGTCTCTGTTGCGGGCGGGGTGAGTTGGCAGGACATTACAGACAACCTGCCAAATGCGCCGGCAAACGACGTGGCCGTGGACCCGAACGACCTGAATACGGTGTATGTGGCGACGGACGTCGGAGTGTATGTGACGCGCCAGGTGGCAAACTGCGGCGCGACAAATTGCTGGACGGCATTGGGAGTGGGGCTGCCGCTGGCTCCGGTGACGCAACTGGTGGTGCCGCCGAGCGCGGTGGGGGCGACGGCGCTGACGGCCGGGACGTACGGGCGGGGCATCTGGCAGATTGCGCTGGCCAGCGCGGGCGGGGCGCAGACGACGGGGACGGTGACACCGGGGAGCCTGAGCTTTGCCAATACCGCGGTGGGGCAAAGCAGCGTTTCGCAGACGGTGACGGTGAAGGCGACCGGGGCGGCGAGCTTGAATATCACTGCGGTTGGATTTGCGGGGGCGAATCCGGGAGATTTTACGGAGACGGATACCTGCGCCGGGGTGAGCCTGAAGTCCGCCGCGACCTGCACAGTGAAGGTGGTGTTTGTGCCGCAGCAGGCCGGAGCGCGCGGGGCGGTGCTGACGGTAACGGCGAATGTGGCGGGTGGGCAGTTGCAGCTTCCGGTGGCCGGCACGGGGCTGGCAGCGGGGGCGATTACGCTGCAGCCGACGAGCCTTAGCTTTGGCACGGCGGCGACTGCTACCACGACGACTGCGCAGACCATCAATATCCAGAACAACGGCGGGGTGCAGGTTACGGTGGCTTCTGTGGTGGTGAGCGCGCCTTTCAAGCGAATCACGAATACCTGCGGAACCACGCTGGCAGCGGGCGGTTCGTGCGCGGTGACGATTGCTTTTGCACCGACGGCGACGGGCCCGGCGAGCGGGACACTGACAGTAGCGGACAGTGCCGGAACGCAGACGGCGCAGTTGAGTGGGACAGGAGTTGCGCCGGCGACGGACACGCTTTCAACGACGAGTCTCGGGTTTACGGCGACGATATTGGGGACGAATTCCCCGGCGATGACGGTGACGATGACCAATACGGGCGGGTTGCCACTGACGGCGATTGGGACGGCGGTGAGCGGGGACTTCAGCGCGGTGGATACCTGCGGCGGGACGCTTGCGGCCGGGGCATCCTGCAGCTTTGCCGTGACGTTTGCGCCGACGGCCAGCGGAGCGCGCACAGGGACAATGATTGTGAGCGACCAGAACCGGGCGCAGACGGTGAACCTTTCCGGAACCGGGCTTACCCCGCCGACGATCAATGTATTGCCCGCGTCGTTGACCTTTGGGAGCTTCGGCATCGGGGTCGCGAGCAATCCCAAAACGCTGACGGTGACCAATGGCGGGTCGGCTCCACTGGCGACTCCGGTCTTCAGCCTGAGTGGGAGCGGTGCTGCGGCCTTTGCGCTGGCTGGCAATACCTGCACGGGTCCCGTGAACTACAACCAGGGCTGCACGGTGCAGGTGGTGTTTACCCCGGTGACGAGCGGTACGGCGACCGCTGCGCTGACGGTGAGCGCGCCGAGCGGCAATGTGACGCCGGTGACGATTCCGCTGAGCGGGGTGGGATTGACGCCGGCATCGCTGCTGCTGGGGGTGGCGCAACTGGATTTCGGGTCGATTGCGCTGGCGTATTCCAGCCAAGCGTATGACGTGCCCATTACCAATACCGGACAGGTGGCGATGAACCAGCCGACCTTTGGCCTGACCGGAACGAATGCGGGGGAGTACACGATTGTGACGCCGACCCAGGTGCCGGCCTGTGTGGGAGCGCTGGCACCGGGAGCGAAGTGCAATATCCAGGTGCAGTTTGCACCACAGGGCCTGGGCTTGCGCGCGGCCACACTGGTGGTGACGGGCAGCAACGCCGTGCCCACCACCGCCACGGTGAGCCTTACCGGGACCGGGGTTCCGCTGTATAACCTGATGGCGACGCCGGGGCAGTTGAGCTTTGTGCCGACCCAGGTACAGACCACGAGCGCGCCGCAGGCAGTATCGATCCAGAGCCAGAGCCGGCAGAAGCTGCTGGGAATCAGCTACACGGTGACCGGGCCCTACCAGCTTGCGCCGAGTCCGAGCCCGTGCGGGAGTTCCCTGCCGGTGGACGGAAAGTGCCTGCTGGAGGTGGTGTTTGCGCCGACGGCTGCGGGCGACCAGCCGGGCTCGATTACGGTGAGCTCGACCTCGGCCGGGGTTACTCCGGTGACGATTGCGCTGGATGGCAGCGGGCTGGCGGTGTATCAGCCGAGAGTTTCGCCGGCGCAGGTGACATTCGGCAGCGCGCTGGTAGGGACTCCGCTGGCTGCGCAGACGCTGACGGTGTCGAATGGATCCAGCGTAGCGTTTGGCGGCCTGCAGCTTTCGCTGACGGGAAACAGCGACTTTACCCTGACCGGCAACACGTGCGGGCCGACGCTGGCGGCTGGGGCGAGCTGCAGCACCGGGGTGGCCTTTACCCCGGCGGCGACGGGCAACCGCAGCGCCACGCTGACGGTGAGCTCCACGACGGCGCAAGTGACGCCGACGGTGGTAACGATGAGCGGCACCGGGATTCCGGCGGGCAATCTGACATCGAATCCGGCGACGCTGAGCTTTGGTTCGGTGACGCTGAATCTGCTGAGCGCCCCGCAGACGGCGACGCTGATCAATCCGGGGCAGGCGCTGAGCGGGATCCAGTTCACGGTGACGGGCGACTACAGCCTGACGGGCACGACGTGCGGAACGCAGATTGCGGGGAACGCGACGTGCACGGTGACGCTGACGTTTTCTCCGAGTGTGCCGGGGACGCGGGTTGGCGGGCTGACGGTGCAGTCGACCACAGCCGGGTACGTTCCGCTGGTGGTGGGGTTGCGGGGGACCGGCTTGCCCTCGGCGGCGCTGACGGATACGCCCACGCAACTTGCCATGGGACAGGTGCTGGTGGGCACCAACAGCGCGGCGCAGCAACTGACGATCAAGAATCCTGGTACGGGGACGCTGACCGGATTGCTGATTACCGCAGTGCAGCCGTTCAGCGCGGGGACGGGAACCTGCTCAGGCTCACTTGCGGCGGGGGCATCCTGCACGGTG
The DNA here is from genome assembly GCA_903904755.1 of uncultured Acidobacteriaceae bacterium. Lineage (GTDB taxonomy): Bacteria > Acidobacteriota > Terriglobia > Terriglobales > Acidobacteriaceae > Acidicapsa. The sequence goes on along the minus strand of CAIVDV010000009.1, from coordinate 313,242 downwards.
CCGGTCATGTTTTCTCCCACGGCGGGTGGAAGCCAGAGCGGGACGCTGACTGTTTCCTCTACGAGTCTGGGGGTGGCACCGGTGGCGGTGGCGCTGAGCGGGACGGGTCTGCTGCCGGCGAGCCTGAGCCTGTCCGCAGCCACGTACCCGTTTCCAGCGACCACGGTGGGGCTGAAGAGCGCGGCCCAGCTGGTGGTGATTACGAATCCCGGCGACTTTCCGCTGGCGGGGATGCAGGTGCAGGCGGGCGGTGACTTTCAGATTTCGGCATCGAGTTGCACGGGCGCGCTGCCGGCGGGGGGAAGCTGCGCAGAGCAGGTGATTTTTCAGCCGACGGTGGCCGGCGGGCGGCAGGGGACGCTGACGGTGACCAGCACGACAGCCGGAGTTTCCCCGGCGAGCGCAACATTGTCGGGAACCGGGCTGACGCCGCCGAGCCTGAGCGTGACCCCGAGCCAACTGAATTTTCCGCCGACGTTTATCGCGCAGTTGAGCCCGGCGCAGATGGTCCAGATTGCCAACAGCGGGCAGTCGCCGGTACCGGACCTGGCGGTGAGCGTGCCGGCGGGCTACGTGACGGCGGCGACGGGAACCACCTGCGGCGCGACCTTGGCGGCAAATGCCAACTGCCTGGTGGCACTCCAGTTCGCTCCGACACAGACGGGCGCGGTGAATGGAACGCTGACGGTGGGCTCGGCGCTGGTGACGCAACTGGGCGGGACGCAGGCGACGGTGGCACTGAGCGGGCTGGGCGCGACCGCACCGGCGATTGTGCCGACTCCGGGAAAGCTGGTCAGCTTCCCGGTGACTGCGGTGGGCAATGCCGCCAGCCCGATTGTGGTGACGGTGAGCAATCCGGGCACGCTGAATGCGGTGAACAATCTGACGATTGCGCTGGATGCGGCGGCGACGGCGGCGGGTTTCTCGATTGCGGGGACTACGTGCAACGGCACGCTGGCGGCGGGGGGCAACTGCACGGTTAGCGTGGCGCTGACGCCCGGTTCGCCGGGCCCTCTTGCCGGAAACCTGGTGCTCAGCTCCGCGACGGTGGCCAATCCGGTGCTGGTGGCGCTGGCCGGGACGGGCTTTGATTTTCTGTTGCAGCCGAGCGGGCTGACGACGGTGCAAGTGGTTTCGGGGCAGACGGCGTACTATACGGCGAACCTGACGCCGGAGGGAGCGGCCAGCGGGACGGTGAATTTCCAGTGCGGGCCGCTGCCGGCGCATGCGTTTTGCCTGTTCAATCCGCCGCAGCAGTCGTCATTGCCGGTCAATGTACAGGGGAGCGTGCTGCTGGGCGTGGCTACGGCTGGGTCCTCCACGGCCAGTGTGGAAACGCAGCGGGCGCCGGGGCGGCTGCCGGCAGTGCTGGCGCTGGCCGGTGCGCTGGCGTGCCTGCCGCTGGCGGCGGGCAAACGGAGGAGCGGGCTGCGGCTGCTGGGCCTGGCGTGCGTGGCGGTGGCCTTGAGCTGCGGGCTGGGCAGTTGCGCGGGGGCGGGGGGAAGCAGCGGCTCCGGCGGGCAGGGCAAACCCAGCGGAAGCACGCCGGCGGGCAAATATACGGTCTCAATGACGGCGACAGCGCGGGGGGCGAGCCACACGCTTAACATGACAATTGTGGTCAATTAGGAACAGACTGCGGAGGAGTGGAAATGGGTTGTCTGGGAATCCCAAGGTTGGAAAGCCTCTCCCGTTTTCGATATATTTCTATGAAAATATGAATATAAATTCATAGACCCTTCTCGGGGAGCATTTCCAAGTGGTTGAAAAAAGGTGTTTTACCGAAATGGGACGAATGGCCCCTAAATTGCAAAGAATAGAGCAAACTCGCACACCGCGTTTGCACGATCGGCGTGGAATGGTTTCATTAAACGAAATCAGTTGAGACTTGGCCCTACTATTTCTACCACTGACCTAAAAATGGTCTTCCACTGCAAACAAATCCTTTCGGGAGGAAGCAGAGAGAATGTTCAACATCAAAATCAAACTGGGATCCCTGGTACTTGGAGTTGCCCTGGCAAGCGGTCTGGCTATCACCAGCCTTGCGCCTCAGGCAGCCATGGCGCAGGCCGATCTGGGCTCGATCAGCGGTGCGGTGACAGACAGCACTGGCGCAGCAATCGCCAAGGCGACCATCACCATCACCAACACTGACACGGGCGCCGCACGTACCGCCGTGACCAACAACCGGGGCGAGTTCACCGTGACTCAGTTGAACCCGGGCAACTACAGCGTGCTGGTTTCGGCCAGCGGCTTCTCCGATCAGACCGAAACGCTGCACGTTGCGGTCGGTTCGACGAGCAGCCTCCAGTTGAAGCTGGGTGTTGCGGGCACGAAGACTGAAGTTCTGGTGGCCTCGGATGCGAGCACCACGGTTCAGTTGGACAAGCCTGAAATCACGACGACGATTTCCCAGAGCGATATCGCCGCTCTTCCGCTTCCTGACCGTAATCCGTACGCGCTGGTTTCGATGTCGGGCAATATGTCGACCGATTTGACCGGCGGCAACCGTGGTGTTGGCTTCAACATCGGTGGTGCCCGTTCGGCTTCGGTTGACATTCTGATGGACGGTGCGGAAAACACCGATCTCTTCGGCGTTGGCGTTGGCCAGTCTGTTCCGGAAGATGCGCTGGCCGAGTTCAGCGTCGTCATCGCCGGCCAGGGTGCCGAGTATGGCCGCGCCTCCGGCGGCGCTGTGAACGTCTCGACCAAGTCGGGTTCCAACAGCTTCCACGGCGACGCATACGACTACAACCGTATCTCGACCTTCGCGTCGGCCGGCTTCAACAACAACGCACTGTTTGCCGCGGGTGTCATTCCCAACGCCAAGTCGCGTTACGTTCGCAACCAGTTCGGTTACTTCCTGGGCGGCCCCATCAAGAAGGACAAGCTGTTCTTCTCGTCGGCCACAGAATGGACCCGCGTACGCAGCGCCCAGACCCTGGTTGCTGAAGTTGCGCTGCCCGGCCTGATTTCGATGTCTGCCGACAACATGCAGTCGTACTTCTCGACCTACGGCGCCGCCCTGTCTCACCCGGTGACGGGCAAGACCTACACGGGCCAGGACTTGCTCGACGAAAACAAGTTCACGTCGGACATTCCGAAGATTGCTGTCAACCACCCGGAAATTCTGACCACGCCGCTGTTTGGCACCGTGGCCTTCCAGAACCCCGGCGACTCCGGCGGCGGCACTCCGCAGAACACCTGGAACACCTTCAACCGCGTTGACTGGACGATCAGCCCGAAGACCTCGGTCTACTTCCGTTACACGCAGTTGAACTCGCTGGACTTTGCGGGTACGGTGAATGCCAGCCCCTACGCCGGCTACGCGACGGGCCAGACCCAGAAGAACTACAACGGTCTGATCTCGCTGACCCACTCCTTCACGAACAACCTGGTGTCGAACACCAAGCTGCTCGGAACCCGCTTCAATAACTCGCAGCCGTTGGGCGCACAGCCGGTGAGCCCGACTCTCTACATCAACTCGGGCGGCGCATTCACCATCGGTTCGGGCACGGTGTACTTCCCGGGCTACAACGCCACCACCCCCGGCAGCGCAATTCCCTTCGGCGGTCCGCAGAACTTCATCCAGGTGGGTGAGGATCTGGAATGGATCAAGGGCAAGCACAGCATCAAGGCCGGCGGCGAGTTCCTCTTCATCAAGGACAACCGCATCTTCGGTGCTTACGAGAACGCAATTGACGCACTGGTGCAGACGGCCAGCAAGGGCGCATTGGTCAACTTCATCGACGGCAACCTCGGCTACCTCTCGGTGGCTTTGAATCCGAATGGCGTGTATCCCTGCATTCGCGATGCGGGCGGTAACTACCAGGTTACTCCTGACTGCGAAATCAGCCTGCCGGCAACTTCGCCGAACTTCTCGCGCAGCAACCGCTTCCAGGATGGCGCGGGCTACGTTTCCGATTCCTTCAAGGCAACCACTCGCCTGACCGTGAACGCCGGCGTTCGCTGGGAGATCTATGGTCCCCAGCACTCGCAGCGCGCAGGTTTGGATGCGAACTTCTTCCCGGCCAACAGCGGCAACCTCTTTGATGACATCCGCAATGGCCAGGTGCTGACCCGCGACAAGGCTCCGAACGGCCGCATGTGGAACCTGAACCTGCTGCAGTTTGGCCCGCGTGCAGGTTTTGCCTATGACATCTTTGGCAACGGCAAGGACAGCATCCGCGGCGGCTTCGCACTGAGCTACGAGCGTAACTTCAACAACGTTACCTTCAACGTGATTCAGAATCCGCCGAACTATGCTGTGGTTGCCCTGACGAGCGGCACCGCCATCAACAACAACAACCTGAATGTCTTCGGTACGGGCACAGGCATGGTTGCGCTGCCCAACACGACGCTGCGCGCGGTTGACCCGAAGATCAAGCCTTCCTATGCTGAGAACTGGAACCTGACGCTCGAGCATCAGCTCGATCCGTCGACTCTGGTCACCATCGGATACATTGGTTCGCGCGGTGTCCATAACTACTCCATCGCCAACCTGAACCGTCAGTTCACCGGCGGCAACTACCTTGGTGATGCGAACTTCTCGAACCGCACCAACCTGCAGTACTCGAACATCAACTGGCGCGGCGCGGATGGCGACAGCTACTACGAGAGCGTGAACTTCGGCGTTCGCACCAACAACCTTCACCAGACCGGACTTTCCGCGACGGCGAACTACACCATCGGCCACTCGATTGACAACACCAGCTCGACCTTCAGCGACAGCAGCAACACCGCTGGCGGTGGCCTGGTTCTGGGCTACCTGGATCCGTACAACCACGCGCTGGATCGTGGCGACTCGGACTTTGATGTTCGTCATCGTTTGACGGCTTCCGTGGCCTGGGATGAGCCCTTCTTCAAGCACAGCAACACGCTCGAGAAGACCGTCCTTGCCGACTGGAACCTTGGCACCACGTTCACTGCCAGCACCGGCAACCCGTACACCATCTTCGATTGCGGTCTTGCCTGGACGGTTTGCCCGCGTGCCAGCTTCGTCGGGAAGGCTCCGAAGAAGAACGGCAACCTGAAGGACATCAGCGGCCTCTATGGTCCGAATACCTATTCGTACCAGGATCTGCCTGACTACCTGAACGCGGATGGCAGCGACTTCAGCGGCCTCTACAACGAGCAGGTCAACCCCTACTCTGGCACTTCGGATATGCCGATTCTGGGCACCAACGCCCTGACCGGTGGATTCGTGACCAACATGGACCGCAGAAACTCGTACATGGGCCCTGGCGCATGGGGCGAAGACTTCAAGCTCTCGAAGGACATCAAAATCCACGAGCGCTTTGGTCTGAAGCTGAGCGGCACCTTTATCAACGTCTTCAACCACGCCAACACCTACCTGAACCTGGGTGGATCGAACGACGTGAGTTCCTACAATGCCACTCTGGCGTACAAGGGCGGCAACCGTAACACCGAACTGGAAGCGAAGTTCACCTTCTAACTTCCGGGCAGGAAAAGAATGAGGCCGTCACCCCCGCGGGTGGCGGCCTTTCTCTTTCGCAGAAGGCTGGGGCGAATAATCCAGCGGCGGGCGGGGGGCGGGCGGATGCGGAGATACTGGTTCCCCTACAATAGAAGCTGAGATGTCCTACTCCGCCGCCATTGAGAACCTGAACAAGTTGATTCCCGAGCTGTTTACCGCGCCGGGGCAGGAGCGGCGCAAGTTTACGCTGCATGAGATTGGGGTACTGTGCCGTGCGCTGGGCAATCCGCAGAGCCAGTTCCCCGCCGTGTTGATTGCCGGCACCAACGGCAAGGGCTCGACGGCCTCGACGCTGGCCGCGATTGCGCAGGCTGCGGGCATTCGCACCGGGCTGTATACCTCGCCGCATCTGGAACGGGTGAACGAGCGGGTGCGGTTGGGCGCGGCGGGAGAGACGGCACTGGCCGAGATTTCCGATGAGGATTTTGCGCGCATCTATTTTCGCGTCCACGACCAGGCGCAGGCGCTTGTGCAAAGCGGGGAGCTTCCGGGGCTGCCCAGCTATTTTGAGCTGCTGACGGCGCTGGCGTTTGTGTATTTTGCCGAGCAGCGGGTGGAGCTGGCGGTGCTGGAAGTGGGCATGGGCGGGCGGCTGGACGCAACCAACATTGTGGAGCCGCTGCTGAGCGTGATTACCGATATTTCGCTGGACCACCAGGAGTGGCTGGGAGACACGATTGGCGCGATTGCGCGGGAGAAGGCGGGAATTCTGCGGGAGAACGGTGTGCTGGTTACGCTGCCGCAGCATCCTGAAGCGAACCAGGCGATTGGCGAAGTGGCGACCGAGCTGGGCGTGCGCGGGGTGAGCGCGGTGGAGTTTATGCCGGGCATGAGCGCCGGGGCGGACGGGGCGTATGCGCTGGCGGTGCTGGGCGAGGAGATTTGCGTGGAGTCGCCGCTGATGGGCACGCACCAGCATCGCAACCTGGCGCTGGCGATTGCCGCGGCGGTGGAGTTGGGTGGCGATGGGCGGTTCCCGATGAGAGCGGCTGCGATTGAGCGAGGGATTCGCCAGACGGTGTGGCCGGGGCGGATGGAGCGGCTGAGGGCCGGTGGGCTGGAGTGGGTGCTGGATGTGGCGCACAACCCGGCGGGCGCGTGGGCGCTGCGGGCGGCACTGTCGGCAACGGCCAGGGATGGCGAGGCGCAGACGCTTGTGTTTGCGTGCCTGCGGGACAAGCCGCTGCGGGAGATGGCGCAGATTCTGTTTCCCTTGTTTGAGCGTGTGGTGCTGGCGCCGGTGCACTCGGCGCGGGCGACGCGGGTGGAGGAACTGCTGGCGGCGGCCGAGGCGACCGGCGTGCCGGCGCGGGCGACGAGTTCCGTGGCCGAGGCGCTTGAGCTGGCGAGGGAGTTGACGCCGACGGGCCGGGTGGTGGTGAGCGGGTCAGTGTACCTGGTGGGCGAGGCGCGGCACAAGTTGCTGGAGCAGGTGAAGACGGGCGAAGCGGGGGACGACGCAAAGGGATGATTCTGCATAGGCCCAACCCATTGCCGCTGCTGCGGCGTCTGATGAGCAACCTGGTGCAGGCGCCGTTTTTCGGGGTTGCCACGGCGGCCTGCGGCAGTGTTTCGCTGCTGGTTTCGCTGGTGGACAAGAGCGGCCGGGCGCAGCACCGGATTGCGCAGACGTGGGCGCGGTTAGCGGTGTGGGCCTCGGGAGCGCGGCTGACGGTGGTAGGCGCGGAGCATTTGCACGCCGCGGGGCCGGTGGTGTATGCGGCGAACCACACCTCGTACATGGATACGCCGGTGGTGTTCAGCTCGCTGCCCAACCAGTTCCGGATTCTGGCGAAGATCGAGTTGTGGAGGGTGCCGTTTATCGGGTGGTATCTGAGCCGGTCCGGGCAGATTCCGATTGATACGGCGAATCCGCGGGCGACGGTTTCGAGCCTGAGTGTCGGCGTGAAGGCGCTGAAGGCGGGGATGCCGATTTTTGTGTTTCCTGAGGGCGGACGGACGCCGGACGGGGAAGTGCAGCCGTTCATGAACGGGGCGACGTTCCTGGCGATTCGGGCGCAGGTGCCGCTGGTGCCGCTGGCGCTGATTGGCGTCTATGACCTGCTGCCGATTCACACGCATCATTTTTACCCGGCGCCGATGAAGCTGGTGGCGGGCAAGGCGATTTCGACCGTGGGCCGGACGATGCGGGATGTGGATGCACTGACGGCGGAGTTGAAGGATGCGATTGAGCAGCTGATTCGGGAAAATGGGGGCGAGCGGAATCCTGCGAAGGACGCCGGGGCGCGCGAAATGGTTGCGCAGGGTTGACATTTTCGGGGTAAGACCATAGTCTAGGAGAACTTACTGGGAAAGACCCGGTGACGAGATTCGATTGTATGCGTACCTTTGACTTCCAGACCGTCTGTTGCTGTCTCTGCCATACCAAGCAGAGCGGCGGGGCGTGTAGCTAGGCAAAGCGAAGCGCAGAGAGTTCGAAACTCCACGACCCACCCGCAAATCAGCGAGGTGGGTTTTTTATTGGCCGTGGGGATTGCGGCAAGGCAGGAAACGTGGGCAGGGTTGGGTCAAGGGATGACCACCTGCTGACGCAAAGGGCACCGGTGGCGAAGTGGCTAACGCGCTGGTCTGCAAAATCAGTATTCGCGGGTTCAATTCCCGCCCGGTGCTCCAAATCCATTATCCCTGGCAAACTCTGACAATTCAGGTGAGCGAAGCCGGCTGCGCGAGCGGCCTTGGGGCGCATTTCTTTCGTCGCGGTGGGTCCAAGTGTGCGCGGGGCTCGTCCTTTGAACAGAGAGCGCCCGGCGCGCCGCATGGAGCGCCTGCGCCCGCAATCAATTGAGGAGTTCGCACGATGACTTCCTGGAAGCGGCATTTTTTCCTTACTTTTGCAATTCTGGTTTCGGGACTTTGGATGGCCCCGGCAGTGGCACAAATGGGTGCACCGGCGAATCTGCCGGTGGTTGCGCCTGTGACGGCATGCGAGAAGCTGGCCGGGGTGGATATCAGCCCGGCGGTGGGTGCGGCGGCGCATATTACTGCAGCAAAGGCAGTTACGGATGGCAAGCCTGCGGCGTATTGCGATGTGACCGGATATGTTGAGCCGGCGATTCGGTTTGAGGTGCGGTTGCCGCTGGCGCGGTGGACGCAGCGGTTGGTGCAGACCGGCTGCGGCGGGCTGTGCGGGCAGTCGAGCATCCGGCTGGACCACGAGCAGGGGTGCGCTCCGGCGACCAACGGCGAGGTGGTGCTGGCCTCAACCGACATGGGGCACCAGGGCGGGATGGGGGACGACGGCGGCTGGGGCTCTCGGGATTATCAGGCGCGGGTGGATTTTGCTTACCGCGGGGTGCATGTGACGGCGCTGGCGGCCAAGGCACTGACGGCGGCCTATTACGGGCAGGGGCCGAAGTACTCGTATTTTGCGGGTTGCTCCGATGGAGGGCGGGAGGCGCTGATGGAGGCTGAGCGCTTCCCGAAGGACTTCAACGGCATCACGGCGGGCGCGCCGGCGATGAACTTTACAACGCAGAACACCTTCTACCACGGCTACAACGTAATCGCGAACCAGGACGCGGAGGGCAAGTTTGTGCTGACGGCTGACAAGCTGCCGATTCTGCACCGGGCGGCGCTGGAAGCGTGCGACGCGGCGGATGGGTTGAAGGACGGGCTGATCAGCAATCCGCTGGCGTGCCCCTTTGACCCCGCGGTGACCGAATGCAAGCCGGGAGAGGATGCGGCGATGTGCCTGACGCAGGCGCAGGTGGTCGCGGCCCGGGAGATTTATGCCGGGGCGCATGACGCGGCTGGAAACAAGCTGGTGTTGAGCGGCCCCTTGCCGGGCTCGGAGCTGGCGTGGGCCGGGGTGGAGATTCCCCCGCCGGGCGGGACGAGCGTGATGAGCCAGGGGGCAAGCCTGAGCGCGCTGAAGCACCTGGTGTATGCGGTGGACCCGCCGGCGAGCTATACGCTGAAGGATCTGGCGCTGACCAAAGAGAACTTTGAGGCAACGACCAAACTGCACTCGCTGTATGACGCGACGGACCCGGATTTGAGCGCGTTTCAGGCGGTGGGGGGCAAGCTGATCTTGTGGCATGGGTATGCCGACCAGCATATTTCTCCGCTGAACACGGTGGCCTATTACACGGCGATGCGGCAGGTGATGGGTGCTGAAAAGGTGGACGGATTTGCGCGGCTGTATCTCTTCCCCGGCGGCTACCACTGCGGGGATGGCGAGGGGCCGTTTGATTTTCCGCTGATGGCGGCGATAGCCGGCTGGGTGGAAGGGGGCAAGGCACCGGAGGCACTGGTGGCTTCGCACACGGCGCGCGCGGCGCGTGGGCCGCTGAACGGGTTGCCGGGGAATGCGCCGGGTGGACCGATGCTGCCGCCGATGGGCCCCGGGGGCCCCGGTGGTCCGGGCGGTGGGATGCCGCCGATGGGCGCTGGTGGGCCTGTGGGCCAAATGCCTCCGATGGATGCGATGGGACCCGGTGGACCTGGTGGGCCGGGAGGTGGGCAGCCCGGCAAGCTGGACCGTACGCGGCCGGTGTATCCGTACCCCTACGTGGCGAAGTATGTGGGTACGGGCAGCATGGACGACGCGGCCAGCTTCGTGAAGGGAGCGGCGGAGCCAGTTGACCCGGCACGGCTGGAGTGGCTGGGCGCGAAGTTCTTTACACCGCACTACGAGCAGTGGTGTACGGGCAAGGGACAGGAGCTGAGCTGCTCGGCGACACCGGAACCCTAGCGGGGTTGGCCTGTCTCTGCGACAATGGTGCTGCGCAATCCAGGCATTGGCAACAGGAGGCCGGCATGGCAAATACAGCGGCAACCGCAGGCAGGGAAGAGACCATCCGCAAGGTGTACGAGTTTCTGCAAACCCAGAGCACGCTGGTACTTTCGACCAGGGGCGCGGAGGGGGAAGTCCACTCCGCGCCGCTGTTTTATCTGGTGACGGAGGGGCTTGAGCTGCTGTGGCTTTCCTCTGCCGATACCCAGCACAGCCGGGATCTGCTGGCGGAGCCGCAGGCTGCGGTATCCGTATTCCGGCCAACGTTTGCCTGGCGGGAGATTGCCGGGGTGCAGATGCGCGGAGTGTGCCAGACAGTGGACAATCTGGAACGGGAAGCGCTGGTGGTGGGCTTCCGCGAGCGATATGGGCTGGGCGACGAATTTGCCGCAGTCATCGCCGGAAGCAGGCTCTATCGCTTCCGCCCGCACTGGGCCCGGCTCATCGACAACATGCAGGGATTTGGCAGCAAGGTGAAGCTGGAGCTTTAGCGGCGCGGGTTGGCTCGCTAAGAGAGCGGGCCCGAAATCTTGATATCGCCGAGGATCGGGTGGGTCTTCCAGTAGATGACGCCCGCGATGACAACCACGCCAACGACGCAGAGGATGCCAATGCCTACCTTGGCTCCGGTGGAAAGACCGGGGCCGTGCACTTCCTTCACATCGGCGTAGGCGATGGTGACGGGAGCGCCTTTTTTGGGGGCGAGACGGAAGTCCGCGTCATTCAGGGTTGTGATTGTGCCCTTGATCTGGGTGCCGTCTGCGCGGACGATGCGCACCTGCTTCCCGAGACCGTGGTGCTGGAGTTGGTTCTGGACGGTCGGGGCTTCCCTGAGCTTTGGCGCTGCGAAGCCGATGCTGTTACCGAAGAGGGTGAGGCAGAGCACAAGAGCGAGCTGCCGCAGAAATGTGGAAGGGACCGCCTGCATAGCTTTGTACCTCAAGGGGTGAAGGAGCTGCTGAAACCGTGGGGACCGGTGGAGTAAAGAGTGGAGCAACGGTATCAGCATTCTGAGGCACGGTCAAAGAAAGACGCAGCCGGTCGTTGCAGGGAGCGAAGGACCGGCTGCGGGGAAAAGTCGAGAGCCTAGATTTCGATGAGCGGGCGGGGAAGACGGGTGCGGGCGCGGTCGAGGAAGATGCGCATGCGCAGGGCTTCGGCCCGTTGTACGGCGACCAGGCGGCGATGGCGTCGGTGGTGGTCTGGATGGATGAGGTGGTTGAGCATCAGCTCGTCGCAGGCGGCGTCGCGCTCCAGCCGGGCGATGCGCTCTTCCATGCTGCGCCGGAATCGTGGGCTGATGTCGAAGCTTTCGGCGGGTTGCAGGCGGGTTTCCATGGGCGGCTCCTGAGGGGGTGAAAGTTTTTTTGAGAAAGCTCTCAAGTTCTTTTCACCTGTGCCGATAGTAGGCTCAGTGGTCCGCGTGCGCCAGATTACGGAGTGGCGGGAATCCGGGTGCGGGTGTGTCCGAAATTGGGGCAGTTCGGGCGGGAGTGTGCCGGGGAGAGGCAGATTCGGCCTTTAGCGGCCGCTGCGGGTTTTGCGCAGTCTGAGGGCAATGATGCCCCAGCTGATGGCGATCAGAACCGTTTCCCCTGTAGCAAAGCGAATCCAAAACCACCGGTCACTCTGCAACTGGGTGACCAGTGCCGAGATTCGATCTGGACCAGCGGTAACCTGGGGCGGAGAGCCGCCGATTTGCTGCAGCCACGCAACGGCAGAATCGAAACCGCCTGAGATGATGTGCGAGCCGATCTCAATTGCCATCCCAACCCAATAGAGCATCACGAGGGCGAAGCCGATTTCGAGCAGAATATCGCCGAGCCAGCGGACTGCTCGAGGGGGAAAGCTCAGGAGCGGCGATTCGGCGGTCATACCAGCAACTCTAGGCGGGCGTTTGATTTGCCAGTTCGCGGACTGCGAGAATCAGGGCAGGTTTGGAGCCGCAGCGCGTTGCAACTGGAAGCCAAAGCAATCCTTTTTGATATGGACGGGACGCTGGTGGACTCGACGGTGTGTGTTGAGGCGATGTGGCGGGCCTGGGGTGAGCGGCACGGGATTCGGCTGGAGGCGATTCTGGCGATTTCGCATGGGCGGCCGACGCGGGAGACGGTACGCGAGCTGGCTCCGCACCTGGACGAGTGGGCCGAGGCCCTGGCGATGGACACGGAAGCGGCGGGCTGGCGTGACGGGATTGTGGCGCTGCCGGGGGCCATGGAACTGGTGGCGACGCTGGACCCGGATGCATGGGGCGTGGTGACTTCGGCACCGCATCCGCTGGCCGAGGCGCGGATTAGCTTTGCCGGGCTGCCGCAGCCCAGGGTGCTGGTGGGTTCAGAGGATGTGCGGGCGGGCAAGCCGGACCCGGAGGGGTATCTGCTGGGGGCGCAAATGCTGGGGGTGGACCCGGAGGAGTGCGTGGCGGTGGAAGATAGGCCGGCGGGGATTTCCGCAGCGCGGGCGGCTGGGATGCGTGTGCTGGCGGTGGGGACGACGTTTCCGCCAGAGGAGCTGCTGGGGGCCGAGTGGGTGCGGGATTTTCGCGGGGTGAGTTTTCGTCGGGTGGGGTAGTGGCGCTTACTCCTGGCCCAGCGCGTAGTACCCCTTGCGGGCCTGGACCTTGAGGCCGTCGCCTTTGCAACTGACGGAGACTTTGCGGTAGGTGCCGTCGGCTTTGGTGTTGGTGGGGGTGTAGCTGGCGACGTATTGGGTGCGGAGTTCGTCCTCAATCTGCTGGAAGGCTTCTTCGAGCTTGCGGCCGTTGTTGCCGACGTTGATCATGTGGCCGCCGGTTTCCTCGGCCATGCGCTTGAGGGCGAAGTCGCCGTTGTAAAAGAGGTCGCCGTAGCCGCCGCGGTCGGCGATGAGGATGCCGTAGAGGATGACGTTGGCTTTCTGGGCGGCTTCAATGGCGGCTGGGAGCTTGACCTTGCTGCCCTCGTCCTGGCCGTCGGTGAGGATGATGATGGCTTTGCGGCCGGTTTCGCGGCTGAGCTTTTCGTTGGCGGAGAGGTAGATGGCGTCGTAGAGGAGGGTGCCTTTGGGGTCGCCGATGGTGGGCACGGGGCCCTGGCCGATGCCGGGGACTCCGGCTGCGCCGTTGCCGCCGGCGGTGTTGATTTCCGCCTTGTTCATGGCGCGCTCCAGCAGGCGGCCGCTGTTGGTGAAGTCCTGTAGGAGGTCCACGTCCACATCAAAGCTGATGAGGAAGGCCTGGTCTTTCTGCTTGAGGACGCGGTTGAGGAACTGCGCGCCGAACTGCTGCTCCAGCGGGAGGACGCGCTGCTGGCTGCCGCTGGTGTCGAGCAGAATGCCGAGGGTTAGGGGCTGGTTGTTTTCCGCCTGGAAGTGCTTGAGGGACTGCGGGACTTTGTCTTCCTCGACACTGCAGTCGTCTTTGGTCAGGTGGGGGACGAGGGTGCCGCTTTTGTCCTTGACGGTGAAGTAAAGGTTGACGAGGTCCACCTCGGATTTGAAGGTGGTGATGGGCTCCTGGTCTTCCTCGGGCTTCTGGGCGGGGGCGTGGCTTACGGGGGAGGCATCGGGCGAGGGGGCGAGCTGGGCCAGGGCGGTTTGCGCGCCGGCGGCGACGAGCCCAAGGGCCAGAATCCAACTGAAATGCTTGCTGTTCACGTGTGTGAGACCTCTCCCTGAAGACTGCCGCGATCGAAAGCCGCTACCGGATAGACGCGGTACCGTTGGGAAAGCATACGGCATTGGGGCCAGCAAACGCGCCGTTTTGGGAGCGAAATGCGACAACCGGGCTGCAGCTGCGTCTGATACTCTGACGATTGCAGCTGTCTGCAGGCAGCCGGACGCACGAGTGTGCAGCGGCAGGGCCCGGGCAGTGAGAGACAAACGGTTCGGCATAACGCGGGGCGTGCGGCAGGGTTGGCCGCCCAGGCAGCAGGGGAAACACCGTGAATTCTGGTTTGAAATGGATTGCTTGCGCGTCGATTGTGGCGCTTGGTTGGACGGTTAGCCTGGCGGCTCAGCAGCCGGTGCCGGATGCTCCGGTGCCACAGGCACCGCGGCCGTTCTCTGATTTGAAGGGGCAGGTTACACCTGGCCGGGGCTCGGAAGAGCAGCCGGCGGAGAAGTCCTCGCCCACCTCGACGACGGGAGCGCAGCAGCCGGCGGCTCAACAGCCGAGCCCTGCGGACGACCAGCAGACCGAGGCTCCGCTGGTTCCTGAGGCGGGCAAGGGCGTGGAGGGTAGCTACACCTTCAAGTCGTTCACCAACTTCGTGGAAGTGCCGGTGACCATCAAGGACAACAAGGGCGGCCTGGTGGCCGGGTTGACCTGGCGCGACTTCCGGGTATTTGAGAACGGCGCGCGGCAACAACTCAGCTTTTTCACGGTGGACCCGTATCCGCTGAGCGTGGCCTATGTGATTGACCAGAGCCTGACGCGGGACGTGATGGCGCATGTGAATCAGTCGCTGGGCGCGGTGCAGGGCGCGCTGACGCCGTATGACGACGTGGCGGTGTTTACCTATAACGTATTTGCCAAGGAGCAGACGGGCTTTACCGGGGCGCAGAGTCACCTGTTGACCGCGGTGCTGGAACTGAGCAAGGCGACCGGGCGCGAAGAGGGGCCGCCAATCAATGGCGGGCCGCTGGGGGGAACCTGCTCGATTACCAGCAATGGGACCTGCGTTGACCCCAACATCCAGCAGGGACGCAGCACGGGCAGTGATTTTGCCCCGATTATCCCGAAGGAAATTCACGCCCTGAACGATGCGATTCTGCTGGCGGCGAAGGAGCTATCGAAGCGTCCCCAGGGGCGGCGGCGCATTGTGTATGTGGTTTCGGACGGCAAGGAATATGGCTCCAAGGCCAGCCAGAAGGAAGTGATCAAGTTTCTGCAGACCAACAAGATTGCGGTGTACGCGACGCTGGTGGGTGACAGTGCACGGTGGGGCGAGGGCTACCTGAGCCGCTTCCACATCCCCTTCCAGATGAACGACAACGTGCTGATCAAGTACGCGCAGTCCACCGGCGGCTCGCTGGACACGGAGCGCACCGTGAACGGCATTGAAAAGAGCTACGCGCACATTGCCGAGGAAGCGCGGACGCAGTACACGCTGGGCTACATCAGCCACCAGCCGGCGATTGACGGCAAGTACCGGTCGATTGAGGTGCGCGTGGACCGGCCGAATGTGGAAGTTTCTGCCAAGCCGGGGTATTATCCGACGGCGCAGGACATCGAATAGCAGTGGCGGCCGGGGGCGCGGTAGCACCTGTGCTGCTGGGCCTGGGCGCGGCTGTGACCTGGGGTGGGTCGGACTTTGCCGGTGGCCTGGGCACGCGGCGCGCCCCAGCGCTGCTGATTGTGGCCAGCGGGCACCTGATGACGCTGCTGGCTTTGGCGGGCTTTTGCCTGGCGATCCGGCTGCCGCTGCCACCCAATGCACAACTTGGTTATGGCCTGCTGGGCGGGCTGGAAGGCGCGTTTGCGCTGGCGCTGTTCTACCGTGCGCTGGCGATGGGCGCGATGGGGCTGACGGCTGCCCTGACCGGCCTGCTGACGGCGGCGGTGCCGGTGGTTTTTGCGCTGGCGACGCTGGGGATGCCAGGAACCGCTGCGACGGCCGGGCTGGTGCTGGGCGGGCTGGCTATCTGGATGATTGCCTACGCTCCCGGGCATGACACGCCGCCGGGGGCGCTGGTGTTTGGGGCGATTGCCGGGGTGGGGTTCGGGTTCCAGCTGATACTGCTGCACCTGGCCAGCGAGAGCGGGGTGCTGTGGGCGATGACTTCGGCGCGGTTTGGCGGGGTGGTGGGCGTGGCGATTCTGCTGGGTGTGCTGACGGTGCAGGGGAAGGGGCCGCTGGGGGCGGGCTTTCGGCCGACGGGCTTCTGGCGGATGGGGATTCTGGCGGGGGTGTTTGATACGGCGGGGAACCTGCTGTATGCGACGGCGAGCCATGCGGGGCGGCTGGATATTGCCGCGACGGTCTCAAGCCTGTATCCGGGGTTTACGATACTGCTGGCGGCGATGATTCTGCACGAGCGGCCAAGCGTGCGGCAGCGGCTGGGGATGGCGGTGGCGCTGGCGTCAGTGGTGCTGCTGAGTTTGTAAATCCCAAAAAGAACTGGCGCTGGAAGCGCAGAGGCAGGAAGGCGGCTCCGGAGGTGCTCACGGAACCGCCTTCGAGGTGTGACGCTGTCGCCCTTGCGGGCGGGGTTAGCGGGGCTGCTCGACCGGGGGCTGAGGCTGCGCCGGGGGGGCGGCAACGGGAGCCGGAGGAGCATACTGCTGCGGCTGAGCCGGCGGCGCGTACTGTTGCTGGGGCTGCGCGTATTGTGGCGGGTAGGGTTGGGCGGGAGGCGCGTACTGTTGCGGTGGGGGCGCCTGCGGTGCAGCGGGTTCGCCCTTGATGCCTTCCTTGAAGCCCTTGAGGCCTTCGCCGAGGCCCTTGCCGAGTTCGGGCAGGCGCTTTGCGCCGAAGAGCAGAAATACGATAACGCCAATCACCAGCAGGTGGGTCGGCTGAAAGAGTTCACCCATAATCGAAGTCCTCCGCGGACGGGGTCCGCACACCGTGGGGCAAAGGTTGCCCGGCACGCACCTCTATTCTTGCACAACGCGGAAACGGGTGGCGAACGCGGGTTGGAGCGGGGAAATTGCGCGGGGATTTGGGGGTGTTTTTGAGGGGGGGGAGGGGGGTGACCTGCTCCCCAAAATCTCTACCACTGAAAACTGGGATTCTCTCGTAATCTGGACGGGAGGAAGCGGGTATGAGGAAGAGCCGATTTACGGAAGAGCAGATTATTGGGATTTTGAAGCAGCATGAGGCGGGGATGAATCGCTGGGCTAAGGGACGCTGCGCCTGCGGCGCGGGGTTCGAGGTAGGTTCGAACGTGGGGTTAGGTCGGGGGATTGGTTATTCACCGGTCCCCAAATGCGAGGGACCGGTGGCACCCGGGGCATGGCGGGGACCCGGGGGTCTTTCGACTCGCTTTGCTCGCTCAAGATGACCTTTCGGGGGCGGGCTCATGGGATTTCGCAAGGGATATGCGGGTCCCTCGACTCGCTGCGCTTGCTCGGGATGACCCTTCTTTGAGTGGCTGGGATCAGTTGACCTGGGCGGGTTTGCCGAGGCGTTCGGTGACCATCTGGTAGAAGTTGTTGACGCTTTCGTCCTCACCCATGGTCAGCCGGCGGTAGACCTTCATCAGCGGGAAGAGGCGGGAGCCGCGGATGTCGATGGCGGGCATGGAGGAGAGGCCGCCGGGGTAGTTGGTCATTTCCCATGCGCCGTTGTAGCGGCGGCGGAGGACCTCGCCCAGGTACGCCCCCCAGAGGCGAACCTCAAAGTCCCAGTCGGCGCCTTCGTCGCTGTCGGCGTCGGGGAGGGACTCGGCCAGTTCGCTGAGTACCGCTTCCAGGGCGGTAATGGAGTGGTCGGTGAAGTCGAGGCGATGGCGGTAGCGTTCGCGTGCGGTGTCGGCGGCGGCAGCGGCGTAGCCCAGCATCATGGAGTCCAGATCGGGGAAGGCCGTGGCTTCGAGTCGTGCGCGGATGCGATCCATAGTGTTCCAGTGTAGGGCCAAATTCCGGTTGCGGCTATTGTGGAGGGAAAGTGATTTTTGCCACCTGGGGTGGGGGGTGGTGCATCCTAGTTCTATGAGAAGGATTTTGCGAGGTTTTCCCCGGTTTTCGGGACTGGTATTGGTTTTGGCGATGGTGGCCTTGCAGGCCCCAGCCCAGGGGAGGGAGATTTATCCCAACCCCGAGCGGGCCAAAGCAGACTTGGCAGCGGCAGTGAAGCTGGCCACGCAGACGCACAAGAGGATTCTGCTGGACTTTGGCGGCAACTGGTGCGGCGACTGCTTTGTGCTGGACCTGAATCTGCATGGAGAGATGAACCGGGCATTGCTGGACAGCAACTTTGTGATGGTGCACATCAACATCGGGCACATGGACGAGAACGCCGACCTGGCCGCGCGGTATCAGGTTCCGATCAAGCGAGGCGTGCCGGCGATGGCTGTGCTGGACGAGCGTGGCCGGCTTTTGTATAGCCAGAAGGACAAGGAAGGCGAGGCCATGAGCCGGACCGATCCGCGGGCGGTGCGAGATTTTCTGCTGAAGTGGAGGCCGGAGCGGGCGGGCTGCTCTACCGTGATGGTGAATTGCTGAGATTGGTTGGCTGCGGCTGGCGTGTGATTGAATGAATAAGATGGCAACTCAGCGAAAAAACACGGCAAGGGGACGCTGGCTGGCGGCACAGCGCAGGGTGCGCGAACTGGCGCTGGTGGCGAAGGCCCTGGCAACGATGGGTCACCCGGTGATGGCGCAGATTGTTCCGATGCGCTTCTGTAACCTCTCCTGCGCGTACTGCAACGAGTACGACAAGGTATCGCAGCCGGTGCCGATTGCCGAGATGGAACGGCGGATTGACCACCTGGGGCGGCTGGGGACGAGCATTATCACGATCAGTGGCGGGGAGCCGCTGACGCATCCGGATCTGGACGATGTGATTCGGCGGATGCGCAAGGTGGGGGCGATGGCCGGAATGATTACGAACGGCTATCTGCTGAATGTGGAGCGGATCCAGCGGCTGAACCGGGCCGGGCTGGACCATCTGCAGATTTCCATCGACAACATTGAGCCGGATGATGTCTCGAAGAAGAGCCTGAAGGTGCTGGACAAGAAGCTGGAGATGCTGGCGGAACATGCCGAGTTCCACGTGAATATCAACTCGGTGGTGGGCGGGGGCATCAAGGATCCGAATGATGCGCTGGTAATCAGCAAGCGGGCGCTGGGGTTGGGCTTCAGCAATACCATCGGCATCATCCACGACGGCAGCGGGCAACTGAAGCCGCTGGCGGGCGAGGAAGCGCGGATTTATTTTGAGGTGCGGGATCTGGAGCGTCGGAGCTACTCGCGCTTCAATCAATTTCAGGAAGCGATTGCGCAGGGCAAGCCGAACGAGTGGCGCTGCCGGGCCGGGGCGCGGTATCTGTACATCTGCGAAGACGGGCTGGTGCACTACTGCAGCCAGCAGCGTGGCTTCCCGGGGGTGCCGATTGCCGAGTATACGACGGCGGATGTGAAGCGGGAGTACAAGACGGCGAAGAGCTGCGCGCCGAACTGCACCATCAGTTGCGTGCACCAGGTGAGCTATATCGACCACTGGCGGAGCCCGCAGACGAGCACGATTTCGCCGGGCGGTGGGCATGGCGAGCCGGAGCTGGTGACGATTGGCGGGGCGAAGTAAGCCGACGGCAAAGGACAAGGAAAAAGGGCGCATCCTCGGTGGAGGGTGCGCCCTTTGGTTTTGTTGGGATGAGAAGGCAAGACTATTAGAAAGTCACCTCCCGGTAACTTCCAGGGTTGGCTGCGTTCACAGTATCGATGATGAGTTGAAGATGAGGTCGGAGGGCCGGCTACTGCTGCAGTCCCAGAACGACAATCGCGATTCGCCGCCCCGTAAGGTTTTGTTGATACCCCATATTCCGGTCGGTCGTGAGCAGCAGGTCGAAGCCCGCCTCTTCAGCCGTTCGAAGCAGGTCCCCATTGCGGAGCATCGCCCAACCTTGCTGTGCAGCAGTGCGGACCAGATGGCGGGAGAGGTGCTGGCGGATTGGAACTGGAGTTGCCTGATCGAAGAGAATCTTCATCGAGCTATGCTGCGTGGGCCGGGGTGTTGTCCAGGCTGCGAGTAGCAAAGTGGATTGCCTGGCGAATCTGCTCGCGGTCGAGGCCGTCGAACCATTCCATCAAGTCGTCGATGTTGGCTCCGGCTTCAAGATTCTCAAAGATGGCGGAAACGGGCATACGGGTGCCCTTGAGAACCCAGGCACCGCTCAGCTTGCCGGGAACGCTCTCCACTACCGGGCATTGGGACCAATCGAGACTGGGCATGGTGTGGGCTCCTGCCTAAAGAATACGCCGTTCCAACTTCGAGTCAAGAAGCTGGAACGGCGTGTTTTCGGGAAGTTGCGAGCTGGTTTGCGGGGTTACTTGCCCTTGGTGTCGGCGATGGCCTGGTCGATGAGCTGGTAGAGCTTGCTGCGGTCTACGACTTCGACGAAGGGAGCGCCCTTGCTGGCGGTGGTGGTGACCCAGATGGTGGGGGTGTGCTCAATGCCGATGCGCTGGCCGAGGGCGTAGTCGGCCTTGACCAGGGCGGCGAACTTGCCCTGGGGGTCAATGGCGAAGGGCAGCTGGGCGTGGTGCGAGGCGGCGAACTTTTCCGTGAAGGTGCGCAGGACGTCGAGGGAAGTGATGGACTGCTGGTTGGCAAAGACCTGGTCGCGGTATTCGTCGCCGACGGCCTTGGAGATGGTGTCAAGATAGCGCGCGTTGACGGCCGCCTGGAAGCTCCAGGGGTGGAAGGGCAGGGGGAAGTCGTGTCGGATGAGGGGAATCTTGTAGGTGGCGGCTGCTTCGCGGACGAGCGGGTTGGCGCGGGCGCAGTCGGGGCACTCCATGTCTTCAAACTCGATGATGGCGACGCGGGCGCCGGCGGGTGGGCGCAGGGCGGCGGGGTCGTGGACGGGGGTGGTGGGCGCGGGGTTTGAGAACTGGGCGAAGTTGACCACGGCCACCAGGGCCAGGGCAGCGGCGGGCAGTACGAAGCGCAGGGAGCGGAAAAGATTCATAGCGTTTGGACGGTTTCCTCGCGTTTATTGTAACGGGGTGCGGGCGGAAATGTTGCGGTTTTCCGGGAATTGGGGGCGGAAGGGTGAGTTCAGCGACTCTGCTGGTCTGCGTCGCGCTCGGCCTTGCGGGCGGCCATCCAGCTTCGCCAGTAGTAGTCGGCGACGAGCGAGGCGGCGATGAGGAGGAGGACGATGGTGGCGAGGAGGATTTTCATGGCTTCATCTTCGTCGATTGGGGAATGTCGTAGTGAAGAATCTTTGTTAAACCAGCGTGTTGGCCGTCACATTGAGGGTTTTGGCTGGGTGTGATAGGCTTCCTCTTCTTCATAGACGACGCGGTTTGCGGTGCTTTGTTTCAAAACTGTGAACGCGCCTGCCGGGGTACCAGTGATGACCCATGACGGCAGAACGGGGAGGACAGCCGGCTTTGCCGGCGCGACAGACGCCCACGAGGACGCCCAGGGGGGCTCCCTGCGAGTTGAGCAGGGCAGGAAAGGGCAGGGCAGGATTGGAAGGAATGGGACCGGACAGCCGATGGGCTGCCCGGTTTTTTGCGTTACCCGGCAAATTGCACCAGAACGAAGGCAACCCTAAAGGAGAACAACCATGAAAACGTACCAGGGAAGTGAGATCCGCAACGTAGCTGTAGTGGGGCATGCGCACAGTGGCAAGAGCACGTTGATTGCCGCGTTGCTGCATGCCGCGAAGATGACTCCGACGCAGGGGAAGGTAGGCGACGGCACGGCAGTGACGGCCTATGACGAAGAGGATGTGGCGCGCGGGACGACGATGCAGAACGCGGTGGCCTATGCCGAGTGGCAGGGCGTGAAGGTGAACTTTATTGATACGCCGGGCTTTCATATGTTTACCCACGAGACGCACGCGGCGATGCTGCCGGCGGAGGCGGCCCTGATTGTGGTGAATGCGCAGAATGGCGTGGAGCCGGTGACGGAGCGGGTTTGGAAGTGGGCCGAGGAGTTTAACCTGCCGCGCCTGGTGGTGATGAACCAGATGGATTCTCCGCGTGCTGGCGGCCAGGGTGGATTGAGCGCGCTGATGGAAGACCTGCATGACCGCTGGGGGCGCAATTGCGTTCCGGTGCAGTTGCCCATTACCGGGCCTGACGGCTTCCACGGGATTGTCGATCTTGTGACGATGCAGGCGTTTTTCTACACGGTGGGCGGCAACGGAATCGGCAAGATGGGCGAGGTGCCCAGTGGAATGCTGGCCGCGGCGCGCAGCGCGCATGAGGCGCTGGTGGAGCTGGTGGCCGAGGGCAAAGATGAGCTGATGGAAGAGTATTTTGCCCAGGGGACCATACCCGAGCATCACCTGATTGCGGCGCTGCATGAGGCGATTCGCGAAGACCGCATCTTCCCTGTGCTGTTTGCGTCGGGCCTGGCCAATGTGGGCACGGACCACCTGCTGGACTTCCTGAAGGTGTACGCGCCGACGGCGACCGAGCGGTATTCGGTGGCGGCGCTGGCTTCTCCTGAGGAGCTGGCGGTACCGGAGCATCAGTTGACGGCGGCGATTCACGGGGGCAGCCACTCTGCCGACCATGCCGACCAGCACGACCATCTGGACCAGGGGATTGTGCTGCGCGATGTCTCTGACGCGGAGCCGGTGGCGCTGTTTGTGTACAAGACGATGAGCGATCCGTTTACGGGGCGCATCAGCTTCTTCAAGGTGATCAGCGGGGTGTTGAAGAACGACATGGTGGTGGAGAACTACACGCGCAAGGGGCAGGAAAAGCTGAGCCACCTGTGCGTGATGCAGGGGCGCAAGGCTGTGGAGGTTCCGGAGCTGCATGCAGGGGACCTGGGCGCCGTGGCCAAGCTGCGTGAGACGCTGACCGGCGATACGCTGGGGCAGCGGGGCGCGGAGCTTGCCGTGGAGCCGGTGCCGTATCCAGAGCCGAGCATGACCTACGCCATTGAGCCGAAGACCCGGGCGGACGAAGACAAGCTGGCCGGGGCGCTGCACAAGGTGGTGGAAGATGACCCGTCGATACGGTTCTTCCGCGACCAGGAGACCGGGGAGTTTCTGGTAGCCGGGGCGGGGCAGCAGCACATTGAGACGGTGGTTTCCCGGCTGAAGAAGCGATACCACACCGAGGTGACGCTGAAGTCGCCGAAGGTGCCGTACCGGGAGACGATTCGGGGCAAGAGCGAGGCGCAGGGCCGGCACAAGAAGCAGAGTGGCGGGCATGGGCAGTTTGGCGATTGCAAGATTCGGCTGGAGCCGTTGCCGCGCGGGGCTGGATTTGAGTTTGGCAACGAGATCTTCGGCGGAGCCATTCCGCGGCAGTTTGTGCCGGCCGTGGAGAAGGGTATTGTGGAGACGGCGGTGCGGGGCTTCCTGGCCGGGTATCCGGTGGTGGACTTCCGCGCGGTGGTTTACGACGGCAGCTATCACGATGTGGATTCGAACGAAATGTCGTTCAAGGTGGCGGGTCGGCTGGCCTTCCGCAAGGCGATGGAGGGTGCGAAGCCGTGCCTGCTGGAGCCGATTATGAAGGTGGAAGTGGAGGCGCCGGAAGAGTGCGCGGGCACGCTGATGGGCGACCTGAATGGCCGCCGCGGACGGGTGCAGGGCATGAACACGCGCGGCCGCTCCACGGTGATTGAGGCGGAAGTGCCGATGGCGGAGATGCTGACGTATGGCATTGCGCTGACGGCGATGACCCAGGGCCGGGGCAGCTTCCACATGGAGATTCGCGGCTACGACATTGTTCCGCAACTGGTGGCGGAGAAGATTCTGGCGACCGCGAAGAAGCCGATTGAGGAGGAAGAGGAGTAGGGTTTCAACTCAATCCGAAAAAGACTCAGCGCCCGGGTGTTTGCTTCCAGTGCCTGGGCGCGGGTGTTTGGGGGGATTCGGGAAGCCTGTGATTTCTTAAGCTTTCCGGAATCCGTGCGCCGGCCTCAAACATCTGAAAGAATAATGGTTGTGAAACGTACGTCTTTTTCAATATTTGCAGCGGTTCTGGCGGTCGCGCTGGGCGCGGGCATTGCCCGTGGGCAGCAGGCTAACCCGACCTCGGCCACGAATCCGTTCTTTGGCAGCGTCACCAGCAAGCCGGCGACCGACGGCACCGTGCGCCTTTCGTTGGACGAGGCGATTCGGCGCGGCTTTGACAACAACCTGGGACTGCGCCAAGCCGAGCGCGGCGAGACGGTGCTGCGCGGACAGGAGCTGGAAGCGCTGCAGCAGTTTCTGCCGACGATTTCGGTTACTGGCGGCGTGAGCGTACACGAGTACAACCTGGCTGCAATGGGCTTTGGCCCCGGCTTTGCGAAGAAGCTGGGCAATCTGTTCCCCGGCGGCTTCAGCGGGCTGTCGATGATTACCAAGTCAGACGTGACCCAGGGGCAGGTGAACTACCAGCAGACGTTGTTTTCCGGGCCGGTGATTGGCGGGTACCGGGCGGTGCGGGCGGCGGAAGAATCTGCCCACGCCGGCAAGATGACGGCGCGCGGCGAGGTTGTGCAGCAGGTGGCCACGGTGTATCTGGCGATACTGGCCGACCGGGCACAGGTTGAGAATGCCAAGGCGCAACTGGAGGCCGACCGGGTTCTGGTGGAGCAGGCCAAGGCACGTCACGATGCCGGGACGGCCGCGAATCTGGATGCGCTGCGGGCGAGTGTGCAGTTTGAGCAGCAGCAGCAGGCGTTGATATCTGCTGAGAATCAGCTACAGAAGCACGAGATTCTGCTGAAGCGGAAGATTGGCGTGGCGCCGGGGCAGGCGATTGAGCTGACCGACGCGACCCCGTATCACGAGCTGACGGCGAGTACGCTGGATGTCCTGCGGACCCAGGCCTACCAGGACCGGCAGGATTACCTGAACCTGCAGGCGCAGGAGCGGGAGTCTCGGATCATCTGGCAGGCTCGGCGGGAAGAACGGCTGCCGACGCTCAGCTTCCGCGGTAACTACGGCGTAACCGGCGTGACCGGTGTGGGCTATCACGGCACTCTGGTGGCGATGGGCACGCTGAAGGTGCCGCTGTTCCGGGAGGGAACGCTGCGCGGGGACTCGGAAGTGGCGCGGGCCGAGCTGGACGGCGTGCAGATGCAGTTGGCCGATCTGCGCACCCACATTGATGCGCAGGTGCGCTCGGCGCTTCTGGATGTGGATGCGGCGCGGCAACTGGTGGAGGTGGCACAGTCGAACGTGGAGCTGGCGACCGAGGCCATGGCGGACGAGAACGACCGCTTTGCCGCCGGGGTGGACGACACGCTGCCGGTGGTGCGGGCGCAGGCTACGCTGGCTGCGGCCAAAAGCACGCTGGTGGCCACCCAATACCAGTACAACGTGGCCAAGCTGGTTTTGGCGCGCGCCTCAGGCGTGATTGAGTTGCAGTATCGGAATTATCTGGGCGAGTAGGCGGGAACAGGCAGAGACGGAAAAGCCGGGCGGGATGCCCGGCTTTTCTCATTTCAGGAGCTATTCGATGGGGACGGTGAACTTGTCTTCGGGCAGGGGCACCTGAAGGGCGGCGGGAGCGTCGTCGCGCGGGGCGGGGTTCTTCCAGGGGTGCAGCTTGAAGAGGTAGAGGACGTTGCGTTCGGGGTCGTCGAAGGCGGGGAAGGCGGCTACCTGCTCCAGCGAGAAGTGGCGGTGAATGTCCTCAAGGGTGCCGGGGTCCAGGTCGTTCCAGGCGGCGTACCAGCCGGGCTGGTAGTCGTTGAGCTTCTGCACCAGGTCTTCGGTTCCAAAGTCGTCGCACAGGCTGGGCAGGTGGGTGGTGAGGGTGAGTTGATCGCCAGAGATGGAGACCAGCAGCCGCTTGCCGTTGGGGTGGGCGTCGATGTATCCGGTGAGGTCATCGGCTGCATGCACCCAGGTGTACTGGGGGTTCAGGACGTAGCGCAGGGTCCAGACTGTGTTGGCCAGTGCCGTGCCGCAGACCAGGCAAAGCAGCGCCACGCCCACCTTGCGCAGGCGCGCCTCACTGTACAGGAACTGGGCCACGATGCGGATGACAACGAAGAAGCTGAAGGTGGCGACAACGGTGTAATAGCGGGGCTGGGGATGGTTCTGGTAGGTCATGAAGCCGATGTAGCCGGCAGCGGCCAGTACTGAGCCGCCGAAGATGGGGTCGAGCCAGAGTTCGCGGGCCCACTCCTTTTTGCAGCCCCACAGGGCGACAAGCAGCAGCACGCCGGCCAGTGGAATGAGGACCACATCGGCCCAGAGTCCGCCGTGGAAGGACCACCAAAAGCTCATGAAGTGGCCAACCAGGCCCTGCGCCTTTTTGTAGTCGTTGATGAAGAAGAGGTATTTGTAATCCGGGAAGAGGTCGAAGTTGAGTACGAGAAGCATCCAGATGCTGAAGCTGAGAGCGGCCGAGCCGCCGGCGGCAACCAGCAGACGGATGAGTTTGCGCCTTTGGCGCAGGTAGGGCAGGGCAATGACCCAAACCAGGGCCGGCAGCAGGAAGACGGCGGTGGTCTTGGTGAGCATCATGAGCGTGAAGAGGATGCCGATAAGGCCGGCGACGAACTCCCGATGGCGGAAGCGGGGCAGGCGGACGGCGAGATTCATGGCCAGCAGGGTAAGGCTGATGAGCATGGGCTCAAGGATGGCGAGGCGGCTGAAGCAGTAGATGAAGGGGCTGGTGGCGAGGAGTGTGCTGGCCAGCAGGCCGACCCATCGGGGGCCGCGTTCGCGGAAGAGCTTGTAGGCGAGCCAGAGATTGATGAGGAAGAAGGAGAGCGAAAGCCCGCGGGCAGCCTGAAGGGAGACCCCGCTGACGAAGAAAAGGAGCCACTCCAGGAAGGGCCATAGGGGCACGGCAGGGGCGGGATTGAAGTCGCCGGGGATGTACCAGTTGCCGAAGAGGTGCGCACGAATGGCGGCGTTGCCGTACCAGCCCTCGTCAGTGTATTTGGACCAATCTTCCCAGGGGGAGTGGTTTGGAAAATCGGCTCTCAGATGCCAGAAGTGCATCGAGGCCAACACCACCAGGAAAGCAATCCACAGCGTATAGCCATGTCGCTTCAGGAAAGCAGGCAAGCAGTCAATCTCCAGAGAGAAAAGTTGAGCAGGGGGTAATCGTTACTTCTTCCTGCCGAGTATAGCGCCGAAGTACTGTGCGGACGCATGGGAATTCAGCCAAAGAGGCGGTGGAAGGGTTTACCGGGGCAAACAATCGGCGCGGGAGGAAGGAAGTGTCTGAAAACGAGACAGGCCGCGCAGATTGAGCGCGGCCTGCGGGAGGGTGATGGGCGGGATTATTCGTAGGCCAGTGCGTCGATGGGGTCCTTGCTGGCGGCGAGCATTGCCGGATAACCGGCACCGAGCACCGTGCCGAGGAAGGCGATGATGGAAGCCTTGACGACCCACTGGTTGGTGATTTCAAAGAAGAGGGTGGGAAAGCGCAGATAGAGGAATTCGTGAATGCCATAGGTGAGGCCGAGGCCGAGCGCGATGCCCAGCAGTCCCATGAGTACGGATTCGCCGAGAACCATGGAAACGATGGCGGTTTTGGATGCGCCCATGGACTTGAGAATGCCGATTTCGCGGGTGCGCTCCAGCACGGCCGTGTACATGGACAGGAAGATGACGAGGAAGCCGACGAGGGTGGCAATGACGGTGACTACATTGAGGGCGATGTTGAAGCCGGGGATGTGGTCGGGGGTCATGAGCGAGAGCCACTCGTGCATGGTTTGGACGATGTACTGGCCCAGGCCGGGGACGGCGAGAATCTCCTGGCGGACGGTCTCTTCGTTGGCTTCTGAATCGGTTTTTATGTAGAAGAGCGAGGCCTTGCCGGTGGCGCCCATCAGGTCGCCCAGGGTGTCAATGGGGACCATCTTGCGGCCGCCCTTGCCGGCTTCGACGATGCCGGAGACGCGGAAGCTGTGGTTCTGGATCTGGATGGTGTCGCCGACCCTGGTGCCTTTGTCCTTGCGGGCGAAGACGTCGTCGATGATGGCGTCGTCGGGGCCGGTGAAGGGGCCGCCGGAGAGGAAGACGAAGGGCTTGAGGGCGTCGTAGCTCTTGAAGTCGATGCCGTAGATGATTTCCGGCGCACTGGTGAGGGCAAACTGCTGGATGACGGGGGAAACCACGGTGACGTGGGGCAGCTTGCGCAGCACCTCAGCGTTGCGGGCGGGGACGGGAGCGCCGCCCATGGCGTTGATGTTGCTGGAGTTTGGCGGGCGCACCATCATGTCGGCACCGATGCCGTTAGTGCGCAGCTTCTGGCCGTCGAGCTGGCCCATGAAGATGGCGACGACGGACAGAATCATGACCACTTCAATGGCGATGGCGGCCATGGAAATGAGGGACCGCATGGGGCGGTGAATGAGATTGGCAAAGACGAGCTTATTCATGGCTGGGTGCGGATACCGTTCCGGCTCCAGCATCAGGGTATCAGGCCGGGCGGGTTTGGGCCGTGTTCCGGTGTTTGGAATCACGGTGAGTTGCCAGCGAAGCGGGGGGAATGGGGTCTCTGGACTGGCTGCGGGCGTGCTGGATCTCCCGGACTGGGACCGAAGTGGTTGCCTTTCGGGGGGCGCGGGAATACTTTTCACTTTGACCGTGTATGGACAAAGGACTTATCGTTGGTGTGGAAAACGTACTCTGAGAAAGTGCTTAAGCCTCGTGCGATGAAGATGGGAACCTTCGGCGAAGACCTCCGGAGCGAGCGGGTTAACCGCGGTATCCGGTTGGAACAAATCACGGAGATTACCAAGATCAGCACCCGTTATCTGCAGGCGCTGGAGGAGAACCAGTTCAGCGCGCTGCCCGGCGGGATTCTGAGCAAGGGTTTCGTGCGCAGCTACGTGCGGGTGATTGGCCTGGACGAGACGGACTGGGTTGACCGCTTTCAGGAGGCGTACTCGGCCAGCGGCAAGGTGCTTGACGACGACCGCCACTGGATGGAGTTTGCCAACAACGTGGGCCGGGCACGGGTTCGTCCGCGCGATGCGGCAACGGAGCGGCTGAAGTGGGCCGGGGTGCTGCTGTTTCTGATTGTGGTGGGGTTTGCGGTCTTCTTCCTGGTGCGGTACTACGGTCTGAAGGCGGGGTGGTGGCCGACCCTGATTCCGGGGCGCGAGGCGGTGCCCGCCAAACTCGGCTCCTGGCTGGGTTTGTGGATGGGCCTGCTGTAACACTGCTTCGGTCTGCCTCCGCACCTTCACCACTCAACCCGGAATGCTCCCCGTTCGCCCATGGGTACGGTGGTTTTGGCCGCCAATCTTTGCCGCAGGTCAAGCCGGGCCTTTAAGATGAAAAGATGCAGGTTCAGCGCCAGAGGCGGAGCCTGTACTGCTGTGAGTCCGTGCACGTCCCCTGGGGTCGGTGTGGGCTTTCCGGAGTCAGCCGGCACAGACGCAACCGGAGGAGTTTACCTTTGAGCGATCGTTTTCTCTTTACCTCTGAATCTGTTACAGAGGGTCATCCCGACAAGATTGCCGACCAGATTTCCGACGCGATTCTGGATGCCTGCCTGGCGCAGGATCCTTACAGCCGCGTAGCTGCCGAGACACTGACGGCCACCGGGCTGGTCGTGATTGCCGGCGAAATCACCACCAAGGCATATGTCGACTTCCAGTCGCTGGTGCGGGGCGTGGTGGCCTCGATTGGCTACGACAACGCGCTGTATGGCTTTGATTCGAATACCTGCGCGGTGATTTCGACAATCAACCGCCAGTCGCCGAACATTGCCCAGGGCGTGGATACGGGCGGCGCGGGCGACCAGGGCATGATGTTTGGCTATGCCACCAACGAGACGCCTGAGCTGATGCCGCTGGCGATTTCGCTGGCCCACAAGCTGACCCGTCGTCTGACCGAAGTGCGCAAGAGCGGCAAGCTGAGCTATCTGCGGCCGGATGGCAAGAGCCAGGTTTCGGTGGAGTACGACGAGAACGGCAAGCCGGTGCGCATTGACGCGGTGGTCATCAGCTCGCAGCACTCGGAGAGCATCCCGACCGAAGAGCTGCGCGCGGACATTCTGAAGCATGTGATTCAGGCGGTGCTGCCGGCCGAGCTGCTGGACGAGAACACCAAGTACCACATCAACCCGACCGGGCTGTTTGTTATCGGCGGGCCGATGGGCGATACCGGCCTGACCGGCCGCAAGATCATCGTGGATACCTACGGTGGCGCGGGCCGTCACGGCGGCGGCGCCTTCAGCGGCAAGGATCCGACAAAGGTTGACCGCTCGGCAGCGTACATGGCCCGGTACATCGCCAAGAACATTGTGGCGGCAGGGCTGGCGGACAAGGCGGAAGTGCAACTGGCGTATGCGATTGGTGTGGCTGACCCGGTGAGCGTGCTGGTGGAGACCTTTGGCACCGGCAAGATTGGCAGCAGCAAGCTGACGGAGCTGGTTCGGAAGAACTTTGAGCTGACGCCGAAGGGCATTATCGAGAGCCTGAACCTTCGCCGGCCCATCTACCAGAAGACCGCTGCGTACGGCCACTTTGGCCGCAACGAAGAGGGCTTTACCTGGGAAGTTACCGACAAGGCCGCAACGCTTGCCGAGCAGGCCGGGCTGGTGGCTGCCGCGAAGTAAGCACGAACCGCAAGAAAGTACACGAGCCCCTGCCAACCGGCGGGGGCTTTTGCTTTGGCAGCAGGCAGGGCTAGCGGATGGGGTGGACCTTGTTCATGCCCAGCACCGGGCCGGCCAGGGGCGCAACAATCGCCGCAAGAATCATGGGGATGCCGATGACCGCGCCGATGCCGGTGATGGTGAGCAGTGTGCCGACGACGAGCAGCAGGGGGATGGTGACGACGGCAACGGCGAGGCCGCCGAAGGATTCGCCGACGGGGGCTGGCTCAGGGTCGTGGTGGAGGACCGGCTCCTCGACGGGCGCGGCCATCTTTTCCCCGCAGATTGGGCAGAAGTGCCAGGCTGCTGTGAGGGTGGAGTGGCATTTGAGGCATTGGGTGTTCATAGGGGTACCTCCCACAAAACGGCAACGAGTGTACGGCGATTGCAGCCGGAGTTCTGTTACGGCGGTCACAGGGGTCGGCCCATGGGCCAGGGTCTCAGGGGGCTAGGGCAGAAAGGGCGCGCCGGGCGTGCGCCGGACGGGTTGGCCTGCAGAGACTACTTCAGGACCCAGAAGGCGAGACGATCGTCCAGCTTTTCCTTGATTTTGTCCGCAGGCACGAAGTAGGCAGAGGAGATGCCGAAGTCCGCACCCTCAAACCGCGCGATGATGAATAGATTTGTGGCAAGGATGCATCCGCTGAGGAAGACTCTCTTCTCGTTGCCATGGATGCGGATTTCGGTAATGTTGGCGCTTTGGGCCAGGGTGAAGTCGAGATACGCCTTCTTCATTTTGGCTTGCAGCAGTTGCTGGAACTTGATGTCGCCGGTGATGGGGTCCAACTCGGCAAACTTGACGAAGTTGAGGACGGGCAGCGAGTTCGCTTCAGTGAACAGCACTTTTGCAGCCGGCTTCAGCGCCAGGCAGTTGCCGGCGTACTCGTCCCAGGAGAGTTTCAGCCCCAGGGTTCTCCACCATTCGCCCATTTCCCAGGCCTTCAGCAGAGGCAAATTGTTGATGCCCATGACGTGCTTGTTGAAGTGCCCATCGAGATTTGAAACCGGGTCGCCGTGGTCTCCGGGCCCCCAGGCCGGGACGCCCTTGAAGTCAGCTTTGAGTTTGAACCGCGACATGAGGGCGAGGCCGCAGATGGTGGTCTCGTTGATGTAGTCGGTGTAGCCGTTCTGGTCGATGGTCAACGCGATTGCTTCAAAGGCGAGGTTGCCGTGGTCCTGCACCAGGGCCGAGACCTTCAGGTAATAGGTCTCCAGCAGCGTCACGATGGGTTCTTTCCCACGGATGGTGAGGAATTTCTTGAGGTGGACCAGCTTGGTGGCTTCGAGCTTGGCCAGAGCTCCGATAAAGCCGACGAGCTGTTGATCGGTCAGGGCCAGATTCAGCGTGCGGACAGGGTCCTTGAATCTGCCGTTGTGTCCCTGGTCAACAGGTTCCCACAGAACCTTGTTGATGTCTGCCAACTGATCCAGGACCAGCGCAAACCGCTTTCCGGCAGCGGCGAGGAACTGGACGAAATCGAGGACGACTTTCGGATTTTTGCCTGGGACCAGGATGTTTTTCCAGACTGGCGCCAGCTTGATGGCCAGCACCAGCACCTCAAGGTCCATCAGGATGAGTTTGTCGACGAACGACGCATTGACGGAAAGACCGTACGCCGTAAGGGTGTCTTCTGCGGCTTTCCGTAGCGGGTTGACTATCTGGGGAGATGACATTTTCGCCTCGCAGGGGAAGTGGGTGTGAGACAGGAAAGCGAGTATATCGAGGAAGCAAGCAATGGGAAAGCAGAAATTCCCGAATGTACAAGTCGGCTGCGCAGGATTGGGGGATCTCTGGATTGGCGGGCCTATGGTTGCAGAGCGGGCTCACGCAAAGCTGCGTCTATCCCGTAGAATCCTTGCGTAAGGATGGAGGGACGAGTGATGCGCGGAATTGCGATAGCCTTGCTGGCGGTGTGTGCCACCGTGCCGGCGGCGGCCCAGCAGAAGGATTGGAGTTACGAGGGGAAGCAGGGGCCGCTCAACTGGGCGCACCTTGACCCGTCGTGGCGGGCATGCAGCGAGGGCAAGCAGCAGTCGCCCATCGACATCAAGGGTGCAAGGCTCAGCTCCGATGCCAAGCCGATTGAGTTCCACTATATTTCGAGCAGCATGACGCTGGTGAACACGGGGCACACGGTGGAGGTGCAGCCCAAGCCGGGCAGCTACATCATTGCCGACGGCACCCGCTACGACCTGGTGGAGTTCCACTTTCACCATCCGGGCGAGGAGCCGGTGAACGGCAAGCTGAGCGACATGAGCGTGCAGTTTGTGCACAAGAGCGCCGACGGCAAGGTGGCGATTATCGCCGTCCGGCTCAACGAGACGACCATTGCCAATGTGCTGCTGGCGGGGCTGTGGGAGCACCTGCCGAAGACTGCGGGCGCAACGGACAAGATGACCCAGTTCCTGAATCCCGGCGCGCTGCTGCCGGTTGACCGCGGCTACTGGGCCTATGACGGCTCGCTGACCGCCCCGCCCTGCACCGAGGGTGTGCGTTGGTTTGTGATGCAGCAGATGGTGGATATCTCCCGCGACCAGCGGCGGGCCTTTGCGGCGCTGTACAAGGTAAACAGCCGGCTGCTGCAGGACCGGCATGGGCGGAAGATTGTGGCCAGCGAATAAGCGACGATTTCAGACTGGCCGCGCGCGGAAAATGCTGGACTGCGGTGGCGCACTCCCGCGTATGCTTGTGCCATGTTTCGCCGCGTGCGCTTCCCCCTCGCGCTGTTCGTTTTGGTGCTCGCCTTTGCCGCTGCAGCAAAGGCTGAGCCGCTGCGCGAAGGCGCTGCGCCCGTGCTGGCGGCTGATGGCCTGGGCAGGGGGACGATTGCGCTGGATGGGCCGTGGCAGTTCCACCTGGGGGATGATGCGGGCTGGGCGCAACCCGGTCTTGAGGATGCCACCGGGCACAATGGCTGGGAGCAACTGACTGCCGACAGGCCGTGGGGCGTGCAGGGGCATGCCAACACCATTGGCTACGGTTGGTACCGAAAGCATCTCTCTCTGGAGACCGCCTCGGCTTCTGCCCAGGATGTTTCGCTGCTGGTGCCCGCCATCGACGACACTTACGAGATTTACTGGAATGGCCGGCTGGTGGGCCAATTGGGGACGATGCCGCCGCACCTGGTGACGTACAAGGGTGTGCCGGAGCAGATTTACTCGCTGGGGCCGGCTCGCTCCGGGGTACTGGCCGTGCGGGTTTACAAGTTCCCGTGGGGCTCCAACGACGACGGAACGGCAGGCGGCTTCGAGGGTGTTCCGCGCATCGGCAGCCCCGAGGCGATTGCGGCGGTCAAGGGTGCGCTCGATTTTCACTGGCTGCGAGGCATCCAGTTCCGTTTTGCCCTGACGTCGCTGTATTGCCTGGTGGCGCTGTTCAGCTTCTTTGTCTGGTTGCGCGACAGGTCCCAAAGGCTGCTGTTCTGGACCGGCGTGTACTCGCTGGCGGTCACGATGGAGACTCCGCTGGTGTTCCTCCGTCTGCAACTGTCGTACGCCGTGGCCGAGGTGGGCCGGCTGGTGGTGACCGGAACCCGCGAGGTGGCTCTCTGGTTCCTGTTGCTGTGGTTGCTTCGCATGGAAGATTCTGCGCGACTGGCGCGATACATTCGAATTCTGGCCGTCGTTGTCTTCACGGCCAACCTGATTGACGCTCTGCTGGTCCCGATGTTTCCTGCATTGCTCAGCGCCCGGGCCTATGAGGTTGGGGACGCAATCCTGACGGCAATCTACATGCCCCCGCAACTGGGTGTGGTGGTCATCGTGATTGCGGCCTTTGTGCTGGGTAAGCGGCTGGACTCCACCCGTTGGGTGGTGGCCACACTGGCTTTCCTGAACAGCCTTTTCTACTTCCTGCTGAATCTCTTTGCGCAAGGTACGCGGTTTACCCACTGGACCATCAGCGACCGGATGGATGCTCCCTTCCTGACGTTCTTTGGCAGCCCCATCGGTATGCGGCTGATTCTGCGCACACTCATGTTTCTCTCGATTGTGTATGCCGTTATCCGAGCCGGCATTGAGAACCGGCGGCGGCAGGGGGAACTGGAGCAGGAGTTTCAAAATGCGCGGGAGCTGCAGCAGGTGCTGATTCCAGAAGACCAGCCGGAGACGCCGGGGTATGCGCTGACCAGCGCCTACAAGCCGGCGCTGGAGGTGGGCGGAGATTTTTTCCAGGTGATTCCGGTGGGAGGAGGCGAAACCCTGATTGTGCTGGGGGACGTGAGTGGCAAGGGGCTGAAGGCGGCGATGGCGGTTTCTTTGATTGTGGGTATGGCGCGGGCGCTGGCACCGTTGATTGCGGATCCAGGGAAGCTGCTGGCAGAGATCAATGACCGCCTCGTTGGCCGCCTGCAGGGTGGCTTTGCAACAGCCTTGGCGCTGCGGCTGAGCGCGGAGGGGGCGTGCACGCTGGCCAGTGCCGGGCATCTGCCGCCGTATGTGAATTCCCGAGAACTGGAGATCCCGGGCAGCCTGCCGCTGGGGTTGGCGGCCGGTGTTGTCTACGAGTCGATTCCGTTCCGGCTGGAAGCTCGGGACCGGCTGGCGGTGTTTACCGATGGGCTGCTGGAGGCGCGCAACGAGCAGGGTGAGCTGTATGGCTTTGCGCGGGTACTGGCTCTGTTTGCCGCCAAGCCGGATGCGCAGGCGGCGATGAACGCCGCGGTCGAATTCGGCCAGGACGATGACATTACCGTGCTGACAGTGCAAAGGGTGGTGACTGCATGATGGCGGGGTTGGCGGGGGCCTGGGCGGGGCTGCCGTTCCAACTGAATCCGTTGGTGACACCGATTGCGATGGCGGACCGGTTGCATCAGAGTCCTGACCTGGTATTGGGTTCGCTGGAACTTGCGCTGGCAATTGCTTTTCTTTCCCTGTGGTTGATTGCCCGAGACTTCAAGGTCTTTCGGATTCTGAGTTTCTTTTATGTGCTGCTTGGCCTTGAGCAGTTCATGGAGTTTGCCGGGGCGGACCCCATCGACTGGACGCTGCGTGCGGTGGCGGTGGGCGTGATTGTGGAGGTGGCCGGGCAGGCGCTGAAGATTGAGCATCCGCGTTGGACGCGGATCTTCTGGCCGGCGTATTTTCTGGTGCTGGTGGGTGCGTGGGTGCCGTCGATGCATGGGTTGAGGGACCTGGGCGCGGTGTCGGAGATACCTTTGGGGGTATTCATTTACCAGGGATTCCGGCGGGGCGGCCGCGTGGAGCGGATGATTGCGGGAGCGCTGTGCCTGCATTTCCTGATTCGGCTGACCATCTTCCCCACCGTGGAGCGGTTTACCGGCCAGTCCAACTTCCTGGTGGTAGCGGGCTGGCGGGTTCGCCTGACCGCGCTGACCTTGACGATTCTGGGTGCGACGACGCTGATTGGGTTTGCGCGGGCGCTGATGCGGGACCGGGAGGAAAAGCACCGGCTTGCGGCGGAGATGGAGTCGGCCCGTGTGGTGCAGCAGGTGCTGGTGCCGGAGGAGATTCCGGCGGTGTCGGGGTTTGAGATTGAGGCGGTCTACCGGCCGTTTGGTGAGGTTGGCGGAGACTTTTTCCAGATTCTCCCCCTGGCAGGCGGAGGGACAGTTATTGCCATCGGCGATGTGAGCGGCAAGGGAATGCCGGCGGCGATGCTGGTGAGCCTGCTGGTGGGTGCGCTGCATGCTTTGGCACGGACCACAGCCAGTCCAGCGAGTCTGATGGCAGGGCTCAACCAGAGCGTTCAGGGTCGCAGCCGTGGCGGCTTCACAACCTGCCTGATTCTGCACATCGCCTCTGGCGGCGCAATCACGTTCGCCAACGCCGGCCACCTTTCCCCGTATCGCAATGGCCAGGAGTTGAGCTGCGACAATGGCCTGCCGCTCGGCCTGGTTGCGGAAGCCGAGTACCGGGAGTCATCGGTCCAGCTTGGCCCAGGCGACCAACTCACCCTGATGACCGATGGCGTGGTGGAAGCGCGAAGGGCAGGTGGAGAGCTATTCGGCTTTGAGCGGACCGCAGCTTGCGCCGGGGAGAGTGCGGAAGCGATTGCCGGCGCGGCACAGGGTTTTGGCCAGGATGACGATATCACGGTGTTGACGGTAAGGTTCGGAGGGGAGGGTATGCTTGCGTAGATTGTTGTTGCTGCTACTGCTTGCGCCGTTACCTGGGTTTGGCCAGTCGATTGTGACCATTACGCCGGAGAGTTGCGTGTGGCATGCGGGAGAGGATGCTGGAGACGCGGTCGGCGGCGTGCCGCGTTGGGCTGCGCCCGATCTGGATGAGTCGGAGTGGAAGCCCTTCACAGCATGGAAGCTGAATCCCGCTGAACCGCGCCTGTGGATCCGGTGCCATGTCGATTCTGCCGCTTTCCGTGAATCCGCTCACCCAGCGGTGCAGGCATCGCTGCGTGCGGCCTATGAGCTTTTCTACAACGGCCGGTTGATTGGTGGTTTTGGAGATATGCGGAGTGGCAACTTCACCGCAGATTCCGTCCGAACCTTCCCGCTGCCGCTTCCCGTGCCAGCCAAGGCAGAATCAACGATTGCGCTGCACCTGCTGTTACGCGCACCGCTCCGTTGGCAGTTCAACCTGGTTGGGCTGCGCAATGCAGGCAGGGACGCCGAATTGGCCGTGGGAGAAGAGGGCTGGCTGGAGGCGCGTCGCGACAGTTGGGCACTCGCGCAGGGCTTACGCACCACGCCGGTCACCATCGCCTTCGGCGTCGTCGGTGTGGCCGGATTCATGCTCTTCGGCCTGTATCTCAACGACCGCTCCCGGCTGGCATTCCTCTTCCTCGCAGTCCATTGCTGGGCGCTGGCGATGAGACGGCTGCTGGAACAGGCGGAAGCCTCGTTTTTTCCCGTCTCCATTGTCCAGTATCAACTTCTGGACGGTCTTCTTCTCACGATCTTTCCCTCTCTCGTGCTGGTGGGCTGCGCGTTGGTTCGCAAGCCGTTACCAAGGTTTTATCGCATCGCCATCGGCCTTTTGGTGACCTTGGCTCTGGAGGAAGCCAGCAGATCGCTGCTTTCCGCCTCGTTGAATATGCGCCTCATTCCGGTGGGGAGTTTTATCGTCCTCCTCGTGAATCTGATATGGGTTGTGCTGTATCTATCGCCCTTCACGGCCTTCTGGCCGTGGCGGCGAATCTCTGGGTCCATGCGCTATGCCGCTACAGTCCTGATGGTTTGGAGTGTTGTCAACGAAATCTATATCGCCCTCCTGTTGAGCCGGAATCTTTCCGTGCGCTTTGCCGCATCCATCGATGACGCATGGTTGCCTCTCATCCTGGAGATGCGCGCTTTTCTGACGATGGGTGCCGTCGTCGTGCTGCTGGTGATTTTATTCCGCGACCAGCGCAAGACTGCCGAAGTGCGAGCCCAACTGGCCGGCGAAATGGAAGCTGCACGTGAGGTTCAGCAGCAATTGGTGCCAGCTTCGATTCCGCGAGTGGCAGGGTTTGAAATCGAGGCCGCCTATCTTCCGGCCGCCGAGGTTGGGGGGGACTTTTACCAGGTGCTGCCGCTCGCGGATGGCTCGACGCTGATTGCCGTAGGGGACGTGAGCGGGAAAGGACTGAAGGCGGCGATGACCGGCGCACTCGCCATCGGGGCTCTGCGCACGCTCGCCGCGGAAGATCTGAGTCCCAATGAGTTGCTGACCCGGCTCAACCGGCAGATCGTGGGTGCGCGGAACGGCGGCTTTATTACGTGCCTGTGTTTGCGTGTTGGAAGAGACGGCGCAGTCAGCTTTGCCAACGCGGGGCATATTCCGCCTTACCTGGATGGCTGCGAGGTCGGCCTGGATAGCAGTCTGCCGCTTGGGCTCAATCCTTCTGCGGAGTATTCGCAGACACGTGTAACATTGGTGTCGGGCGACAGGCTTACACTCCTCACGGACGGAGTGCTCGAAGCGACTGACCCCGCTACGAAGGAACTCTTCGGCTTCGACCGCACCGCCGAACTCAGCACGCAATCCGCCGAAAAGATTGCCGCCACGGCACAGGCCTGGGGCCAGGACGACGACATTACCGTGCTGACGGTGCTGCGGGCATAGCTCTGAGGGAAGGTTTCAAGATTCCCTCCGGTTCGGTCCCCGGTTCTCCACAACTTTCACAAGTGCGGGGCGGAGTGCACCGTTC
The DNA here is from genome assembly GCA_903904755.1 of uncultured Acidobacteriaceae bacterium. Classification (GTDB taxonomy): domain Bacteria; phylum Acidobacteriota; class Terriglobia; order Terriglobales; family Acidobacteriaceae; genus Acidicapsa. The sequence goes on along the minus strand of CAIVDV010000009.1, from coordinate 274,697 downwards.
CTGCGCCTTGTGCGCGGGGCTGGGGGTAGGTAGGCTCAGGGAGTGGGGCAAGCGAGAGGCCGCCGGGGATGAGATTGCGCTCATTTTCGGGAGCTGGAAACCCGCTGCTGACGGGGCGATTTACGTTTTGCACAGCGAAAGGCCGCTGTTGCTGAGTTTGGTGCCCTCCAAGATGAAGAAAATACAAGATATTGTGGTTGCTGCTTGACCTGCACCACCGGGAGCGGTATTTTTGCATCTGCGGGTATGAACAGGATGTAAACAGAACTGGGGTTCCATTGGGTATTTCTCCCGGTATTTCCGGGTTTTCTGGAACCCTCGGGTAACCGGTTCTTCTCCCCACACATTTTGCGCAGATCCTCACACGATCTCGCCTGCTTTTTGAGGAGCTTTCCAGTGGAAAGCTCTTATACAGGACCCACGCCCTGACGGCTCAGCCCCCGGCTGACCCCCCGGCGCAAGACACCGAACCAGCAGCATCACCTGAATCACCAGATTCCCCGTTTTTTGAGGCCCAAGGAGACACCATGCAGGACATCTATTCCCTTAACCCGGGCACGACCAGTTCGACCCAGCCGTCCACCACGCAGCCCACCTCGACGACGCAGCCCGCCTCCCATGGCGGACTGACCTTTACCCGCCGCTTTTCGCGCGCCGGCATTTCGCCGTATGACGAAGTGCAGTGGGAGCGGCGCACGGCGCTGATCAGCGATGCCAGCGGCAAGACGATCTTCGAGCAGAAGGACGTTGAGGTGCCTGTGGACTGGTCCATGACGGCCACCAACATTGTGGCGAGCAAGTACCTGCATGGGCAGATTGGGACTCAGGAACGGGAAACCGGTGTGGGGCAGTTGGTGGCGCGCGTGGCAGAGACCATTCGCGAGTGGGGCATCAAGGGCGGCTACTTCGCCAGCAGCCAGGATGCGGCGATCTTCCATGACGAGCTGGTTGCCATGCTGGTGACACAGAAGGTGGCCTTCAACTCGCCAGTGTGGTTCAACGTGGGCTGCGACCGGCTGGAGCCGTTGTCGGACGGCCAGAACTGGCACTGGGACGCGCACACCTGCGCGGTGCGCTTCTCGGCCACCGGCTACAAGAATCCGCAGTGCTCGGCGTGCTTCATCAACTCTGTGGATGACTCGCTGGACTCCATCCTGACGCTGGCCAAGACCGAGGGCATGCTGTTCAAGTGGGGCTCGGGCACGGGTACGAACCTGTCGTCGATTCGCGGCTCGAACGAGCTGCTGTCGGGCGGCGGCACGGCCAGTGGTCCGTTGAGCTTCATGCGCGGCTTTGACGCCTTTGCCGGCGTCATCAAGTCTGGCGGCAAGACGCGGCGCGCGGCGAAGATGGTGATTCTGAACGTTGAGCACCCGGATATCATCGACTTTATCGACTGCAAGTCGAAGGAAGAGGCGAAGGCGTTTGCACTGATTCGCGCCGGCTACGACGGTTCGGGCCCGGATTCGGAAGCCTACTCGTCCATCTTCTTCCAGAACGCCAACAACTCTGTGCGCGTGAGCGACGAGTTCATGGAGGCTTACGAGAAGGATGGCGACTTCACGACCGTGACGGTGAAGGACCGCCAGCCGGTGAAGACCTACAAGGCGCGGGAGATTATGCGCAAGATTGCCGAAGCCACGTGGGCCTGCGGCGACCCCGGCATGCAGTTTGATACGACGATCAACAAGTGGCACACCAGCAAGAACTCGGGCCGCATCAACGCCTCGAATCCGTGCTCGGAGTACATGTTCCTGGACAATTCGGCCTGCAACCTGGCGAGCTTCAACCTGCTGAAGTTTGTGACTCCGGCGGGGACGTTTGATATCCAGGCCTATCGCCACGCGATTTCGATCGTGCTGACGGCGATGGAGATTCTGGTGGACAACTCCGGCTACCCGACCGAGTCGATTGCGAAGAACTCGCATGACTATCGTCCGCTGGGCTTGGGCTATGCGAACCTGGGTGCGCTGCTGATGGCCTCGGGCCTTCCGTACGACTCCGACGCCGGCCGCGACTTTGCCGGCTGCCTTACCGCGATTATGTGCGGCCAGGCGTACCTGCAGTCGTCCATCATTGCGGCAACGTGCCAGCCGCTGGGCTCGGCCACCACGCTCACCCAGCAGGTTGAGCGCGAGGGCGGCGCCTGCCCCGGCTTCTACGTCAACCGCGAGCCGTTCCTTGACGTGATCCGCATGCACCGCGCCGAGGTGAACAAGATTGGCAAGTCCAAGGGCAGCAATGAGCCCTTCATGGTGCCGCAACTGCAGGCGTTGATTGACGCCAGCCGCGAGTGCTGGGACATGGCGCTGATCTACGGCGAGCGCTACGGCTACCGCAACTCCCAGGTGACGGTGCTGGCACCGACGGGCACCATCGGCTTCATGATGGACTGCGACACGACCGGCATTGAGCCCGACCTTGCGCTGGTGAAGTACAAGAAGCTGGTGGGCGGCGGCATGATCAAGATTGTGAACAACACCGTTCCCTCGGCGCTGTTCAAGCTGGGCTACTCGAACGATGAAGTGAACGCGATTGTGAGCTACATTGACGCGACCGGCACGATTGAAGGCGCGCCGGGGATCAAGCCGGAGCACCTGGGCGTGTTTGACTGCAGCTTCAAGCCGGCCAAGGGCACGCGGTCGATTCATTACATGGGACACATCAAGATGATGTCGGCGACACAGCCGTTCCTTTCCGGTGCGATTTCGAAGACGGTGAACCTGCCGCACGAAGCTTCGGTTGAGGACGTGGCCGAGGCCTACGCCGAAAGCTGGCGTCAGGGCATCAAGGCAGTGGCCATCTACCGCGACGGTTCCAAGGGCGTGCAGCCGCTGAACGTCTCGTCGGACGCCAAGTCCAGCGCGCAGGAGCCCACCGCGGCCGACCTGGCCAGCGCACGGGTTCTGGCGGCACTGGCCAGCGGCGCAGGCGCGGAAGCCAGCGACCTGAAGACCCTGCAGAGCAAGGGAGGCGACAAGGTTGAGGTGACGACCAAGGTGGTTGTGGCCGCTGCCGAGAGCTTCCAGCACACGCTGCAGCACCTGGCCCAGGCGGCTACCGAGGCAGCCAGCGCCAAGGCCGCCGCTGCGGTTGCGGCAGTTGCAGCTGCGGCCCGCCCGGCAACCCCGGCGCCTGCCCCGGCAGCACCGCTTGAGGCTTCGCAGGATCTGAATGCACCTCCCAAGGCTGTGCGTCACCGGCTCTCGGACGAGCGCGCATCCATCACGCACAAGTTCTCCATCGCCGGGCACGAGGGCTACATCACTGTGGGCCTCTACCAGACCGGCCAACCGGGCGAAATCTTCATCAAGATGGCCAAGGAAGGCTCGACGGTTTCCGGACTGATGGATGCCTTCGCGACCTCCATCTCCCTCGCCCTGCAGCACGGAGTACCGCTGAAGGTGCTGTGCGAGAAGTTTGCGCACACGCGGTTTGAGCCCTCCGGCTGGACCGGCAACGAGCAGATTGGCTACGCCAAAAGCCTGATGGATTACATCTTCCGGTGGCTGCAGTTGCGCTTCCTCTCCGGAACCCAACTGACGCTGTTCGCCGGACTTGCTCCGCAGGCCCAGCAGTTGCCCGCGCCGCCCACCATGACTCCTGAGGTGGACGAAGCGGACCACGGCTACTCTGGCCCGGCCCTGACCAAGCTGGTTGAGGATATTGCCCGCCGGCTGAACCAGGTGGGTTCCGCGCCGGAAGCGCAGGCCGGCGAACTGCCCTCAGTTCAGGCTTCGGCTGCTCCGGCAAGCCATGCCCGGCCTGAGAGCGCCAGCTTCCACGCCGCCGATGCCATGCGCGAGATGTATGACATGGGCGACGCCCCCAGCTGCCACACCTGCGGCGCCATCATGGTCCGCAACGGAAGCTGCTACCGCTGCATGAGTTGCGGCTCCACGAGCGGCTGCAGCTAGGCTGTTGCTTCCTGTGCAGGTCGAAAGTGTGTGGCTGGGCGAGAATCCCCAAACAGCATCGGTGGCAAGTCAAGACTCGCCCCTTGAAGCCATCGGTGCAGTGCAATGGGGAACAGTGGCGCGGGAAGCGCTGTGTTGGAAGGGGGAAGAGCCGGTGTCGCGGGCCCGAAGGCTTGGCGCTTTCTTCAGAAGGCGCCGGTTCCGTTCGGATTCGTGGGCCGGTGGACTCGCTTGCTCTTGTACATCTCCAGATCCGCGGCGTTCAGCAGGCTGTCGCCGGTAGCTCCATCTTCCGGATACAGGGCCATGCCAATGCTGGCGGAGCCCTGGATGACGGTGCCTTCAATGCGGATTGGCTCAATGAAGCAACTGGCGATGCGCAGGGCGATTTCGTCAGCCTCAGCGCGGCTGTGGATGAAGGGTGCCAGGGCCGCGAATTCATCGCCGCCGAGGCGGGCCAGCACATCGGCGGAGCGAAGCTGGCGCTTCATCCGGTTGGCCACTTCCTGCAGAAACAGGTCGCCAACGCGGTGGCCGTACAAATCGTTCACCTGCTTGAAGTCGTCAAGGTCGATGTAGATCAGGGCGAAGATGGAGGCATCTTCCCGGGCGCGGGTGATAAGCGCGTCCAGGTGCTGGCCCAGGGAGAAGCGGTTGCGAATGTCGGTGAGCTGGTCGAATTCTGAGCGATAGCGCAGCTCATGGTTGAGGCGCTGGGTCTCCATGGCGAGTGCGGCCAGCGAGGCAGGGGTTTTCAGGTACTCGGCTTCCACGGGGCGCGGCTTGACGGTGTCAGGGAAGGCGACGAAGAGGTTCCCAAGTAAAGAGCCCGCGCCAGAGCGAATCTCCTGCTCCAGGATGCGGCATGCCTTCGCTTCGGGCGGGGTGCTGCCGATGGTCGAGCTGTCCACAATCTGGCACCAGCAGTGCGCGGCTTTCAGCCGTGTGGCCGTCATGGCTGTAAGCTCTTCCAGAATGGTTGCCAGGGGAGAGGCGTTGTTGATGTGTTCCAGGATGCGGCTGCGGTGGCGCTCGTTGTTTGCGAACTCCTCGCTTTGGCGGCGGATGCGCCGCTCCAGCAGCCAGCCGCGGGTGAGCATGATCAGAATCAGCAGCAGCAGGACACCGACAAGCATGGCCATGTGGCGAAGATCGAGCCACGGAGCCGGGGCCAGGATGACGATGTCGTCCGGCGAGCGAAGCAGCACATCGGAAGCCACCGGGCCATCAAACGGGTCAGCGGTGTAGAACATTCCAATGCCGGTGACGCGAATGGTTGCGCCGACGGGAATTGCGCGCATGGGGGGCAACTGGGACTGGGCCGAGTCAGGGTCCGGCATGGGAGGTTGCCGGTAAATGGCTGAAAATATGTAGCCGTTGGCATCGAGGACGTACTCGTCGACGGCGGCTTCGCGCACCTGGCGAACGATTTTGGCCTCAGTGCTTACCAGGCGGAAGGCGTTGCCGCCAAATCCCAGGTCGTGTGCGGTGACAGGGATGGGGGTTACGACGCCAGGCTTTCCGCTGTCCACCACCTCAGAGTCAGCCAGGGTCAGGTAGCTGTTGCGAATCTCGGGGTATCCGGTGACGTCGGCGATGTGGCCTATGGTGAGCGGCTGATAGGTGCGTGTGCTGGCCCACAGGCTCTTGTCGCCGGTCTGGATTACCAGGGTGCTGCCGGGCTGGTAGTAGGTAATCACGCCCTGGACGTGCACCCGCCTTGTCGTGTTCTGGTCGTGATAGCTGCTGAAGATGCTGTCGAATGAGGCAAAGGGCAGGTTGAGCGGTTCCACGTCAGCGGGCTTGAGGATTCGCACGTCGGCCAGCGTCTGCGCCATAATTCGCGCGCCGGTGAGCTGGTTGCGCTGGTCAAACTCGGCGCCGGCAATCCCGGTAATCTCAATCTGCGCGCCAATCAGGCGGGGCAGCGCGTTTTCGTCGGTGCTGTTGACTGAGGCGTCGGCGGTGCCTCCGTCCAGAACAACGTGCATGGTGATGCAGGGCGGCTCGTTGGGGCCAACCAGGTCGGCCGAGCGCACCAGCCCCCGCACGGTCACCAAGCGGGAGTCGAACTGCGAGCTGACCAATTGAGGGAACTCGATTGCCGCGGGTTTGGGCAGCGCACCGGCACGAAGCCGGGTGATGGTTGAGGGGATGACGATGGGCCGGTAGCTGTCTCTGGTTTTGCCGACGATGCGAACCCGGTCACCCACCGCGAATGAATCCCCTGGTTTGCAGAAGATGTAGATGGCGTTGTCGCCGTCCTGCACAAACATGTCTACGTCAGTGGTCTTGTAATAGGTGACCGTAGCCTCGAAGTCAACCGGACGCTGATGGGAGGCCTGTTCGTTGCTGAGCGCGTGGATGGCAGCCAGCGTGGTGAGCGGTGCCTGGGCCAGCAACTGCGCAGCGGAAACGGACAGAAAGACCCCCATCAGAAGCAGGAGTGCCTTTGCAGTTCGGATGCGGGAATGGAGTTGGTTTGGGTCAGGGGCAGGGGGCAGACCAGAGATGCAAAGCGCCGCGGGATGTAGAGATATTCGCAACACTTGGGCCCTTCCCGACGGCGTGAGTCTGACACAGAATGGTACAACATTGGCGACAGGCCGTGCAGGGCGCTGCTCCTTGCATCTGCCTCGTCGCGCTGCGTATCGTGGAGATGCAACTACGAAGCAGAGAAAGAGTTGGATGGAAACTCTCAGGAAGCTATTTGAGCAGCAATTTCGCACTCCGGTGGAGCAGGTGGCTCCGCTGCAGGGCGAGTTGGGCGGCTCAGGCCGGGCGATTGTCCGGATCAGCGGCTGCGGGCACACGGTAATCGGCGTGCAGTACAACGTTCGCGAAGAGAATCGCGCCTTTCTGGCATTTTCCCATCACTTCCGCAGCAAGGGCTTGCCGGTGCCGCAGATATTCGCCGAGGATCTCGACGCGGGCGTGTATCTGGAAGAGGACCTGGGCGATACCACGCTGTTTCAGTTCCTGAATGCCAACCGTGCCGGAGCCGAGGTTGGGCCGACTGCGGTGGAGGCTTATCGGAAGGTTCTCGCCGAACTGCCACGCTTTCAGATTGCCGCCGGGGCTGACCTCGACTACAGCGTCTGCTACCCCCGTGCCAGCTTTGACCGCCAGTCCATCAACTGGGACCTCAACTACTTCAAGTACTACTTTCTGCGCCTGGCCGGAATCCCGTTCAACGAGCAGGCTCTCGAAGACGACTTCGACACGCTGACCAGCTGCCTGCTGGCCGCCCCATCGGACTACTTCCTCTATCGCGATTTCCAGTCGCGCAACGTGATGTGGCGCGACGGCAGCCCGTGGTTCCTGGACTACCAGGGCGGGCGCAAGGGCGCGCTGCAGTACGATGTGGCCTCGCTGCTGTACGACGCCAAGGCAGACCTGCCGCCGGAGCTGCGGCTGCAGTTACTGGACCACTACCTGGACTGCCTGGCGCAGTACCAGGCAGTCGACCGCGAGCAGTTCCTGGGCCACTACTACGCATTTGTCTATATCCGCATTCTGCAGGCGCTGGGGGCGTATGGTTTTCGGGGATTTTACGAGCGGAAGGCCCACTTCCTGCAGTCGGTTCCGTATGCGCTGAAGAACCTGCGCTGGCTGGCGCACCATGTCCAACTGCCCATTGCGCTGCCGGCGCTGATGAGCGCGCTGAACGCGATGCTGGGGGCAGAGAAATTGCTGGCGCTGGCCGACCAGACCCAGCCGCTGAGTGTGCGGGTCTTCAGCTTTTCCTTCCATCGCGAGGCCCCCGCTGACCCGAGCGGCAACGGCGGCGGCTACGTTTTTGACGCGCGCAGCCTGCCCAACCCAGGGCGGCTGGACGAATTCAAGCAACTGACCGGCCGCGATGTCCGGGTCATTGAATACCTGAACCAGCAGGCCAGCGTGCACCAGTACATGGCTGGCGTGCTGCCGCTGGTGGATTCCAGCGTGGCCGCCTACCGCCAGCGGGGCTTTCAGCACCTGATGGTCTCCTTTGGCTGCACCGGCGGCCAGCACCGGTCGGTCTTTCTGGCCGAAAGCCTGGCCCGCCACCTGCGCAAAACTCCCGGCGTCGAGGTCATCCTGCGGCATATGGAAGCGGAGAAGTGGCCCCAGTGACCAGCGTCGGCATAACCCGTGCCATGGTGCTGGCCGCAGGGTTGGGCACACGCCTGCGCCCCTTGACCGATGACCGGCCCAAGGCGCTGGTGACGCTGGCAGGACGCACGCTGCTCGACATCACCCTGGCCCGGCTGGCGGCGGTGGGGGTGCGGCTGGTCGTCGTCAACGCCCATCACTTTGCCGACCAGATGGCTGGCTATTTGGGGGGGCACCATGGTTACGGGATGGAGCTAATGGTGTCGGATGAGGCTGAGCTGCTGGATACCGGCGGGGGGCTGAAACATGCGGCGCAGTTTTTTGCCGGCTCCGACGAGCCGTTTCTGCTGCACAACGTGGACATTGTGAGTGCGATTGACCTGGCTTCGATGGCGGCTGCGCATCGTGCCTCAGGTGCGCTGGCGACCCTGGCTGTGCAGGAGAGGGCGAGCAGCAGGCAGTTGCTGTTTAATGCCGAAGGTCTGCTGGCCGGGCGCGCAAGCGGTGCGGAAAAGGCCACGGAAATTGCCGGGGAAGCCGGGCCGCTTACGCCGCTGGCCTTCGCCGGGGTTCACGTGCTTTCGCCGAGCATCTTTGGGCTGATGCCGGAGGAGGGTGCGTTTTCGATTATCCCCGCCTACCTGCGGCTGGCGGCTGCGGGGGAGCGCATTCAGGCCTTCCGCGCCGACGGTGCCTACTGGCGCGACCTGGGCAAGCCGGAAAGCCTGCGCCAGGCCGAGGCCGACGTTGTCGCCGGCCTGCTGCGACTGGATTAACTGACCGAAATCAGAATCTTCGAATACGCCGCGGGGTTTTCGCTCCAGGCCTGGAAGAGTGCCGGTGCGTCGGCCAGCGGCACCTGGTGGCTGATGGTTTCCGCCACAGGGAAGCGCCCGGCTTCGAGCATGCCGATGACCTCGCGGAAGTCCTCCGGGAGAGCATTGCGGGAGCCCATGATGTCGAGTTCCTTCTGCACGAAGAGGCGCGTTTCGTAGGCAACCGGCTCCTTGGCGTAGCCGATGTAGACGACGCGGCCGGTAAAGGCCACCTCTTCCACGGCCGCGCGGAAGGTCTGCGGCAGGCCGATGGCTTCGATGATGACGTCGGGGCCGCGACCGTTGGTGAGTGATTGCAGGCGCTGGTGCAGATCTTCGCGGGTGGTGTTGATGAGGTCGGTTGCGCCGGCTTTGGCGGCGATGGCGAGCTTGGCGTCGTCGACGTCCATGCCGATGGTCCGAGCGCCGCGGAAGCCGGCGGCGGCGACTGCGCCCAGGCCCACCCCACCGCAGCCAAAGATAGCCACCGTGTCTGAGCTGGTTACCCGGCCGCGCGATACGGCGTGGAAGCCGACGGTGAGCGGCTCTACAAGGGCGAGCTCGCGTAGACCCAGCGTTGCCGCGTAGAGCTTTTCCGGCGGAACGGAGAGCAGCTCAGTCAGTGCCCCGTCGCGCTGCACCCCCAGCGTCTGGTTGTCGCGGCAGGCGTTGGGCCGGCTCCGCAGGCAGCTCGGGCACTGGCCGCAACTGGTGTAGGGCGAGAGCGTTACATCCATCCCCACCGGCCACTGGGCGGCAACGGACGAGTCGGTCTCCACAATGGTCGCGGCAACCTCGTGCCCCGGAATCCGCGGGAAACTCACCATGGGATTGCGGCCGCGAAAGCTGTTCAGGTCGCTGCCGCAAAGGCCCACCTGGCGGATGCGCAGCAGAACTTCGCCGGGGCGGCGGGCTGCGTCGGGAACCTGAGTCACGGCAATCTCGCCGGGTCCCCTGAGTTGTAGGGCCTGCATGTCTGCTCCTTAAATTGGATGTGCCTGAAACTCGCGCACAATCTCAAGATAGTTGTGGGCATTGTCGCTGATGACGGTGGGCGTACCTGCTCGAATAGCCAGGGGATCGACCAGCTCTGATCCCACACCGAGCGCAAATGCGCCGGCCTGCAGGAAGTCGCGGGCAGTGGAGAGCGAGACGCCGCCGGTGGGGATGAGCTCGACCTGGGGGAAAGGCGCCTTGAGGGCGCGCAGGTATTTTGCCCCGCCCATGGCACTGGCTGGGAAGACCTTGACGGCATCGGCCCCGGCCTGCCACGCGGTCAGCACCTCAGTGGGGGTGAGCGCGCCGGGAAAGACCGCGACATCGAGAGCATTGCAGGCCGCGATGGTTTCAAGATTCACCGCCGGGCTGACGATAAACTGCGCGCCGGCATCGATGCAGGCCCGTGCGCTGTCTGCGTTGAGCACGGTTCCCGCGCCAACGAGAAAGCGGTCGCCGGACTCTTTCACGACGCGGCGGATGAGTTCGACTGCGCCGGGCACGGTCATGGTGATCTCAAGAATGGTGACTCCACCGCAGGCGAGCGCGTCCGCGAGGGCCAGCGCTTCTTCTTCAGAGCTGGCCCGGAGAACCGGAATCAGCCCGACGGTGCGAATCTTCTTCAGTACTTCAGCCTTGTCCATTCCGCCTCCCCTAACGCTGTACGCGAGCGGTGTCGCCCTGCATGACGCGCTCAACTTCCCTCAGCGCAGCCATGGTGGTATCGCCGGGGGTGGTCATGGCCAGTGCCCCATGCGCGCACCCACAGTCTACCGCCCACTGCGGTCCCTTGTTCGCAAGAAATCCGTAAATCAGTCCGGAGGCAAAACTGTCGCCCCCGCCCACGCGGTCCAGAATCTCCAGGGCCGGCATCGGCCGGGCTTCGTAGAACTCGCCGCCAGCGTAGCAGATTGCGCCCCAGTCGTTGATGGTTGCGGTGCGGGCGTTGCGCAGAGTGGTGGCGACGACGTTGAAGTTGGGGTATTTGGCGACGGCCTGCTCAATCATGCGGCGGAAGTTGGCCGTGTCGAGGTCGGAGAGATGCTCGTCGACGCCGGCGACTTCCAAGCCGAGGGCGGCGGTAAAGTCCTCTTCGTTGCCGAGCATGACGTCGACGTAGGGGGCGAGTTCCTGGTTGACCTCGCGGGCGCGGGCCTTGCCGCCGATGGCCTTCCAGAGGGAGTCGCGGTAGTTGAGGTCGTAGGAGACGATGACGCTGTTGCGGTGGGCGGAGACCATGGCTTCTCTGGCAACGGCTGGGGTGGATTCCGAGAGGGCGGCGAAGATGCCGCCGGTGTGGAACCAGCGCGCGCCTTCGGTGGAGAAGATGGCGTCCCAGTCGACTTGGCCGGGCTGGAGCTGGGAGATGGCGGTGTGGCCGCGGTCGCTGCAGCCGAGGGCGGCGCGGATGCCGAACCCACGTTCCGTGAAGTTGAGTCCGTTGCGGACGGTGCGGCCGACGCCGTCGTACTTGACCCAGCGGAGGTGGCGCTGGTCGACGCCGCCCTGAAAGATCAGATCTTCGACGAGACGGCCGACGGGGTTATCCGCCAGCGCCGTCACAATTGCCGTGCGCAGGCCGAAGCACCGGCGCAGGCCGCGGGCGACGTTGTACTCGCCGCCACCTTCCCATGCAGTGAATTGGCGGGTGGTGGCGATGCGGCCCTCGCCGGGATCGAGGCGGAGCATGACTTCGCCGAGGGAGACGAGGTCCCAGTGGCAATTCGCAGAAGGCTTCAGAGTGAGGGTCATGGTGTGCCGCCTTACTGGTTGACGCCCGAGGCCATGAAGCCGCCATCGACGGTGATGATTTCGCCGGCGACAAAGCTGGCGGCGTCGCTGGCGAGGTAGATGGCTGCGCCGACGAGCTCCTCGGTTTTGCCAAAGCGGCGCATGGGGGTGCGGAGGAGGAACTCGCGGCCACGCTCGGAGTTGTCCAGCAGGTTGGCGTTGAGGTCGGTGCGGAAGACGCCGGGGGCGATGGCGTTGACGTTGACGCCGAATTTGGACCACTCGACGGCCAGCGACTTGGTGAGGGAGCCGACCGCGGCCTTGCTGGCGGCGTAGGCGGCAACCTCAAAGAGCGCGACAAAGGTGGAGAGCGAGGCGATGTTGATGATGCGCCCATAGCCTTTGGCCAGCATGGCCTCGCCGAAGACCTGGCAGCCACGCAGGGTGCCGGTGAGGTTGGTCTCCATGATGTTGGTCCAGTCGGCCTCAGGGAAGTTGAGGGTGGGGGCGCGCTTGGTGGTGCCGGCGCAGTTGACCAGGATGTCCACCTTGCCGAACTCGGCGAGGACGCCGTCGCGGAGGGCAACGATGGAGTCGCGGTTCTTCACATCACTGGTGATTTCAAGGGTGCGGCGGCCACGCTCGCGGATTTCTTCGGCGGTGCGGGTCACTTCCAGGGGGCGGCGGGAGCTGGCGACTACGTCGGCCCCGGCATCGGCAAAGCCCAGGCTGATGGCGTGGCCAATGCCGGTGGTGCCGCCGATGACGACGGCGGTTTTGCCGCTGAGATCGAAGATGGAGTTTGCCATGGGATGCTCTCTTCTCCGGTATGGGGATGCGTTTCCCCCTCTATTCAACCGGAACAATAGATTGTCTTGGGCCAGGTCTGGCCGCGGATTTGGTTCGGAATCATTGTATATGCAGTGGGTGGATGGCGGGCGGGATGGGGAGTTTGGGGCGGTGGAGTCGGACAGGTTGCGGGCACCTTGTTTTAGAGATGGTGGGGCGGTGTTTTTTGGGATTGAGTTCTGGAGTTTTTGGTAGTTTGTAGGTTGACAACTTACGAGTTGACAATGTGTGAGTTGACAGGGCGTGAGTAGTGGATGGAGAATAGGTATTGAGTTCTGGAGGAGGTATGTCCGATTCGACCCTGAGACCCGATCCGTTTTACGACCGGAGAGTCGAGATGGCGGCTCTGGATCGTGCCTGGATGCGCCATGGGCACGGGGGCCAGATGCTGCTGCTGTATGGGCGCAGGCGACTGGGCAAGACCTTCCTTCTGCAGCGATACTTCACCGCCGGTGCAACCGGGAACGAAGCTTCGAAGCCGCATTGTTACTTCCTTGCCGAGCAGTCAACGGCAGCGACGCAGCGGTTGACGCTGGCGCGGCAGTTGATTGCGGCTCTGCCCTCTGAAGACGTGACACCGGAGGAGATTGCCGTCTCGTGGAATGCGCTTTTGCGCTACGCAGGGCAAAGGGCCCAGGCGCGGGAAAAAGGTTCGGGTCGGTTCGCCCTGATTCTTGACGAGTTTCCGTATCTGGTCGCCCAGACTCCGGAACTTCCGTCGATGCTGCAGGCGTGGTGGGACCGGGAGGGCGTGCACGTGCCGCTGTTTGTGGTGCTGTGCGGCTCGCAACTGTCGGCGATGGCCGCGTTGGGGGAAGAAAGCGCGCCACTGTTTGGGCGATTCAATGCGGGAATCTTCCATTTGGATCCGCTGCGGTATGAGGATGTGGCCTGCTTCTATGCGAACAGCCCGCACTACGGAGTGGTGGAAAAGCTGCAGATGTATGGCGTCTTTGGCGGAACACCTCGCTATCACGCTCTGGTGGATGCGTCGCGACCGCCGGCGGAAGAGATTGTTACGCTGCTGATGCAGCCGCGAGCCATTTTGGAAAGTGAAGTGCGTTTTCTTTTGGGCAGCGAACAGATTCGCGACCCTGCGCCCTACAACGCAATTCTGGCAGCGATTGCCGGAGGCGAGACAAGGTTTAACCGGATTCAGCAGTTGATTGGGGTGGAGCGCGGCGCACTTTCGAAGTCGTTGCGGTCGCTGCTGGATTTGGGTTGGATTCGTCGCGAGTTTCCGTTTGGAGAACGCTCTGAACGTCGTGCGCTGTATCGCGTTGCCGATCCTTTCCTGACCTTCTGGTATCGCTTTGTTGCACCGCTTTCGAGCGAATTGCAATTTTCTGATGCGACGGCAGTCTATGGCTCGAGGGTTGCGCCGTATCTGGCGGATTACATGGGCTGGTCAGTCTTTGAGGAGATTTGCGGCCAGTGGCTGCAGCGGCACGCCACGGATCGACTGGGTCTTGTCGTTCGCCAGATGGCGCGTTACTGGAGTCGCGATGGGCGGACCGAAATCGACCTGATGGCGGAGCTCGAGGATGGGAGATTTCTGTTTGGGGAGTGCAAGTGGCGGACCGAGAGCGTATTGCGACTGGGCGACCTGAGTGCGTTGCAAGCCAAGGTCGCGAATCTTCCCGAGTCGAGTTGGCGGGAGAGGCCGAGTTACGTTCTGTTTTCTCCCGGTGGCTTTGCGCCGGAGTTGGTGCAGATGGCTGCGGATCCGGAGGAGCGGGTGTGGCTGGTGGGGGGAGCGGATTTGCTTGGGGGGTAGGGGGGGGTGGGCGCTGACGGGGGCTCGCCGGTTCCCGAGCTTCCAGGGTGATTCCAACCGGTGCGTTGCCACGCTTGCATCTCATTGAGGTAAGCATGAGCGCGCTGCCTGCTTCTTCGTACCGAGCCCAGTCCTGGTTCCAGCGAACGGGGAAGTCTTCGTCGGACAGGATGGTGGAGCGAGCCGAAATTTTCGAATGGAAGCGGGTTGTGGCTGCCGTTGGTGCGGTCTTTGTCTGTTGCGGCGTGGTGTTTCTGCGATGGTCAAGCTTAGCAAGAATTCCGTCGCCGGAAGGGTGGGCAGGGATCCAGACCCGTCGTTTCGCGGGCGGGGGGGTGAGGCGGTAGGCTGGAGGGTATGCTTTCGCTGCAAAATGCCGGCAAGCGGTTTGGCCCCCGCCTGCTCTTCCAGGATGCCAACTGGCTGATTACCGCCACGGAAAAGACCGCGCTCGTTGGCGCCAACGGGACCGGCAAGTCCACGCTGATGAAGGTGCTGGCGGGGCTGGAGACGCTGGACTACGGGATGCTGCAGACCACCCGCGGCATCTCCATCGGCTACCTGCCGCAGGAGGGGCTGAAGCTGAGTGGCCGCTCAGTTTTTGACGAGTGCCTGAGCGTCTTTGACGAGCTGCGCGCCATGGAAACCGAAGTGGAGCGGCTGGCCGGCGCCATGAGCACGCTGGACCACCAGAGCGCCGAGTATGAGGCCACAGCGGAGCGGTACTCGATGCTACAGGCGCGGTTTCATGCGCTGGACGGCTACGCGCTCGACGCGCAGGTGGGCAGTGTGCTGACCGGCCTGGGCTTCAGCAAGGATGACTGGCAGCGCCGAACCGAGGAGTTTTCCGGCGGTTGGCAGATGCGGATTGCGCTGGCGAAGCTGCTGCTGGCGAGGCCGAACCTGCTGCTGCTGGACGAGCCGACCAACCATCTGGATCTGGAAACCCGCAACTGGCTGGAGGGGTATCTGCGGACGTATCCGTTTGGGTACATCTTGATTTCCCACGACCGCTACTTCCTCGACGTCACCGTGGACCGCACCGTGGAGGTGTGGAACAAGCGCCTGCAGATTTATGCCGGAAACTACACCAAGTATCTGAAACAAAAGGAAGAGCGCAGGGCGCAACTGATTGCGGGATACAAGAACCAGCGCGAGCAGATTGAGCATCTTGAGGCCTTCATCACACGGTTCCGCGCACAGGCGACGAAGGCCAAGCAGGTGCAGTCGCGCATCAAGGAGCTGGAGAAGATTGAGCGGATTGAGATTCCGGAAGAGGAGCCGGTGATCCACTTCAGCTTTCCGCAGCCGCCGCCCTCGGGCCGTACCGTGGTTACAGCGCAGGAACTGGCCAAGAGCTACGGCGAAAAGCAGGTGCTCCGCGGCGTCAACTTCACCATCGAGCGCGGCGACCGCGTGGCATTGGTGGGGCAGAATGGAGCGGGGAAGTCGACGCTGATTCGGCTGCTGACGGGGGTGGAAGTGCCCAGCTCCGGATCGGTGGCGTTGGGGCACAACGTGGTGGCGGAATACTTTGCGCAGGACCAGTACAAGGTTCTCGACCCCACCGCCCGCATGCTCGACGACATCAGCGGCGCCGCCATCCGCGTGCCTGAGCTGGAGCTGCGCTCGCTGCTGGGCTGCTTCCTGTTCAGCGGAGACGATGTTTTCAAGCCGCTGGGGGTGCTGTCGGGCGGGGAGCGGAACCGGTTCGCGCTGGCGCGGATTCTGGTGTCGCCGTCGAACTTTCTGCTGCTGGACGAGCCGACGAACCACCTGGATATGCGGGCGAAGGATGTGCTGCTGGAGGCGATTGAGAGCTTTTCGGGGACGGTGATTTTTGTTTCCCACGACCGCTACTTTCTGGAGAAGCTGGCCACCAAGGTCTTTGAGATCAAGGATGGCGGGCTGGTTGTCTATCCGGGCAACTACGCCGAGTATGTCCGCGACCAGGAGGAGGCTGCGCAGGCCGCTGCCGGCAAGTCTGCCGCCACGGTTGCGGTTTCAACCGCCGCAGGCAAGGCCGCACCCGTGCAGGCGGCTGCGGCGCCGCAGTCCGCGCCTGTGCCGGCCGGGGAAGCACCCAAGGCCAAGCGGCTGAACCCCATCAAGCTGAAGCAGATGCAGGACCGCTGCAACTTCCTGGAAGAGGAAGTCCCGCGCATTGAGGGCTCCATCGCGCATACAGAGGCGCAGTTGGGGAACTATGTTTCTGCCGAAGAAACCCAGCGCCAGACCGATTTGCTGGATCAGCTTCGCGAGCAGCTCAACACCTTCACCGCCGAGTGGGAAGAGCTGATGATGTCGCTGGAAGAGCAGGCGGAGCTGGGGTAAGCTTTTCAAGCGGAAATCCCTGCGAGAGTTGAGCGTTTCGCGGCGGACTAGTCAAAGGGTGGCCCGATGTTGCCTAATATTCCCATTGAAGTAAGGGGTAACTATGGACCGTCGAAGCTTTCTTGAGTTTGCTGCCGCCGCTGCCGCAACTGCCGCTGTCACGCCGTCTTCTGCCTTTGCCGCCGGGCCGGCGCCGCTGAAGCCCTTTGCCCTGGGCCTGCTGATTTCGCCCTTTGGTGACCCGGAAGGCCGGTTCAAAGTGCTGCAGGAGCTGGGGCTGAACAACTGCTTTTTGTCGCTGGACGGGTATTTGAAGGGCGGGTTTACGCCGGATCTGGTGCCGCAATTCAAGGGGCTGATGGAGAAGTATGGGGTTACGCCGACCACGGTTGAGGTGGTGCGGCCGGAGCCGCTGGTTTGGAATTTCAAGCAGGGGCCATCGACGATTGGGCTGGTGCCGCGGGCAACGCGGGCGGCGCGGATTGACGCGCTGAAGCAGGCCTCGGACTTCGGCCATGCGCTGGGTGTGGGGCAGGTGCAGTCGCACTGCGGCTTTATGCCGGAAGACCCGGCCAATCCGCTGTGGGATGAGACGGTGGAGGCGATTCGGACGGTGGCGAAGCACTGCCAGGGGAATGGGCAGCACTTCCTGATGGAGACCGGCCAGGAGACGCCGACGACGATGTCGCGGATGATTCACGACGTGGATATGCCGAATCTGGCGGTGGGGCTGGATACGGCGAATCTGATTTTGTACGGGAAGGCGAATCCGGTGGATGCGGTGGATATTCTGGGGCCGCACGTGCGCAGCATCCACGCCAAAGACGGCAAGTGGCCGACTGACCCGATGGAGCTGGGCCAGGAGGTGGTGATTGGGCAGGGGCTGGTGAACTTCCGCGAGGTGTTTACCAGGCTGCACAAGATTGGCTACACGGGCGCGGTGACGATTGAGCGCGAGACAAGTGGGCCGTCGCAGATTGAGGATGTTCGCAAGGAAAAGGTGTATCTGGAAGCGATTCTGCGGGATGTGCTGGCCGGCTGAGCGGCGGGCGAGGCGAGTGGCAGGACGATGGAAGATGAGGAGCGAGGGATGAATCGACGGGAGTTTCTAGCGACGGCGGCAGCGGCAACGGGCGTGATGGTGATGAGGCCGAAGACGGCGTTTGGGTATGAGGCGAACTCGGCGGTGCGGCTGGGTCTGCTGGGGTGCGGGAATCGGGGCTCGTCGGTGGCGACCTCGTTTGTGCACTCGACGACTACGCGGGTGGTGGCGTTGGGGGACTTGTTCCAGGACCGGCTGGACAGGGGGCAGGCACGGTTCAACGCGCTGAACCAGTCGCTGGGGCAGGCGACGATTGACCCGAAGCAGTTGTTCAAGGGGCGCGAAGCGGTGGAGGCGCTGGCGGGGTCGGCGGAGGTGGATTTGCTTCAGCTTTCGACGCCGCCATGGTTCCATGTGGAGCATCTGGGTGTTGCGGTGGCCAGCGGGAAGCATGTTTACGTGGAAAAGCCGGTTGGCATTGATGTGGCCCAGGCACGGCAGGCGCTGGAAATCGGCAAAAAAGTGAAGACCGGCCAGTCCGTCGCGGTGGGGTTCCAGTGCCGGAATGCGCCGGGGATTGCCGCGGCGGCGGAGCATATCCGCTCGGGCTCGCTGGGCAAGATGGTTTCTGTGGCGGCGTACTACAACGCGCCTGCTTCGGTTGAGGTGGTGGTGCCGGGAGCGGGGGCTGACGAACACCGGCTGCGGAACTGGCTGTGGGACCGGGCGCTGTCGGGCGACATTCTGGTGGAGCAGAATATCCACATCATCGACCTGTGCAACTGGATTCTGGGGTCGCGGCCGATTGCGGCTATGGCGACGGGCGGGCGTAACGCGCTGACCCACGTGGGCGACTGCTGGGACAACTACCAGGTGGACTTCGAGTATCCGGGTGGGGTGCATCTGTCGTTTGCCTCGACGCAGTTTGGGAACTATGGCTTTGACGCCGGACTGAAGTTCTTTGGTGCGACGGGGTCGGCGACGGTGGGCTATGCGGGGCCGATTCGTATTGCCGGGCCGAATGAGTGGAGCTGGCAGGACTCGCTGAAGAGCTCGCCGGAAGCGGCGAAATTTGCCGCGGACGGAGCCTTCCAGGACAACCTGGCGTATGCCGACCGGGACAAGGAGCGGGCGGTGGTGGACGCGATTACCGGCAGCAAGCCTGTGAACGAGATTGCCAGCGGTGTGGAGACGGCGCTGAGCTGCATGCTGGGGCGGATGGCCGGGTACCAGAAGCGTGCCGTGACCTGGGATGAGCTGATGGCGCATGGGGAGACGTATCCGCTGGGGATGAAGATGGAGCAGTTCGGGTAGGTGGTACCACTCCCACTGCGTTTCTTCATACCCCATCAGGCATAATCAAAGGACGATGGCTCTTTTGTGGAATCCTGAGAGTTGGACGCAGAGACTGGCTGAGTTGCAGGCCGAGTCGGGTGAGCTGAAAGAGGCTCCGCTGCGCCGTGATGTGCGTTCGCTGGGCATTATGCTCGGTGAGGTGTTGCGGGAACAGGCCGGTGACGAGCTGTTTTCTCTGGTGGAACAACTGAGGCAGGGGACGATTCGCCGCCGCGAGGCTGAGGATCAGGGCGCGGTGGCCGCCGCCGCCGGCCACGCCGCCAAGGCGCTGGAGGTGGTGCATTCGCTGCCGCTGGACCGCGCCCTGCTGCTGACCCGCGCCTTTGCGTTTTACTTCGAGCTCATCAACCTGGCTGAGACCAACCACCGCAAGCGCCGCCGCCTGGCCCTGCAGTTGAGTGGCGCCGCCGGCAAGCAGCGCGGCTCGCTGGCCGGCACCCTGCGCGCCATGGAGCGCGTGGGCATCACCGCCGAGCAGGCCATGGACTGGCTCCGCAAAGTCCTTGTCGTGCCCGTCTTCACCGCGCATCCCACGGAAGTCGCCCGCCGATCTGTGATGTTCAAGCGGCGGCGGATTGGTGAATTGCTGGAGCACCTGGACCGCATTCCCGTGCCGGTGGAAGACCTGGAACGGCTGGAAGAGGCGGTGCGCGCGGAGATTACGACGCTGTGGCAGACGGACGAGGTTCGCAGCCGGCGGCCGTCGGTCTACGACGAGATCAAGATGGGGCTCGATTACTACGATGTCTCCATCTTTGCCACGCTGCCGAGCCTCTACCGCGAAATCGCCGAGGCCTTCCACGCTGTTTACGGGCTGGAACTGGAGCTGAACCAGGTGCCCAAGGTGCTGGTTTTCGGCAGTTGGATTGGCGGCGACCGCGACGGCAATCCGTTTGTCACGCCGGAAGTGACCCGCAACACCGTCGACCTGGCCCGCGCGCATCTGCTGCACCACTACCAGGGCCAGTTGCAGCAGGTCATCGATCTGCTCTCTTCCAGCGCCCAGCAGGTGGCCGTGACCGATGCCATGCGCAAGCGGCTGGACAAGTACCTGGCCCTGCTGCATACTGCCGAGGCGCAGGTCTTTGGCGAGCGCTTTGAGTTTGAGGTTTACCGGCGGTATCTCATCTGCGTGCGCGCCCGCATCCAGCGCACCCTGCACCAGGGCCGCAACGGCGCTTCGCTGCCCATGCCGTACACGCTGGCAGAAGGCCAGGAGACGCTGGCCCAGATGCTGCCGCCCTACGCCTCTGCCGATGAATTTCTGGGCGACCTCACCATCCTGCGCGACTCTCTTGCCGCCAACCGCGGCCTGCGCATCGCCCGTTCGCTGGTGGACCCGCTGATTCTGCTGGTGCGCACCTTTGGCCTGCACCTGCACACGCTCGACATTCGCCAGCACGCACGGCTGCACTCGGTCGCGCTGAAGGAGGCGGTTGCGGACAATCTTGCGCCCGAGCTGCCCAAGGCGTTCTCTGACGATACGCGCTCGGTACTGGAGACCTTCCAGGCCGTGGCGGAGATCAAGGCCGGATGCACGCCCGAAGTCATCCGCCACTACGTTATCTCCGGCGCCACCTGCGTGGACGATGTGCTCAATGTTGTCCGGCTTGGCCGGCTGACCGGAGTGCGGCTGGAGGGTTCAGACCGCGACCCCGGCGTGATGCCTGTGCCGCTTTTTGAGTCGATTGAAGACCTGCGGAATGCTCCGGAAATCTGCCGTGAGCTGTGGGCGCGACCCGATTACAAGGCTCTGCTGGCCAGTTGGGGCAACACCCAGGAAGTGATGCTGGGCTACTCCGACTCCAACAAGGACGGCGGCATGCTCACCAGCACCTGGGAGATTTTCCGCGCGCATCGAGCCCTGCACACGGTAGCCCGCGAGGCGGGAGTGAAGCTGCGGCTCTTCCACGGCCGCGGCGGCACCGTCGGCCGTGGCGGCGGCCCGACGCACCGCGCCATCTTTGCCCAGCCGCTCGACTCCTTTGAGGGACAATTCCGCATCACCGAGCAGGGCGAAGTCCTCAACTTCAAATACGCTGAGGTCGTCCTGGCCGAGCGCAATCTGGAACTGATGATTGCCGCATCGCTGGACGCGCTGGCGCGGCCGAATGCCAAGGACCCGGAGGGGCACTTCACCGGGCGGCTGGAGCCGGAGTGGGAGCAGGCCATCGACCGCCTCTCGGAACTCAGCTTCGAGTACTACAAGAAGCACATCCTCGACGACCCCGGCCTGCTGGACTACTTTGAGCAGTCCACGCCGATGTCTGAGCTGGAAAATGCCAAGATTGGCTCGCGCCCGTCGAAGCGCAAGGGTTCGCTCTCGCTTTCCACGCTCCGGGCCATCCCGTGGGTCTTCGGCTGGACCCAGTCCCGCCTGCTCATCCCGGCGTGGTTCGGCGTGGGGTATGCGGTGGAGACGTATTTGGCCGAGGGCGGCAGCATCCAGACGCTGAACACGATGGCCAAGGAGTTCCCGCTCTTCATAGACCTCATCCGCAACGTGGAAATGGCGCTCGGCAAGGCCGACCTGGGCACCGCGCGCCTCTACTCCACGCTGGTCAAGGACGAGGCCCTGCGCGAGCGTATCTACACGGGCTTTGAGGCGGAGTACCATCGCAGCGTCTCGGCTGTGCTGGCTATTACCCGCCAGACAGATCTGCTGGAAACCAACCGCGTCCTCGCCCGCTCCATCAAGCTGCGCAACCCCTACGTCGACCCCATGCACCTCATACAGGTGGATATGCTGCGGCGCAAGCGAGGCGGAGAAAACACCCCCGCCGTCAACCGCGCGCTTGCCGCCACCATCAGCGGCATCTCCGCCGGACTGCGCAACACCGGTTGATGGCGCATGGTTGAGATTCTGCCAGCCCGCTTTCCCGCGCATCTCGATGAGGTGCGCGGGATTTTCCGCGAGTACTCCGGGACGCTGGGGATCGATTTGTGTTTCCAGGGGTTTGAGGAGGAACTGGCGGGTCTTCCCGGCCGCTATGCCGAGCCCGAGGGGTGTGTGCTGCTGGCGTGGGATGGTGGGCACGTGGTGGGCTGCGGGGCTATCCGGCTGAGCGAGCCGGGAGTGGCGGAGATGAAGCGGCTCTACGTCCGCCCTGCGGGTAGGGGGCTGGGGCTGGGCAGGTTGCTTGCAGGACGGCTTTGCGACTACGCGCGAGGGCAGGGTTACACCAGCATCCGGCTGGATACGCTATCGTCGATGACTGCGGCGATTGCGCTGTATGAGTCGATGGGTTTCCGCGAGATTCCGGCGTATGTGTTTAATCCGAATGCCGGGGTGCGGTATCTGGGTTTGTAGCTGGTGCCCTCAGCGCTGCTCCCGTAGCGGATTCGGGCACGGTTTGCACCTTTTGTAAATCTATATCCAGAAATTTATCTGGATATAATCGTGCGCGCAAGCAGAAAGGCCGCTCCCTGGAGGGAACGGCCTTGAGTGCTTTCGGGATCAGGCAGCTCTTTACAGCGGGTTCAGCTTGTTCAGGCCCTTCTTTTTCTTCTTCTTGCTGCTTGACTCGTCCGATTGATCCACCTTCGGAGCCTTCTTCTTTTTGCCGTTTGCGGCTGGCTCTTCGGCCGGAGGCGCAGCGCCGGACTTGATGTCGTTGACCTGGTTCGGAGCGGCCGCCGGAGCCTCTGCCGCAGGCAGTGCTTCGGTCTTGTTGCCCACCGACTTCACCACCGCGTTGGGGTCTTCCTCGGCAGCGGGTTTTGCCGGGGCACTGTTCGGGGCGCTCACAATCGAAACGCCAATGCTGTTGCCTTCGCCGGTGGGCGCGTTCTCAAACTGCAGAGGAGCCTGGGGCTGGTCAGAGCGGGGCGGCTCGTTGGCTCCCGTGGGCTTGGCGGCGCCGGTTGCGGCAGTCGGCTGGCCGTTGGTGTAGGCAGCGACGAAAATCGCCTGATTTTCCTTGGTGATTTCAGGAGCCAGGGTGCGCTTGGGGCTCTCCATCGTCGGCTCGCCCACGTGCGCGGCTTCCACCACCTGCGGGCCGTGCTTGATCATGCCCAGAGTCTTGTCGGTAAAGCGCAGCGGCTGGCGGCTTTGTTCTTCCGCCTCGTTGCGGGCCACGGCTTCTGCCGGCGGCTCGGGAACGGTGCGGTTCATGGCCACCAGGCGGTCGCGTGCATCTTCCACGTGCGGAGCCATCGGGTAGCGCACGATGACCTGCGCGTAGGCCTTGGCGGCCTTGTCGAGGTAGACCTGCTTGAGGCGCTCCTTGACGGCGCCGGGGATGGTCTTCGAGAGATCGACGAGGCGGGCTTCTCCGGCGTAGCTGTCGCCAATGGTGAGCCAAAGCTGGTCGCTCTTGCTGTACAGCGGATACTCGTCGGCCACCGTCTGCAGGCGGGCGATGCCGCCGGAATAGTTCTCTTTGCCGGAGTAGTACTGGCCCACCAGGAATTCGCGCTCGGCCAGCACTTCCTGCACTTCACGCAGCTTCTGCTTGGCGCGGGGAACCAGTGTGGAGTCAGGATACTGGCTGATCATGCGCCGGTATTCGCGCTCGGCATTCTGCGCGTTGGCAAAGTCGCGGTCGGGCTTTTCCATCTGCATAAAGTAGATGTCGCCCACCTTCATCTGCGCTTCCGCGGCTTCGGGGGTGTTCGGGAAGAAGGTGGTGAAGTCGTTGTACTCTGCCTCAGCCTGGGCGAGGGCGGCCGAGCCGCCTTCCTTGAACCAACTGTCGCCCACGGCCAGCTTGGCGCGCATGCGGTATTCCGATTCCGGATAGGTGTTCAGCAGGGTCTGCAGGTCAAGCCGGGCCACGTCAAAGCGGCCCTTCTTGAGGGCAATCATGGACTTGTCAAACAGCTCCTTGTCCGGCTGGCGGCTCTTGACATTGGCCAGCGGATTGGCGCTCAGGTCAACGTTCTTTTTCTTCTTGGTCTTCGTCTTGTCAGCGGCCTGCGCGCCCGGCATCACAGCCAGGGCCAGGGCCAATACACCGGCAACCAGGGCCACGCGCCTGCGGGCCGCACCGGAAGACTTCTCGGAAACACTTTTGCCAAACAACGTCATACCACCTCGTGTCGCATTGCCCCGGAACCACACAGGAGCCGCACTGTCACCCGTAAACTCTTGCCCTGCAACTACCTGGAAACTTCGCCGGCGGCAACCCTTGCCTGTGCCAGCAGTGCCCGCGTGTTGGCTTCAGGGTCTCCGCTGCCAAATACCGCATTGCCGGCGACCAACAGCTCCGCACCTGCTTGGACGATTGCCGGGATCGTATCGTGAGCGACCCCGCCGTCCACTTCAATTCTAAACGTCAGCCCCAGTTTCTGCCGGATTTCTACCAGAGCGCGAATCTTGTTCAGGGAAAAGGGGATGAACCGCTGCCCGCCAAAGCCAGGATTCACGCTCATCACCAGGACGTGGTGCAGCATGGGCAGAATCTCTTCCAGCACTTCGACGCGCGTCGCGGGGTTCAGCACCACACCCGGCTTCATCCCGTGTCCGGCAATCAGCTCCAGCGTCCGATGCAGATGCGGGCATGCCTCATAGTGCACGCTCACCCAGTCTGCCCCGGCGTCGGCAAATGCGCCAATGTAGTCGTTGGGATTCTCGATCATCAGGTGGCAGTCCAGCGGCAGCCTGGTAGCCTTGCGCAGGCTTTTCACCACCGGCGGCCCCAGCGTGATGTTCGGCACAAAATGGCCGTCCATCACGTCGACGTGAATCACGGTGCCACCGCCCCGCTCCGCCGCGGCAACTTCCTCCGCCAGGCGGGCAAAATCAGCCGACAAAATCGAGGGCAACAACTCAACCATGATGCGGGTTCCACTCCATTTTCCGGGAACTCCCGGCCAACTTAAAGTGTATCAGTCTGCGATTCTGTCAGTGGCTGGGGAGGCTGGCCGTCGCTTGCGCCGCCCGTCCTGCTCCGGCTCCAGCGCAGCCAGCAGGTGCCGCGTCCGCGCCCGCATCGCCGGCGTCCCTGACCGTCCGCGAATCCGCAGCACATCCAGCACCCCCGGCAGCAGCGACGGATCCATCCGCGCCATATCCGCCAGCCCCTGCAGCGCCGCCGTCTTGATAATCGATGAGGAATCCTCCAGCCACGGCTCCAGAAAGGCGGCCACCCGCCGGGCCTCGGCCACAGTCAAGGGCAGCCGGCCCATGAGGATGGCAAGGTTCCAGCGGCTCTTCTTCAGTGTCACCTCTGTGAGCAGACCCAGCAGCGGCCTTGTTGCGGGCCAGCAGCCGGGTAACGGCGGGCGTCGGCCGTGCCGAAATCCGCTCCAGCACATCGGCCGCACGCATGGCCACGCTGGCGTTGTCGTCGAACAGCAGCGCAACCAGCTCGTTCAGCTCTGCGGTGCGCGCGCCTGCCATCAGCGCGTCGGCTACCTGGTGAACGCGGCCAGCGCTCATCGCATACCGGCCCGCAGCAAGCTCCGTCCACAGGATGGATTGCCTGGCCATCGGTTACTCTCCGCCCGGCTCCGGCGCAGGCTCCACGGCGCCTGCCCCTGCAGGCTCTTCCGCTGCCGGCACCGCCGCCAAATGTGCCCCCCGCGCCGTAATTCCCGCAGCCGCCACCCGGCCCACGCCGCGGAGCATTGCCTTTACCGGCCAATGCCCGTCGGCATCCGGAAAGAAGACTTCGCCCACGCGCCGCACCAGCGGCCGGTAGTACCAGCGCGTGACCAGCGCCAGGTGCGCCTGGCGGGTCACCGCATCCAGCTCGCCGGTTTCGGCGGTCAGTTGGTCGAGCGCCGCATCCATGCGCGATTCCAGCACATCCCGGCTGGCGCGCGCGGTTTCCAGCCTGGTCACGCCTTCGGGAATTGCCTCCATCGCCACCGGCTGGGCAAAGAGCGAGCTGGACCCCGACTGCTCATTCTGGATGCGCATGCCCAGGGTGGAAAAGGGAACCGGCCCGCGCAGCCGCCCTGCCTGATAGAGGAAGACCGCCACCTCATCCGGGCCGGCCGCAGCCTGCAGCAGGCACAGGGTCAGCCGATTCGCGGGGCGCGCGAGTTCCGGCATCAGGCCCTGCACGGCTTCCACTTTCTGCAGGGCAGCATGGGCCTCTGCCGCCTGCTCAAACTCCAGATCTTCCGACGCTTTTTCCCGGGCCTGCCGCAATCCCGCTGCCTGGCTTTCCCCACGCGTCGCCAGAAAGGCCGCAACCCGCGCCGCCTCTTCCGCGTACCGGTCGCTGCTGCATGCCTGCTGGCAGGGGGCCAGGCATCTCTTCATCTCCCCGTAGACGCAGCCGGGATGGGAGGGGTCGGGTGCGAGATTCTCTTCGCATCGCCGCAACAGGAAGAGCTTCAGCAACTCGTCGGTCGCCCGTTCCGCCGCGGCTCGTGAGGGATACGGCCCGTAGGCCCACTCCTGCTCCCGCTGGCTGGGCCGTGTGGTAATCGTCAGCCGCGGATAGGCGTTCCCGCCGTGAAAACGCACAAACGCGGGATTTCGCAGATGCATCCGCTCAAGCGCCCTGGCGCCAAAAACCTGGTGCAGGACGGCAAACTGCACCAGCAGGGACTCAAACTCCGAGCCGGTCAGCCGCCAGGCAATGCGGCGTGTCCGGCTCACCAGTTGCAGGCGCCTGGTTTGCCCGGCAGCCGGCTTCAGCAGCCGGTCGAGACGTCGCCGCAGGTCAGGCGTTGCGCCCACATAGGGCTCTGCCCGCTCATCATCCCCATACAGCGCAAACACCGCCGCCCGCCGCGTCGGCAACTGCCGCAGTGAGGCTGCGGGCTCGGCCGGGTCAAAGGCAATCGACTCTGTGAGCCACGCGCCGGTCATCGTCAGGCTCCCGCCACCGTCATTCCGTCCACCCGCAGTGTGGGCGCGGCCACGCTCGACCGAAAGACCAGGTCGTTGCCAATCGCCGTAATGTTGGGCAGCATCGTCGCCAGGTTTCCGGCAATCGTCACTTCCTCCACCGCGTAGGTCAGCTCGCCGTTTTCAATCCACAGCCCACTGGCGCCGCGGGAGTAGTCGCCGGTCACCATATTTGCGCCAAAGCCCATCAGGCTGGTCACGTACAGGCCCCTGGGCACATCCTTCAGAATTTCCTCCGGCGTCAGGGTCCCCGGCTCGAGATACAGGTTGCCCGGCCCAATGCCCGGCGCACCGCTCAGCCCGCGGGTCGCGTTCGCCGTCGAGCGCATGCCCAGCTTGCGCGCCGTGTAGGTGTTCAGCAGATAGCTCTGCAGCACGCCCTGCGCCACCAGAACATTGCGTCGGCTGGCCAGCCCCTCGCCGTCAAAGGGAGAGCTGCCAAAGCCGCCCACGCCGGTCGGCAGCAGCATCCGGTGGTCATCGATGACGGTAATCCCGGGCGCGGCAACCTGCGCCCCCAGCTTGCCGGCCAAAAAGCTCGCACTGCGCCAGATTGAGTCTCCCGAAGCCGCCTCAAACAGATGTCCCAGCAGGCTCCGGGCCACCTCAGGCGCAAAGACAATCGGCACCTGCTGTGTGGGCACCTTGCGCGCGCCCAGCTTGCGCAGTGCCCGTCGCGCTGCCTCCTGCCCAATCGCCTCGGGTTGCTCCAAATCCCCCAGCCGGCGCGCGCTCGACGACCACGAATCCCGCTGCATCGCGCCGGACTCGTCGGTGGCCAGCGGTGCCGCGTAGAGACCGCAACTGCTGGAGCGGTACTCCCCCAGGAAGCCGCGCGAGTTGGCCAGCACCCGTCGGCCGGTCGTCGCGCTGAAGCCCCCACCCTGCGAATTGGTGATGCGCGGGTCGTAGGCGAGCGCTGCCGCCTCTGCCCGCCGCGCCAGCGCAATCCGCTCCGGCCCGGGCAGGGAATAGACATCGTCAAAGTAGAGGTGCAGGTCGGCCTGGTACTGGCCAAGATCCTGCGCCTCGGGCAACCCGGCAAAGGCATCTTCCTCGGTCACCGCGCTCAGCGCAATCGCCCCGGCCACCATCTCTGCCACGCCCGCTTCCGTCAGGTCGCTCGAGCTGGCCGAGGCCGACCGCTTGCCGCGAAACACCCGCAGCCCAATCCCGCGCGAGCCGGACTCCTCCAGGGTTTCCACCTCGCCCATGCGAACCGTTACGCTGAACTCATCGCCCTCGGCCACTACCGCCTCGGCGTCCGTGGCACCCGCGGCCAGCGCACGGGCCACCACCTGCGCGGCCAAATCCCTTAACTCTTCCCCATTCTGCATGGCTTAACCGTATCAAAAGCGGCACCGCCGTGCGTGCCCGGCCGCCCGTGCGTTCGTTCCCGGTTACGGCACGGGAATCAGCAGTCCCTTGCTTACCACTGCGGTCAGTCCGTCCAGCGTCCCGGCAAACCCGGCCGCCAGATGTGGGAAATCCCGCAAATGCCACAGCAGCTCAGTGTTGTTCCAGGCCGCCTCCCGCGCCGCTGCCAGGCTCCAGCCTGCAATCGCATCTTCCAGCGCAGAAACCGGCGGCAGGGCATCGCCCAGCAGGCGCAGGTGCATCTCCTGCCTGGCGGTGTCAATCAGGCTGTCCAGCGTCGCATTCAGCGCGGTAAAGTCGGCGTACTGCGCGGTGTCGTGGATGGGTTCCAGCCCGGCCTCAACGCAGGTATCTTCCACAGCCATCGCCAGGTCGTGGTTGATGTGCGCGTTCATGCCAGCGAGGGCAAACTGGATGCGCGCCAGTGCGGTCTGGTTGCGCCGGGTCAGCATCGTCTGCCAGCAATCGGGTGTCTCCTGCCCGGCAAGCCAGGTATGCAACGCGCGAAAGTAGTACCCGGCGAAGAGGACGTCGAGGCGGGCGAGGAGGGCGGGATTTTGGAAGGCATCGGGGTCGCCGGGAGGGAGGGCGACACGGGCAGCGACGGCTTGGGTGACCTGCCAGTAGAGGCGGTTGAACCAGTGGAGGCCGTCGCCGGGGATGGTGAGGCTGTCGATGGTCTGCTGGGTGGCGAGGATCTCGGCGATGGTAGTGGCCGGGGTGGCGAGGCAGGCCTGGATTTGGGGGTCGTAGGGGAACATGGGAAGGGATTATAGCGGCAGGGAACCCCGTTGCCTATGGGTTTTAGCGAGCTGCAAATAGGGGTCTAAGCGGCAAACATCCGCAGTTGGAGTCGGGAGCCGGTTGCTTCGGCAAATCGCAGCAGAGTGCGTGCGCTCGGCAGGGTTTGGCCACTCTCCAGGCGGGCAATTGCGGACTGGCTCGTTGCCATTCGCGCAGCCAGCTCTGCTTGAGAAAGGCCAGCTCGCAACCGTGCCCGAATCAGTTCGGCGGCAATGGCATATTCATTTTCCAAGGCATCGTACTCCGCTCGAACCTCAGGGTTCGCCAGCAATTCGGCTTTGAGTTCTTCAAATGGAATCGTCATCGAATCTCCTTTGCTCGGCGAAGTGCGAGCTCAATTTCGGTTCGCGGAGTCTTCTGGGTCTTTTTCGAGAATGCTCGAACCACAACCACGCGTCTTCCCACGGCAGTTACATAAAGAGCCCTGGCAATTCCATCGCGGCCCTTAAGGCGCATCTCCCAAAGCTTGCCCTCAAGATGCTTTACATGTGGTTCACCGAGATTTTCAAGCCCCATCTCGGTAATCAAACTGCCCAAGCAGAGAAACTTGGCCTGGATGTCCGCTGGCAGAGTGCGAATCTCCGCCGCGACGCTCTCGTTCAGGATCTCCAGGTGCCATCTCATGAACCATGGTATCTCATTTTTGAGATACCTGGAATAGTCATTCTCAGTGAATATCCCCCTACCGCCCGGTTCCGCCCACGGTCATGCGGTCAAGCTTGATTGTGGGCATTCCCACGCCCACCGGCACGCTCTGCCCCGCCTTGCCACAGGTGCCGATGCCTTGGTCGAGGCGGAGGTCGTGGCCGACCATGGAGACGTATTTGAGGGCTTCGGGGCCGTTGCCAATCAGGGTTGCGTCGCGGACCGGGGCGGTGATCCTGCCGTCTTCAATCAGGTAGGCTTCCGAGGCGGAGAAGACGAATTTTCCGTTGGTGATATCGACCTGGCCGCCGCCAAAGTTCACAGCATAGAGGCCCTTTTTGACGCTGCGGATGATGTCCTCCGGCTCATCGTCCCCGGCCAGCATGTAGGTGTTGGTCATGCGAGGCATGGGGATGGACTGGTAATTCTCCCGCCGTCCGGAGCCGGTATTTGCCGCACCCGTCAGCCGCGCGCTCAGCTTGTCGGTCAGGTAGCCCTTGAGGATACCGTTCTCAATCAGCACCGTCTCCTGCGTCGGCGACCCCTCATCGTCCACATTCAGGCTGCCCCGCCGCCCGGCCATGGTGCCGTTGTCGACCACCGTGACCTTGCTGCTGGCGACCTGTTGGCCGATGAGCCCTGCAAAGGCGGAGGTTTTCTTGCGATTGAAATCGGCTTCGAGGCCATGTCCGACGGCTTCGTGGAGGAGGATTCCGGGCCAGCCGGGGCCGAGCACTACTTCCATCTCGCCGGCCGGCGCGGCGATGGCGCCCAGTTGCAGCACAGCTCCGCGTGCGGCTTCCTGCGCCAGCGTCTCCGGGCTCTTGCTTCCCACAAACTGCTCCAGCCCGGCACGTCCGCCACCTCCGGCAGAGCCGCGGGTCGTCGTCTCGCCGTCGCGGGCAATCACGGCCACGCTCAACCGGCACAGCGGCTGGGTATCGCTGGCAAAGGCACCGTCCGAGCCCGCCACCAGAATCCTCCGCAGCTCTTCCGCATACCCGGCCCGCACCTGGATAACCCTGGGGTCAAAGGCCCTTGCGGCGCGGTCCGCCCGCTGAATCAGCTCCAGTCGCGCCGCCAGGTCCAGGTCATAGCCGCCCATCGGCACCGGATACAGGTCCTTGAGCGGCCCTTCGGTAAAGCCCTGCACCGGCTGCTTCGCCGGCCCTTCGGCAATCAGTGCCGCGGTCTTTGCCGCCTTCAGCAGCCGCTCCGGGCTCAGGTTGTCGGTATAGGCATAGCCGGTGCGCTCGCCGGAAATCACGCGTATCCCGCAGCCCGCGCTCATTCCTTGGCTGGCCGACTTCACAATCTGCTCGTCGACGCTGAGGCTGGTGGCGGCGACGGCCTCGAAGTAGAGATCCGCGTAGTCGCCCCCGGCGCTCAGCGCCTCGCCCAGGCAGCGCTCCAAGAGCCGCTCGGTCAGGCCAAATCGCTCAAAAAAGTACCGCCGGTGGTTGGTCGCTGCTTGCGTTTCGGGCTTTGTCATCGTATCTCCCAGTCTATCCTCAGCCGCATTTCCCAACCACCGCCCGCGGCTCAAATCCGGTCAATCGCTTCTCCGCGCGCGCCCCCCGTATCGCTCTTGATTCCCTTTTTCCACCGCCCCATACCGGCATTTGGAATCGTGGTACCTTCAGGGCATGAAGAAGTTCATCCTTGCAACGCTCCTCCTGCTGGTTTGCGCAAGCCCCGCTTTCGCGGCCGGCAAGCATCACAAGAAGCATCACGCACACCATCACCACGCCGTCGCCGCCCACAAGCGGTAGTTTTTCGGGAACTGCGCTCGGGTGGCCCCGTTTGCGGAATGCTGCGGGGCCACAGCACTTTTGCGCTCTTCTGCCAGGCATCCCCAACCTGCTACGGTTCTGCGCATGACCACTCTGGACGATCTTCGCTTTCCTATCGGCCCCTTCTCCCGCCCAGCCAGCAGCATGGCCGGCATCCGCGCGGCGCACATCCACACCCTGCGCCTGCTGCCGGAGCGCCTGACCGCTGCCGTAGCCGGCCTTGACGACCACCAGCTTGACACGCCGTACCGGGAAGGCGGATGGACGCTGCGTCAGGTCGTCCATCACGTGGCCGACAGCCACGCCACCGCCTACGTCCGCATGAAGCTCGCCCTCACCGAGGATTGGCCCACCATCAAGCCCTATGACGAAGCCGCCTGGGCCGACCTGCCCGATGGCCGCTGGCTCCCCGTTGACATTTCTCTTGACCTCATCACCGCACTGCACCGCCGTTGGGTGGCACTGCTGGATGCGCTTACCGACGACGACTTCCATCGTGGCTACGTGCATCCCGAGGGGGGCCGGCAGAATCTGGCGCAGGTGCTTGCGCTTTACGACTGGCACAGCCGCCACCACACCGCGCACATTACCGGGCTGCGCGCGCGCCGGGGCTGGTAAGCCCGCCGATGGCCAACGCCGGCGAAGCCCCGCACGATCCGGCCGCGCTGCTTGAGGTCATTGACGCCTATCTCCTCGCCCACCCTGAAGCCGCCATCCTGGAGGACGGGGCAGTCCTTTTTGATTTGCGCATGGCCCGGTACTCGGTTGCCGAGTCGCACGGCCGGTGCATCCTTCAGCTTTGGAGCGAGGAGCGGAACCTGGTACGGACCGTGGTCGGCGTGGAATCCCGCGCCGGATGCCTGCGCATTCTTACCCGTCGCATGGGCGCTCCCCGGCCTGTTGCGCTGGAGGTTGTCCCCAGCAGCGACCGCCGCACACCGACTGCTCGCGAGGCTGGTCGGCGAGTCTACCTGCGACTGCTGGAGCGGGCGCTGGGACGGCGATTTCCGGACTGGAATCCCGCCGCCTTCCGCAATGCGACGGATCTGGAGCACAGCTTTGGGCCGGCGTACGCAAGGGGCATCCTTACCCGCGGGCCGATGGCGGAGGCGGTTCTGGGGGTTGGGCCGGACGAGTCCTCCTCGACGATTTCTGGAGTGCTGACGCTGGGGCTGCTGTGGCTCGACTACTGCCGGCAACAGCTTGTGGCGGGGTCAGGGCAGGCGCGGAACAAGCACTTTGGCGGGCTCACGCTGGTGGTTCCGCTGGGCCATGAGGCTGCGCTGGCGGAGCGGATCGCCTGGCTGAACCACGCGCGGGCGAGCTTCCGGCTGCTGACGCTGAATCCGAGGACGGAGGAGCTGGCGGAAGTTGACTCGCCTGAGGTTGGGAATGCGGCGTCGCAACTGGTGCATGCCTTTGACCATCAGGCGGCGCTGGACCGTG
The DNA here is from genome assembly GCA_903904755.1 of uncultured Acidobacteriaceae bacterium. Classification (GTDB taxonomy): domain Bacteria; phylum Acidobacteriota; class Terriglobia; order Terriglobales; family Acidobacteriaceae; genus Acidicapsa. The sequence goes on along the minus strand of CAIVDV010000009.1, from coordinate 241,910 downwards.
CGCAGCCGGGAATTGAGCGGGTGATGGAACTGGTCCCCGCCGGGGCCCAGGACCGGATTGAGCTGCGCCCGCGTTCGGCTTCGGAGGTGGCGCTGCTGCTGCACGGGCTGGAGTTCGCGCGCGTTCGGCAGCACGCCATCCGGTCGTTCACCCGCGAGGTTGAGGTGACCTTCGGCGCCGGCGCGAATGAAACGACGCTGACCGAGCAGACGGAGGGGCTGTGCCGGATGCTGCTGGCGCGGCTGTTTGCGAGTCGAAGGCCGGATGGAGACGGCAATGACCCGCTGTTCCGGTTGCAGCCGGAGCGGTGGCTGGAGTCGCGGCTGAGGCGCGGGTTGCCGGAGCTGCTGCCGACGCTGCGCGGGGAGTTTCTTTACACGCAGGTGCCGGCGATTTCGTCGGGCGACCGGGGCATGCTGGATTTGCTGACGCTGGACCGGGCGGGGCGGCTGGCGGTGATTGAGGTGAAGGCGGAGGAGGACCTGCACCTGCCGCTGCAGGGGCTGGACTACTGGATTCGGGTGCGGGCACTGAATGCGGACCGGGAGACGCAGGCGGATGGGCGGGCGCTGGGAGCGTTCGAGCGGCAGGGGTATTTTGCAGTGAGCGGGCAGGGAAGTGCGGTATCTGCCGTGCCGCCGCGTCTGCTTCTGGTGGCACCGGCGCTGCGGGTGCATCCGGCCAATGAGGCGGTGCTGCGGTATTTGAGTCCGCAGGTGGACTGGGAACTGATAGCGGTGGGCGAAGACTGGCGGCGGGACCTGCGGATCATCTTCCGCAAGCGTCCGGGGGAGTAGCGATTACCGCGCCCGCTCCAGCGCCAGCACCGCGTAGGCCGTTCCTGCGTCCTGCATAAACTTCGCTGCCGCATTCTCCGGGCCGCGGTCCTTGTTGACGCTCCAGCCGGGCCAGGCGCCGGTGGTGGGGTTCTGGTTGGTGCGGAGCCAGGCCAGGCCGCGTTTGAGGCCGGAGCCGCCTTTGCCTACGCCGGCCTCTTCCATTGCCAGGACCACGAGGCCGGTGGCGTAGCCGTCGCTGCGGATGACTGGTTTGGAGTCGTCGCGGCGCTTCCAGGTGCCCATGGTTTCGAGGCTCCAGCCGCCGTCGGTCTGCTCGGCATCCAGCAGATCCTGGGCGACAGCCACCTGCTCCTTGTGGTTCAGCAGGCCCGGCAGCCTTCCGCTGGCCCACAGCAGCAGCGCCCGGTTGATGACCGGCTGCTCGGCAGCCTTGCGCTTCAAATAGGTCTTCAGCAGGGCCACGTGCGCCAGAACATCGGGCTGGCTGGCGTAGTTGTCGAGTGCGGAGCCGGCCGCCACGGCCGCCATCGCCGCGCCGTAGTATTCGCTGGTGTCGCCTTCCCAGGGAGCGTAGTGGAAGTTCTGCCAGACCCAGGCTCCGGCCCGGTCGCCGGTCTGCTCCTGCGCGGCCCACATGCGGTCGAGTGCCTTGCGGGCGGGTGTGCTCAGATGTCTGTTCTGCGCGTCATAGGGCACCAGTATCACCGCATTCAGGATCGCTTCGGCGTTGCGGCCTTCCAGCGTCTTGCCCGGCCCATTGTCTTTGTCGTTGTAGAAGGGGAGTGCCTCGTCGGCGAGTTCCACACGCTTGAGGATGCTGGCCAGCATCGCCTGCTCCGGGTCGCTTCGCTTCTGCTCGTCCAGGTCGTTGCTGAGTACGCCGCGCACCAGGGCGTAGGGCGCCTGGGTATGGCAACTCACGCACACCGTGCCGTGGTCTTTCATGGCGTGCGGCCACTGCTGCCACCACACTTCGCGCTCATCCAGATACTTCGCCGCCAGCGCCTTGTCCCAGCCCGCCTCCTTCGCCGGCCCGCCGGCTACGGCACCGGAGGGCAGCGCCAGCACGATGCCAGCCGCCGCAATCAACCCAATGGTCTTCAGGAAAGTTGCCACGCTCATGGCTTTGCAGATTACCACAGCACCGCAGCAGAAACCCTCTTAATCCGCGCAGCTCAATAGCGACTCCGGGAAGGCCGCCGTCTCCGCCGCCTCACCCTCATCCCCGCCGCCTTCGGCCATGCGGCGCTCAAAGAACTCGTCCACCGCAGCCAGCACCAGCCGACCTGTCTTGGCGTGGAAGATCTGCCCGCGCAGCTTGGCTCCGCCGGCCACCCCATGGGTGAACCAACTGGCAAACTGCTTCATCTTGCCCGCCGTTTCGCCGTGGCGCGCGTCGCGGGGCAGGCTCTGGCTTGCTTCGGCCTCCTCCAGCAACATCTGGAAGTAGGTGCGAATCATCCGGTAGCGGTCCGCCTCGGTCGGCTTCGTATAGCTGCCCGTCGCCGTGTACTCGGCAATCTGCTTGAAGACCCACGGATTCGACGGCGCGGCGCGGCCAATCATCACCGCGTCGCAGCCGGTTTTGGCCACCATCGCGGCAGCATCTTCGGGGGTGCGGATGTCGCCGTTGCCGATGACGGGAATGCGCACGGCGTCTTTCACCGCTGCAATCCACTCCCAGCGGGCCTGGCCGGTGTAGCCCTGCTCACGGGTGCGGGCGTGGAGGGCGACGGCGTTGAGGCCCTCTGCTTCGGCCATTTTGGCGAGCTCGACGCAGATAATCTGCGAGTCATTCCACCCCAGCCGAAACTTCACGGTGAAGGGAATCGACACCGAAGCCCGCACCGCCCGGAAGATTTCGCCGATTTTGGGCAGGTCGCGCAGCAGTCCACTGCCGCCGTTGCAGCCCACCACGCGCTTTGCCGGGCAGCCCAGGTTCAGGTCAACGGTGTCAAAGCCGGTCTCTTCCACAATCCGCGCCGCCTCGGCCAGCGTCGCCGGGTTTGAGCCGAAAAGCTGCGCGCTGATGGGGTGTTCGTCGTCGTAAAACGTCAGGTAGCGCTTGCGTTTGGACTCGCGCATGCGGCTCAGCCCATCGGCTGAGGTGAACTCGGTCATCAGCAAGCCGCAGCCGGACTGCTGGTTGGTGACTGTTTCGTCGACGGTCTGCGCGGCGTCTCCGGCAGCGCTGAACAGGCTGGCGTGGCGGATAAACCGGCGGAAGACGGTGTCTGTAACGCCGGCCATGGGGGCAAGAATGGTGGCCGGAGCCACGACGACGGGGCCAATCCGCAGCTCTGCCGGCACGCGCGCTTCTGCGGGCATGGCGTGCTCCACTGGATTGTCCCAGTCCTTGTTCACCGTAAAACCCTTGCCGGCCATCGGTTACGCTCCTGTTCCGCCGGTTATTTCGGCGGCCCGCCTGCACTTGCTCATCGCTCCCCGTTGGGGGAACACAACAATCAGGGGAACACAACAAGGCCCCCGCCACAGCGGAGGCCTTGCTTTCCAGCGCATTTCGCTGCGCTGTTACTTGGTGGCGGCCGGCGTTGCGGCGGCATACTTGCGGCGGAAGCGCTCGACGCGGCCTGCGGTGTCCACCAGGCGCTGTTTGCCGGTGAAGAACGGGTGGCAGTTCGAGCAGATTTCCACGCTGATCTTGCCCTTGTGGGTCGAACGCGTTTCAAAATTGTTTCCGCACGCACAGTGGACTTCAACGGCGGCGTAATTGGGGTGAATTCCGGGCTTGGGCATGAATCGAGATTACCTTTCCTGCAATTGTTCAAGTTTACCGTGAAATGCCCCCCAAGGCAATGAAACCACCCGCGTTTCCGCCAAGGGGCACCGCATCTTCCCCTGTTTGCACCACTTTCAGTGCAGCACCTGTCTTCAACAGTCGCCAGCAGGGCTCGCGTGCGCTAGGCTGGATAAGCGAAGGAAGCGATGAGCGAGTTGGCCACAAGTATTTGCCCGGAGTGCGAGGGCGTGGGGATGGTGCTGGCAGTCAGCGCATCGGGCGTGCGAGTTGCGCGTCCGTGTGTTTGCCGGCAGGCTGTACGGGCGCAGCATCGTATCGCAGCCGCCCGCATTCCCCGGCGGTACGAGCATTGCTCGCTGGACAGCTACGAGACGGGTTTTCGGGGGGCAGACGCCTCGATGATTCAGGCGCACCTGACGGCTCGGCGATTTGTGGAGGCCTACCCGGTGGAGACGGACGGCAAGGGCCTGCTGCTGACCGGAGCGATTGGGGTGGGCAAAACGCATCTCGCCGTCGGCATCCTGCTGGGGTTGATTGAAGAGAAGGGCGTGCAGGCGCTTTTCTACGACTACCGCGAGCTGCTGAAGGAAATCCAGCACAGCTACAATCCCACCGTCGCCTCCACGGAACTGGATGTCCTCCGCCCTGTCTTTGAAGCTGAGGTCCTGGTCCTTGACGAGTTGGGCGCACAAAAGCCCACCGACTGGGTCTGGGATACCGTAGCCCTCATCCTCAACACCCGCTACAACGACAAACGCACCACCATCATCACCACCAACTATCCCGATGCGCCCCCGCTCGGATTCGGTGCCGGCCCGGCAAATGCCGCCCAGCGCGCGGCCCGGGAAGAAACGCTGGGCGACCGCATCGGCGAGCGCATGCGTTCCCGCCTCTCCGAGATGTGCGTGCGCATCGACATCAACGGAGCAGACTTCCGCCAGGCCGCCGGACGCGCACGCTTCGGTTGAGCCTGCCGCGAAGCATCTTCGCAAGAGGCAACACCATGCAGAAGCTGAAGCTTGAAAACATCCTCGCTCTCGCCGGATTAGCGGCGGTGTGGTTTATCCCCATCTGGGCCATCGCCAGCGGCCTGCCCAAACAGATTCCCCTCCACTTCGATCTCGGCGGCCACGTCAACCGCTGGGGCTCTTCGTCAGAGCTGTTTTTCCTGCCCACCATCGGGCTGCTCGTGTTCTGCCTGCTGAGTGTGGTGGTTCGCTTTCCTGCGTCCTTCAGCTACCCGGTTGAGGTAACGCCGGCGAACCGGGCCCGCCTGCAGGAGCTGGCGGTGAGCATGATCAACTGGCTCAAGGTGGAGATGCTGGCAATGTTCGCCTGGATTGAGGGTTGGACCGTCGGCATTGCGCGCGAGGGCGAGGCGGCAAGCCTCTCCGGCGCCAGTATGGGGTTGATGCTTTTTCCGGCGGCAATTGTGGTCATTACGGTGATTGGTTACATTGTGGCCATGAGTTCTGCGGCAGGCGCGCGGCCGGGCGGGAACGGCTAGAAGCCTGGGCATCCAGTGGTATTGCTGCACGCTGCCGAGCCGGCATTGCGGTGTTGGCCAGCCCGGTCCTGCGGTGTAAAATCGGCACCATGAGCCAGAAATCCCAGCCCGAATTCCAGAGTGAAACCGCCTCGCAGCCACCGGAACGCAACTGGCTTCCGCTGGCCATTGCTGCCGGGGTGGTTCTGGCCGTGGTTGCGGTGTTTCTGGTTCTGGGCCGCTCGCACAATGCCGGTCTTGAGCCGCAGGCCACCAACGCACCGCTTGACCCCTACGCACAAACTCTCACCATCTCTGACATTGCCATGAGCGAGGCCTCCAATCTCGCCGGCGGCAAGGTCACCTATATTGACGGCGTCCTCACCAACAGCGGCTCCCGCACCGTCACCGGCGTCACCGTGCAGGTGCTCTTCCACAGCTTCGACCAGAAGATCGCCCAGAACCAGTCGCTCGCGCTCAATCTCATCCGCAGCCACGAGCCCTATATTGATACCGAGCCGGTCTCGGCAGCGCCCATCGCTCCCGGTGCCCGCGCCGAATTCCGCCTTATCTTCGACAAGGTCTCTGACGACTGGGATGGGGCGTATCCGGAGCTGCGCGTACTCCATATCGACGCAAAGTAGCTGTTCAATTTTGCACACATCCATTCTTACCCGGTAAAAATTACACGCTTCGGCAAAAACTACACCCGAGCATCAACTGCGGGTGAGGCCATTTGGGCCTGCTTTGGGGAAGTGGATCCGGTAAGAATCCTGAAATCAACACGATAGAAATTTCTTTGCGGGGCCGGGCACTTTGGCACGGGCCTTGCAATAGTACTTGGCGTACGGGCAAGACTCGTACCCCGGCAGGAGGTTCCGGCCGGCGAAACCAAAGGGTCTGAATCCATGTCGCTTTCCTTCCCAATCCGGTTCCCTGGCCAGCTCGCAGTCATTTTGCTGGCATCGGCGTTGTGCACTGCTGCGGTAGCGCAGCAGCCTTCCGCGACCCCGGCTCCTTCGTCCAATGCCCAGCCCTCCCCGACTGCGCAGGCCTCCCCGAATCAGGCACACGAAGGCTTCTGGGGTCGCGTGAACCCTTTCGCCCGCAAAAAGTGGGTTAATCGCCAACTGGACCCCATCAACGGCCAGATCAGCGAGTTGAACGAAGTCAACGCAAAAAACGCCCGCGACATCAAGGATGTGGACGCCCGTGCGCAGGCCGGCATCAGCCGCGCTCAGTCCACCGCAGACCAGGCCGCAGCCGCAGCCACCGCGGCCGGGCAGCAAGCCGCCCAGGCCGGCACCGTCGCCAGCCAGGCAACCGGCAAGGTCAGCAGCCTGACCCAGACAGTCAATGGACTTGACCAGTACGCTGAGCGCAAGTCCCTGACCATCACTTTTCGCGGCGGGCAGCCGGTGCTTTCAGCCGAATCCCGTCAGCAGCTTGACGACCTGGCCACGGCCATCAACGGGCATCAGGGCTACCTGCTGGAACTCTCAGCCTATGCCCCTGCCACCGGCGCTCTCGGAATCCAGAATTCCCAGAGGCTCGCCGACTCGGTGAAACGCTACCTCGTCACGCAACACAATATTCCCGTCTACCGCATGCACGCCGTGGCTTTGGGCAACGCCCAGCCGGCCGATGCTGAGCGGATCCGCACTGGCAAGGTTGAAGTGCGGCTGATGGAAAACACTTTGGCGGCAAGCGGAGAGTCCACCCCCCGGTTCGACTCTTCTCGAAACGGCTCGGAGCGCCCATAACAAGGCAGCCATCTCCCCCGAGGCTTTCCCCGTGCCCCCGGCTTACCCCCCGGACGGCCGCCAACCAAGCTCTCGCAACACGAGAGAACCAAGGCAACTTGGCCCCTGAGAGATCAGGGGCCGATTTTTTTGTGCTGGAAGAAGCCAGCACTCTCGACCCGGTCGCTGGCAGCCTATTCCTTTGGCTCTTTGGGCCATCTGGGTACGTCGTTTCCCGCCCGAGGCACGTCATTTCCCGCGCCTCGGGAAACCGGTACTTCCCCGCCAAACCAGCGCAGAAAATCAGCATCCATCTGGGCCATGTTCATCCCCATCTGCTCCTGCACAATCTCTGCTGCCGGCCGCGGTGCTGTGGCCCCTGCCGGAAAGCGCTGGTCGCGAAGGGCAAAGTAGATGGGCTGCAGCTTCTTCTTTGCATCCAGATAGCGCACAAACACCGCAGCCATTGCCTGCAGCGAGGCTACGGGCGCCACCTGGGGATAGCTGTTTGCGGAGTAGGCGCTCCAGTCTGAGGCCAGCAGCCTGGCCACCGTCGGCCGGTACTGCCACTGTCTGCGCAGCGTGTCGTCGCGCCAACTGGGGCCAAATCGCAGCGCCGCAGCCTCAGGCGTGCCCACCGCAACCTCGGATGCCAGCCCTTCCTCCAGCCATGGCGGACTGTCGCCGAACTTCGCCCGTATGGAAAGATGCACCAGCTCATGGGCCAGCGATCCGCAGGACGAATAGGAAGCAATCCCCACAATGCTCAGGTCTTCGTATACCGAGTAGGCCACGGTGCCCAGCGGCAGCGCGATGCCGTGGAGGGTATTGGCCATGCTGACCACATCCAGGGGAATCTCGCCCGTATACACGGTAACCAGTTGCTGCGGCGCGGCCATGTCAAACTCCGCCTGCAGCGGCGTGCGGAATCCCTTCAGGCAATCCACCACGTCCTGGGGATTGGGCTCACAATTGCGGTCGCAAACCACCACAAACCCATCCTGCACCACCCCGGCATGGGACCCCGGCAGCCGAGCCCGCGCCGCCGCCAGCGCAGCGCTTCCGTCGGCAACCGCGAACACACGCTTCTGCAGTTCATCCACCGGCACCGGCGAGTGAGTCACCTTTCCCGTCGTCATCGCAGAAGCAGCGGAAATGACAAAGCCGCCCTTGCCCGAGACCAGCGATCCGCTGGCCAGTTGCCCGGTGACGGGCACAAAGACAAACGAGGGCTCCTGCTGCACCGCGGTTCCCAGCTGCTGGCAGTATTCGATGGCGTCCCTGGTGGCAACGCGTCCGCTGTCGGGCAGGTGGTAGTTCTGCAGCACATATTCCAGCACCGCTGCCCCCTGCTTTTCCTGCCCGGCAACATGGCACTCGCTGGTGCCCAGCATGTAATCCACCTGCCACGTCCGTCCACCCGGCTGGTTCCGGTACGCAGTCACCAGCGGAATCACCTGGGCCCACTGCTTGCCTTCCCAAAGGTCCTTGATCTTGTCAAAGGACTGCGCCCCCGCCGGAACAGCGAGCCCGAGCAGCAGAACCGGAGCCATCCATTTCGAAGCGAATTGCATACGGTCTCCCGACCTTCCAGCTAGCGAACCGGCGGCTTGCTCCCCACCACTATCGGCGGTGGGGAGCTTCCAGCCACAGAGGGTGCTTGACGGCCTCCGCCAGCAACATCCGACGAGGCCCGGTTCCCTGCGACATCTTTGAAGATGTCAATCGCGCCCTTGTCCTCGCGCGCTGCCGTCTTGCTCGCTGCGCCCGACGGTTGCGGAGCCGAGCCAGCCTGCGTTGCGTTGGGGTTGGGCGCCAGACCCAGCAGAGTGAAATACAGCGGCTTGTCCTGGACCTCAATCGGTGGCTGCACCACCAGCGAAATCCCCATCAGCGTCGTACCAAAAAACGCGAGAATCAACCCCGGCGAAGTGCTCGAGATGGCCCCCTTCAGCATGTCGGTGCCAAAACTTACATTTGCCGGCGCCTCGCTCAACTTGCCCAGGATGAAGACGGAACCCAGGAAGGCCAGAACCATCCCGGTCAGGAATGCCAGCTGCCGGGTCCAAATCCGCGACATCAGCAGCCCGCTGGCTTGCCGATATCGGCTCTCCATCGCTGCGCCTTCCAGCACCAGCAACGACTGCTGGATTGTCTCGGTTGTTGAAAGCGCCTGACCGGCGTTGTTGGCGTGCACCAGCTTTTCCACCCGGGCGCTGAGGTTGCCGCTGTTCTCGCTGGCAATAAACTGCTGCAGCTCGTACACGTTGTAGCCGCTGAGCGCAAAAAACGCGATGGCGGTGACGACGATGAAACGAATCATGAAGGGCAGCAGCTTGCGCTGCCACATGGCCAGTTCGCGCGCCTCCACTGCGTTGACCACGGCGACTGCTCCAGCGGCCGGGGTAGCCAAGGGAACCGCCGGGGCTTCAGGACCTGCGGGTGCAACGGGAAGGGCGTCAGGGGAAGGGGACACATCAGGCGATGGCGTGACGGCTGGCGTACTCATTGGAGTTCTTTCCTTTTCCAGTGCAGAGAGAGGGGGAAGTCTTGCGCCAGGAAAGGAAAGGCCCGTTTTTGCAACCTTCAATTCTGGGCAGCCCGAGTATACATCGATTCCATCTCTTAAATCCCCTGCTTTCTGCATGCAGGCGCAGCATCCACGCCGGTTTCACGGCCTGCCGGCTTCGGCATCCGGTTTACACTGGTTGCGATGCTCACCAACTCCAGCCCGATCCTCGTCACTGGCGGCGCCGGCTTTATTGGCTCCCACTTTGTGCTTGACTGGTTCACCCACGTTGGCACCCCGCTGGTGAACCTTGACAAGCTTACCTACGCGGGGAACCTGCGCAACCTGGAGTCGATTGCGAATCGCCCGGACTACACGTTTGTGCGGGGGGACATCTGCGACCGGGAGCTGATTGACCGGCTGCTGGTGGAGCATCAGCCCCGCGCCATCGTGCATCTGGCCGCGGAAAGCCACGTGGACCGCTCGCTGGTGGGGCCGCAGGACTTTTTGACGACGAATGTGCAGGGGACGTTTACGCTGCTGGAGGCGACGCGCCACTGGCTGGCGACGCTGCCGGAGGCGGAGCGGGCGGAGTTTCGGTTTCTGCATGTGTCGACGGACGAGGTTTATGGGTCACTGAAGCCGGGGGACGCTCCGTTTGAGGAGGCGTTTGCGTTTCGGCCGAATTCGCCCTATGCGGCGAGCAAGGCGGCGAGCGATTTGCTGGTGCGAGCGTGGGTGAAGAGCTATGGCTTCCCGGCGATTGTGACCAACTGCAGCAATAACTACGGGCCGCTGCAATTCCCTGAGAAACTGCTGCCGCTGATCCTGGACCGCGCGGTGAAGGGCCAGCCGCTGCCCATTTACGGTGATGGCATGCAGGTGCGCGACTGGCTGTACGTGACGGATCACGCGTCGGCGCTGCGGGCGGCGCTGGAGTTGGGCAAGATTGGCGAGACGTACAACATTGGCGGCTGGAACGAGCAGGCCAATCTCGACACTGTGCGGCTGCTGTGCGAGCTGCTGGATGAGTTTCTGCCGGATTCGCCGCACAAGCCTCATGCGCAACTGATGACGTTTGTGACGGACAGGCTAGGGCATGACCGGCGGTATGCCATCAATGCGACGAAGGCCGAGCGTGAGCTGGGCTGGCGTCCGAAAGAGACGTTTGCCACCGGGCTGCGGAAGACAGTGCGGTGGTACCTGGATAACCGGGCGTGGGTGGAGGAAGTGACATCGGGGGCGTATCGAGAGTGGATGGAGACGAATTACGGAAACAGATAAAGGTGCGATTCCTTCAACATCCCTCGGGCGGCAGGCCGGGGTTTTAACCCCGGCAACCTGCGGTCTCCCAAAATTCCCCTGGGCTTTAGCCCCTGAGGTATGCTCTTCGTTGCACACGCTTACGAATCAACCAAATACCCCGGTATCGAATCCATTACGCACGGAAATCGCGTGTGCACGAATTCGTGTTCTTTCAATCCCCTCCGCGTAGGATTATCCGCGATATACCTCAACTGATTCTCAAAATCCTCTCGGTCACGCACTCGATGATCGTGGTACCCACTGTTCCAAACCTCCCCGGGAAACTGCTTCCGTATGGTGTACGAATACCCGCCTTTGATGAGTTGAACGCATCGCTCAATGGTGTTGTCTCCGAGCGGGGTAAGTAGAACATGAACGTGTTCCTGCATAATCGCGAATCCGTGGAGCGCAAACCGGCCAGTCTCCCGGTACCGGAAGAGCGTCTGCATCAGCAACTCAGCGTTCGCGGCTCTGACAAAAAATCGCGCGTCGCCCGTGGGAAACGAGGGTGATGGAATAAGTAGGCATGGAATGTTACCGGGAAGCATACCAAAGCTCGCCCAAACGGTGAGTGACGTGGCGACCCGCAAAGGCAAAACCTCAGGGCCTGAAGGCCAGTTAAACTATTTACTCATTTGCCGGGGTTAAAACCCCGGCCTACCGCCCCGGCCTTTCCTCCCCCGCATCGCACGTGACGTAGCTCACGTTTTTGCCCCTTCTGGTTCCCGGTACAATCAGGGGTATATGAGCTCTACGATTGATTTGTCCGCTTCCGCGCTGGAAATGAACAGCGCCACCCGCTTTGTCCGCGCCTGCCTTCGCCAGCCTGTGGACCGCCCCCCTGTGTGGTTCCTGCGCCAGGCCGGCCGCTACATGGCCGAGTACCGCGAGGTTCGCAAGCACCACACGCTGGTCGAAATCTGCAAGCAGCCCGATGTCGCCGCCGAAGTCACCATCACAGCAGCGGAAAAGCTCGGTGTGGACGCGGCGATTATCTTTGCCGACTTGCTGCTGCCGCTGGAGCCGATGGGTCTGGATTTTGAGTTTGTGGCCGGCGAAGGGCCGTGCGTGCACAAGCCGCTGCGCACGCCTGAGGACATTGACGCGCTGCAGACGCACCGCGCGAACGAGCTGGAGTACGTGGGGCAGGCGATTGAGAAGGTAGCTGCGCACTTCAAGGGCCAGCTCGGCATGATTGGCTTTGCCGGCTCCCCTTTCACCCTCGCCAGCTACATGATTGAGGGCGGCAGCTCGCGGAACTACATCTTTACCAAGCAGTTGATGTATTCCAGCACCGGCGCATGGGACAAGCTGCTGGACAAAATCGTCGAGGTTCTCATCCCCTACTGCCAGCAGCAGGTCTCGGCGGGCGCCGATGTGATCCAGATTTTTGACAGCTGGGTGGGTTCGCTGAGCGTGGCTGATTATCGCGACTATGTGCTGCCGGTGACGAAGCGGCTTATCCGCGCGGTGCAGGAGATGGGCGTGCCGGTGATTTACTTTGGCGTGGATTCAGCGAGCCTGCTGCCGGCGATGCGCGAAACCGGTGCCGACGTCCTTGGCCTCGACTGGCGCACCCCGCTCGATGGCGCGTGGAAGTCGGTCGATTACGCCTGCGCAGTCCAGGGCAACCTCGACCCCATCACCCTCTTTGCGCCCCTGCCGGTCATCGAAACCCGCGTCAGCCAGATCCTGGCCCAGGCTGCCGGCCGCCCCGGGCACATCTTCAACCTCGGCCACGGCATCGTCCCCGGCACTCCGGTTGAGAACGTCATTGAGGTGGTCAAAATGGTTCACCGCCTGAGCCCCAACTTTGTGCAACCAACCCACTCCTCCGCGCGTCCTTCGGTTGAGGTGAAAATTGGCTAAACGCGCCGTCCTGCTCCTGGCTCATGGCACGCCCAACACGGTAGACGAAATCCCGGATTACCTTCGCAACGTGGTCAGCGGGCGGCCCATGCCCCAGCACGTTGTGGAAGAGATCCAGCATCGCTACTCGCTTATAGGCGAGCCGAAGGGCCACAGTCCGCTCACTGACCTCACCCTTGAGCAGGGAGAGCTGCTGGCTGCTGCCCTTGGCGAACCCGTCTACGTGGGCATGCGCAACTGGCGGCCGTACATCGCCGACGTGGTCCGCCAGATGCGCGCGGACGGCATCGACCAGATTGCCGCCATCTGCCTGGCCCCGCAAAACTCCCGCACCTCCACGGGGCTGTATCGGCGGGCGGTGATGGCCGAGGCTGGCGGGATTGCCATTGACTTCATCGACGGATGGGCGCACGAGCATCTGCTTGCCGAGGCCTTTGCGGAACGGCTGCGGGTGGCGATTGCCAAGGTGAAGGCTGAGTCTGCCGAGCCGATACACGTGCTGTTTACGGCGCATAGCGTGCCCTGCCGGACGATTCAGGCAGCGGCGGCCAGTGCCGGCCAGCCTATCTTGTGGCCCAGCGGGCGGCCAACCGCTCCGGGCGGCCCCGGTGCCGCACCCGCCGGCGAATCCACCCCCGACCCCTACCCGGTGGAGGCCAAGTTCACCGCGCAGGCCGTTGCCGCGCTGGTGCCTGAGGTTAAAGACTGGTACTTCGCCTTCCAGAGCCAGGGCGCGAGCGGTGGCCCATGGATTGGCCCCGCCGTTGAGGACACCCTCAACGCGCTCGCCCAGCAGGGCGTGAAAAACGTCATCCTGCAGCCCATCGGCTTCCTGTGCGACCACGTCGAAATCCTCTACGACATCGACATCGCTTTCAAAGATCACGCCGCCACACTCGGCATCAGCCTCTCCCGGCCTGAATCCCTCAACGCCTCGCCCATCCTCACCCAGGCTCTCGTCAAGCTCTGCCGCGAAGGGCTGGCCCGCGTCTCAGTGGCTGCAACCGCGTCATAATAGGGTATGGCTCGCATCATCGCCGCGGCTCAGTACGCAGCCGCGGCAGACTTCCCAACCAATCTCGAACGCCACCTGCGCTACGCCTCCGCTGCCGCCAGCCTGGGTGTGCAGTTGCTCGTCTTTCCTGAGCTTTCACTCACCGGCTACCAGCTTGAGTACGCCGCCGCCAACCCCATCAGCCCGCACAGCCCCGCGCTTGAGCCACTGCGCGCAGCCGCCCGCGAGCTTCGCATCACCATCCTTGCCGGAGCGCCGGTGCAGTTTGGCAGCGCACAGCCCAGCATCGGCCAGCTCGCCTTTCTGCCCGATGGCCTGGTCGTCGTCCACACCAAGCAGCACCTGGCGGGGGCGGAGTTTGACCACTTCCAGCCAGGCCGGGGTGGCCCCGTCCTGCGCATTGGCGCGCTCATGGTGGCCAGCGCTATCTGCAACGACATCACCCACCCCGAGCACGCTGCCAGCGCCGCCGCCCACCGCGCGACGATTTACGCCGCCAGCGTGCTGCTGCGGGAGCAGGTTTACGCGGCGGAAACGGCGATGCTGGCCGGCTATGCGCGGCAGCACGGGATGACGGTTGTCCTGGCCAACCACGCTGCGGAAACCGGCGGCTGGCTCCCGGCAGGCCGCTCGGCAATCTGGGATGAACAAGGCGCGCAGGTAGCGCAAAGCGAGGGAACGGAAGAGGCTCTGGTGCTGGCGCGACGCAGGGGCCGGAACTGGGAGGGTGCGGTGTTCCCGCTGAACCAACCGATGGCCGCCCCGCGCATCACAATCGCTGCAGCGGAACCCGCACAGCCGATTGCCGCGCCAGCGGTGCCCGCTCAGGGCACGCTTTTCGGCTAACTCCGCTAACCCCGCTCAACCAACTGCCCCTCCCGCAGCGCCGCCAGCCGCGTGGTCTCCAGCTCATCCCGGTAAAACATGTTGAAGGTGTCAAACGGCATAATCCGCTTGCCGTCGGGATGGGCGATGTGGATGCAGCTCTTTTTGACGCTGCGCAGGTCGAAGATTTCCGCGTCGATGAACTGGACAATGAGGATGCGGAAGAGGTTTTTGTAGCCGAGATTTTGGGGGACGAGGAGCTTGGGGAGGCAGCAGAGGAGCTCTTTGAGGCTGCGGGCCTGACCCTGTGGGGAGTGGTTCGTGGCGAAGAGCTTGAAGATGTGGTCGCGGAGCCCTTTCTCCTGCTCGTAGACGATGGTGTTGCGGGCACCGTTGATGAGCACTGCCGGGTCGATCATGCCGGAGAGAGGGATGGTTTTGCCGTCGAGTTTGAGGGCGTAGGCCATGGCGAGGGAATCCGGGTGGCAGGGGACGGGGATGAGGTCTTCCGGGCGGAAGGTGCTGGTTTGCTCGAGGATGCGGCGGCGGACTTCGGTGAGGGTGAGGCGGTGCTGGGAGGAGTCAAAGCCGGTGACGCGGCCGGCGGCCTGGACGGGCTGGAAGGTGACGCCGCGGACGCAGGGCTGCTGGAGGCCGAACTCGATGATTTCGCCGAGTTCCTGGTCATTGACGCCGCGCTCGACGGTGACGACGAGGGTGGTGGAGATGCCGAGTTTGTTTAGGCGGTCGAGAGCCTTTTCGCGGATGCTGCGCAGGTCGGCACCGCGCAACTGCATCAGCGGCTCCCGCTTCAGCGAGTCAAACTGCAGGTAGAGTTCGAACTCCGGCATATAGGTGGCGAGGCGTTTGGCGAAGTCCTCGTCCTGGGCGATGCGGACTCCGTTGGTGTTGACCATGAGATGGCGGATGGGGCGCTGCTTGCACATGTCGAGGATCTGGAAGAAATCGGGATGCAGCGTGGGCTCGCCACCGGAGACCTGGACGATGTCGGGTTCGCCCTCGTTGCGGACGATGCAGTCGAGCATGGCTTCGATTTGGGGGAGGGAGCGGAATTCCTTGCGGTGCTGGCCGCTGTTTGCGAAGCAGACGGGGCAGGTGAGGTTGCAGGCGTCGCAGATTTCGAGCAGGGTGACGCAGGAGTGCTGCTCGTGGTCCGGGCAGAGGCCGCAGTCGTAGGGGCAGCTGTATTTGACCGGAGTGTTGTAGACCATGGGCTGCTCGGGGGTCTTGATGAAGACTTCGCGGGCGCGGCGGTAGTAGTCGATGTCGTCGGCCATCAGGACACGCTGGGAGCCATGCGTCATGCAGCGCTTGAGCATCCAGACCTTGCCGTCTTCAAAGACAATCTTCGCGTCGACGCGCTTGTAGCAGGTGGAGCAGATGGAAATCGCCACATCGTAAAACAGGTACGGCCGCTGCTTGGTGGTCATGCTTGTCCTCTCTCGTCCTTCGTTGCCAGCCTATCGAACACATTGCACCGCATTGCCGGCGTCAGTGCTGCGCGTGGCCGCGGTCCATCTCAATTGCCTGCTTCGCCAGCCGATACGCCAGCCGTCCCAACACCCCATGGTCCTTCCACACATCTTCCTGCCTTTCAGCCGATAATCGTGCGTCCATCGGAATATCGGGAACCGCCTGCTGCCACACCTGGCTTCCATCGGCCCGCGTCAACCCTTCGGCAACGCCCAGATGCACCACCCACTCGGCCGACATACCTTCCGCTGCCGGCCTCCGCATCCGCGCATTGCCCGCCGTCAGCCGAATCCGTAGCACCGCATCCACCCTGGCCATCTCCTGGTCATGCGAGTACGCCGTCAAGCCATCCGCGCCCGCCAGTGCATTCATCTGCCGTACCACCAGCGCCTCCAGCGCGCTTGCATCCACATGCCTTTCCGCAGAGTCATCCGTCACGATAACCCGGAGGGTGCGGATTCTCTCTTTGACGATTGGTGGCGGCGGTGGCGGATGATACTCCCCCGGCCCAAAACAGGCCCCGCATGCCAAAATCCCCACCGCTCCCGCCAACGCAATCAGCTTCTGTTTCAGCATGTGGGGATTCTACCTTTCGGAGTACGGTGCTGAATTGGTGGGGTGGGTCACTTTTGCGAGCGCAACAGGCAGCGGATTGCTGGCCTGCTTGACCTGCGAATCAACGTTGGCAAATCTTTTCTACTTCCGCACGAAAATTGCCACCACCGCCCAGATTGCCAGCCAAATCGCCAGCCCAACCACTGCAAAGGCCATTCCATAGATGGCAAGCACTCCAGCTCCATCCATGAACCGGATTAAGCCGGCGTTACCGCTCCTCTCCAGCGAGATCTGCAATCCACAGGTCCCCGCCGACAGAACAAACAGCGCAGCAAAGGCTACCGTTCCTTTGGCAAAGATCTGGCTTCTACTCCACCCGGTAGCCATGTCGCTCACTCCCCCTCACTCTTCTGCTTGCTACCCCGCCGCATTCCCGCAGAAATCGGCCAGGCAACCAGGCAAATGACGAGCACGAGCGCGGAGGCACCGATTCCAAGCAACTCGAACGCACCCAGGATGGTGAAGATTGGCAACAGAAATCCGGGAGCTTTCGGCATATTCGCAACTACCGCCTGCACGCCGCACATGCCGCCGGAGACCAGCAGTACACAGACCGCCAGCACGATTGCGCGCGGGTAGCCTTCCAGGTTGGCCCAGGGAGTTTTCATTGGCCGTCCTCCCGTTTGGTTTGCCCAAGGAGCGCGGAGATGGGCCACAGGATGAGGCTGAAGAGGAGTACGAGAGCTGCGGCACCCATCACGAGCAACTCGGTCAGGCCGAGGAGCATGAGGAGGCCGGACCCGGGCACCTTACCGTTGTAAATCTCGTTACCGAAGATCAACTGCACGCCGCACATGCCGCCCGAAACCAGCAGCACGGAGACGCTGAGGACAATCATCTTGGGGAAGCCTTGGAAGTAGGACCAGGGTGCTTTCATGCCTTACTCTCCTTGCTGCGGGTGCGAGAGGTGGCGTGACGCGCGGCGCCGATTGCGAGCCATGCGAGGGCGGCAAGTGCGCACCACTGGATGACGTTGAGGCCGGCTACGAGGGGCTGCGGTTTGAGGAAGTCAATGGCGAGACGCCAGGAGAGGTAGGCGGCGAGGAAGATGCGGAAGCGTGCGCCCTCGGGGAGGGTGATGTGGCGGAGGAGATGGAGGGTGAGGGTGACGGTGGCGAGGAAGAGGATTTCGTAGACCTGTAAGGGATGGCGGCCGATGTGGTCGCCCAGGTCCACGGCCCAGGGCAGGTTGGTTGGCAGGCCGTAGGTGTCATCGGCCAGCCCCGCCACCAGGCAACCCACCCGGCCAATGGCAATGCCCAGGCAGAGGGGGAAGACGAAGAGGTCGCCGGTGCGCTGGCGGATGCCGGAAAGGCGCTTCATCGCCTCCACGCCGAGCCAGCCGCCGAGGATGCCGCCGACGATGGTTTTGCCGCCGGGGGTGAGGATGAGCGCAAGGAGATGGCTGGCCCGCCACGCCGCCAGCAGGGTGGGGAACTGCTCGGCAAGGCCGAGTACTCGGCTGCCTACGAGAGCGCCGACTGCTGCTGCGGCAATCACATTCCAGCGCTGGGCGTCGGGGAGGAAATCCCCCCGCCGCGCCCGCAGCCGGCGGTAGAGCGCATAGCCGCAGGCATAGGCGAGCGTCTCCAGCACCGGGTGCCAGGCGGGATGCGAACCAAGGGGAATCATTGCCAGCAAGTGTACCAAGCGCGTCGGCCTCAGCCGAGCCAACTCCCCCCGCTAACCCCGCTGCCTCTCCGCCTCCAGCAGCGCGCGCTTCCGCTCCACGCCCCACCGGTACCCTGTCAGCGAGCCCGAAGCGCCCACCACCCGGTGGCACGGCACCACCACCGCTACCCGGTTGGTAGCGCAGGCACGAGCCACCGCTCGCGTCGCCTTCGGCATGCCCAAATCCGCCGCCAACTTGCTGTAGCTCCGCGTCTCGCCCGCTGGAATCTCCGTCAGCGCCCGCCACACCTTCAACTGAAACGCCGTTCCCCGCAGGTCAATCGGGAGCCCAGGCACCGTCTCGCCCGCCACCTGCCGCATCACCCCGGCTACCAAATCGCCCAGTCCGCCATCGGCCACAATCTCCGCCGCCGGGAACTCCGTCCGCAGCCCCGCCTCAGCCTCAGCCGCCGTATCCGCCAGTGCCACCCAGCAGATTCCCCTTGCCGTCGCGCCCACCATCAGCCAGCCCATGGCACCAGCCTCGGCCACGGCAAAGCTAATCCGCTCGCCCCGCCCGCCCTGCTGAAAACGCACCGGAGTCATCCCCAGCGCCCCCGCCTCATAGGCCCGGCTGGCGGCACCGTAGCCTGCGTTATAGATCGCCTCAGTCACCGTTGCCCCCTGGTGCAAGCCGGTTCGCAAGGCACGCCCGCGAAGGGCCCGCTGGTAGGCCGCGGGGCTGACGCCCATCGCCGCCTTGAAGAGCCGCTGCGCCGTAAACTCGCTGCGCCCCACCAGCCGTCCGAGCTCTTCGAGGGTGACCGCGCGGTCGACTTCGGACTCAAGCAGGGCGCACATTTTGGGGACCGGATCGGCCTCTGCCGCAGCATCCGGCCGGCAGCGCAGGCATGCGCGAAAGCCAGCAGCACGAGCTGCCTCCGCTGTCGGGAAAAACCGCACATTCTCCCGTCGCGGCAAGCGGCTGCGGCAGCCGGGGCGGCAATAAATGCCGGTCGTCGTCACTGCGTAGAAAAAGTCGTCCGTAGTGGCGCGGCTCAGCAGTTGCTGCCAGGCCCGGGCCTCGTAATGCTGGGTGTTTTGGGAGGCGTGCATGGGTTCGGTCGTCATGGGAACGATTCTCCCCCGCACGGCCATGGGCAGGCACCCCGCGCCTTGCGACTAATTCCGGATCAGGCGTCGAGCTTCTTCGTGACCAGTTCGTTGAGCAGCGCCGGATTCGCCTGGCCCTTGCTGGCCCGCATCACCTGGCCCACAAAGAAGCCCGCCACCGTCTTCTTGCCGGCCTTGTACTGCGCCACCTGCGCCGGATTGGCCGCGATGACCTCGTCAATCATCGCCTCAATCGCGCTCGAGTCGGTAATCTGCTGCGGCTTCTCCCGCTCGTAGACGGGGCCGAAGTCCTCGGATTTTTCAAAGCAGATGTCAAAGAGCCCCTTCAGTTGCTTCGAGCTGATCTTGCCCTCTTCCACCAGGTCCGCCGCCTGCACCAGCCCGGCCAGCGTCACCGGCGAGGCATCCAGCTCCAGCCCGGCCGCCTTCAACCGCCCGCCCAGCTCGCTCAGCAGCAGGTTCGCCACCCTCCGCGGGCTCTTCGCCGTCCGCGCCGCCGTCTCAAACCGGTCGGCAAACTCCCGCTCCGCCGTCAGCGTCTCCGCATCCTGCTTGTTCAGCTCATATTCGGCGATCATGCGCTTGCGGCGGGCTTCAGGCAGCTCGGGCATGGTGGCGGCGATGGCGGCTTTCCAGGCATCCGAGACGATGAGCGGCGGAAGATCCGGCTCGGGGAAGTAGCGGTAGTCGTGAGCCTGCTCCTTGGAGCGCATGGAGAAGGTGCGGCCCTCGGGCTGACTCCACAGCCGGGTTTCCTGCTTGATGGTGCCGCCGTCTTCGACGATTTCAATCTGGCGCTCGATCTCGTACTCCAGCGCCGAGCGCACATAGCGGAAGCTGTTGACGTTCTTCACTTCCACCTTTGTGCCAAAGGTTTTGCTGCCGCGCGGCATGATGCTCACGTTGGCGTCGCAGCGGAGCGAACCCTCTTCCATGTTGCAGTCGCTCACGCCGCAATAGAGCATGATCTCTTTGAGCAGCGTGAGGTACTGGTAGGCCTCGTCGGGGGTGCGCATGTCCGGTTCGGAAACAATCTCAATCAGCGGGGTGCCGCAGCGGTTGAGGTCCACATAGGTCCGCGTCGCGCTGTCGGCAAATCCGTCGTGGATGCTCTTGCCCGCATCCTCTTCCATATGCGCGCGCGTGACGCCAATGCGCTTCACGTCGCCGTTCGCGTCCACAATATCAATCCACCCGTGCTCGGCAATCGGCTTGTCGAACTGGGAGATCTGGTAGCCCTTGGGGGAGTCGGGGTAGAAGTAGTTCTTGCGGGCGAAGATGGACTGCTCGCGGATCTGGCAGTTCAGCGCCAGCCCGGCCAGGGTGGCAAACTCCACCGCCTGCTTGTTCAGCACTGGCAGTGCGCCGGGCAGGCCGAGGCAGGTGGGGCACACGTTCGTATTCGGCGCCGAACCGTACTGGTTCGCGCAGCCACAGAAGGCCTTGGTGGCGGTCAACAACTGCACATGGACTTCCAGGCCGATAACGACCTCGTATTTTGCGACGACTTCCGGGCTCAACCCTGTGATGGCGCTCATGATTGCTTTGATTTTAACGCGGGCGGCGGAAATGGGCGGAATGGGGCTTGCTGGAGATGGGATGAGTGAGATGATTTGGTTGGTAAAACAGACAATAAGTTATTTAAAGAGTGGTTTATTAAGCAATATGCGTTGACGCGGATGCGGGAATGCGAGAGGATGTGTGCTGGGGGTGCTGTTGCGAGGAGAGCGCAAGGGAGCGCCCCGGAATCGGAGCATCCATGGCCAAGCCAAAGAATCGCGCCTACTCCCGCTATAGCCTTGAGGCGATTGCGATGCTGGGGCAACTGATTCGCGCGGGACGAATCGAGCGCAAGATTACCGCGACGGAGATGGCGGAGCGGATGGGGGTTTCGCGGTGGCTGATCCAGAGCATGGAGAGGGGAGATCCTGGGTGCGCGATTGGAGCGTATTTTGAGGCGGCAGCGATTACCGGCGTGGCACTGTTTGATGCCGACCCGTTGAGCGAGGCGGAGAGGGACCGACTGAGTGCCCGGCGCGCCGCTGCGGGAGAAAAGCTGAGCCTGCTGCCGACCAGGGTGCGCAAGCCGAGAAGGGCTGTGAACGATGACTTCTAGCGCGGAGCCGGGGCAGGCGTATGTATGGATATGGCTGCCGGAGGCGACTGAGCCGGTGGTGGCCGGGCTGTTGACGCGGGACCGGGGCCAGTTGCGCTTCAACTACGGCAAGAGCTACCTGGCGCGGGCGAATGCAATCCCGATTTACGCGCCGGAACTGCCGCTGCGGGCGGGGGATATTCCGCCGATGCCGGGGCTTGCGATGCCCGGGTGCCTGCGCGATGGCTCGCCGGATGCGTGGGGACGCCGGGTAATCATCAATCGCCGGCTGGGGCTGAAGGGTGCGGCTGCGGCCAGTACTGAGCTGGACGAGCTGACCTACCTGCTCGAATCCGGCTCCGACCGCGCCGGCGCGCTGGACTTTCAGGCTTCAGCGACGGAATACAGGCCGCGGGTGACCGACCAGGCGACACTGGCAGAGCTGATGGAGTCGGCGGAGCGGGTGGAGCGGGGAACTCCGCTGGAGCCGGAGCTGGACAAGGCGCTGCAGCATGGGTCGTCGCTGGGCGGGGCGCGGCCCAAGGCGATGCTGACCGACGGCGGCCGGAAGCTGATTGCCAAGTTTTCGACCTCGAACGATCTGTACAACGTGGTGAAGGCAGAGTTTGTGGCGATGCGGCTGGCGAGCGTGGTGGGGCTGAACGTTGCGCGGGTGGAGTTGACGGCGGCGCTGGGCAAGGATGTGCTGCTGGTGGAGCGGTTTGACAGGGAGCTTGTGCCAGGGGGATGGCGCAGGAAGGCAATGGTCTCGGCGCTGACGCTGTTTGCGCTCGACGAAATGATGGCCCAGTACGCCAGCTACCAGGACCTGGCTGAAATCATCCGCCACCGCTTCATCCGCCCCGCCGAGACCCTGCGGGAGCTGTTCGGGCGGCTGGTCTTCAATATCCTGTGCGGGAATACGGACGATCATGCGCGGAATCATGCAGCGTTCTGGGATGGGCGGGAGCTGACGCTGACGCCGGCCTATGACATTTGCCCGCAGCCGAGGACGGGCAATGAGGCGTCGCAGGCGATGCTGATCCACGGGCGGGAGCGGCTGAGCCGGCTGGATGTTTGCCTGGCGGCTGCGCCGAATTTTCTGCTTTCCAAGGAGGCGGCGACGGAGATTGCGCGGCGGCAGGTTGAGCTGATTCGGCGGCACTGGGGCGAGGTGTGCGACGAGGCGCGGCTGACGGAGGCGGACCGGCGGTTTTTCTGGGGGAGGCAGTTTTTGAATCCGTATGCGTTTTATGGGGAGGCGGAAGGGCTTTCCGCCTAGCCCCTACAGAAAATACTCAAAATCCGACTCCACCTTCATCCGCCGGTGAATCCGCAGCACATGCCCGGAAACGCGCCCTGGGTTCAGCTCCACATAGTTCTGCGGGCCGTTCCACAGGTAGCGTTCGCCGGTCAGCAGGTCTTCCGCCTCGTAGCTGCGGTCTTCCGGAATCCCCAGTTCCCACAGCGGCAACTGCACATATCCGGCCTGCGTATACCGCGGGTCGAGGTTGACGATGACCACAATCAGATTGCTGCGGTCTTCTGACTCCTTCGAGTAGCAGATAATCTGCTCGTTGTCGGTCGGGTGGAACTTCAGCCCCCAGTCACTTTGCAGCGCCGGGTTGGTTTTGCGGATGTGGTTCACCAGCCGGATCAGCGGCCGCAGGCTGTCGGGGCGGTCGAGATTCCAACTGCGAATCTCGTACTTCTCGCTGTTCAGGTACTCTTCGCTGCCGTGCTTCACCGGCAGGTGTTCCTGCAGCTCAAAGGCCGGGCCGTAGATGCCGTAGTTCGCGCCCAGCGTTGAGGCCAGCAGGAGCCGGATAACGAAGCCGGCACGGCCGCTGATCTGGAGGTACTCGGTGAGGATGTCTGGGGTGTTTGGCCACTGGTTGGGGCGGAAGAATTCGCGGACGGGGGTTTGGGCGAGCTCGGTGAGGTAGCTGGTGATTTCGGCCTTGCCGTTGCGCCACGGGAAGTAGGTGTAGGACTGGCTGAAGCCGAGCTTGGCAAGCCGGTACATGATCTTGGGGCGGGTGAAGGCTTCGGCAAAGAAGAGGACTTCGGGGTGCTCGCGCTTGACCTCGGTGATGACCCACTCCCAGAAGGGGAAGGCCTTGGTGTGCGGGTTGTCCACACGGAAAACCGTCACGCCCTGCGCCACCCAGTACAGGAACACCGACTTCAGCTCCTCCCACATCCCCGTCCAGTCGTCGCTCTCAAAGTCAAACGGGTAAATGTCCTGGTACTTTTTCGGCGGATTCTCCGCATACTGGATGGTGCCGTCGGGGCGCTTCTTGAACCAGTTCTCGTGTTCGGCCACGTACGGGTGGTCCGGCGCGGACTGGAAGGCGATGTCCATGGCGATGTGGAGGTTGAGCTTTTTGGCCTTGGCGACGAAGTGGCGGAAGTCCTCGATTGTGCCGAGCGCCGGCAGAATCGACTTGTGCCCGCCCTCAATCGACCCAATCGCCCACGGGCTGCCCTCATCCCCCGGCTGAGACTCCGGATTGTTGTTCGGCCCCTTGCGGAAGACCCGTCCGATCGGGTGGATGGGCGGCATGTAGACCACATCAAAGCCCATGTCGGCGACGTAGGGCAGGCGGGCTTCGCAATCCTTGAAGGTGCCATGCTTGCCGGGCTCGGGGGAAGTGGAGCGCGGGAAGAACTCGTACCACGCGCTGAAGCGGGCATGTTCGGGATCGACCACGATAAAGGTCTCGCGGTCGGACTCGGTGGCAAAGCGCTTGTCGGGGTAGTTGAGCGCCATGGTGTGCAATTCGGCGTCCACGGCAATGGCCCGCAGCGCCGCCGAATCCACCGCCTTGCCCTTGGTTGGCCTGGCACCGGCGCGCAACTGCTTTGCGCGGTACTTGAGACCCTTGGCCTCCGCGCCTTTGGCACGGTCCCCGGCGGCTTCCACCAGGTCGGCGCCGATGAGGTAGTCGACGGGGGCGTCGGTATCGGCATCGATGCGCTTCAGCAGCCCCTTGCGCCAGGTTTCAAAGTGGTCCACCCAGCCCTGCACCTTGAAGCCGTAGCGGCCAACCTCCTGCACCCGGAAGTGCGCCGTCCAGCGGTCGTTCCCCAGTGCCGTCATGGGGATTTCGGTCCACTTTTTGGAGCCTTCCTTGTGGACAAGAAGGGCGACGGCGATGGAGTCGTGGCCGTCGGTGAAGACGTCGGCCTCCACACGCACCTGGTCGCCCACGGTGCGCTTGGCAGGGAACCGCCCGCCATCCACTTCCGGCTGAATTCCCTCAATCACTACGCGCTTTCGTCCGTCCTGCTCAGGCAGTGGCATCTCTGTTCCCCGTCCTCTGGTTAACTGCTTGTCGTCTTGCGGCGCAGGGCTACCTGCCCTGTTTCCGCTCTGCAATCAGGCGCTCGTAAAGGGCAATCGTCTGGTGGGCAATCGCCGTCCAACTGAAGATGTCTTCGACGCGCTTGCGCCCGGCCTCGCCCATCGCTTTGCACTTGGCCGGGTCCAGCAGCAGGGCGTTCAAGGGGGCGGCGAGGTCCTTGGCAAACTGCTCGGGGTCCGAGGGGAAGCTGGTCACGGGGTCCTGCTCAAACGGCACCAGGTGCCCGGTCACCCCTTCCACGACCACTTCCTTGATGCCGCCCGTGGCACTGGCCACCACCGGGGCGCGGCATGCCATCGCCTCCAGGTTGATGATGCCGAATGGCTCGTAGACCGACGGGCAGCAGAAGATTTGCGCGTTCGAGTACAACTGGATGGCTTCCTTCTTGGTCACCATCTTTTCAATCCAGACAATCCGGGGGTGGTGCTGGCGGGCGCGCTCGACCTTCTCGCGCAGTTCAGCGGCGATTTCGGGCGTATCGGGAGCACCGGCGCAGAGGACCACCTGCGTATCCGCCGGCAGATAGCTGATCGCGTCCACCAGGTGCGTCACGCCCTTCTGGCGGGTAATGCGGCCGACGAAGAGGATGTAGGGCAAAGTCGGATCGACGCCGTAGTCGATGAGGGCCTGGGTGTCAGAGGTCTTTTGGTACTCGGCGAGGTCGATGCCGTTGTAGATGACGTGAATGCGGCTCGCGTCCACATCCGGGTAGGCCTTGAGGATGTCTGTTTTGGTGCCTTCGCTGACGGCGATGATGGCGTCGGCGTCTTCGACTGCGGTGCGCTCCATCCAGGAGCTCATGGCGTAGCCGGAGCCGAGCTGTTCGGCCTTCCAGGCGCGAAGGGGCTCCAGGGAGTGGGTGGTGAGGACGAAGGGGACGCCGTAGAGCTTTTTGGCGAGATACCCGGCCATCGACACGTACCACGTGTGCGTATGCACAATGTCGATGCCTTCCAGCGCTTTGACCTGGGTGAGGTTGAGGCTGAGAGCTTCGAGAGCGCCCTTGAACTTGCCGGTTGTGCCTTCGGAGATCTCGCTCCAGGGTTCTTCGCCGCGGACGGTCAGCGAGGCCTCGTCGCTGTGCTGCTTGCCCCAGCAGTGGACCTCGACTTCGATTTCTTTGGCCAGCTCGCGGCTGAGGTAATCAACGTGAACTCCGGCACCGCCATAGACCTGGGATGGATACTCGCGTGTGAACAGACCGACTCGCACTGGCACTTCCTCCGGCCGGCCCGCCCGTCACACGGTCTGTGGTTCCCGCGGCCAAACGGGCACGGGAACCACAGTTGTGCGCGGCTTCAGGCCAACGAAGGCCATCATATAACGGCATCTTGCGCCCGGCAAAACACGCTTTGGTGCAGCCGCAGGTAAAGCGTTGCCGTGCGCTATTCCGCGGGGTCTTCTGCGGTAAATGCCGAGCAGCAGGGCTTTTCCGTCGCGTGGA
This sequence comes from uncultured Acidobacteriaceae bacterium, assembly GCA_903904755.1. Lineage (GTDB taxonomy): Bacteria > Acidobacteriota > Terriglobia > Terriglobales > Acidobacteriaceae > Acidicapsa. Next base: position 215,837 of record CAIVDV010000009.1, on the reverse strand, counting down.
ACTCCATCAGCTCCATGCGGATTCCGTCCGGGTCATACATGTTGAACTGCGCCTTGCCGTCGCGGCCAATCTGCGTCTTGCCATCGTTCCGGCAATCCAGCCGCTTGGAGTCGCCCAGCATTTTGAAGCTCTCCGGAACGCTGGTCACGCCAATCGAGAAATGGTCCAGCACACCCAGCGTGCGCAGGCTCATATCCTTGGGAATTCCTGAACCCGAAGGGCCGCTGGTCATCATGTACTCCAGCCAGTCGTGTCCATCCGGCGTCTGCTGGCTCACCCAGTCAACCTTGTCGTCCTGCATGCCGCCAAACCAGTACGGCCGGAAGCCGAGAATCGCCCGGTAAAAGGTGTCTTCCGTCTCCCGCGAGTGCACCAGGATGCCCACATGGATGATGTGCGTCCCCGGCGCCAGCGGAGCATTCACCCGCGGCGCGTCCAAAGACGGCTGCACAAACTCCACCACGTTGCCCTCCGGGTCATTCACGCGGAAGCTCTTGCTGCCATCTTTCCCCTTGGCCACCTTGGCCGGGGCCTTCCAGCCCTTCGTCAGCAGATACTTGCGCAGTGCGTCGGCATCGGCGGTGTTGTAGGCGGTGTGGTCGAGCCGGTTGATGCCCGCGTTTGCCGGCAGTGGCAGCACCTCGACAAACTGCGTCGCGTTCAGCATGTAGCGCTGGCCGGCCGCGCTCTCAGGATCGGCGGCGCGTACGGCGCCAATCTCGTCGGCGTAGTAGTGATCGGCGGCTTTCATGTCGGTGGCATAGACCGAAATATGCGAAATCCCGGTAATTTTCGGCCGGGCGCCATCCTGGCCAAAGGCCGGCACGGCCAGCAGGGAAGCACTACACAAAACAGCAATCATCGAAACGCGCATCACAAACTCCTTCTATACAGCCCGCAGAGAACTTTAGGCCTTTGCCCCCACTTTCTGCAAGCGAAGCGCCATCGATTTCGCCTTGAATAAACCGCTTTAGCTATCCGCCATGCATTTCACGGCGCACATCCCCTCCGCCCGCGCCGTACAATCCTTTCCATGCAGCTTCCCGTCATCCGCACCGTTGTCGCCCTCGCCGCTCTGGTTTTCGCCGCCGCCATATCGCCTGCCCAAACCATCGTCCCCGCCAGCCCGGAAGACCGCGCCCTGGCCAAAGAAATCTTCAAGCAGCTCATCGAAATCAACACGACCGACACGGACAAGGGCAATGTGACTACCGGCAATGTGGCGATGCAGAAGCGTTTTCTGGATGCGGGGTTCCCGGCGAGCGAGGTGCACCTGCTCGGCCCCGACCCGCGCAAGATGAACCTCATCGTCCGCATCCCTGGCCGCACCCGCACCAAGGGCGTCCTCTTCCTCTGCCACATGGATGTCGTCCAGGCGCTGCCGTCGGACTGGCACACCGACCCCTTCCAGTTCGTCGAGAAAGACGGCTACTACTACGGCCGCGGGACGCAGGATATGAAGGACTCGGACGCCGCGCTGGTTTACACCTTCCTCCGCCTGCACCGCGAGGGCTACACCCCGGAGCGCGACCTCATCCTCGCGCTGACCGCCGATGAAGAGGGTGGGAACTTCAACGGCGCGCACTGGCTGGTGGAAAACCACCGCGATCTCGTCGACGCGGCCTTCGTCATCAACCCCGACGCCGGCGGCATCGATCTCGATCACGGCAAGGCTATTGAGGCTGACGTTGAAGCGACGGAGAAAATCTACGCCGACTTTCGAATCAGCGCCACCAACCGCGGCGGCCACAGCTCGCTGCCCCGGCCCGACAACGCGATCTATGAGCTGACGGCGGCGCTGCAGAAGCTGGCCGCGTTCCATTTCCCGTTTGAGCTGAACCCGGTGACGCGGGCGTATACGGAGGAGATGGTGAAGCTGGTGCCGGCGGCGCAGGCGGCGGATTTGCGGGCGCTGCTGGCTACGCCGCCGGATATGGGTGCGGTGGAGCGGGTTTCTGCTGATGCGGCGTGGAATTCGACGATTCACACGACGTGCGTGGCGACGATGCTGAGCGCGGGACACGCGCATAATGCACTGCCGCAACTTGCTGAGGCGAATGTGAACTGCCGCATCCTGCCCGGCCACACGCCGGAGGAGGTGCGCCAGCAACTCGCCGCCGTCTTCGCCGACCCCGGCCTGACGGTCGCAACCGTTCTGCAGGAGATTGCCTACGCCGGCCACAGCACCCAGCAGGCCATGGCCCCGCCGCCCCCGCTCGACGAGGTCTTCGTGCCCATGCGCAAACTGGTGAATCAGCTCTGGCCCGGTGTCCCGGTCGTTCCTGAAATGGAGGCCGGCGCCACCGACAGCGTCTTCTTCGCGATGCAGGGCTACCCCAGCTACGGCTTCTCTGCCGTGGCGCTGGAGCACGATGATGTGCGGGCGCATGGCCAGGATGAGCGGATTCCGATCGAGTCGTATGAGAAGAGCGTGGACTTCTTTTATGCGTATGTGAAGGCGCTGGGGAAATAGCGGAAGTCTGAACGCGGCAAGGCCGGAATCATGGTTGGCATGGTCCCGGCCCTATTCCCTTCAGGGCTGTGAGTTACAACCCCAGCTCTGCCTTGGCTTCGGCGAAGGCGCGGACGGCGTGCTCGAGTTCTTCGCGGGTATGCGCCGCGGAAATCTGCGTCCGTATCCGCGCCTTGCCCATCGGCACCACCGGATAGCTGAACGCCACCACATACACGCCCTTGGTCAGCAGCCGCTCGGCCATCTTCGCGGCGAGGGTCGCATCCCCAAACATCACCGGCACAATCGGGTGCTCGCCGGGGAGGATGGTGAATCCGTTGGCGGCCATGGCGTGGCGGAAGTACTGGGTATTCTCATTGAGCCGCTCGCGCAGGGCGTCGGAGCCGGCGACGAGGTCGAGCACGCGGAGGCTGGCGGCAACGATGGGCGGGGCGACGGAGTTTGAGAAGAGATAGGGGCGGGAGCGCTGGCGGAGGAGTTGGACGATTTCGCGGCGGGCACTGGTGTAGCCGCCGCTGGCTCCGCCGAGGGCCTTGCCGAGGGTGCCGGTGAGGATGTCGATGCGGCCTTCGACGCCGCAATACTCCGGCGTGCCGCGGCCATGCTGGCCGACGAATCCGACGGCGTGGGAGTCATCGACCATGACCAGCGCGTGATACTTGTCGGCCAGGTCGCAGATTTCCTGGAGCCTGGCGATGTAGCCATCCATGGAGAAGACGCCGTCGGTGGCGATGAGCCGGTAGCGCGCACTGCTCGCCTCCTGCAGCTTCCGCTCCAGGTCGGCCATGTCGCCGTTCTTGTAGCGGAAGCGCTGCGCCTTGCTCAGCCGCACCCCGTCAATGATGCTGGCGTGGTTCAGCTCGTCACTGATGATGGCGTCCTCGGCATCCAGCAGCGTTTCAAAGAGGCCGCCGTTGGCGTCAAAGCAGGAGCCATACAGAATCGTGTCTTCCATGCCGAGGAAGGTGGAGAGGCGGTCTTCAAGCTGCTTGTGAATGGCCTGTGTGCCGCAGATAAAGCGCACGCTGGCCAGCCCGTAGCCCCACTCGTCGAGAGCCGCCTGCGCCGCCTCGACAATGGCGGGATGATTCGCGAGGCCGAGGTAGTTGTTGGCGCAGAGGTTGAGCACCTGCTGCCCGCCGGCGACCTGGATTTCCGCCTGCTGCGCGGTGGCCAGCACGCGCTCCCGCTTGGTGAGCCCGGCCGCCTCAATCTCCGCCAGCTTCAGCTCTAAATGCTTCTGATACGCCCCGTACATGGCAAACTCCTCGCAATTTCTCTTCCGGCAGCTAAAGCGTCGTCAAATCCAGCACAACCTTGCCCGTCTGCCCGGAGATCATGGCGGCAAAGCCCTGCTCGAAGTCGGCCAGGGGGTACTCGTGTGTGATCACCGGCGAGATATCGAGGCCGGAGTCGATCATCACGGACATCTTGTACCAGGTCTCGTACATCTCGCGGCCGTAGATGCCCTTGATGGTGATCATGTTGAAGATGACCTGCTTCCAGTCCATGGGCATTTCCTTTGACGGAATCCCCAGCAGGGCAATCTTGCCGCCGTGGCTCATGCTCGAAATCATGTCCTTCAGCGCGACGGGGTTGCCGCTCATCTCCAGCCCGACATCAAAGCCTTCGGACATGTGCAGTTGCTTCTGCACCTCGGCCAGGGAGGTCTCTGCCGGGTTGATGGCCAGCGTCGCGCCCATTTTGCGGGCGAGCGAGAGCCGGTAGGGATTCATGTCCGTAATGACGACGTGGCGCGCGCCGGCGTGCTTGACGACCGGAATGGCCATGATGCCGATGGGGCCTGCGCCGGTGATGAGCACGTCTTCGCCCAGCACCGGGAAGCTCAGCGCCGTGTGTACCGCGTTCCCGAACGGGTCAAAAATGGCGGCCACGCGCTGGTCAATGCCGGGGTGGTGACGCCAGATGTTGGTCATGGGCAGGCTGATGAACTCGGCGAAGGCTCCGGCGCGGTTGACGCCGACGCCCATGGTTTTGGAGCAGAGGTGACGGCGGCCGGCCATGCAGTTGCGGCAGCGTCCGCAGACGACGTGGCCTTCACCGCTGACGATGTCGCCGGGGAAGAAGTCGTTCACATTCGACCCCACCGCGACCACTTCGCCGACAAATTCGTGGCCGATGGCCATGGGCACATGGATGGTCTTCTGCGCCCAGTCATCCCATTGATAGATATGCACATCCGTCCCGCAGATGCCGGCATACCGCACCTTGATCAGCACGTCGTTTATGCCGTACTCCGGCACCGAAATCTCTTCCAGCCAAAGTCCTTTTTCAGCCCGGCTCTTCACAAGCGCTTTCACCGTTGCCTCCATGCCCCTGCCACTCCGGGGGCGAAACACCACTTTAAGCCTTTCGGGAAACTGAGTCGAATCCCCCTCCCACGCAGCGGGATACCCCACCCCCACACTGGTAAACTGGGGGCAGTTATGATCCTCCCGTTCGTCCGCGAAGTCCTCGCGGAGCTGGAGCAATCCTCCGCATTCGATCGCGTACGCCGCCACCTTGCGCTGGCTACGGGGCGACGTCGTGTCTCCGGGCTCACCGTCACCGCGCGCGCCATCTACATCCCACTCTTCGCCCGCGCCGCCAAAGAGCCCGTCATTGTTGTCGTGCCCGACAACAAGGCTGCGGAGGCCTTGGAGCTGGCCCTGCGCGCGGGCTGCGACCTGACCGGGGCGATTGACCCCAAACGCGTGATGCGCCTGCCCGCTCACGACGTTCTGCCCTTTGAGAACCTGTCCCCGCATCCGGATATCCAGGAGCAGCGGGCTGCTGCGCTGTGGAAGTTTGTTTCGGGGGCCATCAGCATTCTGGTTGTGCCGGTGGAGTCGGTGGCGCTGCGGCTGTTCCCGCGCAACCACTACGCCGGCCTCGCGCTGCGGCTGGAGGTTGGGGAAGAGGTGGATGTGGGGATGCTGGTGGACCACTTGGCGAGCGTGGGCTACACGCAGGTGGATCTGGTGGAGATGCCGGGGCAGTTTGCAAGGCGCGGCGGCATTCTGGATGTGTATTCGCCTGAAGCGGATCGTCCCATCCGCATCGACTTCTTCGGCGACGAGATTGAGTCGATGCGGAAGTTCGATCCCGAAACCCAGCGCTCCAGCTCTGGCCTGGACGAAGCACTGCTGCTGCCGCTGACGGAAACTCCGGCGACGGGGAAGATGCTGGCCGCCATCCATGCGCGGCTGAGCCGGCAATCGCTGGAAGAGGACGGCGGCGATGACCTTGCCGATCTCGCCGCCGACCAGGGCGCAACCATCTTCCCCGGCTGGGAGTTCTTCTCTGCCGTCGCCGGGGCTGAAACTTACCTGCTGAAGCTGCTGCCGAAGTGCTCGCTGTTTGTAGAGGAGCCGGGCATGGTCCGCAACCAGATCGACCGCTGGTGGAACAAGGTGCAGCAGCGCTACGACCGGTCTGCGATTGGCTCGCTGGTGACGCCGGAAGATATCTACATCCGCCCGGAACTGCTGCAGGCGATGCTGGCCTCGCATCCGGGGCTGGACCTTGACCAGTTGGGCGCGGTGGATGTGATTGACGACGACCTGACCATGGGCGAGATTGAGTTTGCCACGCGGCCCACCCTGCGCTTCCATGGGTCCATCCCGGCGTTTATTGAGCAGATTCGGAATCTTGTAGCACAGGACCAGCGCATCCTGCTGGCCGCGCCGAATCAGGCTGAGGTGGAGCGCCTGGCCACCGTGCTGCGCGAGTACCAGTTGCCCTACCGGCTGGGCAGCCGCAACCACCACGCGGGAAGCGAAAATCTTTATGACGAGTCGAGCCATCTCTCGGGCAGCGTCCGTGTGCCGATTATTGTGCGCGCGCAACTGGCCGCAGGCGTCAGCATTCCCGAGGCGAACTTCCTGCTTTTTGGCGCAAACGACCTCAACGACGAGGCCGACATCACCGCCCGCATGGAGCCGCGCAAGTCCAAAACCGCGGCATTTGTTTCGGACTTCCGCGACCTGGCGATTGGCGACTACGTCGTCCACGTCGAGCACGGCATCGGCCGCTACGTCGGCCTCAAGGAGATTGAGCAGGACGGCGTCACGGTCGAGTTCATGATTCTGGAGTTTGCTGACTCCGCGCGGTTGTATGTGCCGCTGACCCGGCTGGACCTTATCCAGAAATACCGCTCTACGGATTCCGGCCCTGCGCCCGTCCTCAACAAGCTCGGCTCCCAGCAGTGGGCCAAAACCAAGGCCCGCGTGAAAAAGGCCATGGAAGACATGGCCGACGAGCTGCTGAAGCTCTACGCCGAGCGCCACGCCGCCAAGGGGCACAGCTTCACCGTCGATAACGAGTTCCAGCTTGAGTTTGAAGAGTCCTTCGACTACACCGAAACTGACGACCAACTGAACGCGATTGCCGACATCAAGCGCGATATGGAATCCGACCGGCCGATGGACCGGCTGCTGTGCGGCGACGTTGGCTATGGCAAGACGGAAGTGGCCATGCGTGCCGCCTTCAAGGCTGTGCAGGACGGCAAGCAGGTGGCGGTTCTGACGCCGACGACGATTCTCGCTTTCCAGCACTTTGAGACCTTCAAGCGGCGCTTCAGCCAGTTCCCGATTAACGTGGAGATGATCTCCCGCTTCCGCACGCCGAAGGAGCAGAAGGCGATTCTGGAGCGACTGGAAGCCGGGAAGATTGACATTCTGGTGGGGACGCATCGGCTGATTTCGCAGGACATCAAGTTCCTCGACCTCGGCCTGCTCGTCATCGACGAGGAGCAGCGCTTCGGGGTCCGCCACAAGGAAAAGCTGAAGCAGATGCGGCGCGCGATTGATGTGCTCTCCATGTCTGCCACGCCGATTCCGCGCACGCTGCATATGTCGCTGATCGGGCTGCGGGATATGAGCGTGATTGAGACGCCGCCGAAAGACCGCATGGCCATCCAGACCGTCGTCGCCAAATTCGACGAAAAGCTGGTCCGCTCTGCCATTGAGCTGGAAATGGAGCGTGGCGGGCAGGTGTACTTTGTACACAATCGCGTGGAAAGCATCTACGAGCTCGCCGCCAAAATCCACGAGCTCGTCCCCGCCGCCCGCGTCGTCGTCGGCCACGGGCAAATGGGCGAGGCTGAGCTGGAGCGTGTGATGCTGGCCTTTGTGAACGGCGAGTACGACGTGCTGGTGGCGACATCGATTATTGAGAATGGTTTGGATATTTCGCGGGCCAACACGATTTTGATCAACCGCGCGGACCGGCATGGGTTGTCAGAGCTGTATCAGCTTCGCGGCCGCGTCGGCCGCTCCAACCGCCGCGCCTACGCCTATCTCCTTATCCCGCCCGAGCGCGAACTCACTGACATTGCCCGCCGCCGCCTCGCCGCCCTCAAGGAATTCTCTGATCTCGGCGCAGGCTTCAAAATCGCCGCGCTCGACCTGGAACTCCGCGGCGCGGGCAACATGCTCGGCGGCGAGCAGAGCGGTCACATCGAGGCTGTCGGTTTTGAGATGTACACGACGATGCTGGAGCACGCAGTCCGCGAGCTGAAGGGCGAAAATACTGAAGAGCGCCCCGCCGCCCAGCTCAACCTCGGCATCGCCCTACGCATTGAAGAGAACTACGTCCCCGAAGAAAACCAGCGCCTGCGCCTCTACAAGAAGATTGCCGGCGCCAACTCCGACACCGCCCTTGCCGACGTCCGCGCCGAGCTGGAAGACCGCTACGGTCCGCTGCCGGAGCACACGGAGCATCTCCTTCGCGCCTCCCTCGTGCGCATGATCTGCGAGCGCATCGGCGTCTCCCAACTCGACCGCAAGCGCGACCTGCTCCACCTCAAGTTCACCGAGACCGCCTCTGTCGATCCCGGCCGCCTGATGAAACTGGTCGCCCGCAACGCCCGCAAGGGAGCCCAGTTCACTCCCCAGGGCGTGCTCAAGTTCCCGCTGAGCGCAGGCGACCCCATCACCGTCCTCACTGAAGCTGTAACCCTGCTGGAAGCCATCCAGGCCGACCCCGTCCCCGCACAAGTCGCCTGACCCCAATTCCCCTTAGGAGCCCTGATGAAAACCCTCGCCCTTCGCCTGACCACCCTGCTACTCGGAGCCGCCCTCATGCCCGCTCAAACACCCGCCCAGGCCCCCGCCCAGCCAGCCGACGCCAATGCAGCTTTTCTCGCTGCATCCGACGCCTACTTCGACCAGCTCTACTTGCCCTACAACCCCACCGGCGCAACGCTGACCGGCTACCACCAGTACGATGCCCAGTTGGATTCCTACTCCCGCGCCAGCATCGACGCGGAAATCGCCGCCCTGCACCAGTTTGAGCAGCGCATCGTGGCCATCCCCGCCGCCGGTCTCAACCCCGTCAATCGCGCCGACCGCGAGCTGGTCCTCGGCAACATCCGCTCCACCCTGCTCTCCCTTGAGGTCATCCGCTCCTGGCAGAAGAATCCTGACAACTACTCCGGCGCCATCTCCAACGCCGCCTTCTCCCTGATGGAGCGCAAGTTCGCCTCGCCCGATGACCGCCTCCGATCCCTCATCGCCCGCGAACGCCAGATGCCCGCGCTGCTGCTGGATGCCCGCAAAAACCTCGTCAACCCGCCCAGGGTCTACACCGAAATCGCCATCGAGCAACTCCCCGGAATCGTCGCTTTCTTCCAGCACGACGTCCCCCTCGCCTTTGTTGACGCCAAAGACGCCGCCCTCCTCCAGGACTTCGCCACCACCAATGCAGCCGTCATCGCCGCCCTCAACGACTACCAGGCCTGGCTGAAATCCGACCTGCTCCCCCGCTCCAACGGCGACTTCCGCATCGGCGCCGACACCTTCCGCAAAAAGCTCTCCTACGACGAAATGGTCGATACCCCGCTCGACCAGCTGACCGCCATCGGCCGTGCCAACATCGCCAAAAACCAGGCCGAGTTCAACCGCATCGCCCGCGAGCTCGAGCCCAACAAGGACCCCCGCGCCGTCCTCGAAGAGCTCGGCCAGAACCACCCCGCGCCCGACAAGCTTCTCGCCGCCTTCCGTGCCACCTTCGACGGCCTCATCAGCTTCATCCAGCAGCACCACATCGTCACCATCCCCACCGACGTGCGCCCCATCCTCGAAGAAACCCCGCCCTTCATGCGCGCCACCACCTTCGCCTCCATGGATACCCCGGGCCCCTTTGAAACCCACGCCACTGAGGCCTATTTCAACGTCACACTTCCCGACCCTTCCATGACCCCCGACCAGGTCGAGAGCTTCATGCACTCCTTCAACGTCGGCACCGTCATCAGCACCGCCGTCCACGAGGCCTATCCTGGCCACTACATCCAGTTCCTCTGGGTTCCGCAGGGCCCCAGCCGCGTCCGCAAGTTGCTCGGCGCCGCCTCCAACGCCGAAGGCTGGGCCCACTATTGCGAGCAGATGATGCTGGATGAGGGCTACGGGCAGCCCGGTGCGGGCGCTGCCAACGAGCGCGAATCCAAGTTCCTCCGCCTCGGCCAGCTGCAGGATGCGCTGCTCCGCAACGCCCGCTTCCTCGTCGGTATCCAGATGCACACCGGCTCCATGACCATGGACCAGGCCATCGCCTTCTTTGAGAAGGAAGGCTACCAGTCGCACGAGACCGCCATCGTTGAGACCAAGCGGGGGACGAACGACCCGACGTATCTCTACTACACGCTGGGCAAGCTGGAGATTCTCAAGCTCCGCGACGACCTCCGCAAAAAGCAGGGTGCCGCCTTCTCGCTCCAGAAGTTCCACGACGACTTCCTCCGCCAGGGCTTCCCGCCCATCAAAATCGTCCGCGCCACGCTGCTTGGCGACGATTCCCCGGCGCTGTAAGCAGCCATCCGCAAAAAATGCTGCTTTAGCGTCATTGGAAACTACTGCCTCGGTAACGTAACTTGTTACCGAGGCAGATTTGCTCCCGGTTACCCCGCTTCTCTGCCAAGGCATCGCTCCGGAAAGGATTCCCCCCCATGTCCCAGAAAGTCCGCACCGCAGTATTCCCCGCCGGAGGTCTCGGCACACGCTTCCTGCCCGCCACCAAAGTCATCCCCAAGGAAATGCTCTCGCTCGTAGACAAGCCCATCATCCAGTACGGCGTGGAAGAGGCCATCGAGGCCGGCATTGAGCACATCATCTTCGTCACCGGGCGCGGCAAGGGCGCCATGGAAGACCACTTCGACATCAGCTACGAGCTCGATGCCACGCTGGAGCGCAAGGGCAAGAAAGAGCTGCTGGAAATCTCCCGCAAAATCTCCTCCATGGCCCGCATCAGCTACGTTCGCCAGAAGGAGCCGCTGGGGCTGGGCCATGCCGTGCTGTGCGCCAAGCAGTTGGTCGGCAAGGAGCCCTTCGCCGTCCTGCTGCCCGACGACGTCATCGACGCGGAAACCCCCTGCATCGGCCAGATGATGGATGTGTACAACCAGCGCGGCGGCTCGGTGCTGGCCACCATGACCATCGAAGGGCCGAGCATCAGCGCCTACGGCGTCCTCGCCGGCTCGCAGGATCCGACCAACCCGCGCATCTACAACTGCACAGGCATGGTCGAAAAGCCCAAGTTCGAAGTCGCGCCCTCCAAACAGGCCATCATCGGCCGCTACGTCCTCACTCCCCGCGTCTTCGAACTTCTCGAACAAACCACCCCCGGCCAGGGCGGAGAAATTCAGCTCACCGACGGCATCCTCGCCCTGCTCAACCACGAGCAGGTTTTCGGCTACACCTTCGACGGCAAACGCTTCGACGCCGGCGACAAATTCGGCATGTTGCAGGCCACCGTGGAGTTCGCCCTCAAACGCGACGACTTCGGCGCCAAATTCCGCGACTACCTCAAGACGCTGCCACTGTAACCATCACCCAATTTCGACCAACAAAAAGCCGGTAGCCCAACCAGGGTTCCGGCTTTGATTTTGCCCTTGGCTTTGCTTTCGCTCTGGCCTTTGCTTTTCTTGTTGTCATTCCCGCAGGGAATCTGCTTCTGTCTTTGCCTTTGCCCTTGCTTTTCTGTTTGTCATTCCCGCAGGGAATCTGCTTCTTCCTTTGCTCTTGCCTTTGCATTTCCCAAACCCAACAACCGCCAGTCATCTTGAGCCGCCCGGCCAGTTACGACGCAAAGGAACCGCACCGGCGCAATACCGCTAACCCGCTAACCCGCTATCGCGGCGAAGCCGCAGCTAACTTGCTGATTGTGTTCAACCCAATTCCACGCCACACCCCCCGGCAACACCCGAGAATCAACACAACACCTGACTACCTGAGCAGTCCCGACAGATGCAAACGCTGGTCGGAACTGCTCGGATTATTACTCGAAATGTCCTTCCACGACCGACGCAATTCAATTGCGAAATCACTCCTTTGCTCGCGGGGCCAAGCTCGATTCGGAGAGTGTTCCCAGGTCCATGTGTGCCGGGAAACCACTCGGTTTGTATTCAAACGTGTCGTTTGTCTCGGCCCTCAGCGCAGCAAGCCTCTCCCTGAGATGCGCCGACAACTCCTCATATCCTGCCTTACCGTAGAGGTTGTTCATCTCGTCCGGATCTTTGTGTAAATCGTAGAGTTCAAACTCCTGTGGCTCGATGATAAAGTGAATCAGCTTGTAGCGGTCTGTTCGCACGCCGCGGCAGGGCCGCACGTTTTCGAAGCCAGGGTACTCGTAGTACTCGTAGAGCCAGTCTTTCCGCCACTCGACATTGGCCTTGCCCTCAGCAAGGGGCAGCATACTCTTTCCCTGCAGTTCGCCGGGCACGGCCAGCCCCGCAATCTCCAGGAGTGTTGGCGCCATATCGAGGTTAAGCACCATCTCATTTGATTTCGCCCCAGCCTTCACCTTGCCCGGATAGCGGATCATCATAGGAACGCGGATCGACGGCTCATACATCAGCCTCTTGTCGTAGAGGTGGTGCTCACCCAGAAAGAATCCATGATCGGAACTGAGCAGCACCGCGGTGTTTCCGGCGATCTTCTGCCGCTCCAGTTCCTGCCAGATCGCCCCCATGTTGCGGTCGTTATCCTCGACGCCAGCGTAGTGATCCTTCACTAGCTCTTCCAGAGATCTCGGATCGTCGCTGAAGACCTCTGAGTAGCCGATCTTGTTGTCAGCATCGGCCACGGCGCGCGGTTTTCCAGGATAGCCTTTCTGGTCTTCGCCAAAGGTCTTCGGCTTGGGAATCGGCACACCATTCAAGTCGTTGACCAGATCCTTTGGCCGATAAAATGGCGCGTGCGGCGCATAGAACCACAAGAACAGGCAAAACGGTTTGGTGCGCTCCTGCTTGAGCCACTCGACGGCCTTGCGCGTCAGCAGGGTATCAACATACTCGCCCACATAGAGCTTGGCGGGCCCGTATTTGCCGCGGACGCCCTCGGTGATCTTCGGCCGGTAGTAATCGGCCTGTCCGACAAACCCGAAGTAATAATCCCAATAGTGGTCCATCAGCGCACCTTCAATGTGCGACTTACCCAGGAACGCGGTCTCATATCCGCCCTTTTGTAGCATGTCCGAGACCAGTGGGAAGCGTTCCGGAATCTTGCCCTGCACATTGGAAACGGCGCCGGTCGTGTGCGAGTACATGCCCGTCAACATAGTTGCGCGCGACGGCAGACAGAGCGCGTTGACCACGAATGAATTGTTGAATGTGCAGCCCTCGCGCCCGATGCGGTCGAGATTGGGCGTCTGAATCAGCTTGTTGCCTGTGGAGGAAAGCTCGTCCCAGCGCAGCCCCTCGCCCACGATGCAGACGATGTTCGGCTTTTCGCTAGATCCGTTCAGATTCTGTGCAAACGACTCCAGGGCATCAAGCCCGCAGGCGGATGCGCCTACGGCGCCCGTCAAGTACTTCAGGACTGTTCTGCGCGTTTCCATGGCAAGCTTTCTGTACTGTGCGGCCCATAGCTAGAAAGAGTCTTCCTTGCAATCTATTCCTGATCGGGCAGGCGTGACACCCAGTTTATACTCCACTCAATGAACCGGGTCAAGAAATAGCGGGTCCTGGCTGTTGGAGGGCAAGGCTCTGTATCATGTGAGTTCAGCGAGGGTGCTCATGCCGGCTGCCGGTTTCCACATCATGACCAAGCCGATTGGGCCTATCTGCAATCTCGATTGCAAATACTGCTTCTACCTGGAAAAGGAGAGCCTCTATCCGAATACCAGTCGTTGGGCGATGCCGCCTGAGGTGCTGGAGCGTTACATCCAGCAGTACATTGCGGCACAGTCGGCCGATGAGGTTCACTTTGCCTGGCAGGGAGGAGAGCCGACTCTGTTGGGTACGGATTTCTTTCGCAACGTCATCGCGCTCGAGCAAAGGCATGCTCAAGGGAAATCCATTCACAACGCGCTGCAAACCAACGGCACTCTGATCGATAACGATTGGGCTGAGTTCCTGGCAGAGCAGAAGTTTCTGGTTGGCGTTTCGATAGACGGCCCGGCGGCAATACACGATCGCTATCGGGTCGACAAAGGCAATGCGCCTACGTTTGACCGCGTGACGCGCGGGATCGAAAAGCTCAAGGAATACAACGTCGACTTCAATACTCTGACTGTTGTGAACCGTCACAACTCACAATATCCGCTTGAGGTCTATAGGTTCCTGAAAGAAATTGGAAGTGGCTTCATGCAGTTCATTCCAGTTGTGGAGCGGACCGCCGCACAGCCCGGTGCCGATGGCTTGGTGCTGATTCAGCCCTCGTCGGATCTCCCGGCTGAAGTGACGGACTGGTCGGTGGAGCCGCTAGCTTTCGGGAAGTTCCTGGCCAGAATCTTCGATGAGTGGGTGAAGCAAGATGTCGGCCGTACCTTCGTTCAACTTTTCGACGTGGCGCTGGAGAGTTGGTTCGGGATGGATTCGAGCCTGTGCGTTTTTCGCAAGACATGCGGTTCGGCGCTTGCGATCGAGCACACAGGAGACCTCTATTCTTGCGATCATTTCGTTTACCCGGAAAACAAGCTGGGAAATGTGATGGAGGCCGGTCTTGAGCAGATGGCGAGTTCGCAACAGCAGAAGGATTTCGGCCTTGGCAAGCTAAAGACCCTCCCGCGCATGTGCCGCGAATGCGACGTCCGATTTGCATGCAACGGGGAGTGCCCGAGGCACCGGTTCCTCAAAACGCCTGACGGTGAAAATGGACTGAACTATCTCTGTGCCGGCTACAAGCACTTTTTCCATTACATCGATCCGTACATGCAATTCATGGCTGCGGAGTTGCGCGCAGGACGCCCACCTGCCAACATCATGCGCATTGTGGGTTCTTAGGCTTAAAGTAGCTCACTGTCGACGTCGCATTTCACACGTAGTGAACATGATTTCGACCAAGACAATCCAAGGGCCATACAGTAGGATTCCGAAAGGATAGGTCCTCGAAAGTCGCCAAGGCTCCGCTAATCAGCTTCCGCAGGTTTCTTGGTTTACGGTAACAGCCCAAATCACTCATCAAAGGCCACTATCCCAGGGAGTTCCCGCCGGGAACAGACCAACTCCACATCCCTCACCACCTCACACCCCCATCGAGTGCAGCTCGATCCCCGACTCCGCTAACCCCGCTGGCTCCGCTCCCTGCCCCTCTTTTGTTGTCAAGCCCCCCAATCTCTGTCCTATCTCAAAGTCCAACAAAGCAAACCACATACACCGCAAAAAAGCCTGGCCGGCCTTGCAGGTCATTCTTCCCCAAAAGCGCACAATAGAGGCAGTCGTCCAGAGGACCAATTTCATGCACGAAGCCATTCGAAAAATTGCCGAGTCCCTGGTCCCTCAGTCCCCCCCCGACCCCCGCGTGAAATGCGCAAAAAGACGCAAAAAAGTGCGCGAAAACGCGCAAAAACGCCCAGGTAACCAACCCGCAAAACATTCAGCATCAACAACATAGGAGGGGTTTCCCCGCAAAAAACACCCCCGCCCCCCCTTTTTCCCGGCAGAGGCGAGCCTGAAACCCGGTGGATTCCGTCAAAGCCATCGCAATCTCTTCTTGAGAAACTGATTGTCAGAAAAGCGGCGTCTGCCGATGCGGCATCGTAATCCCAAAGTGCTCATACGCCAGGCGCGTTGCCACTCGCCCTCGCGGAGTGCGGTCCAGGAAGCCGTGCTGCAGCAGGAAGGGCTCATATACCTCTTCCAGCGCGTCCACATCCTCGCTCAGGGTGGCGGCGAGCGTGCCGAGGCCGACCGGGCCGCCATCGTATTTCTGGATGATGGTCATCAGCAGTCGGCGGTCCATTTCGTCAAAGCCGTGGGCGTCCACTTCCAGCATGCTCAGCGCTGCGTTGGCTGTCTTGCGGTCCACCTCGCCATTTCCCCGCACCTGCGCATAGTCGCGCACACGGCGCAGCAGGCGGTTGGCGATGCGCGGTGTGCCGCGGGAGCGCAGGGCGATTTCGGCGGCGCCGTCCTCGTCGACGGGCACGCCCATGACCTCGGCGGAGCGCTTGACGATGACGTGCAGGTCGTCCTCGTTGTAGTACTCCAGGCGAAGGAGGATGCCGAAGCGGGCGCGGAGGGGGCTGGAGAGCAGGCCGGGGCGGGTGGTGGCGGCGACAAAGGTGAAGGGGCGGATCTCCATGACGTGCGTCCGCGCCGCCGGGCCCTGGCCGATGATGATGTCGAGCTGCAGGTCTTCAAGAGCGGTGTACATCTTCTCTTCCAGCAGCGGCTGCATGCGGTGGATTTCGTCGAGGAAGAGGACCTGGCGCTCGCGGAGGTTGGTGAGGATAGCGGTGAGGTCGCCCTGGATTTGGAGCGTGGGGCCGCTGGTCTGCTGGAAGGCCACGTCCAGCTCGTTGGCGATGATGGAGGCGAGGGTGGTTTTGCCGAGGCCAGGGGGGCCGCTGAGCAGGACGTGGTCCAGCGCCTCGCCGCGGCTTTTGGCGGCTTCGAGGGCGATGGCGAGCTGCTCCTTCGCTTTGGGCTGGCCGATGAACTCGCGCAGCCACTTGGGCCGGAGCTTCAGCTCAAAGCCGTCTTCCTCGCCGGCGCGCGCCGCGCTGACCAGCCGTTCGGGGTTCTCTTTTCCTTCGCGTGGCATCCTGAGTGGAAGTCTATCGGGTGCGGATGGATGAGGCAATGCCGCCCCGGATACCCGGTGTGCCTCTGGTCCTATGAAGCGCCCTCCCGATAGCGGAAGGCGCGGAAGGTGGCGTGGCCGGAGCCGGTGGCGAAGAGGGCGGGGCGGAGGTCGAGGAATGCGCCGAGCACGTTGTGCTGCATCCCGGAGACCTCGGCGGAGCTGGGGCAGCGGGTCCACTCTCCGCCGGGAAGGCGGTAGTGGAAGTCGACTTCCTGGTCGTCGTTGACGATGCGGAGGGTGGCGCGGGTGGCTTTGGCGAGGCGCTCGGGGACGTAGCCGTTGCCGAGGCGGACGCCGATGCCGTCGGGGCCGAGGAGGATGCCGGTGGCGTGGGCGGGGTCGTAGAAGAGCAGGAGGCCAGCTTCGCAGCCGGGCTCGACTTCGATATCGACTTCGAGGGTGTAGCTGTGCCCGCCGACGGCGGTGGTGAGGGCAGGGGAGTCTTCGAGGGACTTGCCTTTGGCGGCGAGGACGAGTTTGCCGTCTCCCACGTGGAAGCGGCTGGGGTCGTATTCGTGCCAGAATCCCCATTTCAGGTCGAGACCGGGGCCGCGGAAGTCGTCGGAGGGGTCGGCAAAGGGATCCTGGTGGGTGCCGGGGATGGGCATGGGCAGGGCCTGGTCTGCCTCGACGCCAACGGGGATGCGGTACCAGCCGTCGGTGGTCCACTCGACGGGGAGGAGCAGGAGCTGGCGACCGAGGGTGCGGTAGCCGTTTTCGTAGCTGTGCAGGGTCATGTACCAGCGGCCCTCGGGGGTGTCCACGAGACGCCCGTGGCCGGTGCTCATCCAGCGGGCGTGGCGGTCGGTGGTGTGCACGATTGGGTTCAGGGGGGACCACTCCCACGGGCCTTCGGCGCTTTTGCTGCGGGCGGAGAGGACCATGTGGCTGGTGGCGGGCCCGGCGGTGCCGCCTTCGGCAACAGTGAGGTAGAAGTAGTCGCCGCGCCTGAAGATCTTTGGCGCTTCGAGGCAGGTGCACTCCATGCGGATGCTGGCTGGGACGGGCCAGGGCGTCAGAACGACTTTGGGTGGCACCTTGACGCCGAGGCCGTCGGCGGTGAGCTCGGCCATTTGCCCGCCGGCCATGTAGAGGAAGCGGCGGCCATTGTCGGCGATGTGGCAAGGGTCAATGGCAAAGATGCCGAGGTCGACCGGCTCGCTCCAGGGGCCGGTGGGGTGGGGCGCATGGGTGACACGCAGCCGGTTGGCAGCAGGGAAGTAGATGTAGAACTGCCCCTGGTGCTCGCACAGGTAGGGGGCATAGACGCTGCCGATGAAGCCGGGCAGGGCGGTGGCGGCTGGCTTCCAGTTCACGAGGTCGCGGGAGTGGTAGACGATGAGGCCCGGCGCGTAGTCGAAGCTGGAGTGGGTCAGATAAAAGTCATCCCCCACCCGGATCGGACTTCCATCCGGATGGTCGCCACCCATGATGGGGTTGCGGTAGGTCGCCGAGTCGGCTTCGGCAAAGCTCATCCCCGGCAGAGCAAAGGCGGCCGAGGTCAGGAGGGTATTGGCAACAAACTGGCGTCGATTCATCATGGCCGCGCCAGTGTACCTGTCTGGCGCCTTCAGCGTAAAGCGATTAACTGATTCCCGGGAATCTCCCAAATCCGACCCCGCCATCCCCTCCGGTACACTGGAGTCTGGACACCCAACGCCCGCATGCGCCTTTCCTTTGCTGCCATCCGCCGCTTCCGCTTCAGCCTGCCCCAGCGCATCGCCGCCGGCCTGCTTTTGCTGTTCCTTGCACAGGGCCTGTGGCTCACCAACCGCCAAACGCTGAGCGACCGCGACTACCAGTACGCCCGCTGCGGCCGGGAAATGTGGGAGCATCCCTCGCCGCTGACCGGCTACTACACCAGCTGCGGGAACATCCATGACGGCGTGCTTGCCTACCGGCTTGCCGGCCTGCCGCTGACTCTCAACCTTGCGTACGAGCGCTTTGCGGACAATTTCCGCAAGCCCGAAGACAAGGTCGTCCAGACCCTCGATACGACCGCTTCCACGTGGGAGCTCCGCCATCAGATGACCCATATCCTGCTGCTGCTGCGCCTGCCCTTTTTGGGTGCGGGCCTGGTGCTGGGGGCGGGCATCTGGTGGGTGACGCGGCGGATGTTCGGCAATCTCGGCGGGTACACGGCGCTGGCCCTTTACGTCTTCTCGCCGGATGTGCTGCGTGCCTCCATCTCTCCCAATCCGGAGATCCTGACCGCTTTGGCCACCTTTGCGGCCATCTACACCTGCATCGGGGTGGCCCATGCGATGCAGGGCCCGCGCCGCAAATGGCGCCCGCGCATTCTGCTGCTTACCGCATGTTTTGGCGCCGTGGCTGCCTCGCACATCGCTGCGCTCGGCCTGGTCTTCGCGCTGGGCCTCGCCTTCATGCTTTACATCGCGGAGGGTCGGCGCAGCCAGGTTCTTCCGGTGCTGCTGCTCTCCACGGTTGGCGCGTTCCTGCTGCTGTTTGCCGGGTACGGCTTTTCGCCGGATGCTTTCAGCTACGTCTTTCGGTCGGATGCGGCGCATCTGGCGTTCTCGCTGGAGCCGGGCCGCCACTTCTTCACGACTTTTTCGAATGCCGGCCTCACAATTGCAACGATTGCGGCACTGCTGCTCTACATCGCCCTGAAGCGCACCATCTACTTCGGCAACACCGCACCGCTGCTGGCGGCACTGGTGCTGGGCATGCTGATCACCGTCGGCGTCCCGGGTACGCCCCTCTTGTGGGCTCTCCCGTTTGTCTTCAGCTTCATTGCCGGGGTTTTTGCAGATGCGTACGATAACCCCCGAGGCCGAATCGCCATTGCTGCTGCCGGCTCCATCGTTCTGCTCCAGGCGGTCTTCTGCCTGCTCGCGCTTCCTGGCCTTCTTTAGTCCTATTTCCCATGTTTCTCCACCCGTTTCCGGCCGCCATTTTGACCAGGCAGGCCCCCTTTTCCGCTCCCCGTTTGCCCCCCTGCGCATGTGGCCGGAGCCGACTCAAAAAGAAATCCTCTAAGTTGCTGATAAATATACATTTATTTCCGCAATTCCGTCTTGCCCAACATCCCCCTGAGAGCCTAAACTAATAGAGATAGCCCGCGAAGCTTGGGCAGGCCAGTACCGGCCCCTCCTGAATTTCTTTGCGTGCCGAAATACTTCTATGGCAGACGATCAGAACCCCGAACTTCCCATCGACGCAAATCAGCCTCCTGACGGCGGGTCTACACCACCGCCAGCAGTGAATCAGGGCGGCTCCACCATCCTGCCCATCAACATCGAAGAGGAGATGCGCCGTTCGTATCTCGACTACTCGATGTCGGTCATCATCGGCCGCGCATTGCCGGATGTCCGCGACGGCCTGAAGCCTGTCCATCGCCGCATCCTGACCGCGATGGACCGCGAGGGTTTGCAGCACAACAAGAAGTACTCCAAGTGCGCCGGTGTTGTGGGCGAGTGTCTCAAGAAGTACCATCCCCACGGCGACTCGGCGGTGTATGACGCGCTGGTGCGCATGGCGCAGCCGTGGAGCCTGCGCTATCCGCTGGTGGATGGGCAGGGGAACTTTGGCTCTGTGGATGGCGACCCGCCGGCGGCGTACCGTTACACCGAGTGCCGCATGGAGCGGATTGCCGGCGAAATGATGGCCGACATCGAGATGGAGACAGTGGACATGTCTCCCAACTTCGATGAAACGACCAACGAGCCCACAGTGCTGCCGACCCGCATTCCCACGCTGATCGTCAACGGCTCGAACGGTATCGCAGTCGGCATGGCCACCAACATTCCGCCGCACAATCTGACGGAGATTATCAACGCCACCATCGAGCTGGTGAATAACCCCCGCGCCGGTCTTGAGGGCGTCCTGAAGCACGTCCAGGGGCCCGATTTCCCAACCGGTGGATTCATCTTCGGCCGCAACAACATCGCCGAGGCCTATCGCACGGGGCGTGGCCGCTTCCTGATGCGCGCCAAGGTCGACACCGAGCAGATGACCAAGGAAAAGACGGCGATCATCGTCAACGAGATCCCGTACCAGGTCAACAAGTCCAAGCTCATTGAGCGCATCGCTGAGCTGGTGAACGAAAAGATTATTGACGAAATCTCTGACGTCCGCGACGAAAGCGATCGCGACGGCATGCGGATTGTCATCGAACTCAAGCGCGGCGCCCAGCCGGAGATTGTGCTGAACCAGCTCTACAAGCACACCTCGATGCAGGAAAGCTTCTCCATGATTTTCCTGGCGGTCGTCAACGGCGCGCCCCGGGAACTCGCTCTGGATGAGGCGATTCACTGCTTCATCGAGCATCGCGTCGATGTCGTTCGCCGCCGCACCATCTTCCTGCTGCGCAAGGCGCGCGAGCGCGAGCACGTGTTGGAGGGCTACAAGATTGCCCTCGACAATCTCGACACGGTTATCCGCATCATTCGCGGATCCGGAAGCCGCGCCGAGGCCCGCGAAAACCTGTACACCTGGGGCAAGGGCGTCGAAATCATCGTCAACCTGGACCGCGAGCGGCTTTCCAATGAAGAGCGTGGCCTGACCTATCGCCAAGTCGACGCCATCCTTGAGTTGCAGCTCTATCGGCTCACGCAGCTTTCGGTGGACGAAATCCTCAATGAACTCCGCGAAATCCGCGCCAAGATCGACGAGCTGGAGTCGATTCTCGCCAGCGAGGCCAAGCTTCGCGCGGTCATCATCAAGGAGCTCGAAGAGGTTCGCGACAAGTACGGTGACAAGCGCCGCACGATCATCGTGGATGCCACTGCCGAGCTGCAGATGGAAGACCTTATCGCCGATGAGCAGGTTGCCGTAACGGTGAGCCATCAGGGTTACCTGAAGCGCACGCCGATCAGCATCTACCGCCAGCAGCGCCGCGGCGGCACCGGCCGCACCGGCATGAAGACGCGCGAAGAAGACATTGTCGCGCAGCTCATCGTCGACTCCACCCACGCTTATCTGCTGTGCTTCACCAACACGGGCCGCGTCTACTGGCTGAAGGTTTATGAAGTCCCCGATGTCAGCGCCGCCGGCAAGGGCAAGAGCATCCAGAGCCTCCTGAGCCTGCAGCCTGGCGAAAAGGTAGTCACCATTCTGCCCTGCCGCAACCTGGAGGAAGAAGGCAAATTCATCCTCTTCGCCACCCGCCTGGGCATCGTCAAAAAGACGCCGCTCAAGGACTTCTCCAACGTGATGGCACGAGGCATCATCGCCATCGGCATTGAGAAGAACGACGACCTGATTGGTGCCGACATCACGGACGGCTACCAGACCATCTTCCTGGCGACGCGCGAGGGCATGGCCATACGCTTTGACGAGGAGTACAACCCCGAACGGGGCTCCGGTTTGCGTCCGATGGGTCGCGGCGCCGCGGGCAACAAGGGCATCACGCTCCGTCGAGGCGACGAGGTTATCGGCGTTGCTGTTACGGATTCCGAAGCGACCCGCGACCGGGAACGCGAAGAGAAGGCCGCCACGCTTGGCCTTTCTGACCGTCTCACTCACCTGCGTACGGCTCTTGCTGACACACGTGCAGTATTGCAGCAGGCTCGCGAGGCCCGCCGCAATGGCGTACCCAGTGACGAGTCCCTGCGGCTTGCCGAAAGCGGCGCGGAAACCGCAGTCCGCGATGCCTTGCGCGACCTCAAGAAGCTCGACGAGCAACTTGGCGTGCGCAAGTTCCTCATCCTCTCTGTGACGGAAAACGGATTTGGCAAGCGCACCGACATCGATGAGTATCGCCTCACCGCTCGCGCGGCACAGGGCGTTGTCAGCCTCAAGATTACTCCCAAGGTCGGCAAAATCCGCAATATGCTCCGCGTGGATGAAACTTCCGAGGTCATGCTCATCAGCCAGTTTGGCAAGATGATACGCATTGACACCAAGACCATCCGAGCTGCCGGCCGCTCCACCCAGGGCGTCAAACTCCTGAATCTGGAGCCCGATGACAAGGTTGCAGCCGCGGTCGTCCTGGCGCCCGAAGAGATCAAGGACGAAGACCCCGGTAAATAGCCGCATCTCCAAACGCAAACACCAAGGGCATCCCGGGCGGGATGCCCTTGGTGCGTTATGCGTCAATCTACTACAAATGGTTCAGCTTCTGCTCCAGGTCCGGTACGTAGCTCACCTGCGCATCGGGCTCCAGCCGATGGGCGTTTGCCAGCGCGGCCTGCCACGCCGCGCGGGCCTCGTCCTTCAGCCCGGCTGCCGCCGCCGCATCTCCGTGCGCCGTCTGACTCATTACCCCTTCTGGATCCATGGCGGCCGCCTCCCGCGCCAGTGGCAAGCCGTCGGCAGCCTTGCCACCCCAACCCATGCGCAACGCCGTTTCTGCCCGGGCCAGCGCACCAGCCTTGTGCAGGTCAAATGTTCCCCGGTACACCAGCACGCCATTGTCAATCTTCGCGTCCGGCTCCCGGCTCTGGAGCTCCAAATATGGATTCATACCAGAGCTCGGCCACTCGCACCCGCTGAGGTCACCTGCGCTGATCAGCAGGTTTCCCGTAACCTTGGCGGGTACATGCTCCGCTCCGCCCATCCAGAAGGTATCCGCCGTCGGCAGCATGTGGCAGTGGATGCCGTAGACCGCCGGGTCCACCTCCGGGTTGGCAAAGTAGGCAAAATAGCATTCTTCGCCAGGATGCTTATCAATCCAGGATTTTACCTGGAAGAGTTGCTGAGCCCAGTCTGTATTGGCGTCGCTGAGCAGCTTGTAGGTATTGCCCGACCCGCCCCAGGCCTCATTTGCATAGGCAATGGGGTTCGGCATGCTCGTCATCGACGAAATGCCATGCGCTGCCACCAATGCTACCGCTACCCAGACCCATCGACGGCCCTGCTTTGCCATAGCCGCCATTGCGCCGCCGGCAAAAATCGCGCCGAAGGCATACAGCGGCAAAATGTGCCGCGCGCCAATATTCATGCCCGCGACAATCGCGACCGCGAGGTAGACTGCCGACGGCACGCCGAGGTAGACCAGTGCCTGCGTCTGCTTGAGCTTTCCGGTGGCCATCGCCCAAATGCCCACTGCGGTCATCGCAATCAGCCCCAGCGTCGTCTTGATAAGCATCACGGCAGGGAAGTACCACCACTGCCCGTGAGCGTACACTTTGCCAAAGATAAAGGTGGGATAGAACTGCGCCATCCGCTTCACATCCGTCAGGCCCATGAGGTAGGACTCTGGCAGAAGGTGCCACTTCGCGAACCACAGGACAACACCCGCACTGAACGGGCTAAGCGGCTTCGTATAGTCCACCAGCGAGGTGCTCAGCGCCAAACCGTCGGGCCGGGCCGCATAGCGGAAGCCGTAAAAGGCCCACAGCACCACGACACCCACCACCACAATCGATGCCAACCCACCCGCCATCCGCGCTGTGGTCCGCCCTCGCTGCGAGCGCTCGGCCCGGGTCACTTCCCAAACCGCCAGCACAATCAGCATCGGTGCCAGCAGGATGCCCGAGTGCTTGGTCGCCAGCAACAACCCGGCCGTGACGCCGGCGATGAGCAGACGCAACACGCTCGGCTTGTCGACCCAGCGCCAGAAGGTGTAGACACTTGCCAGGAAGAACAGCGTCACCCCGGCATCGGTCGTCACCAGGGCGGAGTGTCCCAGAAAGTTTGGCTCAAAGACCGCGATAATCAGCGCAATCACTCCGGCTGTTTCGCCAAACCACTCTCGTGCTGCCAGAAAAATCACCAGGGTCAATGCCAGTGCCACCAACCCCGCCATCAGCCGCATCTGGAAGACGAGCTGATTGCGGTCGCCGTCATTCCGCGCGAGCCAATCGCGGCCGTCGAGGTAGGCTTCCAGCTTGAAGTCCCTAGGCTTCAGCTCCGGCACCCAGAGGTTCCGCCCAAGCAGTGGAACGGTGGCCAGCAACTTTACCAGCGGCGGATGCTCCGGGTTCAGCCCGTAATCTCCCGTGTGCCACATCATGTAGCCGGCAAACATGTGGTCGTCTTCGTCAAAGGTCAGCGATTCGCGATGCACTACACCCGCCACCATCACTGCCTGCACCGCCAGCAAAAATGCCACCAGCCACCACACACGCTTGCTGCTCTTCTCAGTCAAAACCTGGTTCCTCCGGGGGGCGAAAAACAAACCCAAAAGATTATTACGCACCGCACTCACGTCCGGCGCGGCTCATTCGGCAAACGAATGTCTTTTTGCAAATGCCCTGTTATCGGACTTCGCTGCACCACCCTTGCCACTCGATTCCCATTGCCGATGGGGCTAGACTAAAGGAGCTCACGATTCTCCACGAACCCCGCCCTATGACGAGGTCCGTGACCCACAATTCCATAACTCTGTTGGTCCTCGGCCTGGCGATTGCAGTTCTCCCAGCCGCCAGCGAAACCGCGCCTTCTCGCGGACACGCCCATGTCAAGGCCCACGCCCCCGCAAAATCGGCCCCAGCCAAATCCGGTTTGGCGGCCCGGACTGTGCGCGCCTCCAAATCGAACACCGCCTCCAAATCGCATCCCGCCAAGGGAACTCGCGCAGCTACGCATCCAGTGAAGGCCACGGTGCATGGCCGGGCCGCAGCGAGGAATGGCCAGCGTCACTTTGCCGAGCCGGCAGACGACGCCCCGGAAACCTCGACCCCAGCCCCCTCCACCCGCGCCGCTGCCAAAGCACTTCGCTCTGGGGCAAAGTCGGCCAGATTCCCCCGCTCTGCGGCAGGCGACCGCGACACCGTGGAGGCATCTGAGCTGGTAGCCAGCGTACCCGCCGCCCGCTCCACGCTCCGCAATCGGCGAGGTCATGGCGCACGCCTGGTTCCAGCAGTTGAGCTCTCGACGAGCCGGCGTGGTACACGCGCCCGAGCCAAGGCGCGCTGGCAACACGCCCAGGCTGAGGATGAAGTTGCCACACTCCGCCCCGCGCACCTAGCCATGCCCGCCCCGCTTCGCGGCTCATACGAGTCCCTAGTCCACCAGAATGAAATGGCCGATGCGGAAGGTCTCGAGCGCATCCTCGATGACGCCGACCTCGACAGCCGCATCCAGCAGCGCTCCCTCGTTCCGGTTCCAACCTCAGCCGGGCTCCAAATCAACCAGGAACTTCCGGAAAACCGCCGTTACTGCCGACCATGGACGGCACGGTTTCTCGCAGATATGGCCCAGGCCCACGGCATTCATTTTCCTGGTACGCAATTGCTGGTCACCTCTGCCGTGCGCACTGTCGAGTACCAGCGCCACCTGCGCCTGGTGAACGGCAATGCAGCTGCGGCTGAGGGGGATGTGGCGAGCCCGCACCTTACCGGCGGCACCATTGATATCGCCAAGCACGGGCTGACGCAGAACCAGATTGCCTGGCTGCGGAGCTGGCTGCTGCCCCTGCAGGACGCGGGCAAAATCGATGTCGAGGAAGAGTTCAAGCAGGCCTGCTTCCACATTTCCGTCTACAAAACCTATGCGCCCGAGGCAGATCAGGGCCGCCGCAAGCCTGGCGCTCCGGCAACCGCCGAGCAGACCACCGATCCGTTGCCGCCCAAGGGCCGTTAGCCACCAGACCTGCGCATTTTCATCCCCACCGCCACCCCAACCGCGCTACAATCGCGGGCAGGTTGCATTCCTTCAAAATCTCGAAAAGGAAATCCCATGAGCGACTCCACGCTTCCCATGCCCCAGCCTGAAGCAGGCCTTTCCCAGGTCGAACGCGTTGTCAGCGCCTTCACTGCTCCGAGCAAGCTTTTTGCGGACTTCAAGCGCAGCACCAGTTGGTGGGTGCCGTTTCTCATCATGATTGTTTTCAGCTATATCTTTGTCTTCGCGATTCAGAGCAAGGTCGGCTGGAGCCAGGTCACCGAGAACATGATTCAGCAGAGCCCCAAGATGTCTGCCCAATTTGACAAGATTCCGGCGGACCAACTGGCCACCCAGAAGAAGTACATCACCATTTCCACGCAATACGGCATGTATCTCACCCCTGTGGTCGTGATCATCTATACGGTTGTTATTGCTGCAGTCCTGCTGTTTACCATCAACTTTGGTTTTGGCGGCAAGGCGGGCTTTGGTGCTGTTCTGGCCGTTATTATGTACGGTTCCCTACCCACCATCCTGCAATCGCTGATAGGTGCGCTCGGCTTATTCGCTGGTCTTGGCGAGACATTCAATATCCAGAATCCCACCGGGACCAATGTCGCCTACTACCTCTCAGCGTCGGAAACCGCGCCGGCCCTCTACAAGCTTGCGCAGGCCATTGACCCCGTCACCATCTGGTCCATGGTTCTGGTTTCCATCGGCCTCGGGACCGTCGCTGGCCTCAAGAACAAGTCCGGCTATACCGCAGTATTCGGGTGGTGGGTGCTGATTACTCTGATCAAGGTTGGCTGGGCCGCTGCGTTTGGCTCCTAGGCTTACCTGCACACACAAAAACGGCGCGAACCGCATGGTCCGTGCCGTTTGCTTTTTGCAAAGGTTCTCTTCTTTTATTCCGTCCAGCGTCGCATGATGAGGGAGGCATTGATGCCGCCGAAGCCGAAGGAGTTCGACAGGGCCACATCAAAGCTGTGCTCAATCGACTGGTTGGGCACATAGTCGAGCCGGCAATCTTCCCCGGGCGTACCGAGGTTGATGGTCGGTGGCAGCTTCTGGTTCAGCAGAGCCATGGCGGTAATGCCCGCCTCCAGGCCACCAGCTGCACCCAGCAGGTGCCCGGTCATGGATTTGGTGCTGGAAACCTTGAGGGTGTGGCTGAGGGCGTGCTCACCAAAGACAAGCTCGATGGCCCGCGACTCGTTGCCGTCGCCAGCAGGGGTCGAGGTGGCGTGCGCGTTGACGTAGCCGACCTGCTCGGGTGCGATTCCGGCGTCCTTGAGCGCTGCGCGCATGCTGCGCTGGGCACCGGCTCCCTCAGGGGCAATTCCGGTCATGTGATAGGCGTCGGCGCTCATGCCGTAGCCGATGACTTCGCCGAGGATCTTTGCTCCGCGGGCCTTGGCAAACTCCAGCTCTTCCAGAATCAGAATGCCGGCGCCCTCGCCCAGAACAAATCCGTCGCGATCCTTGTCAAACGGGCGGCTTGCAGCCTTGGGATCATCGTTCCGCGTGCTCAAGGCACGCATGGCCGAGAATCCACCCACTGTCAGCCCGGTCACCACAGCTTCCGTACCGCCGGCAATCATCACATCCGCTTCCCCGTGCTGGATCATCCGGAAGGAATCACCAATGGAGTTTGCGCTGGTGGCGCAGGCAGTTGCGGTGGCAGAAATGGGCCCCTTGGCACCGTAGCGGATGCTGACGTGCCCGGCGGCCATGTTCACGATGGTTGCTGGAATAAAGAACGGGGAAATCTTGCGCGGTCCACCGGCGAGCAGGTTGTTGTGCTCCCGCTCGATTACCTCAAAGCCGCCAATGCCGGAGCCGATGAAGACGCCGACGCGCTCCTCAATCTCTGGTGTGATGACCAAACCCGACTGCTGCATCGCTTCCTGAGTCGCCGCGATGGCGAGGTGGATAAACCGCCCCATCTTACGCGACTCTTTCTTGTCGATAAACTGCAGCACGTCGAAGTTTTTCACCTCGGCGGCAAAGGTCACCGGGTAGTCCGTGGTGTCAAAGCCCGTAATGGACCCAACACCACTCACTCCGGCACACAACTGGTCCCAGACCTCCTGCGTCGTGTTGCCCACGCCACAGATAAGCCCCAGGCCGGTAATGACTACGCGACGGCGCACGGCTTACTTGCCCGCCTTGGCGTTCTTTTCGATGTACTCGACAGCGTCCTTGACCGTCTTGATCTTCTCGGCGTCTTCGTCGGGAATTTCCAGGTCAAAAGCCTCTTCAAACTGCATCACCAACTCAACCACGTCCAGCGAGTCGGCGCCCAGGTCTTCCTGGAAGCTTGCGCTGGGGGTCACTTCGGCCTCATCCACCTGCAGCTGCTCGACGATAATTTGCTTCACTTTCTCTTCGACGGCCATTGGATTCTCCTCAAAACTTTCTCTAGATTCCTGAAATTCAATTCATGGGACAACTTCGCTTCGCAGGCTACCACATTTGCCGGTCTTCGCGAACAGCCCCATGCGGACACACTTTTCCGTGCGCCCCTGAATCTCCAAGTCTATTGGCCCACACTGGCCTCTGTAAAGCGACTTCCTACCATCTGGAACCCGCTGGACCACCATCGAGCTTCCGGCTCGGATTCGTCCCGAAAATTCCCGTGCGTTCGGGTTTTCGACAGGCCCAAGGCGTAGAATTGGCGAAAATGCGCGGAGGCGTCGTTGGTGGAAAGCTCGCTTATCTTGCTCACTGGTGTCGTCATCGCTCTGATTGCCGGTCTCGTCATCGGCATGCGGATCTCGGCCGCCCAGGCTCGCCGCGAGTCTGCCGCCGCCCTGGAAAGCGCCCGGCTTCTTCGTGAGCAGGCAGAGGCCAATCTCAACGCCCAGCTCGGCGGTGCGCAGGCAGAGGCTGGCCGCCTTCGTGCGAGTCTTGAGGCCAGCGCTGCGCTTCCCGGGCATCTCGCTGCCGCGACCACACTCGCCGAGCAGCGCGGCATCGCCATAGCGGAATTCACTCAGGAGCGCGACACGGCCCGCCAGCAACTGCTGGTTGCAGCCGAACTCCAAAGTCGCCAGGCATCGCGCATCACCCAGCTTGAAGAGGCACTCGCCAACGAGCGCAAGAACCTGGCCGAAAAGCTCGCCCTGCTGGAAGCGGCCAAGCAAACGCTGGCCAACCAGTTCGAGGCTCTCGCCGGGAAGATTCTCGATGACAAAGCAAAGTCCTTTTCGGAAGCGAACCAGAAAGAGCTGGGCAATCTGCTGGATCCGCTCAAGACGCAGCTGAAGGACTTCCGGGAGAGGGTTGAGAAGACCCATGTGGACTCCCAAACCGGCGTCACCCGGCTGGAAACACTGGTCGGCACCCTGAGCAACCTGAACCAGCAACTGGCGACCGAGGCACGCAATCTTTCCACCGCCCTTCGCGGATCGTCCAAAGCGCAGGGAGACTGGGGCGAGTTCATCCTCCGCGACCTGCTCGAAAAAGCCGGTCTCCGCGAGGGCCAGCAGTTCAGCTTCCAGGAGACCTTTACCGCCGAGACGATTGAAGATGGCACCCGAGGCAAGGCAGCCCGCACTGACGTCATCGTCGCACTGCCTGGCGGCCGGCATCTCGTCATTGACTCCAAGGTCTCGCTGGTCGCCTATACCGATTACGCCAATGCCGAAACCGACGAGCAGCGCAAAGCCGCCCTCAAGCAGCACCTGGCCAGCGTTCGCGCTCATCTCGACGGCCTCTCGCGCCGCAAGTACCACAAGCTCTCCGGGATTGAGTCGCCCGATTTCGTTGTGATGTTCATCCCCGTCGAGCCGGCCTTCCTGCTCGCCATCCAGGAGGGCGGCGAACTGTGGCGCGATGCCTACCAGCAGAACATCCTGCTTGTCGGGCCCACCACGCTTCTGTTCGTCATCCGCATCGTTGACAACCTGTGGCAGCAGGAGCAGCAGGCCAAAAGCGTCGCCGACATCGTCGACCGCGGCACCAAGCTGTATGAGAAGTTTGTCGGATTCGTGGATGATCTGCAGGCGGTGGGAAAGAACCTGCGCAGCGCCGATCAGAGCTACCAGAACGCCATGGGCAAGCTGTCAGAAGGGCCAGGCAACCTGGTGCGGCAGACCGAGATGCTCAAGCAGCTGGGAATTCGGACCAGCAAGCAGGTATCGCCCAAGCTGCTGGAAACTGCGGGCGTGGACCAACCGCTGCTGGCTTTGGCGGCCGAAGCCGAGGACAGCCGGCCTGACTAGCCCCGCAGCTTCGGAAACCCTTCCCGAAAGCGGCGGCAGGTGGTATCCAGGTCTTCCGGCAGGACGCGGGTTTCGGCAATTGTAGTCATGAAGTTGGTATCCCCGACCCATCGCGGCAGCACGTGGAGGTGCAGGTGACCGGCTACGCCGGCTCCGGCGGCCTGGCCCAGATTCATGCCGAGGTTCACCCCGTGCGGCCGGTAGAGCGCGATGATCACCCGCTCGGTCTGTTGCCCGAGGTCCATCAGTTCATGGGCGGTTTCCTGCGGGAGCGCGGCCAGGCTCGCCTCATGCGCGTAGGGAATAACCATGACGTGCCCTGATGTATAGGGATAGGCGTTGAGGCAGACAAAGCAGCTCTTGCCGCGGTGTACCACGTAGGCTGCGCTTTCGGCCTCGGCCGGATCCATGCCGCCGGCAATTGCGTGGTCCACGGCGGCAATCAGGTTGCAGAAGACGCAGCCGGTCTCGCCGGGCCAGGCATTGAGCTTTGTCGGCACTCCGGCCCGCAGTGCCGTATCGGCCGTGGTCACGTACTTATATCGCCAGGGAGTCCACAGGTGATCCATCCCAGCGAGTATACGGGGCCTGCCTTGCTCGGCTCACCTTTGCCCGAAAAACCACATTCTGGTACTCGCTCCCGAATCCAACCGGCACTGCACCAATATCGCAGCATACCTGTGTGAATATCCGCGTGAAATCAGGCCGGACCCGCCAGTTTCATTGACTCTCCTTTTCCAGCGCAGCTATACTCTAGGCATATCCTTGTGCCTAGATTCCGGCATTCGGGTACGGCCGACCCAAAGGCCCTTTGCTTCTTGTCCAGAGATTTCAAGGGTTTGTGATGCACTCCGCGACGTAAGTCCCGCTGGATGCGCGACACATCCCCGATCATTTCGTGACAATTGTGATGGGAAATTACGGGCGACGGTTGCTGTGCCTCTGTGACTGAAAAGCTCACGCGTGAGGCATCGAACGCGGCAGGAAATTCACGCACCCTGTGGCGACTTTGGAATCCCGGAGCTGGCAGTCATGGCAGACGTCCTCAATCTTGAAACCGAGAGCACACCCCTGAACACTGAACTTGAAACCACTGAACTTGAATCAGTGACGGAGAATCCTACGCCGTCGCTCGAATCCGCCGCTACCCCCGAAGTTGCTGAAGTTGCAACTGAGGTTGAAGTCGCGGAACCCGTCGCTGTCGTCGAAGTTGCTGAACCCACAGCAGTCGCCGAAGTCGCGGAAACCACCGAAACCGTTGCCCCCGTTGTGGAAGAGACCCCGGCTCCGGCGCCCGTCGCCGAAACCGTTGTGGAAGCCCCAGCACCGGTCATCGAAGCCGCTGCCCCGGCCGCCGAAGAAGCACATGAAGTTGATCACGATGCTGATCTCTTCGAGGACTTCTCGGCGCAACTGGAAGCCTTTGAGCGCGAGCAGGCCGCTGAAGCCGCCGCCGTCGAGGCTTATGGTGACTCCATTGTCACCGGCACGGTTCTGAAGTTGACCGAAAAGCACGCGGTCATCGACGTGGGTCTCAAGTCGGAAGGTCTTCTGCCTATTGAGCAGATTACTGACCACACGGGCGTCTCCAAGTTCAACGCCGGCGACAGCATTGATGTTGTCATCGAGCGTGAAGAGCCCGAGGGTGGCTACCTGGTGAGCTACGAGAAGGCCCAGCGCTTGCGCGTGTGGGATGTCATCGAGAAGGCTGCCAACGAGAAGACCCCGGTGATCGGGACCGTGATCAGCCGCGTCAAGGGTGGTCTGACGGTTGACATCGGCCTCAAGGCATTCCTGCCCGGCTCCCAACTGGAGGTCCGCCCCGTTCGCAACCTGGACGGCTATCTCGGAACCCAGATTGAAGTTCGCGTTATCAAGCTCAACAAGAAGCGTGGCAACGTTGTTGTCAGCCGCAAGGAAATCCTCGAAGAAGAGCAGAACGCCAAGCGTTCGCTCACGCTGGAGCACCTTGAAGAGGGCGCCATCCTTACCGGCACCGTCAAGAACCTGACCGATTACGGTGCGTTCGTTGACCTGGGCGGCATCGATGGCCTGCTGCATATCACCGACATGAGCTGGGGCCGTCTGACGCACCCCCGCGATCTGGTCAACGTCGCTGACGAAATCCAGGTTAAGGTGCTCAAGTTCGACAAGGATAAGCAGCGTGTATCCCTCGGCTTCAAGCAGCTCACCCCGGATCCGTGGCTTGATGCCGTGGAGCGCTACCCTATCGGTGCGCACGTCCAGGGCCGCATCCTCTCCGTTACCGACTATGGCGCGTTCGTCGAGCTCGAGCAGGGCATTGAAGGCCTGGTCCACGTGAGCGAAATGACCTGGTCCAAGCGGATGAAGCATCCCTCGAAGCTGGTCAAGCCCGGCGACGAAGTCGAGACCGTGGTCATCAGCGTCAATCCCAGCGACCGGCGCATTTCGCTCGGTATGAAGCAGCTCCAGGAAAACCCCTGGGAGAACCTGTCGGATCGTTACCCGACCGGTGCCATCGTCGAGGGTCGCGTTCGCAACCTGACCGACTTCGGTGCTTTCATCGAGATCGAAGACGGTATCGACGGCCTGGTTCACGTTTCCAACCTGAGCTGGACCAAGCGCGTCAAGCATCCTTCTGAAGTGCTGAAGAAGGGCGAAAAGGTGAAGGCTGTTGTTCTGGGCGTGGAGCCGGAAAACCGCCGCCTCTCGCTCGGCGTCAAGCAGCTTCAGCCTGATGTGTGGGAGACCTTCTTCACCCAGCACCGCGTGGGCGATGTGGTTCACGGCAAGGTTCTGCGTACTGCCCAGTTCGGCGCATTCGTTGAAGTGGCTGAGGGCGTCGAAGGCCTCTGCCATGTCTCCGAAGCGGTCGATGCACACGGCCAGACGCTGACCCTTGAGCAAGGCCAGGAGCACGACTTCAAGATCATCAAGATGAACGTGGAAGAAAAGAAGGTCGGTCTCAGCATCCGCGCCGTAGGCGAGGAAGCCAGCCGTTCCGAGGTCGAGAGCTACAAGGCTCCCAGCTCCTCCTCTTCGTCCTCCTCCACCACGACGCTTGGCGACCTGGTCAACTGGGACAAGTTCAAGCGCTAACCCGCTTGCTCTCTAGCAGCCGCAACAAACCCAAAAGGCCACCTGTGAGGGTGGCCTTTTGCTGCTCGGACTGCATAGATGTCTCCCAAACACTATCAGGTTTGCTGCTCATTCCTACCCTGAACGGCCCGCACGCGCTGCCAGTATCCCGGTCAATCCCAGCGCTGCCAGCACGCTCACCAGGGCGCACAGATAGATAGCCGGATACCCATACCCGGCGATTACCGCCCCGGCGCCCGGCCCGACGGCCATCAGCGAGAAATCCATAAACACGCCATAGGCGCCGAGGGCTGTGCCGCGGTCCTGCGGGGCCACCGGCCTCACCGCCTCTACCCCGAGCGAGGGAAAGACCAACGAGAAGCCGAAGCCTGTGAGCGCTGCCCCCAGAAAGGCCACTGGCCGCGCGTGTGCGAGCCACAGTGTTGCCAGCCCAAGGCTCTCGACGGCAAAGCAGGCCATGCCCACGCGGAAGCCGCCGACACGGTTAATGAGCCTGGAAAATACCAGCCGGGCGCACACAAAGCTGCCACCAAAGGCGGACAAGGCAAAGGCCGCGCCTGTCCAATGCCGGCTGGCAAAGTCCAGCGTGATAAACGTGGCCAGCACGCCAAAGCCCACGCTGCCCAGTGCCAGCCCAACCCCGAACGGAGCCACCCGCCCCAGCACGTGATGGAAGGGCTGCTTTTCCCCGTGAACCACGGGCACCGGGGATCGCCGCAACGCCATTGCCAGCGCGCCAAAGCCCAGCGCAATCACAAACACGCCAATAGCCCAAAAGCCCAGCCCGCTTTCCAGCGCTACCCCGAGGGGAGCACCCACTGCCAGCCCGCCATAGGTGCTTATTCCGTTCCAACTGATTACGGTGGCCGTATTTTCCGCGCCCACGGTCACAATTCCCCAAATCGTGGCGCCCGTCGTTACCAGGCTCTCTGCCCCGCCAAGCATCAGCCGACCGGCCAACAGCACCGCCAGCCCCAGCCACGGTGTATGCACCAGAAAGGCCGCTGCCAGGGTGAGCACGCCGCTTGCCCCCGTCATCGCGAGGCCGTAGACCACGCCTTTTTTCGCGCCAAGCCGGTCCACGACCCAGCCGGACCATGGACGGCTCAGCACTGTCGCCACGTACTCCGCGCTGATGACGAGGCCGGCAAGGACGGTGCTGTATCCCAGACGGAGATGCACGAAGCTGGGCAGGATGGCGAGCTGAACCCCGATGGTGAGGTAGCAGAGGAAGGAGAAGAAGACATAGGGGATGACCCTTGCGCTCACGCCTCGCCACGAGGAATCATGTTGTGTCAGGCTCATTCGCAGGGTCCTTGGGAGGGAGAGGCCGCTCGCGTGGCAGTGCTTCTATTGTATGGGTACCCAAATCCCGCCCGTCTCACACCCAGGGTTGTCTTTCAAGTCGGCCACGGAATCCACCCGGTTGCTATCCTTGAATCGTGACCGGCTTTCACGTCGAAAATTTCGGATGTCGCGCCGCCCGGGCTGATGGCGAGTCCGTGAGCGCGCGTCTTCGTGAGTTGGGCCTGGCGGAAGCGCCTTTGGCGGAAGCAGATTTGGTGGTTGTGAATACGTGCTCGGTGACCTCAGAGGCGGACCGGGACGCACGTGCTTTTTTGCGGAAGGCACGCCGGATGAACTTGCAGGCGCGGGTTGTGGTGACGGGCTGCTATGCCCAGCGTGCGCCGGAGGAGGTGGCTGCGCTGCCGGGGGTTTCGGCCGTGGTGGGGAACAGCCACAAGGGCCTGCTGCCTTCGATTCTTCAGCAATTCCTGCCCGGGCCAACGGCTACGACCGCCGCAGCGCCGGTTATCCCGACCGCCCAGCTTGCCGCCACATCCATTTGGGCCGACGATGCCTTCGCTCACTCTGCCCTGGAAGAGGCCCAGATCCTGCCGGGCCACCAGACACGCCCCAATCTCAAGATCCAGGAGGGCTGCAGCAACCGTTGTACTTTCTGTGTCATTCCGGCCACGCGCGGCAACTCCCGCAGCCTCGGGGCCGAAAAAATCTTCGCTCAGGTGCAGGGTTTTGTCGCCGCTGGGGGGAGGGAACTGGTCTTTTCGGGCATCAATCTTGGCCGGTGGGGGCGTGATTTGGCCGCCGAACCTGACCAGCCGGCGAATCTCGCAGATCTTGTCCGCAATATTTTGACCACCACTGCGCTTCCTCGGCTCCGCGTTAGCTCCATTGAGCCGATGGACTGGACGCCCGACCTCATTCAGCTCCTTGCCGAATTCGGTCCTACGGCAAGACTCGCCCGGCATGCACATCTCCCGCTCCAATCTGGATCTGACTCGGTTCTTCGTCGCATGCACCGCCGTTACCGCCCCTGGCACTATGCCGAAAAGGCCACCCAACTGCGCGCCGCCGCCGGCCCTGCACTGTGCCTGGGGGCCGACGTTATGGTCGGCTTCCCCGGCGAGTCGGATGCCGAATTCCGGGAGACCCACGACTTGCTCGCAGCACTTCCCATTGCCTACCTCCATCTGTTCCCCTTTTCTCCCCGCCCCGGCACCCCGGGCTGGCAACTTCATCAGGACTCGCCCGTTCCCCACCTTGCCGTCCGACAGCGGATGGCCGCGCTCGAAGCCCTAGCACGCGACAAGGCCCGTGCCTTCCGCGCTACATTTGTGGGTCAATCGCTCCCCGCTGTCACCCTCAATGCCAGCCCGACGGAAGCTGCACTCGGCCACGGCTCAGCACTCACCGACAACTTCCTGCCTGTCACTCTCTGCCATCCCGCGCCCGCCAACCAGCTTGGCACCGTCACAGTCGACGCGCTGAACCGGGACAACACTCTTAACGGCTATTTCATCCCCGCCCAGACCGCTTGACCAATCCAATACTTGCTCCGCCGCGCCCATCAGCCTAAAATCCCCGGAATGAGAACTTCCCGCCTCGCCCCCTTCTTTCTGCTCGCCGCCGCCCTCCTCGTCATGCTTCCCGCACACACTCAGGACTGGGAACGCCAGGCTCTCGACAAATCTCCACGCCACCGCGAGTGGGTTTCCCTCAAGGTAGGCACGCAGACCGTGAATACCTGGGTCGTCTATCCGGAGGTGCCCAACAAGGCGCCCGTGCTGGTGCTGATTCACGAGATTTTTGGCCTGAGTGACTGGGCCCGCGAGATGGCCGATGAGCTTGCTGCCGCCGGCTACATCGTTGTTGCGCCCGATTTGCTGTCCGGGTCCGGCCCGAAGGGTGGCGGCACCAGCGAATTCCCGGATGCGGACGCGGTCGTGAAAGCAGTCTTTGCCCTCCCTCCTGCGCAGGTCACTGCCGATCTTGACGCTGCGGCCGACTACGGCAAGCATTTGCCTGCCGGTAACGGCAAGCTCGCCGTCATCGGATTCTGCTGGGGCGGTGGCCACACCTTCGAGTACGCCGCGCACCGTACCGACCTAAACGCTGCCTTCGTGTTCTACGGCCCGGCACCCGATGCCTCACTCCTGCCCAAAATTCAGGCCCCCATCTACGCCTTTTACGCCGGCAACGACGCACGCATCACCGCAACGGTGCCAGACACCGTGCAGGCAATGAAGTCGGCGGGAAAGCGGTTTGAGCCCGTCATCTACCCTGGTGCGGGTCACGGATTTATGCGTGCCGGCGAGGCACCGGATGCCAGCAAGGAAAACGCCGAGGCCCGCCGTGTGGCATTCGCCCGCCTGGTCGGTCTGCTGAAGGGCCTCTGAGCCAACCGGCCTTACAAACGCAAAAAGGCCGCGGCGGATATCCTCCACTGCGGCCTCCTCTGTCTCGTTGCCTTAGTAACCGGCCGTGAACCTTGCCCGCTCGTACTTCGGTGTCTCCAGCTCATCCACCAGCGCAATCGCGTAGTCTTCCATGGAAATCCAGCTCTTGCCCGCAGAATCCACAATCAGCTGGTCTCCGCCTAGGCGGAACTTGCCCGTCCGCTCGCCCGGCTCAAAAAACGCCGCGGGGCTGAAGACTGTCCAGTTCACATCTGAAGCCTTCGCAAGGTCTTGCGCCTTTGCGTGCGAGGTTGCAATCGCAATCCAGGCTTCCGGCAGGTGTCCGCTGGCCAGCAGAGTCACCCCCGGAGCAACTTCCAGGCTTCCCGCGCCTCCCACGAAGACAAAGCGTCTAACCCCGGCAGCCTTCACTGCCGCCAGAAAGTTCTCCGTCACGCCCAGCAACTGGTCTGTATCCGTATGCGGTGGCCCGTACGCGCTCACCACGACGTCCGCTCCGGCGATCTTTTCCGCAACTCCGGCGGCGGAGTGCACATCACCCGCCACTACCTTCAGTCCATCCTGCGCGGGCACCTTCGCCGGGTCGCGCACAACTGCCGTCACTTCGTGTCTACGCTGCAACAACTCCGTCAAAATCCTGCTTCCGGCATTGCCGGTCGCGCCATACATGGCAATCTTCATGGTGAAATCTCCTCGGCATCTGTTGCCTCATCTCCATAGATACCGGCCGCATTCAATTCGTCGCAAGAAAAGTTACAATTAATTCAATCCCGCCACCTACCCACTCGCATCCCGTATTCTGTACAACAATCATGAACTCCCGCTTCTCTCTCGCCGTTCACCTCCTGTGCCTTATGGCACAGCAGCCCGGCAATCGCCTCACCTCGGAGTACCTGGCTACGGCCACGGGCACCAATCCAGTCGTTGTCCGCCGCCTGCTTGCCGCGCTCCGCCGCTCCAACCTGGTAACCGCGCGCCGCGCCGGCGGGGGTGGCTGGCAGCTCGCGATGCCAGCGATTCACCTCACACTCGCCGCAGTCCGCCAAGCTGTCGCCCAGCCAGACGGTCCCCGCATGCACCGCAACCACCCCCATCCTGACTGTGCGGTAGGCTGCGCAGTCCGCCAAGCCCTGACCGGCATCTACCTGCTCGCCGACCGGGCGATTGACCGCGAACTGCAGCCTCTCACTATCGCGGCACTGCTCTTCCAAATCCTTTCCCAAAGCCCAACCGCTGCCGCCTGACAGCTTCCCCGTTCCGCAAAACCTGCTTTCTTCCCGGAACGCGGCCGGGACCCGAAATCCAACCGATGCTATACTGGAAGCGCAGGCGTGTGTCCATCTGAAGGGCAATACGCACCCGGAGGGGACCCATAGCATTCGATAAGCGTTCGGCCCGTCAATTTATCCGTATCAACGAAAGAATCCGCGCGCGCGAGATCCGCGTCATCGACGAAAACGGTGAGCAGCTCGGCATTCTCCCACCTTTTGAGGCACTCCGTATTGCCAAGGAGCGGGGACTCGACCTGGTTGAGGTTTCGCCCAACGCTGTCCCCCCGGTCTGCCGCATCCAGGACTACGGTCGCTTCCTCTACGAGAAAGACAAGAGCGAAAGCGCTGCCCGCAAGAAGCAGAAGGTCATCGTCGTGAAGGAAGTCAAGTTCTCGGTGACCGTCGACGAGCATGACTACCAGACCAAGAAGAACCAATCTGTCCGCTTTCTCAATGATGGCGACAAGGTCAAGGCGAGTCTGCGCTTCCGTGGCCGTCAGATGGCCCACCGCGAACTCGGCTATGCCATCATCAACCGTCTGATTCAAGACATTGGCGAGGCCGGTGTGGTCGAATTCATGCCCCGCATGGAAGGCACCATCCTTCACGCCATCATCGCGCCCAGCAAAAAGGCCGAGCCGAAGCAGCAGGCCCAGCCAGCGGCCCCGCAGCCGCCGCGTCCGGCTGCACCGGCTCCTGCCGCGCCCGTCCAGCAGTAGCACAACTCTTCAATGTCCTGCAGCCGCTCCGCCTTTGGGCAGGGCGGCTGTTTTCTGTTATGCGCATTTTCAGGCACGGCGTTATATATTTCCCAAATGACACGTGCTCGCCGCCGCGCCTCCGCCCTGGTTTTTAAAGCCATCCTCCCGATTCTCGCCACGCTCCCCCTTTCGGCTCAGGCCCATTTTCCCACCAGTGAAGATCTCCGCCATCTCGGCGCGATTTCCAACCCTCAGCTCTCCCCTGACGGCATCCAGGTTCTATACACAATCACCGAATCAACCGCCGATGGCGGCGCGACCCACCTCTGGCTTTCTGCTGTATCCGGTGGCGAGCCCCGCCAACTCACCCGCTCCCCTGAGAGCGACAAGCGCGGCGAACGCGGTGCGAAATGGGCTCCTGACGGCTCCGCCATCTTCTTCCTTGCCCACCGGGGTGAGCAGACTCAGCTTTTCCGCCTTCCCATGACCGGCGGCGAAGCCATGCCCCTGGACCTCAAGGTGCTGCCCCAGGTAGACGACTCCCGCCTGCCCAACGCCATTCCCCCGGCCGACCCGAAAGCCGCTGGCAAGCCCGACAGCAAGCCCGAGCCCCTGCCCATCTCCGTCAGTGGATATGCCATTTCACCGGACGGCCGCACCCTCGCAATCTGGGCCGCCGACCCCGAAACGCCCGGCGAAAAGAAAGCACACGAAGCCAAGGCCGACGCCAACTGGGTGAACCATGAGCATCACGGCACCCGCCTTTATCTCGCTGTACTCAAGCCCAGCGGCGCAATCGACGGCGACCTCCGTCTCGCCTCCATCGCACCCAACGTCGTTGCGGCCACCTGGTCTCCCATTGGTGACGGCATCCTCGTCGTCACCGACCCGCCCAACGAACTCAGCGACCTCGGCCCCGCTGCCCAGGCCTGGCACCTCTCCCCGGTCGCGCTCGATAAGCCAATCCAACTCGCCAAGCTCCCCGGCACCATTCGCAGCTTCAACTGGCGCGCCGACGGCCTCCAAGTCGTCTTCACCGCACAAACTCCAGAAGACGCGCCCCCTGGTGTCGAAGACCTATTTGCTCTCGACCTCTCGCCAGACCTCACCACCGCCATCCCCCGACGTCTCACTGGCGGCTTCCTCGGCGGTCTCGGCTACGGGGACTTCCTCTACCGCCCCGACGGCTTGGTCCTCGCCCCCATCGCCCACGGTACCCGACTCGGGTTGGCCACGATTGACCCCGCCAAGGCAATAGTTACGGAGCTCTCCTCCCCCGCCCCAATCCTCACCGGCATCGCCACCAATGCGAAGCAGACCGGTTTCCTGTGGCTAACCCAGGCCAGCGATCAGCCGGAAACCCTATGTTTTGCCACGCAGATTACCGCCCAATGCCAGCCCGTAGCCATTCCGCCGCTCGCCCCCGCTGGCCTCTCTGCCGTTAAGTCCCAGGTCATCAGCTGGAAATCCGACAACCTCACCATCGAGGGGCTCCTCTACCTTCCGACTGGCTCAGCCAAAGGCAAGGTTCCTCTCATCGTCGATGTCCACGGCGGCCCACTCGGCGCATGGGAGGACCGCTACGATGCCTGGGCTGCGCTGCTGGTTGGTCGCGGATACGCAATTCTCCGCCCGAATCCGCGTGGCTCTTCCGCCTACGGTGTCCATTTCGCCGCCGCCAACAAGAATGATCTCGGTGGCGGAGACTTCCGCGATGTAATGGCCGGCGTCGATGCCGCCATCCAGAACTTCCCCATCGACAGCAACCGCCTCGCCCTTATGGGCTACAGCTACGGCGGCGAAATGGCTGGCTTTGCCGAGGGCAAGACGAACCGGTTCCGTGCCATCATTTCCGGCGCTCCCGTTATCGACCAGTTCAGCGAGTACGGCACCGAAGGCGGCAGTTGGTATGACCGCTGGTACTTCGGCAAGCCCTGGCGCAGCTTTGCCGACGCATGGCGTCAAAGCCCGCTGGCCACCGCATCCCAGGCCAAGACGCCCTTTCTTCTTCTGCAGGGCGAGTCTGATGCCACAGATCCGCTGGGCCAGTCGCTCGAAATGTATCGTGCCCTCCGTCAAGACGGCGTGCCCGTGGAACTCGTCTCGTATCCGCGCGAAGATCACGGCCCGCTGGCGCGTGGCATCTTCGGCGAGCCTGTTCCGGAGCCATGGCACGGCTTTGACGCCCGCCAGCACATTCTGGATTTTCTGGAGAAAGCCTTTACCCCAGCGGCGAAGTAGCCGCGGCGCAATCCGCTTTGGAGTTAGGCCCGGGTTTGTACCCGGGCTGACAACCCCAATCTTAAAGGCGGAATGTCCACTGCAGCTTCATCGTGAGCGATTCCGCAGCCGGCGCCAGGTTCAACCCCGGCGCCACCGCATTCCGCTGCCATGTCCGGTCCCAGATCACAAAAAAGTCGTTCCCGGGCTTCATCGTCCAGCGCAGCCGAGTATTGCTGCTCAGGTCAAAGGAAATATTGTCGTACTGCACAAATGTCGAGGCTGACAGGTTGGGGCTCCAGTACAACGCTCCGTTCAACTGCCACAGCTTCTCAACAAAATTCCCATGCGGGGTATGCCCGAAGTAGTTGTCTGTGGACACATTCAGCTGAGCTCTCCCATGCAGAGGACTCCACCCAAACCCCAGGTTCTGGTGCATCATATTTCCGCCATAGTACCGCCCCGCATAGGTTTGCCCCGCCACCCAGAACTGCCGGTTCAGGCTGGTGTTGTAGTTCATGCTCAGGCGTCCAAAATTATACTCCCCATCTGGATACGCCACCGACGGAACAATCGCAAACGGCGTCGTCAGCCGCTCATGGCGCAGAATCGCTCCGGCCGTAATCGTGTCGCCGCTGTTGAATATCCAGTGGATTGGGTTCACGTCCATCTCTTCACTCTCCAGGTTTCCCTGGTTGTCGGTCACCCGCGTAAGCGCCACGTCATAGCCCGTCTGCCGGAAGGCCCGGAACCGCCCCGTCTGCGAGGGCCTGGGCTTGTAGCTGCAATTGGCCGTGTACTGGTTGGTCTGAGGCCGCGGAATAAACCCCAGCAGCGGCATGAATCCATTGCCGTAGTGGTTTTCGCCCGCCGCGCACGCCACCAGGTCGTTCGGATAATCCAACCGGTATCCCCAGCCTTCGCGCTCGCCCGGCGGCATATCCCCCTGCGTCGTCGCGCCCCAGCCGCCCAGCTCCAGCGTGTACTTGCCCAGGAACTTCGCCGTGTGCCATACCGCATCTGCACCCGCCAGCGTATTACTGGTCAGCACCTCCGGGTCGCCATGCGTCACAATCGTCCCCAACCGCAGGTGCTTATCCACGTCAAAGGCCACCCGGCTCGCCAGCAGATTGGTCCCCTCAACCTTCGCGCTCGGCAATCCCAGCGCGTGCTGCACAATCGTCGGAACCCACGTTGTCCGCGTCTGCACATCGGTCAGACCAATGCTCATCCGCCCCACGTGCCCGTTCAGCTTCAGGCCCCCATACAGTGGAATGTCATACCCATCCAGCAGGCCTACGTTCCGGCTGTAATACGGCACAAAGGTCTGTCCCATGTCCAGCCCAAACGTGTACTGGTTCGCCCCCTCCAGGAAGAACGCACGCTTTTCCGGGTAGTACAGCGGAAACGGCGTCGAGTTGACTTGCCGCGCATCCACTTCGGTCTCTGCAAAATCGGTATTCACAGTCAGTACCCCGGCCAGTTGCGGCGTTATCCGCCAGGTCAGCTCGCCACCGGTAGCCGTCAGCCAGCTTGAGGCATCTCTGCTGAAGTCCCTGACCTTCGTCCCGCGCAGATACGGCGCAATCTCCAGCCCGTGACCCTGCTTCAGCGGCTCATCCAGCACCAAGTCCCCGGTCCGGCTCATGTCAAAAAAGTCGGCATCCAGCAGCGGCGACGCCCACCGAAGCTCCGTCTGGTCGCGCGCGATAAACCTGTCCAACTCCAAGCCCCATCGCGCCCCCGCCGCGCCAAAGGTCAGGGTCTGTGCCGGAATCACAATCTCGGCCGTCCACCCATCTGCCGTCCGTGCGGTTTTGCCGTCCCAAATTCCGTCCCACTCAAACGACGTATCCAGCGGCCCACTCACCAGTCCATCCGCGCGCGCGGCTGCCGCGTTTATCTGGAAGAAATACCCTGTCCGCTTGTCGCCAAAGCTGTCCAGCACAATCGACACGGTGTCGTCGCCAATCATCGAACCATCCCGCGCCAGCGTATGGGTGGCAATCGCCCTGGGATTCGGGTCCATGCACCGGAATCCAAAATACAGCGCATCCTTGTACTCCAGCACGCGCACTTCCGTCTTGTAGGGATTTTCCGCGCCCGGATGCGGGGACTGCTGCGTCAGCACCACCGGCTCAGCCTGCTGCCACACTGGATCCGTGAGCCGGCCGTCGATTGGGATTGGTCCGCTCGCCTTGTGCACATGGAGAACCGGCAACACCACCGCAGCCTGCCCGCCGGCAGCTTTTCCTGCGGCATGCGCAGATGGCACGCCCAGCATCATCAGCACCATCATCGCCGCTGTCCCGGCAGACGCCCGGAACCAACGTCGTTGTCCTGCACTCCGGCCCATGCCGGAG
Source organism: uncultured Acidobacteriaceae bacterium (assembly GCA_903904755.1). Taxonomy (GTDB): domain Bacteria; phylum Acidobacteriota; class Terriglobia; order Terriglobales; family Acidobacteriaceae; genus Acidicapsa. The sequence goes on along the minus strand of CAIVDV010000009.1, from coordinate 172,252 downwards.
CAGCTTTTCCGTGCTGCTGGCTTCAACTGAGATTCCCCTGAAAAACTGATATGGCGGTGATTGACTGCGGAGGTCAATAACTAAGTTTGTCAATCGGTTGCATCCAGCATACAACGCACACCATGAAAATCAGGTACGAGAATCCGTTACCAATGGACATGCCCTTCAGTTTTCTGCGGTCTATTCGGAGCAGGTGGTGGTGCGGCGCTGGGGGGGGGAGGGGTACGGCGATGAAGCCTTCGCGCCAGAAACCGCCTTCCAGGGTGGGGGGCGGCCTACGATTCGGGAGCCGGTGGCGTACTCGACCTGGGGGCTGCGGGAGCGGGGGGGCTCGAGGGCCAGGCCGGGGAGGCCGCCGACGATGGCTTGCATCTGGTCGTGGTTGGGGGGCTGGCTTGCGGTGATGGGCAGGAGTTCGGTGAGGGCGGCCCAGGCCTCGGCGAGGTGGCTGACACGGCACTTGCGCTTGGCGGGGAGGGGTTTGATGCCGAGGGACTTCCAGGCGGCGTGGGGGTAGCTCTCTACCAGGACCTTGCCGGGGGCGCCGTGGGGACGCTCGCGGGTGGTGAGGCGCTTCCAGCCGAGGCGGGCCAGGGCGTCATAGAGCGCCAGGCAGTAGCCGACGAAGCGCTCATAGGTGCCGGGCAGGACGGTGCAGGGGAGGCCCATCTTGGCGCTGGTGTTCAGCTCCCGCTCGCTGACGCGCTGGTGCTGGTAGCCGTTGTCGTCGCTCTTCCAGGCCTGGGGCCCGTCGAGCATGAGGACGGTTGCGCCGCGCTCCTCGGCGAGGGCGTTGAGGCGGAGGGCGAGCTCGACGACCGGCGGGGCCTCCGCGCCCGCCCAGCGCTGGACCTCGGCACGTATCTGCCCCTCATGCTGTTCCAGCACCACCACGCCCAAATCCGACCAGCTCTTGCACGCCAAATCCACACTGAGTACGCTCATACGGAAACGGTACCGCTGGCCGGACGCGCGGGGCAACCCAATGGCACAGAAATCCATCGTGCGGTATACTGATTTGGGCTGCTCTGCGGCGCGGGATTCCCTGTTCCCAAAGTGGCTCAAACGACTGTCCGGCAATGTGCGAGAGCGCGGAGTTGGCAGGAAGAGACAAAAATGCCCAAACTGAAGACCCACACGGGAGCCAAAAAGCGCTTCAAGATGACTGGTACCGGCAAGATCAAGCGGCACCACACGAAGACGCGCCATATCCTGACGTCGAAGCTGCCCAAAACCAAGCGGAAGCTTGGCAAGAGCGCGATTGTTTCCGACGCGGATCATGACAAGGTAGCCCGCATGATTCCTTACGCCTGAGAGGTCTTCGGCTCCCGATGGGGCCAGTTGACCGGGCCTGCGCGAATGCGTTGCGCGGCCCCCATTCCTGGGCATCCTGAAGAGGGGCCCGAAAACAGGGGATGAGCTTTCAGGTTCGATACCGCGTGTGAAGAGGTTTCCAGCGCCGTCCGGTGGGCCCAGAGATGGGCAAGCCAAGTGACCGCGCCTCCTGCCTACAGCCGCCATAACCCAAACGCAAAAAGGAGACAATCCCATGCCCCGCGTAAAACGTGGCACAAAGCGGAGTGACCGGCGCAAGAAGATTCTGAAGCGCGCCAGTGGTTACTTCCTTACAAAATCGAAGCTTTACCAGGCAGCGCAGGAAGCCGTTGAGCGCGGCCTGAAGTTTGCCTACACGGGCCGCCGCCAGAAGAAGCGGCAGTACCGCTCGCTGTGGATTGTGCGTATCAACGCCGCCGCGAAAATCAACAACTTCAGCTACTCGCAGCTCATCAACGGCCTGAAGAAGGCCGGCATTGAGCTGGACCGCAAGATGCTGGCCGACATCGCAGTGCGCGACGAAGCAGGCTTCACGCGGCTGGTGGAACAGGCCAAGGCAGCGCTGGCAACCGCGTAAGCGGATTTGCAGGAGTTACCCTCGAACGGCCCGGAGCGATTGCTTCGGGTCGTTTGGCGTTTGCGGTGTGTTTCATTTCCGGCCTTGTTCTGCCGTTGCGGAGCCAGGTTGCAACGGCGATTTTTGTTGCGGAACCACCGAAAAGGGGTGGGGGGGGGTGTTTTTTGCGGGAAATTACTCCATAAGTTGTTGATGGTGCATGTCTTACGGGGTGGTTACCTGGTGCGTTTTGATGCGTTTTGGTGCGCTTTTTGCATGTTTTGGGGGAATGAGGGGCCGGGGCAGATTCGCGGGAATGGGGTCATGGATTTGGTCCTTTTGGAGTGCTAATCCGATTGTGCGCTTTTTGGGGCTAATTCCATGCAAGGGTGGTGGGAGTTTTTTGGGGGCTCGACAGAGGCAGCAAGTCAGCTGCGGCTGCGCCGCGATAGCGAGTCAGCGGCGGCTTTGCCGCGAGCGGAGTTAGCGGAGTTGGGGTCAGTTGTCGGCCCATTCCTCGATGACGCTCATCAGATGGGCAACGGTTTCCCCGAAGAGCCAGATGTCTTCCCCTTCCAGGAACGCGCCGTATCCTGCTTCGAGGGTTACGCGGAGGACGGGGTAGCCGAGCAGAAACTCTGCAGCCTGCTCCATGGGCCAGTTGGGGAAAAATTCCAAATCTGTGGCTGGAAACAACCCGAAGTCGTCCGCTCCCCAGCCGCAGTAGAAGGTTTCCGGTCCGCGAATCATGGCCAATCTTTCCCGGTTTTGAAGCATTGGTACCCCTCCGACTCGATTGCACCATTTGGCCACTCGTCAGAAAAGATGAGCGAGGTGATTTGGCTCCCATCGTCGAACTTGGTCTGCACCAGCGTCAGGCTCACCAGCGGCAAGAGGTCCGGAAAAAGCAGGGGGGAATCCTTAATGCCGCAGTAGTCGTTGAAGTATTGAATCGCGAGGTGGAGGTCTTCCACCGAGGAGATTCTGAGGGACTCCCTTTTCTCATTGCTGACCATTTCGCTCCTTGCCCGAAGGATTTCAGGGCGGAAACCGCGACTCGCGATCCGATCTCACCACACTTTGCGGAATCGATCAACTTCGGGCCGTGGTACGATCCGATCGCAAGTGCAGGAGATTTGATGAGCAAGCTTGGTGACGAGGAGATACGCGAGAACGCCGACCTGCTGGCCGGGTGGGTGGAGCGTGATGTGATGTTGCATATCCCGCTGAACGCACGGGTGGAGCATGAGGACGATTGCGCGTGGGTGGAGTGCCTGATTCAGGTACCGCTGCCGTTGCGGATGCCGGAAGAGCGCTGAGGAGGGGCTAGTCGAGAAACCGATAGCTGCCCTGGCCGAGAAATTCCACCACGCCCATGTCGCGCAGGACCTGCAACTGCTGGCGGATTTTGTCGCGGATGTGTCTGTTCTCGGGGTAGACGGCCGCGAACTCGGGTTGAAGACGGTAAGCGTCGGCCAGCTCGAAGTCTTTCAGCCCAAGGCTCCGGAGCAACGTCAATGTCAGGAGGGTCCATCCGCGCGATTCTGACGATTTTTTGGCAAGAGGGAGAAAGCGCTGGAATCGCTGTCGGACAAGGGGGACTGGGACCGCATCACCCTGGCGCAGGACCGCAATTTCTCCATCGCTGGGAATTTTGTCCAAGAGAATGTTGCAGCCTACCCAACCGGCTCGCTCTGCCTCTGGCGAGAGCGGATTGCGCTGCTCAATTGCCCTTGGCAGGAGAAAGCTGGAGTGAATCGCCGAGAGTGTATTGGCCTGCCACTCGGGCGTGTATTGGAGAAGCAGGAAAGATGATGCACTTCCGGCTTCGATTTTCTCCAGCATCGTGCGGTATGCGCCATCGTTAATCTTGCGCGGGCGGGTGCGAAAGCTCTTCAGTTCGTAGCGATGGGCGCACCTTGGACAGACGAAGTCGTTGGCCGGTGTATTGGCGCGAGTTGGCGTCAGTTCGTCGGCATCACAGGCCAGGCAGAAGCCTTCTCGCGCCATCCAGTCTTCGGTCAATCTGCGTGCCATCTGGCTTGCGCTCTTGTAGCCGGCCAGCAGCGAGGTGTTGAATGCGAGGTCCATGATGGGCTCCAGTGACGTTGCAGCCAATCGTAGCTTACTCCGCTGGGTGCACAAACCGGCAGGGCGGAAGACGACTTCCATTCCCTCTCGTGATTTATCCTTTTTATTGCGCATGATGAACTTTGACGAACAGACATTGGATGCTTCTTTTGCGGCGCTTGAGGATGAGGCGCGGCGTGCTGCGGCCTGGCTTGCCAGTCCGGAGGCGGTGGAGAATTTTCGCCTGGAGTGGCTGGGCCGCAAGCAGGGCCGGCTGAAGCAACTGGGAGACGCGTGGCTGAAGACGGCTCCGTTGGAGGCGAAGAAGACGCTGGGGCAGCGATTCAACGCGCTGAAGACGCTGGTGGAGGGTTTGCTGGAGGATGCGGCCGGGGCGGGGCCTTCCAATGAGGCTTTGGCAGCCGAGGCGCTGGACATTACGCTGCCGGGGACGCGACGGCTGACGGGGGCGGAGCACCCGATTACGCGGACGATGAACGAGCTGATTGGGATTTTTGCGGGGCTGGGCTACTCAGTGGGTGTGGGGCCGGAGGTGGAGACCGACTTTTACAACTTCGAGAGCATGAATTTTCCGCCAGGGCACCCGGCGCGGGATACGCAGGACACGCTGGTGATTGCCGGGCAGGAGCGGCGGCCGCTGCGGGACCGGTTGCTGCTGCGGACGCATACCAGCCCGGTGCAGATGCGGACGATGGAGCAGATGGCTCCGCCGATACGGATTGTGATTCCGGGCAAGGTGCACCGGAACGATGCGGCGGATGCGACGCACTCGCCGGTGTTTCACCAGGTGGAGGGGCTGTGCGTGGACCGGAACATTACCTTCAGCGACCTGAAGGGGACGCTGGACCATGCGATGAAGGCGCTGTTTGGCTCGGCGGTGAAGACGCGGTTTTTCCCGAGCTTTTTCCCGTTTACGGAGCCGAGCGCGGATGTGCAGATTAGCTGCATTTTCTGTGCGGGGAAGGGTTGCCGGAAGTGCAAGCAGAGCGGGTGGATTGAGCTGCTGGGCTGCGGGATGGTGGACCCGGCGGTGTTTGCGTTTGCGGCGGAGAAGCAGCCGGCGTATGACCCGAAGGAGATTTCCGGGTTTGCGTTTGGGATGGGCGTGGAGCGGATAGCGATGATGAAGTACGGGGTGAGTGATATTGGGCAGTTTTACCAGGGGGATGTGAGATTCTTAGACCAATTTGCGTGAAGGCGGGTCGATAGGGTTTTGTGTGGGGTTAGCGTTTCGCAGGTTAGCGCGCTGCGCGCGTAGCAAGTCAGCAAGTTAGCGGCATTTGCGAAAGGATGGGCAGCTGTGGCGAGGACGAGACATTATCGCGATTTGGTTGCCTGGCAGAAGGCCATGGAACTTGCGCGTGAAGTGTACCTGCGGACTGAGGATTTTCCCAATTCGGAGACATTTGGCTTGAGAATGCAGATGCGCCGGTCCTCTACTGCGGTTCCAAGCCACATTGCCGACGGCCATGGACGCCTGACCGATGTCGATTTTCGGAAATCACTCAGCGCAGCCAGGGGCGCGCTGAACGAACTGCAAACCCAAACCGAACTGGCAGCGAGCCTGCAGTTTATCAGCGCGGAATCCAGCCAGGTTCTCATTGATTTGGCCACGGAAGTCGCAAAGCTTACGAGCGGCCTGCTGGGCGTTTTGAGCAGCGCCTGATTCACCACAAATCCAGCAAACCTGCTAACTTGCTACGCGCGAAGCGCGCTAACCCGCTAAAGGCAACCTGATGAAGATTCTTACGAAATGGCTGCGGCAATATTTGCCAACGCTGACTGTGGATGATGCGACGCTGGCAGAAGACCTGACGCTGCGCGGCATTGCTGTGGAAGGCGTGTTTGACCTTGGGGCGGGGAATGGGTCGCTCTTTGAGATGGACATTACGACGAACCGTGTGGATGCGATGAACCACTATGGAGTGGCGCGGGAGGCGGCGACGATTTATGGGCTTCCGCTGGCGCCGCTGGGGTTTCCGCTGCCGGAGGCGAAGGACGGGGCGGGGTTCCCGGTGGAGATTGAGGCGACGGATGCGTGCGGGCGGTTTACGGCGCGGGTGCTGCGGGGGGTGACGATTGGGCCGGCGGGGGCCGGGATGCTGAGCTCGCAGATGGCTGGGCTGTTCCGGCTGCTGGAGCAGAAGCAGATTTCGAATGCGGTGGATGCCTCGAATTATGCCTGGCTGGCGATGGGGCAGCCGACGCACACGTTTGACCTGGACAAGCTGGTGGGCGGGATTGTGGTGCGGCGGGCGCGGAAGGGCGAGACGCTGAAGACGCTGGATGGGGTGGAGCGGGTGCTGGACCCGGAGGACCTGATTGTGGCGGACCATGTGAAGCCGCTGGCGCTGGCCGGGGTGATGGGTGGTTGGGAGTCGATGATTACGCAGGAGACCAGGAATGTGCTGGTGGAGGCGGCGTGGTTTGACCCGGTTGCGGTGCGGCGGACGGCGCGGCGGCATGGGCTGCATACGGATGCGAGCCACAGGTTTGAACGGGGAGCGGATTTCAACGCAGGGCCGCTGGCTTCGGCGCTGGTGGTGAGCATCATTTTGGAGAGTGGCGGGGAGATTGAGGGCGAGCTGGTGGATGTGCAGGTGGCGGCGCAGCAGGCGCGGACGGCTGCGCGGCAGCCGGTGTTGCTGGCGCTGAAGCAGGTGCAGCGGATACTGGGGACTACGCTGGAGGCCGAAGGGATTACGGCGGCGGCGGTTGAGGGGATTCTGAGCTCGCTGGGTTGCGGGTTGAGCGCCGACGGGGAAGGGCAGTGGCAGGTAACGCTGCCGAGCTGGCGGCTGGACCTGGACCGCGAGATTGACCTGATTGAGGAAGTGGCGCGGGTTTACGGGTATAACCGATTTGCGAATACACTGCCGGCATTTGCGGGGGCGGTAAGGCATTTGCCCCATGCGGAGGCGGATGGGGTGCTGCGGGCGACGTTGCGGGCGGCGGGGTTCCATGAGGCGATTTCAAGCACCTTCTGCTCGGCGGCGGATGCGGGGTTGTGCGCGCCGCAGCCGGGGCTGGTGGTTCCGCTGGGGAATCCGCTGAGCGAGGAAGCGGGGGTGATGCGGGCGTCTCTGGTGCCGGGGATGGTGACGATGGTGGCGGGGAACCTGAACCGCGATGTGGCGGATGTGCGGCTATTTGAGCTGGGGGCGGTGTTTTCCGGCTCGACGGAGAAGGTGGAAGAGCGGCCGGCGCTGGCGATTGGGTTGACGGGGAGTGTGGGGCAGGTGGGGCCGCACCAGGCGCCGCGGGTGCTGGACTTCTACGACTTGAAGGGCGTGGTGGAGCAGATTGTCGCACGGTTCCAGGCGAAGAGCGTGTATTTTGATACGTTCCCAGCAGAGGCGGGGATTACGCCGCAGTGGCTGCATCCGTACCGGTCGGCGCGGGTGGTGGTGGATGGCTCGACGGTGGGCTGGCTGGGGCAACTGCATCCGCGGCTGGCTGCGGAGCGGAAGATGAAGGCGCCGGTGTATATGGCGGAGCTGTATGCGGAGCGGCTGTACCGGCAGGCGCTGGCGCGGCCGGCGGTGCGGGAGCTTTCGCGCTTCCAGCCGGTGCGGCGGGATTTCTCGCTGGTGCTGCCGCCGGCGGCGCACTGGGCGCAACTGGATGAGGTGCTGGGGCAGACGGGGATTCCCGAGCTGATTGACTGGCGGGTGAGGGAAGTGGCACGGGAGGGGAAGGCGGTTGCCGGGCTGGCTGCGGGCGAGTATTCGCTGCTGCTGGGCGCAACCTTCCAGGCGACGGACAGGACACTGCGCGACGAGGAGCTGCAGGCGTACTCCGCGGCGGTGCTGCAGGCGGTTTCGCAGGTTGGCGGAAGGCTGCGGGCGTAGTCGGGAACTGCTACGGCTGAGGCAGTGCTGAGTCGGAATGCGGGATTCGGCGCGCTTTTCCAGAGGAATCCGGCATATACTCCCCACAAGGCGCTGGGCCCGGCTATGCCAGCGTTCTGCGGCCTTTCATTTACGGAGTCAGTCATGGAATTTTCCCCGTCCCAGTCCCCCGAAACCCACGAGGAGTTTGCGCTGAAGGCTCAGGAGCCGGTTGAGATTGATACCGGCTTCGATTTTGGTGACGAATTCAACCAGGCGGAGCCGGAGCCTGCGGCCGCTGTGATTCACGCTGCGCCGCCGGTTCGCGTGTGGCAGCCGGACTCCTTTGCGTTGCACATTGAGTCGGGCCCGATTACGCCGTATGTTGCGCCGCCGCTGCCTGAGGCTGCGGAGGAGGCAGTGCTCGCCGCTGTGCCTGCGCCTGTGCCAGCACCGGCAGCGCCGACGCCCATTGCCATTGCGCCGCCTGTGCCGGTTGCCGTGCCGGCTGTTGCTGTTGCTGAGCCGGCTCCGCGGCCGGTGCTGGTTGCTGAGCCAACGCCGATTGCGGCGGTTGCGCCCGTTGCCGGGGTTGCCGCGAAGGCTGGCGACGACTTTTCGTCGCTGGAGCAGCGTATTCTGCAGGCTGTTGAGCTGGTTCGCCGGGAGCGCCAGGCGCGCATTGCTGCGGAGGAGAAGCTTGCCGCGTACGAGGCGGATGTACTTGAGCAACTCCCGCTGGTGGACCGCCTGCAGCAGGAAGTGGACCTTCTCCGCGCCGAGCGGGAGCAAATCAAGCAGCGCGTTGACCGCCTGCTGACCCAGCTTGATTCGCTGGAACTGTAACCATGCGGCCCTATTGCCAGCCGCAGCCCGAGGAACCATGGCCCCGCAACCGCCCCAATCCGGCTTTGTGACCGTAGAAATCTACGACCAGACGTACCATCTCTCTGGCCGCGATCTTGACCGCACGCGGCGGCTGGCCGCCCGCGTGGATGAGCGCATGCGCGCGGTTGCCGCAGCGGGCCGGACGGCGGATTCGCTGCGTGTTGCGGTGCTGGCCGCGCTGAACCTGGCCGACGAGCTTACGCGCGCGGAAGACGAGCTGGAAGCGCTGGACAGCGCGCCGGCCCAGCCGGGGCGCACGGTTCCTTTTCCGGTGCCGGCACAGCCACAGACGGATTCTCACGAACTGGAGCGGATCCAGGCCCGAGCGGCCAGCCTGAACCGTCTGCTGGATACACTTCTGCTCGACGCAGAAGCCGCTGCGGACTCCCATTCCACGCACCTTCCGCCGGCCTAGCGCGGAGAGCGGCTTCAGATTTTCGCGTGCAAGCCTTCCTCGGGGCTTGTATCGTACTTTCATGTCCAACCGGTTTCTGAAGCCCATCTTTCCCCTGATTCTCGCTGCCAGTGCCGCAGTCAGCCTGTCCGCATTCGCCCAGACAGACAAGTTTGAAACCAAGCCCGACGCGAAAGCGGACGCCAAGCCCGCTGACAAATCGGACGCGCTGCCGCCTTTGCCCGCCGACGCCCACGTTGACCAGACGATTCAGCTTGCCGGCAAGGCGCTGAAGTACATTGCCACGGTCGGCACCCTGCCGGTTCGCGATTCCGAGGGCAAGCTCTCCGGCCAGGTTGTCTTCACCTCCTACACGGTGGACGCGCCGAACCGCCCTATCACCTTCGCGCTGAATGGCGGGCCCGGCGCTTCCAGTGTGTATCTCAACTTCGGTGCGATTGGCCCGCGCGTCCTGCACGTGGGCAACGAGGGCGACAGCCCGTCGGACCCCGCGACTCTTTCGGACAATCCGGGAACCTGGCTCGGGTTCACCGACCTGGTGTTTCTTGACCCTATCGGTACCGGGTTCAGCCGTTCGCTGGTCTCTTCGGCGGAATCACGGAAGCAGTTCTACTCCACCACGCCAGATATCCAGTACCTGTCTCGAGTTATTTACGACTGGCTTGTGAAGAACGGCCGTCTCGGCTCGCGCAAGTACCTGGTGGGCGAAAGCTACGGTGGCTTTCGCGGTCCGCGGATTACGCACTACCTGCAGTCCCAACTGGGCGTGGCGATGAACGGGGTCGTCCTTGTGTCTCCGTACCTGAATCCCAGCATTGAGGAGGGCGGTGACCTTTCGCCGATTCCGTGGATGGTGACCCTGCCCTCGATAGCCGCAGCGCATCTGGAGCGGCAGCACCAACTGACCCCGCAGGCTATGGGGGATGTTATCGCGTACGCCCGCGGAGAGTACGCGACGGACCTGCTGAAGGGCCGCAGCGACCCGGAAGCCACCCCCCGCATTGTGAAGCGGGTTACCGAGCTGACCGGCCTTGACCCAGCGTTCGTGAAATTCGCGGGTGGCCGGCTTGAGATTGGCGCCTATCTTCGCGAAGCGTGGCGCGAGCAGGGGAAGCTTTCCAGCGTCTACGACTCCAACGTAACTTCCTTCGACCCGTTTCCTTTTGCGCCGAGCCAGCGGGCCAACGACCCGATTCTGGCGGCCATCATTGCGCCCACGACGACCGCGATGGTTGACTTTGTGACCCGCACGGTCGGCTGGAAGGTTGAGGCGCGGTACAACGCCCTGAGCTACGAGGTGAACAACGCCTGGGACCGCGGGGACGACCTGCGGGAAGGCGCTGTGGATCAGCTTCGGGCGGCTGTCGCGGCTGACCCCAAGCTTCGGGTGCTTATCGTACACGGCTGGAACGACCTTTCCTGCCCGTTCATGGGCTCGGTTTTGACTGTGGACCAGATGCCGCTGATGGGCGACCCGAGCCGCGTCTCGGTGCGCGAGTACCCGGGCGGTCACATGTTCTACACGCGCGAGTCCAGCCGCGACGCGCTGGTGAAGGACGTTGAGGAAATGTACCGTGCGCATTGATGGCCGGTCTGGGAAACCCCGGGGGCGCGTCCAACAGGCGCCCTTTTTTTGCCGACGTTCCAATCGGCATTCCCAGTCGTAATCAAGGGCTCAACTTTTCCCGTTGACGCTCCCTGCGCGCTGCGGTAGCTTTCTCGTGTTCCTGTGCTGGTCCCTCAAATCCATCTGCAAGCCGGAGGTTCGCCGATTCCGGCTGGAAAGCGCCCCATGACTTCCTGCGGTAACTGCGGTTCCCCTGCCTTTGATGGCACAGCCTTCTGCGCCAAGTGTGGCGCGCCCATCAACTCCGCTTCTTCCAATCCTGCTGCTCCGCCGCCCCCGCCTGCGCAGGCGGCAGCGCCCCCGCCTCCGCCGTATTCGGCAGCCCAGCCGCCTTACACTCCGCCGCAGGGCCAATACGCACCGCCGCAGCAGCCCTACGCCATGCCTCCTGCTGCGGTCGGGATGCAGGAGAACGTCGCTTCGTTCCTGTGCTACGTCATGGGTTGGCTGACGGGCATTATCTTCATCCTTATCGACAAGCGCCCGGCTGTTCGCTTCCACGCTGCGCAGTCGATTGTTGTCTTTGGAGCGCTGCACATCGTCCGCATTGTGCTCACGGCATTCTGGTTCTCCTCTCATTTTGTGGGGACCTGGATGGTGCACGGGGCTATTTCGAGTGTTTTGAGCATCATCACCCTTGTGGCATGGATTGGCCTGATGGTTACCGCCTACCAGGGCAAGACGATTGAAATCCCCATCGTATCCGGGATTGCCCGCTCGATTGCAGGCCAGTAGCGACCGAAAACTTGACCTGACGCGCCCGGTGCCCTAGTATCCAGCCTAGAGACCGGCCTGCAAAGCAGGTGGACTAGTCAACGCTGGTTGAACCAACATTCATTGAACAGGGGCTCGACTCGAATAATCGGTATTGTGTGCAGTGCCCGCCAGTCCGGGATGCCTAATGTACCGCGGAGAGCTCCACCGTCTTAGGACGGGTTCACCAGCACATTGGTCCACGGCCCAGCGGGTCGGTTTTCTGCTGCCCAGCAGGTTTCCATCCCAAAGGGGAGGCTGCTATCGGCCGCACCTTCACCCTGCAGACAGGCCACTCCGTGCATCCCGTCCTTTTCCAGTTCGGCGCCATTGCAATTCCCAGCTACGGCGTTCTTGCCGCGATTGGAGTGCTGGCTGCGCTTGGGCTTTCGCATCGCACGGCGCGCGTTTCTGCGCTGGACCCGCGCCACTTGTGGAACATTCTGGTGCTGGGCGTGTTTGCGGCGCTTGTGATCTCCCGGCTGACGCTGATTGTCATCAACCTGAGCAATCTGCGCGCTCATCCGAGGTGGCTGCTGGCGCTGGCGCTGGTGCATCATCCGCTGCTGGCGGCGATCGGCATGGGCGGCGCAGCGCTGGCCGTGGCTATCTATCTGGCGTGGGCTCAGCTGCCCATGCTGGCGGTGGCTGATGCGCTTGCCGCACCGCTGGCTGTGGGCATCGTCTTTGAACAAGTCGGCGCACTGCTGGCCGGCAGCGGTTACGGCATTGACGCATCCATCCCGTGGGCTGTCACTTATTCCAGTACCTACGCCGCGCGCTGGTCTGGCACTCCGCTAGGCGTTGCGCTGCATCCTGCCCAGGCCTATGCCGCGCTTGGCTCCTTGCTGATTGCGGGCGTTGCGCTGCTTTGTCCGCGTCTGCTGAGCCGCCGTCGCCCCGGAGACATTGCCGGCCTGGCGCTGATTGGTGCGGGCATTGTTGTGTTTCTTACGGAAAACTTTCGCGACTGGGAGGGCCGGGGCGTGGTGTTCCATGGCCGAGCTGATGCGCCCCAGGTTGGTGCTGTCCTGCTTGTCCTTCTCGGCGGCATCCTACTCGCTGACCTGAAACTTCCCCAAGGCGACAACCCGCCGAATGCACCGTCAGGAGCTTCCCATGGCTGATACGCAGCTTTTTTCTGTCCCTGTTGAGGCCGCAGGCTGGCGTCTCGACCAGTTCCTGGTGGGCGAGCTCGTCACGGTGAGCCGCTCCCGCATTCAGCAACTGGTTGCAGATGGCGCGGTGATGGTCGATGGCAAGCTTGAAAAGGCCTCGCTCAAGCTGCGCGGCGGCGAATCGGTGACGGTGACCGGTGAGACGGAAGTCTCCCCCCTGGAGGCCCGCGCGGAGGACATACCCCTCGACGTGGTTTACGAGGACGAGGACCTGGCGGTGATCAACAAACCGGCGGGGATGATGGTGCATGCCGGCTCCGGCGCTACGGACGAAGCGCGCTCCGGCGGAACGCTGGTGAACGCGCTGCTGCATCGTTTTCCGACGCTGTCGTCGGTGGGCGGGGAGCTGCGGCCGGGGATTGTGCATCGGCTGGACAAGGAGACCAGCGGCCTAATCCTGATTGCCCGCAACGACGAGGCCCACGAGAAGCTGGCTGCTGCCTTCGGGGATCGGAAGGTAACCAAGACTTACGTCACACTGGTGGAAGGGCACCTGCCGGAAGACGGTGCGACGATTCAGGCGCCGATTGGCCGCGATGCGGTGCGCCGCACGCGCATGACGACACGCAAGCTTGAGGGGGCGCGCGCTGCGGTGAGCCACTATCGCGTGGTGGAGCGGCTGACCACCCGCTTTGGCCGGTTCACGCTGGCCCGGGTTCGCATTGAAACTGGCCGTACGCACCAGATTCGCGTACACATGGCGCACGTCCATCACCCGGTCGTTGGGGACACGCTCTACGGCGCGGCTGCGCAGCAAACCGCCCAGCATCCCGACCCGAATCGGAAATCGGCCCGGGAGACTATTGCGCTGGGACGCAACTTTCTCCACGCGGCGGAGCTTGAGTTTACCCATCCGACCACGGGCGCGGTCCTACAACTGACCTCTCCGCTGCCTGCCGAGCTGAACGAATTTCTAGCCCGGCTGCGTTCTTAACGCGCTGGGGACTCACCCTTCCCCTCTACGCGCGTCTCACTTGATAAAATGAGAAGGCAATGACAAGAAACTTTCGTTTAGCGGCCTTTGTGGCCTGCGCTCTCGGCATCCCCTCTGCTTTCGCACAGCAGCCCGCTCCCTCCACGGCCCCCGCGCCGGCCGCCCAGCAGCCTGCGGCTACGCCCGGTGCGGCCCAGCAGCCACCGGCACAGGCTGAGGACACGACGCCCACGCTGGTTATCCAGGTGGATGAAGTCAACCTCATCTTCACCGTGACCGACAAAAAGGGGGCGTTCATTCCCAATTTGAAGCAGAGTGACTTTGCGCTGCTGGACGACCAGAAGGCTCCCTCGCATGTTCGCTACTTTGCGCAGCAGACCAATCTTCCGCTGCGTGTCGGCATCCTGGTGGATGCTTCCACATCGATTCGTTCGCGCTTCCAGTTTGAACAGCAGGCGGCCAACGAGTTTCTGCTTCAGGTGCTGAAGGCCCGCGGCGATCGCGCCTTTGTGATGGGATTTGATTCCACGCCGACCATCACTGCCGATTGGACGAACAACTTTGACCTGCTCGGTACTGGCATCAACAAGCTGCGGCCCGGCGGCGGCACGGCGCTGTATGACGCCGTGTATACGGCCTGCCGCGACAAGCTGCTGGATGTTTCGCGTGGACAGGACCCGGTGCGGCGCGCCATCGTGCTGGTGACCGACGGCAACGATAACCAGAGCCGGGCGTACCTGGACGATGCCATCAAGATGTGCCAGCGCGCCGAAACCATTGTGTATGCCATTTCGACCAACTGGACGCCGAGCCGCGGCAAGGGCGACCAGATTCTGGAAAAGCTGGCGGCCGATACCGGTGGGCAAGCGTTCTTCCCGCCCTCGATTGACGAGATTGGCGTCAGCTTCGACTCCATCGGCGAGGCGCTGCGCAGCCAGTATCTGCTGACGTATACCCCGGCGGATTTCAAGCGTGACGGCAGCTTCCGACCGATTTACCTGTACGCCTTCAATCCGCGTTACCAGGTTCGCACCAAGAAGGGGTACTTCTCTCCGCGGCAGTAGCCCGCCTGCGCCGGATCGCCTTTTCCGGGGCTCCGGCGTATAACCAAAGACAGAACATGTCTTCCCCTCAAGTTCCTTCCGGCACAGCCTCAGCGTTCGAATCCAGCGACTTCCGCCGCTACCAGGCGGCGCGTCTTGCCGTCATTATGGGGGCTGAGGCGCAAACCGTAGCCGTCGCGTGGCAGGTTTACTCGATTACGCACCGGGCGCTGGACCTAGGGAACACCGGGCTGGCGCTGTTTCTGCCGGCGCTGTTGTTTCTGATTCCCGCCGGGCACGTTGCCGACCGATTCGACCGGCGGCGCATTATCCTGCTGTGCTACGGGCTGCAGATCATTGCCACTGGGGCGCTGCTAACGCTGGCGCTGAACGGCTCGCAAAATATCTGGCTAATTTATGCTGTGCTGTTCCTCATCGGGATGGGGCGCGCGTTCTCAGGCCCAGCGGCCTCTGCGCTGATTCCTCATCTGGTGCCGAAAGAGCATTTTGTCAATGCGGTGACTTGGGGGGCGGCGATTTTTCAGGTGGCCAACATTGCGGGGCCGGCGATTGGTGGCTTGCTGTTTACCCTGCCGCTGGGCTGTTTGGCAGGCGGACTGCTCGCCGGCCCGGGGATTGTCTACTGCTTTACGCTGGCGACGCTGGTGATTTTTCTGGTGCTGGTGGGGAGCCTTTCGGTTCGGCTAGGGCGGCTGGAGCATCGTGCGACGACGTTGAAGGTGATTTTTGCGGGGTTTGAATATGTTCGGCGGGCGCCGATTCTGCTGGGGTCTTTTTCGCTGGACCTGTTTGTGGTGCTGCTGGGCGGGGCGGTGGCGCTGATGCCTATTTTTGCGAGCGAAATTCTGCATACCGGGCCAAGAGGGCTGGGGCTGCTGCGGGCGGCACCGGCTGCGGGAGCGCTGGTTGTCAGCTTCATGCTGACGCGCTTCCCGCTGCAGCGCCATGCCGGAGCGCGGCTGTTTACCTGCGTTGGGCTGTTTGGACTGGCTACGATTGTTTTTGGGATTTCGCGATCGCTGCCGCTGTCGCTTGCGGCGCTGTTTGTTGCCGGAGCGGCGGACATGGTTTCGGTGGTCATCCGGAGCTCGGTTCTGCAACTGGCTACGCCGATTGAGATGCGGGGGCGGGTTTCGGCGGTGAACTCGCTGTTTATCGGCGCATCGAACGAACTGGGGGAATTTGAGAGCGGGCTGACCGCCCACTGGCTGGGCGCGGTGCGGGCGACGGTAGCGGGCGGCATTGGGGCCCTCGTCGTCACAGGCGTGTGGTCCTGGCTGTTCCCGAAGCTGCGCCACGTGGACGAGCTAACGCCAGAGGCGCTGCGGAGCAACGCTGCCGACTGAGATTGCAAAGGAAAACGCGGCGACCATTGCGGTCTCCGCGTTTTGTTTAGCCGGGACTGGGCCCAATCGGGTTACGGCCGGGGCTTTTCGTTTGGTTTTTCCGGGGCAGTTGGCCTGGCTTGCTGCTGGGGCCGGGCCTGCTGTTGCTGAGGCCGTGGTTGTTGTTGCGGCTGGGGCCTTGCCTGCTGTTGAGGCCGGGCTTGCTGCTGTGGACGTGCCTGCTGCTCAGGCTGCGGCTTAGCCTGCTGCTGGGGCCGAGCTTGCTGCTGAGGCCGAGGTTGCGGCTGTTGGGGCCTGGCCTGTTGCTGAGGTTGCTGCCGAGTTTGCTGCTGCGGAGCTTGTGGACGGGCCGCCGGCTGGTTGCTTCTCATGCCCTGGCTGCCGTTCATTCCCGGCCGATTTGTCTCCATTGGCCGCGGGTAGGTTCCCGGCGCGGGGTGTCCGGTGACAGCGGGCATCTGGTGCATCACGGGTGCGGGACGAATGCCGCGATCGGCCTGCATCGGCCGTTCGGATACCGTCATGGTGGGCTTGCCCTGGTTGATATGGGCAAACTGCGCGCGATTGCTGGAAGCAGTCCGGGCGAGTTCGACCTGAGCCCGCATTGGAGAGTTGTGGGGTGCGCGGAAAGCGGCAACTTCCTGGGGCATTGGCCGAGCCTGAATTCCCCTTGGGCCGCCGTTATAGCTGACGCGGCCGCGGTCGCCGATGGACAGACTCAGCTCAACCCTGTGGTTGTAGACGTATTCGCTGCGCAGGTTTCGTACATTGTTGACGGTGATGTTGTAGCTGAAGTCGTTGCCGCGCCAGTATCCGCCCTGGTAGCCTCGGCCGGCATAGCCAAATCCGTAATCGACACCGCCGTAAAAGCCGATGTAGCGACCCCAGTAGCCGCGGTGAAATCCGTAGCGCCCGGTGTAGAAGCCCCAATATCCGGGGGTCCAAAGCGCGCCTACGTATGGCGGAGAGATCCAAGCACCCGGCACCCAGTAATAGTCCGAGTCAGCGTAGTCCCAATAGCCGGGGGTCCACATGTATCCGGGGCCGGGGATGGGCGGCTGCTCATAGACGGGCAGCATGGGCGGCGCTTCCTGGGCGTAGACCACGGGCGTATCATCCGCGTCGCCGTCGCCATAGTTGCCGTTTTCGTTGGAGTACTGGGGTGCCGTGTTCTGCGGGTTCTGCGGGCGATACCCCTGCGGCGACCTGTCCTGCTGATACTGCTGATTCTGAGAGTTCTGCGCGTATTGCGGGCTCTGGCGGCTCGGCGGAGTCTGGAGATTCTGCTGCGGGGCCTGCTGCTGCTGTGGCGCCGCACTCACAGGTGCGAGGTTTGCATTGGCCGGATCGGTTGGATCCTGCTGAGCAGCCTGCACGGTGCCGTCCGTCCCTGCCGTTTGCGCATCCGCGTTGGGCTTACAGCCTGTAGCTGCCAACCCGAGAGCGAGCAAAACAACCGGCAGCGTTGCTGCCTTCCAATAGAACTTCATCGTGTTTCTCCAATTTGCTGGTAACGCTGACCCTGACAGGTTGGCGGGAGCACTCCCTTATCGGGAGATTGCCAAGCCGCTCCTGAATCTCACCTGCGCCGGAACGGTTGCCGGTGATTCGCAGATAAGCAAAGCCTCGCACTCCCGCCCCAGTCTCCGCTGACCCGGATTGACCATTGCCTGAGGCACCCATTCGCTCCGCAAATCTATACTGGAAGTGCCATGGCAGAATTTCTCCCCGTCGACGAACAGCTTGACCTGCTCCAAAAAGGCGCAGCCGAAATCATCCGCGTGAGTGACCTTCGCGAGCGCCTGGAAGAGAGCCGCAAAACCGGACGCCCGCTGCGTGTGAAAGCGGGCTTTGACCCGACTGCGCCCGACCTGCATCTGGGCCACACGGTGCTGATGCGCAAGCTGCGGCACTTTCAGCAACTGGGGCATCAGGTCATCTTCCTGGTGGGCGATTTTACCTCCCTCATCGGCGACCCCACGGGGCGCAACGTTACGCGCAAGCCGCTGACGCGGGAGCAGATCAACGCGAATGCCGTGACCTACCAGGAGCAGGTCTTCCAGATATTGGACCGCGAGAAAACTGAGGTGCGGTTCAACTCCGAGTGGTTGGACAAGCTGGGTTTTGAAGGAACGATTCGGCTGGCGGCGAACTTTACGGTGTCGCAGATGCTGGAGCGGGACGACTTCCACAAGCGCTACCAGGCGGAACAGCCGATCAGCCTGCACGAGTTCCTGTACCCGGTGATGCAGGGGTATGACTCGGTGGCGCTGGAGTGCGACGTGGAGCTGGGCGGGACCGACCAGAAGTTCAACCTGCTGTGCGGCCGCGAGCTGCAGCGTGTGTACGGGCAGAAGCCGCAGATTGTGCTGATGAACCCGATTCTGGAGGGGCTGGACGGGGTGCAGAAGATGTCGAAGTCGCTGAACAACGCGATTGGCATCCACGAGGCACCGGGGGAGATGTACGGGAAGTTGATGAGCATTTCAGACGAGCTGATGTGGCGCTACTGGACGCTGCTGACCGACCTGCGCACCTCAGAGGTGGAGGCGCTGCAGACGCAGGTGGCCGAGGGCACGCTGCACCCGATGGAGGCCAAAAAGCGGTTGGCGCGGACGATTGTGGCGGACTTCCACTCGCAGGAAGATGCTGCCCGCGCGGATGAGAACTGGGCGCTGATGTTCCAGCAGAAGGCCGTGAGCGAAGATTTGGAAGAATTGGCTGTCGCGTACGCGGATCTGGTGGGGCCGGCGGGGTTGCCGGGGCAACTGGCGATTCGAATCCCGAAGCTGCTGGTGCATCTGGGGCTGGCTGCGAGCGGCTCGGAAGCCAGCCGGAAGCTGGCGGAAAAGGCGGTGAAGCTGGATGGGGAGGCCTATACCAACGCGACGCTGCAGCTGGAGAAGTTGCCGACGCGGCTGACAGTGCGGCTGGGGAAGCGGGCGAAGGTGGCGGTGATTGGGTGAGTCGATGGTTCACGCAGGGCCGGAATTTGCGGATAAAGCCAGTATTGGAGCATTGATGGCGTTGCCGGACACAGAATTCGAAGAGTCTTTCCCGATAGGAACGTCAGTCGCTGAAGCGGCGGTGGCTCTGTTTGGGCAGCGGAGCTGTCTTGCCTGGATGCAGACGGCCAATCGAGCCCTGGGCGGTGCCAGACCGGCTGACCTTCTCGCTACCCGTGACGGAACAAGGGGAGTTGCCGACGTTCTGGGTCGCATCGAACACGGCGTTTTCAGCTAATCCGCGAGTTCTCTTTCCAATTTGGGTAAATGGCGACTCCCGGTCTCCTATTCCTGCGCTGAGGTTACTCCGAATCCATGTCTGGTTCGGTCCAGAGGAGTATTGCCTGGGGGAGGGTGATGGCGAGCGCGATCATGGCAAGGACCAGACCATAGACCAAGACAGCAGAGGGCATGGGCAGCCATGCGAGCAGGCGTGACTCATGGGAGGCCCAGGAGGCGGCGAGCCAGAGGGGCATGAGTACAAAAATGAGCATCTGGTATGCCAGGTAGTGCGCACGGTCGCGCTGGCCCTGTTCGCGTTCGTCGTTTTGCCACTCGGTGTCGCGCGGCTCGGGCTCCCAGACGCGGAGGCCGAAGAGGAGTACGAAGGGCGCGGGGGTGATTTTCCGGACCGGGGTGCGCTCGTTGAAGGGCTTGATGAGGCCGCCGAACTGGTAGCCGCCGAGGAGGAAGCGGTTGATGAGGAAGGTGGCAAAGATGAGGTAGTAGCCGCTGGTGCGCCAGTGGTCGAGCAGATAGAGCTCGACGAGGATGGCGGCAAGGAGCAGATAGATGGTGGCGACCAGCCATCGGCGGGCTGATTGGGTGGCCATGTCCCACCGCTTGCCCATCAGTATGAGTTCGGCTTTCATGGGTTACTCCTCTTCGCCGGTCGGGTTGACATCCGGCTCGTTCCACGCCAGCAGGGTTTGGGGCAGCCCCAGCAGGACCGCAATCAGCACGCTCAAGAAAACCGGCCCGGTCCAGGCGGACCATGCTGGCTCCAACATTCGAGATACGCAAAGCATCCCAAACCACCCCAGCGCAAACCACACAAGAATGCCGTATGCACGGAAGTGGGCCCTGTCCCGCAACTGGGTCTCGCGCTCGTCGAGTCGGAGGTCGGCGTCGAGGCGTGCCAAATCCTCCTTGCCGTTCCAGAAAGCTACCATTTCTCGATCAATGAGCATCGGGGCGGGGAAGAAAGGCTTGGTACCGAGGCGAGACAGCGTGAAGAGATTGAGCACCATCACCGCTGCGGCAATCAGCATGAACCACTCCGATGGCTGACGAGCAAAGACCCTGCCAACCACAAAGGCGGTAAGCGGGACCATCATGCCCCAGTAAATTCCAACCATCCAGCGGCGATTTCGTCTTTTGGCCACGAACGGGCCTGCCATGGCTCTGCTTGTCGGAATCATGCATGACCCTTTCCGCCGAGATTTTCCGTCCGGACCCCATAGACCTGGGCGCTGAGGGGCCCGAGCGGACGGGTGGAGAAGATTGCCTCCACGGGGAGGCCGAAGTATTCGCTGAGGCCGAATGCCAGCTTGAGGCTGGGGGAGTAGTCGCCGCGCTCGAGGAAGCCGATGGTCTGGTAGTTTACGCCGAGCGCGTCGGCGAGATCCTGGCGGCTGACGCCTCGTTCGGCGCGCAGGACGGCGATGCGGTTGTACAAGCCGCTTTCGCCGGGGGCGCCTTTGGTGTTATCAGCCATAGCGATATATTGCGTTAACGCAACAAAATTGTCAAATCAGAAATATTCAGGGCGGGATGGGTTTCGATTGGGCTAGACGGCGGTGAGTTCGGGCATGGGGCGGGTTTGGGCGAGGCGGGTGAGGGTGAGCACGGTGACGTCGTCGTCCTGGCCAAACTGGATGGCGGCCTGGACTGCTTCCTCGGCGCTGGCCTGCCCTGCGAAGAGGGTAGTGAGGCGGTTGAAGCCGAAGAGTTCACCGGTGGGGTTGCGTGCTTCGAGGAGCCCATCGGTATAGAGGGCGAGGTGGTCGCCGGGTTCGAGCTGGAGGGTCTTTTCGGCGAAGTGCTGGTTGGGGGCGAGACCGAGGGGCAGGTCGCCGACGACGGGGACCTCGACGCCGTTGCGGTATGGTCCGGGATGGCCGGCGCTGGCCATGGTGCATTTTCCGTCGGCATCGAGGCGGACGGCAATTGCGGTGGTAAAGCCGCCCTGAAGGCGGCCGACGAGCCTGCGGTTGAGGCCTGCCAGGATTTGTGCGGGCGAGCCCGTCGTCTCCGCCAGAGTGCGGACGGTGCCAATGATGAGCGAGACCGCCATTGCCGCGCGCAGGCCCTTGCCGCTGACATCGCCGAGGACGACGAGGGTTGCGCCGGCCTCGAGCTCGACGACCTGGTAGAAGTCTCCACCGACCTCGCTGGCCGGCTGGTAGGCGCTGGACATGAGGTAGCCGGGCGTTTCGGGCTGCTCCTCAGGGATGAGGACCTGCTGGAGTTCGCGTGCGTTCTGGAACTCCTGCTGAAGGGCCGCCTGCTGCTTGCCGGTATCCTGCAGAAACTCGTAGACCGCGTACATGACCGATACGAGCAGGAGCGAGTTTGCCAACACCTGGGCGGTAAATGCGTTGCCATTGATGAAGAAGAGGGGCTGGCCGATTTTCTCGCCAATTGTCCAGTGGGTGTACCGTTCGCCCTGCTGGCTGGCGATGCGGACGACCTGGAACATTTCGCTCAAAAACGCGGCGGCAGCGACCAGCCATCGCGAGAGGTCGAGCTTCTTCCGGATTGCCAAGGCCACGAGCAGCAGGGGGAATGCTTCCTGCACGGTGAAGATTGCTGTGAGCACGGCATCGGCGCCCTGAACCCAGGGCGCGAGCCATGGCTTCGACCAGTCGAGCATGGTGATCAACCCATCGAGGCAGGTCGCGACCATCTGGATGACCGCCATGAGCCGAACCAGTTCGACCAGCCGAGGCCGGTTGTCGAGCTTGAGCAGGTACAGCAGCAAAAACCACAGACCCACATCGGATATGGCAAACGACGGCTGCAGCCAGCCCAAAGCGAAATCGGAGGAGAAGGGAAGTCGCAACCCAACGAGCAGGGTTCCCCATACTGGCCCCATGCAGAAGACGCCGAGCCAGCAGGCAATCTTCATCTGCCGATTCCGTGCCCAGGTGAGCAGGCTGAGCAGCATCAGCAGTGCGTAGAGTGCGTTGAGGCCAAAGGCGAACTGGCGGCTTCGTATCCAGTTGTAATCCAGCTCGGCCTTGCGGCTGGCAATCGCCTCGGGGCTGCCGAGGAGAGGCGCGAAATAGAAGCCGCCCATGGTGTCTGGATTGAAGGAATTGAGAGGTGCCTTCCACATGCGGATGGCCAGCACGCCATCGCGGATTGGCCCCAGGCCGAAGGTCTGCGCGGGCTGCGAGGTGGCAAAGTAGTAGAGCGGCTTGGGGGGCAGCTTCCCGTTTTTGCCTACGAGTTCGCCGTTCCAGTAGATTTCGTAGGCGTCGTCGGCGTGGCGGATGAGCATTGCGATATCGGCTGCCGCGCCCGGAGCGGTTTCAATGTGGATGTGCTTGCGGTACCAGGCATATCCGGTCATGGCCGGATGCCCCTGTACGCCCCATGTCTTGTCGGCGGAAATCTGCTCCCAGCCGTCCTGGCCGGCGGTGTCGTTTACCCATGGGGCGGTCCAGAGGAGGTCGTCGCCTACGTGAAACTGCCAGGGGCCATCGAGGGGAGCGAGGCCTTTGCCCAGCCCCTTCAGTTCCAGTACCGGCGCGGTGCCGGCCTCCGGTGCTGCGGCAATGGCCGTCCGTACCATTCCGGAGAAGATCAGCAGTGAGGCGAGCAGAGTGGCAAGCTGGGTGGCAATGCGGGGGCGAACTTTCATTCCGATATTGCTCCTCGTTGGTCTTCTCACCGATTACCGTGCCAGGGATGGAATTGAAAACTCTACCGTTGCGCCGATGCCCGCTGCCAGCCGGGTAAGGGTGAGCACGGTGATGTCGTCATCCTGGCCGAAGGCGACGGCGGCGTCAGCTGTCTCTTCCGCATTTGGCCGGGCAGCAAAGTGCTTTTCCACGCGGTGGAATCCGAAGAGCTCGCCGTTTGCGCCACGGGCTTCGAGAAGGCCGTCGGTATACAGGGCCAGGTGGTCGCCCACTTCGAGGCGGAGGGTCTCTTCGGCATAGGTCATGCCGGGGATAATGCCCAGGGGGAGGTTTCCGGGCATCTCGACTTCGCGCCCATTGATTAACGGGGAAGGATGCCCGGCGGAGGCCACTACCACGACTCCCCCCGGAGTCACCAGCAATATCAGGCAGGTGGCGAAGCCGTCTTCAATGCGGCCTGCGAGGCGGCGGTTGAGGCCGGCGAGTATCTCGCCGGGGCGGACGGTGGTATCGGTGAGGGTGTGCAGCGCGCCAACAATGAGGGAGACGGTCATCGCGGCCTTGAGGCCCTTGCCGCTGACGTCGCCGACTACGACAAGCGCAGAGCCACCATCGAGCGGAAGGATTTGGAAGAAGTCTCCGCCGACCTCTGCTGCGGGCCGGTATGCGCTGGTGACGGCAAATCCGGCGAGCTCAGGCAGATGCACGGGAATCAGCACCTGCTGAAGTTCCCTGGCATTCTGGAACTCCTGCTCCAGGGTTGTCTGCCGCCGGAGGCTTTCCACAGCGTATCGGCCGACCGCGTACACAATTGCCAGGAAGAGCGCGCTCCGGGTTATCAGCTGCAGTCCCAGGTTGCTCCCAAACAGGCTGACGTTGAACCCAGACAACTTGTCGGCCAACGTCCAGTGAGTATACCGGAGGCCCTGTCCCGCAATGTTGCTGACCGCGTATAACGCCGCGTTGAGTACAGCCAGGGTTGCAACGGCCCATCGAGCGCTGTCCAGCTTGTGCCGCGTCGTCACCGCGAGCACCACCAGGAGCACCGGTACGACCTCCTGCGGGAGAATCAGCACGGTCAGGACGGCATCGACAAGCTGAAAAGCCGTCGCGGAAAGGGCAGGGAAGAAGAATCCCAAAGAGCCGTCCACCGTTCCCACCAGTACGGTGAACCACGCGCCCCATCGCATCAGTTTCATCAGCCCGGGACGGTTATTGAGTTGCAGGAGGTAGACCAACAGGAACCACTGGGAGATCTCCCGCACCTGGATTGTTGTCTGGGTCTGGAGAGTCAACCAGGTAATCGGAATCATGTACCCCATCTGGTTGACCAATTCCGCCAGCGGCATCAGCGTATAGACCGCCAACCACAGGAGCAAGCGCTGGTCCCGCAGTCGCAGCCACGCCAGGAAGCTCAAGACTGAGGTCAAGACATACAACGAAGTGAGTGCGAAGGTGAACTGCCTGCCCCGGAGCCAGCGGAAGCTGCGGTTGCCGAGTAGAGTTTCTATCCCCGTTGGGCTGCCCAGTACCGGGGTTCCCTCAAACCCGCCGAGTTCTCCGGGGTCGTTGGATGCCAGCGGCAGCTTGAAGACCCGCACCGCGAGCACTCCGCTGTGGATAGGCCCCAGGCCATAGGACTGTGGTGCCATCCCCTCATAAATCGTGTACGGGGGGTCCAATTTTCCGAGCGCGCCCACCTTGTGGCCGTTCCAATAGAGCTCATACGCGTCATCCACGAAGGGCAACAGCAGGGCCACATTCGGGTCGGCGCCTGGTGCCAGATTGACCGTAATCCGCTTCCGGTACCACGCATATCCGGTGTATGCGTAGTGCCCTTGCGCGCCCCATGGAACGTCGGCGGTGAGTTGCTCCCATCCGCTGTCGTCATAGCCGGGCTGGGCCCAGGCCGGGTCATCGCCGGTATGGAACTGCCACGGTCCGTCGAGCCGCGCGGTTCCCTTGCCTACCGCATCCAGGACCAGAGGGACAGGAGCGACCGCGTGCGCCGCGGTTGCGGCACAGGAGAGAACCAGGCAAAAACACAAGAGCAATCTACCGCAGACAATCCAAGGGGAAGCCTTCTGCATATCGGGAGCATACGCTGACAGCACAGTGTTTCGACAGCGGAAAATGACCGATATGCGAGGAAAAATCGGCACCTGCGCCGCAATTGCCGGTCCTGTTTGCTCCGGCACGAACGGAGCCCTCCAAACCCGCCTGAAAGCAGTACCATGGTCAATGGGAAAGGACTTGGTATGCCCACTTTACTCAACGGCACGGCTGTCGCCGCCGCCATCCGGCAAGAAGTAGCGGCGGAGGTAAAATCCCTGACTGCGCGAGGCATACGTCCGGGCCTTGCCGCGGTACTTGTCGGTAACGTCGCCGCCTCGCACATCTACGTGAGCAGCAAGGTGAAGAGCTGCGAAGAGCTTGGTATTTTTTCCGATCTCATCACTCCGCCGGAGACGGTGACGACCGAGGAGATGCTGGGCCTTGTAGCGGATTTGAATGCCCGCGACGACATTGACGGCATCCTGATCCAGCTTCCCCTGCCGAAGCATGTGGATGCCAAGCGCCTGCTGGATGCCATCTCTCCGGCCAAGGACGTGGACGGTTTCCATCCTGTGAATGCCGGCCGTCTTCAGTCGGGCCGCCCTGCGCTGGCTCCGTGCACGCCAGCGGGCGTGATTGAAATCCTGAAGCGCTCGGGCATTGCCCTCAGCGGCAAACATGCGGTGGTGGTTGGCCGCAGTGACATTGTTGGCAAGCCCGCCGCGATGCTGCTGCTGCACGAGAACGCGACTGTCACGATCTGCCATTCCAAGACTGCGGATTTGCCCAGCATCACGCGACAGGCCGACATTCTGGTTGCCGCAATTGGCCGGCCTGGATTTATTACGCCGGAGATGGTGAAGCCCGGCGCAACCATCATCGATGTGGGCATCAATCGCATCACTGACCGTGCCGAATTCGACAAGTTCTTCGCCGGGGATGCCAAGCGGGAGGAGATCTTCACGCGTCGAGGCTCCACGATTGTGGGGGATGTTCATCCGGCCGCATTCGAGTTGGCCTCTGCCTACACACCGGTTCCGGGCGGTGTGGGCCCGCTTACCATCGCCATGCTGATGTCCAACACTGTGCGCGCAGCCAAAATGCGCCGGGGACTCTAGCCCGGTGCCCGCCCGCCGAACCGGCCGGCGCGGCCTTCGCGTCGGACTTACCGGCAGCCTGGGCAGCGGCAAAAGCACTGTTGCAGCGATCTTCCGCAACCTGGGGGCGCAGGTGATTGAGGCGGACGAGCTTGGGCGTGCGCTGATGGAGCCGGACCAGCAGGTCTACGCGGACATTGTTCGCACTTTTGGCCCGGAGGTTGTGCTGGCGGATGGCCGATTGAATCGTCCCAGGCTGGCGCAACTGGCGTTTGCCGGTGGCCGGCTTGACGAGTTGAACGCCATCATCCACCCCGCGGTTATCACAGCGCAGCGCGCCTGGATGGACCAGGTCTTTGCCGCCAACCCCCACGCGGTGGCCATTGTGGAGTCTGCCCTCATTTTTGAGGTGGAGCGAGACGCGCGCCGTCGCGGCGAGACGGAAGGCGTGCTCTCGGACTGGCGCAACCGTTTCGACAAGGTTATCGTCCTGACCGCTCCTGACGAGCTGAAGATTGCCCGTTACGTCGCCCGGGTTTGCCGGGAACGCGGCATCCTGGACACGGACGGTGGCATTGCGGAAGACGCGCGGCGCCGGCTTGCGCTTCAGATGTCTGACCGCGACAAGGTTCTGCGCGCTGACTATGTCCTGGCCAACACTGGCTCCCTGGAAGATTTGACCCATGCGACGGAGCAGATCTGGCGTGAACTCAACGCAAGCTGAGCGCTTGTCTCATACTTCGCGCGGGGGTAATCGCCAATCGTCACAATTTCTTTCCGATTTTTATTCTCCTCGCATGCAGTTTCGCGTTCTAATACCCCTGTGCCCTGAGCCGCCAGGCCTCCGCACGAGATACTGCGCTGACTTCCCGGCGCTGGATCAGGAGACGCACCCCCTATGAAGTTCCGCTCCACCCTGCTCTTTGCCCTCGTCGTCGCCGTTTCCCTCGTCGCCCCTTCTCACCTTCGCGCCCAGCAGGTTGATCCAGACAAAGTGCCTACGACACCTTCAGGACCAGAGGCTGCGAAACGGGACGCAGATCGCACCCTGACGGTGGAGGAGCAGCAGCGCGACGAGGACGAATCCAAGGAAGCCGACTACGTGAACAAGCGCCGGGAGTGGTTCTATCACCAGCGCCAGTACCCGTTCAAGACCATCCCTCAGGGCATACGCGCGCAGGCGATTCGACAGGTACAGGAGCATCTGCGCTTTGAGGCTGAGTTGCAGGCCCGGATTGCACCCAACACCACTGTTGTGCAGCCGACGTGGCACCTGATTGGCCCGCAGCCCATCGCAGCAGGGCAAAATGATGGCGGTCGCATCACCTCGCTGGCCATCGACCCGGTGACTCCCACGACCATCTATGCCGGCGCGGCGGAGGGCGGCGTGTGGAAGTCGGTTGACTCGGGAGCACACTGGCTGCCACTGACCGACACGCAGGCCAGCCTCGCCATCGGGGCAATTACCATAGACCCCACCAATCACAACATCATCTACGCAGGAACGGGAGAAGATAACTTCTCCGGTGACAGCTACTTCGGCACAGGCATCCTGAAATCGACCAACGGCGGCGCAACGTGGACTCACTATACCTCAGTCTTCACGGGGAACTACGCGGGCGGAGAGCAGATTGGCGCCCTGGCGGTGGATCCAGCGAACAACCAGATTCTGCTCGCCGCAGTGAATTTCCCTTTTTACAACGCTGCCGGGATTTACCGCTCCACGGATGGTGGCCAAACCTGGACTGCGGCTTATACCGGTGGAGGCTATAACCCCGGCACCAACATCTTCTTTGATCCTGTTACCCCCACCATCGCGTACGCCGCGCTTTACGAGGATACGGTCCTGAAATCCACGAACGGCGGCTTAACCTGGGCACCGATTGCGGGCTCGGGCTCTACGGCTCTGCCTGCCGCGAACACGGTTGGCCGCATTGCGCTCGCCATCAGCCCTTCGCAGCCCTCAACCCTGTATGCCGCAGTGGCCGGTGGCAACGACCTCATAGGTCTTTACAAAACTACCGACGCGGGGGTGAGCTGGCATCCGTTGACCGGCATTTCCAACTTCTGCGCTACCCAGTGCTGGTACGACATTGTGCTGGCGGTGAGCCCGACGAACCCGAATGTGGTGGCTGCCGGCGGCGTTTATCCATATCACCCGGGCGGCTCGGCCGTGACCATCTCCCAGGATGGGGGCACCACCTGGAGGGACCAGTCTGCCGGCCTGCACCCGGATACGCACGCGCTGGCCTTTACCCCGGACGGGAGCACGCTGTATGTGGGCAACGACGGCGGCGTGTGGAGCACGACTTCGGCAACCTCGACGACCGTTCCGTGGACCAACCTGAATGCCACCTTCGCCATTGCGGAGTACTACCCTGGCCTGTCGATGGACCAGAACAACGTCAGGCACGCTCTGGTCGGTTCCCAGGACAATGGCACCGAGCTCTACAAGGGAGCGCTTGCCTGGCCGAACGTAGCCTGCGGCGACGGCGGTTCCACGCTTATCGACCAGGTCTCCACCTCAACGCTGTATACCAACTGCATCGAGGAGAGCATCTACAAGTCGACTGACAATGGCATTACCTGGAACTGGGCCGGCAACGGGCTTTATTCTGACCAAACTGCCTGGGTTCCACCGCTAGCCAGTGACTCCAAGACGCACACGATTCTCTACTTCGGAACCAACCGCGTGTATCAGTCGAAAGATTCCGCTACGACGTGGACACCCATCTCCACGACGATCGTCAATCCCTCCGACACCTCCGGCTACGGCACCCTTTCCACCCTCGCAGTCGCGAAGACCGACTCCAACACCATCTACGCGGGCTCGGGGGACGGCGGCCTCTTTGTCTCGCGCAACGCGCTGAGCGGAACTTCCTCCACCTGGACCCAATCGATGACCGGGCTGCCGAACCGTGCTGTGACCTGGATTGCCGTCGATCCCAACTCTGCGACGACGGCTTATGTCGGCTTCAGCGGATTTACCGGATACGGCGACTCCCTCGGCCACATCTTCCGGACCACCACCGCCGGCGCTTCGTGGGCCGACATCTCCTCCAACCTCCCCAACGTGCCGGTGAACGCCATTCTGGTGGATCCCGATGTGCCGTCGACCATCTTTGTTGGCACGGATATCGGTGCCTTCTACACGACCAACACTGGCGGAAGCTGGGCTACCCTTGGCACCGGCCTACCCAATACCGTGGTTACCGGCCTTGGTATCCACGAGGCTAGCCGCACGCTGCGTGCCTCGACGCACGGCCGGAGTGTATGGGATTTGAACGTGGCCACGTTGCTCAGCGTGCCTACGGTTACTACCATTTCGCCCACGACGGCGGCGGCCAACGCTGCAGCATTCACGTTGACGGTGAATGGTTACCAGTTCACGACGAACTCCATTGTGGAGTGGGCGGGGACGCCGCTGACCACCACGTTCGTTTCCATCAACCAGATTACCGCCAGCGTTCCTGCTTCGCTGCTTACCGGGCCTGGCAGTTATGCCATCGGCGTGATCAACGGGGCCGGTGGCCGGTTGTCGAATACGGCCACGTTCAAGATTACCGGTCTGCTGGCCACTCTCACTATGGTTTCGCCGATCACGCTCCAGGCGACCGACGCAATCACCCCCATCAGCGCCACCGGCACCAATTTCTATACCGACACCAAAATCACCTGGAAGGGCGCCTCCCTGGTAACCACGTTCGTCTCCGCGACGCAGCTCACGGCTGCTGTCCCGGCCGCAAGCCTGACGACGCCAGGCACTTTCGCGGTCTCGGTGTTGACGCCAGGGGTAACTGGATCTCCGGCGCCAATCAACGTAACGGTGACCAATCCTCTCCCGGCGATTACGACGTTGTCACCGGCTACGGCATCTGTTGGCGGTGCGGCGTTCACGCTGACCGTGAATGGTTCGGGTTTTGACAAGGCGTCCTCTGTCCGCTGGAATGGAGTGCCACTCACAACCACGTTCTATTCAGCAATCAAGCTCACTGCTGCGGTACCGGCAGCGGATCGAGCGGTTGCCGCAGTGGTTCCCGTGACTGTCGTCAATCCCGCCCCTGGCGGTGGTACCTCAGCTGCGGTGAGCTTCTCGGTGACTACACCCAAACCAACTCTGACAAGCCTTTCGCCAAGCAGCGCGACCCATGGTGCAGCAGCCTTTACGCTGACCGTGAACGGCAGCGGCTTTGTGACGGGTGCCACTATCCTGTGGAAAGGCACTGCGCTGCCCACCACTTTTGTCTCAGCGACCCAACTGACGGCAGCGGTTCCGGCTGCTGATGTTGCAACTGCGTCTTCGCTCCTGGTTACGGTGACGAACCCGGCTCCAACGGTTGGCGTATCTGCGGGGTTGACGTTCACGGTGAACTAGCTCCACCTGCTCCGGGGTTGCTCGCGTGAGCAACCCCGGGGCATTCCTCCACTGGCGTTCCCCGCCCCTGGCCTGATATCCCTTCTTGCACCATGTTCTTCAAGCCCACGCGCCGCCAATTCCTTCATTTCGCTGCTGCCGCTTCCACCTCGGCCCCACTTTGGGCCGCCGTCACCCCTGCCTCCTCCGGTGACAGCATTACAGCCCACGGCCGTGACTACCAGCTTCGCTATACGCGGTCCACAGATATTCTCGAAATCTCAGACGCCGCCGGGCGCGTCATCTTCTCGGTGCCTTTGCAGCCTCGCGTCGTCGTGGCTGACGCTGTATCGGGCCACCGCTTGCCCTCCGGCGCTGCTTCCAAGGCGACCCAGCAGGTCGATGGCGACAGCATCGAATTTCGCTATACCCTCGCCGCCGGCGAAATCCGGTTGACCCTACGGCTGACGGAATCCGGATTTCGCTTCGAGCCAGTCCAATTCCAGGCCAGCCAGTCTGCCGAGATTGTGAGCCTGCACTACTTTTCCAGCCAGCCCACGGATGCGGCTGCTGATCCCGCTCCGGGACTTGCCGCCGGCTTCCTCGTGATTCCGGGTATCAGCGAAGGATCCTCGGTGAGCCCCATCCAGAGCTACGAAGTCGGCATGCACGAAACCCTTTGGCTAGGCCGGGGCAGCGGCCCGCAGGGTCTCAATCAGCAATGGGGGCTCCCGGTCCACTACTTTTCCGGCTTTACCCGCCACAACACGGGCGACGCCAGCCGCCAATCCTGGACGACCGGACAGAGCGCAGCTTTTACGTGCGGCATCTCTGACCTGCCGAACGGGGACTTCTTCCTGGTGCTCCGGGACGGTAAATCCAGCCTGCAGATCGACTACCGCAGCGAGATATGGCACCACCTGCGGGGCCCCGGCACGCTCACTCTCGGCCCATCGCTGTGGTTCACTTTTGCCGACACCTACCGCGAGTCGATACGCCGCTACTATCTGGCCCTGCTTGATGAGAAGGTTATTTCCATCCCGGCGGCATCCGAGCGGAAGCTTGCCACGATGGTGGCGACGCAGTTCTGCACCTGGGGCGCGCAGTCGACCCGGGGCAAATACGGCAAGCTCCTCGACCAGGAGTTCCTTGACACGATCTACTCCGAGCTCTCGGCTTCCGGGATGAAGGCGGAGCTGGTGTCAATCGACGACAAGTGGGAGGGGAGCTACGGCGGCCTGACGCACGATGCCAAGCGGCTGCCACATTTCGAGGCGTTCCTCGACCGTGTTCGCGCGGACGGCCGCAAAATCGGCATCTGGACTGCGCTGATGCGCTGCGAAGACCCCTCATCCATGGGCCTCACCGTCGACCACATGCTGGGCGACCCGGCCGGAAGACCGCTTCTGGAATCGGGCGGCTACTACATTCTCGACTTCACGCAGGCGCGAGTGGCCCAGGTTCTTTCGGAGCTGGTGGTCCGCTTCATGCAGCGCTACAAGCCGGACCTGGTGAAATTCGACTTTGGGTACGAGCTGCCGACTGTTCGCCAGGCGGCACCGGCCGACAAGGCCTACATGGGCGAGCGGCTTCTTTCCCGCGGCCTTGAAATCGTCATTGCCGCCATGCGCTCGGTGAATCCGGATGTTGTGGTGATGTACTACAACCTGTCGCCGCTCTACCTGAACTTTTTTGACCTGCACGGGCTGGACGACATGTTCCAGGCGTACCGCGAGTTTGGCTACGAGGCCAACCGGCGCATATTTTTCTCGAGCCTGATGGGCGAGCTCGGCGTGCCCACGTACGGATCGACTGGCTACGACTGGCGCAGCGACCCGGAAATCTGGTTTGATTCGGCCGCTGCGGGCACCATCGGGTCGCTCAATGACTTCACCCTGGACGATGCCGGAGAGAAGCCGACGCCGCGCACGCTTGCCCTGTACAACGGCATTGCCCGCCTGCTGCGCCGTACGCGCTTCAGCCGAGTTGTCGCCATCGGCGGCCCCGAGCCCGCTCCGGCACTGGGCGCACATGCGCACACCTGGGCCCGGCTTGAGGGCGGGGAGCTGGTGCTGCTGGCCCGGCGCCCGCTTGATTCCTGGAGCGACCTGCCACCCCTGATGACCTCGGATGAAGCCGCTCTGTACACCGTGGTGGAGTGCGAGCTCCCGGTGATTGTTGCCTCCCGTACTGCGCAGGGCATCTCGTCCAGCGAATCGCTGACCGTGGTCGCCTACGGGCCGGCGCCGGTCGGCATCCGTACCAGCCGCAAAGCCCAGGCCCAACTGACCAGCCACTACTTTGGCGGCGCGGTTGCCCACGCGACTGCAGCGCCGGCCAATGGCTGGCTGCGCATTACGCCCGAAACCACGCACGACGGCAACCCACTGGAGCGCATTGAAATCCGATATACCCCTGCGTGAGCGCAATCTCGCGCAACTTCCGCGCCCAGCAAGAGTCAGTAAGATAGAAGACAGAGCCGCAGGCGTCTGAACCGCTTCCCACGCCCATGCGTACTCTTCATTCATGGGCGTTTTGCTGCCCCAAAACTCGATAGAGGTCGCTGAAAATCCCATGACCCTGCGTCGTCTTGTTCTGGTACTTCTTCTGGTTGGTGGTTTCTGGTTTCTGGTTTCGCATCTTCCCGTGGGCCTCGGCAAATCCGGGCTGTTCAGTGCCCGTGGCGACGGCTCGCCCCTCGCCTTGACGGAAGCGCACGCCGCACCCAACTATGACGCCGAAGAGCAGAACAACATCGCTGTCTACAAGCGCGTTGCGCCCTCGGTGGTGAACATCACATCCAAGGCGATGAAGTTCAACTTTTTCTATGGGCAGGTGCCGGAAGAGGGGCAGGGCTCGGGCTTCATCCTGGACAAGGCCGGACATGTGCTGACGAACTTCCACGTCATTGCGGACGCCAACCGCATCGTGGTGAAACTGAGCGACAAGCACGACTATACGGCGACGATTGTGGGTTCTGATCGGGTGCATGACCTGGCTTTGCTGCAGATCAAGGCGCCGAATCTGGAGCCGGTGACGCTGGCGGATTCCAGCGATCTGGTTGTGGGCCAAAAGGTCTACGCGATTGGCAACCCCTTTGGTTTCAACGGGACGATGACGCGCGGAATTATCAGCTCCATCCGCTCGATTCGCGGATCGGAGGGAGCGCCGATTGAGGACGCCATCCAGACCGATGCTGCCATCAATCCGGGCAACTCCGGCGGGCCGCTGCTGAACTCGCGAGGCGAAGTGATTGGTATCAACACGATGATTGCCACGGGCGGCGTGGAGCAGAGCTCCGGCATCGGCTTCGCCATTCCCATCAACACGGCGAAGGCGGTGCTGGGCGACCTGACGCGCTATGGGCGGGTGCGTCGGCCATCGCTGGGGATTGTTTCGCTCGCAATTGGGCCGGATGTGGCGGAGCAGATGGGACTGCCTGCGGTGTCGGGCGTGCTGGTGCAGAAGGTTTTGCCCGGGGGAGCCGCGGAGCGCGGCGGGCTGCACGGCGGCAATCAGCAGGCGTATCTGGGAAATATGCCGATTGTGATGGGGGGCGACCTGATTGTTTCCATTGACGGGCAGCAGATTGAGGACACATCCGACATCTCAACCGTGATGGAAAAGCACCAGCCGGGAGAGAGCATCACGGTGACCTTCTACCGGGGCCAGCGCAAAATGACTGCGCGGCTGACGCTGACGGAAGGGCGGGAAGTGAATACGTAGGGGAGGGGCAGGGAAAGGAAGACCACACACCCTTGTCAAATCTCAAAAAGCAACGGGCCGACCCTGTTTTGGGTCGGCCCATCTGTTTCTCCGGGTTCTCGTGCGCGTGGTTCGTTCAGAACTTGACGCCGAGGGTTCCCAGGAACGTCTTCACATCCGGCCAGACCGCTTTGAGGTCGATTGCCGTCTGCACATCCAGTGCAATGTTGAGCGGATTGGCAATTGCACCGCTCAGCTCCACCAGCGGGCGGTCGACCGCCGTCGCCAGGGTTGCCAGCCCTGCCACAACCCCGGGGGCTGCGTTGATTACTGTATCGGCCTTGCCGAAGAGTTTCAGCAGGTCCTCGGCTGCCACCACCACACCCTTTTCCAGATTCAAGAGAATATTGGCCATCGCGCGTTGTGCCTTTTCTGCCAGCGCCGGGCCACCCAAGTTTTCAGCCCTTGCCCGGCCCCGGCTTTCAGATTCTGGCCAGGGAGACCACGGTGTCCGCCGCAGCACACACCCCCGGTCGCAACACTCCGCCGGCTTGCGCCAACATGGGGGAGGGCTGAAGAGAGTTCCGTTGCGACCGGGACGTGGTCTTCCTGGCCACTTCCAAGAGTACGCACATCCGGATAATTCCCTGCAACTGCAAAGGCAGGCGATTAGTTGTGCATAATCAGTTATTTACGGGAACTATTGCAGGTTGCCGCGCTTGACAGGTTGCGGCGGGTTGCTGCCACCAGGCCGTTGTGTGCCGGAAAAGGAGTTACTCCACGGCCCAGAAGCGGATGAGCACGTGCCCCGGCCCGCGTTCGCCCACGCCGAGAAAGAGCCGCTGGGTGAGCCAGGCATACCGCTCGTCCCCGGTCTGGAACTGGGGCGCCGTGCGGAAGTAGTACTCTGCCGGGTTGACGGGCTCGCCGGCCGCGAGCCGACGCATGACCTCTGCGGGGCCGCCGCGCAATCCCTTGTTGAGCGCGGAAATCGTCGCCCCATCCTCGGTGCGAATTACGTACCGCGCCTCGATTTCCGCGGTGCCGTCGGGACGGACGCGCTGCCAGTCTGCGCCGCCGGGCAGTACGACGCCGGCAATTCCGGGCCCGGTCACGGTACCGCCGGTAATCGGAATCATCCGGTATATGCCGTCGGCCGTGCGCCCGATTTCCACGGGAGCCGTCACTTCGAACCGAGCTTGGCAAACAAATTTCAGATCGGGGGTCATGCTTTTTGCCCCGTGCGCGCGTTGAGAGCTTCCCGCTCGAAGCCTGCGGTTCGTTTGTAGGTGAGCGCAATGACCTCCAGCTCCTCCCAACTGATGACATCCTGCAGCCTGGCAAAGCCATTTGGGGCGCGCTCTTCCACGATTTGCATTACGACTTCCGGCCCCAGGCGGCGATTGCTTTCGACAATTGCCGCTGTCGCCGCGAGCCGCGCGGTCTCATAGTTCCTGAGTGCCTGCAGGTCGTCGCCGCCAGCCGCCAGAGCATCGGCCAGCGCTTCGGCGTCCAAGATAGCCTGGCTCGCGCCATTCGACCCAATTGGATACATGGGGTGCGCCGCATCGCCGAGGAGGGTTACCCGGCCAAAGGACCACTGCGGCACGGGGTCTCGGTCCACCATAGGGAACTCAAAGACCTCAAAGGCCCCGGCAATGAGTCTCGGTACATTGAGGAAATCAAAGTTCCAGCCAGCAAACGCCGGGGCAAAACTCGCTTTGTCGCCTTTACGGTTCCAGTCGCGCCGCGGCAACTCAGCCTGCGCGCCCAGGTTCAGCTCGGCGATCCAGTTGACGAGGCAGCGGCCATCCGGCTGCACCTTGCCAATCGGGTACGCCACAAATTTCACATCCGCGTTGCCGGCCATGATCATTGTGCGCCCGGTCAAGTATGCGGGGGCGACCGACACTGCACGCCACAGCAGCCGTCCGCTGCATTTTGGTTCGCCCTCGTCCGGGTAATAGTGCTTGCGCACGACGGAGTGGATTCCGTCAGAGCCTACGAGCAGGTCGCCTTCGTACTGGCCCGATGTCTGAGCCGTGCGGCGGTTCACGAAGCGGGCGCGTACGCGACCATCCGCTTCGGCAAACTCCGCCAGGTGGTGGCCGGTATGTAGCACCGCATCCCCCAGAGTCTCTTGCGCAGCCTTCCAGAGCAGTTCCAGCAACTGGCCCCGGTGGATGGAGTACTGCGGCCATCGGTAGCCGGCGTCTGTACCGCGCGGCTCGCTCCAGATGAGTTTTCCGTGCCTGGTGTAATAGGCCAGCTCGGCTGTGCGAACCCCGGCAGCTTCCAGCGCGTCGCCCAGGCCCAGGTTCATCAGGACACGCACTGCGTGGGGCAGCAGGTTAATGCCCACCCCGAGCGCGCGGACCTCTTCGGCGGACTCGAATACCTCGACGTTGACACCCAAGCGCGCCAGGCTCAGGGCGGTTGTGAGCCCGCCAATTCCCCCGCCGCAAATCAGCACTTTTTTCCCGGTTGTGTGCATAGAAGTCAGATTTTATAGCGGGAGACACCGCTGCGGGCAAACTGCCGATCAGGCCGCGACGAATCGGCGGCCAACAACCCGGTAGCGCCCGCTGACCACGCGCCCGATTGCCTCGGCGTAGGCCTGGTGCTCTTCGGCCAGGATTCGCTCGGCGAGCGTGTGGGCGTTGTCGGAATCCAGCACGGGCACGACCTTCTGGAGAATGATTACCCCATGGTCGAGGTGCTCATCGACGAAGTGGACGGTGCATCCGGCGACCTTTGCGCCATACTCCAATGCCTGGCCCTGCGCATCCAGGCCCGGAAAGGCGGGCAGCAGGGAAGGGTGGATATTCAGGATTCGCTCAGGGAATGCCGCTACAAACTCCGGCGACAGGAGCCGCATATACCCAGCCAGACACACGAGATCTACGCCGTGCGCCCTGAGGCAGGCGGTCACATCGGCGTCGTGCTCGGCGCGGTTGCGGCCTTTGGAGACGAAGACCGCTGTGGGCAGGCCCAGTTGCCGGGCCAGGTCGAGCCCGCCGGCGTCCGCGACATTGCTGATGACTACGGCAATTTCGCAGCCGGTGAGTCGCCCCTCGGCAATCGCACGCGCTATTGCGGCAAAGTTCGATCCCCGGCCGCTCAGTAGTATCCCCAGCCGTGTCGTTCGACGGCTCATACGTAGTGCACTCGGGGGCCGGTTTTGTCGTTTTTGTCCGCCTTCACGATTCGGCCGATAACGTGGAATTTCTCTTCGGCGCGGTTCAGCAGGGCCTTGGCTTTGGGGAACTTGTCTGCCTTGACGACCACGATGAGGCCCACGCCCATGTTGAAGGTGCGCATCATTTCGTC
Source organism: uncultured Acidobacteriaceae bacterium (assembly GCA_903904755.1). Lineage (GTDB taxonomy): Bacteria > Acidobacteriota > Terriglobia > Terriglobales > Acidobacteriaceae > Acidicapsa. The sequence goes on along the minus strand of CAIVDV010000009.1, from coordinate 134,820 downwards.
CTGCGGCACCTGGCCCAGCTCCCGGATATGCTCAAAAATCGGCAGGACCGGCCAGGAACCCAGCTCGACCTGCGCGGCTGTGCCCTTGGGCAGGATGCGCGGGAGATTTTCGGTGATTCCGCCTCCGGTTATGTGCGCCATGCCCGCTGCGAGGCCGGCATTGGTGAGCTTTTGCATCACGCTGAGGTAGCTGCGGTGGGTGCGCATCAGGGCTGCTCCGGCCTTGTCGCCAATGGCGCCAACATAGCTGGATGCCTTGTATCCGGCCACCTCAAAGAACAGCTTCCGTGCCAGGGAGTATCCGTTTGTGTGCAGCCCGGTGGAGGGCAGCCCGAGCAGGATGTCTCCGGGCTCAATTGTTGCGCCTGTAATCAGCTTGCTCTTGTCGACCGCGCCGACAATGAATCCGGCCAGGTCGTACTCGCCGTCGCCGTAGAAGCCGGGCATCTGTGCTGTTTCGCCGCCAATGAGCGCGCAGCCGTTGGCGCGGCAGGCATCCGCCAGCCCTTCCACAATCTGCTCGGTGACGGCGGGGTCGAGCTTGCCGGTGGCGAGGTAATCGAGGAAAAACAGGGGTGTGGCGCCCTGCACGGCAATGTCGTTGACGCAGTGGTTCACGAGGTCAGCACCCACGGTGTTGTGGATGCCCAGCTCAAAGGCGAGCTTCAGCTTGGTTCCGACACCATCGGCCGAGCTGACGAGAATTGGCTCCGCCCACTTCTTCAGGTCCAACTGGAAGAGCGCGCCAAAACCGCCAATCCCACCGAGCACGCTCCGCGTAAAGGTCCGCTTGGCCAGGTACTTGATGCGGTCCTTTGCGCGGTCGCCGGCGGAGATGTCCACGCCGCTGTCCGCGTAGGTCACGACGCGGTTTGCTGTCTTTTTCGGTGGGGCCTCAGGGGATGCTGCCGGTGCGCTCTTTGCTGCTGTCTTCGCCAAGGTGTGCCTTCAAATGTGCCAGATTTGTCCCAAATGTTGTAAGGCTGGAACACTTGATTTTAACAGGGCAGCAACTCCCGGCTGCTCCGGTTTCAGGGCAGGTTTTGCAGGAAATGTCCCCTCTGGGCGGCATCCGGAATCCGGCATTCTGCGAGCCGCCCCCATACCCGGTAGCGGTTCCGGGCGATGACGCGGTAGGCTCCATCGCGCAATGCGCGTGGAATGCCGGCCCCCAGCGTTGCCGCGACGCCCCACACGCCGCCCAGTTCCTTGAGGCAGCGCAGCACGGCATCGCTGCGCTGCAGTACGCGCTCCCCATCGGTTCCTGCGCCCGCAATCACCAGAACAGTCTCAGGCATGGATTCCACGCCCTGCAGCGCGAGCAGTTCCCGCAGAGCCGGGTGTGTCCGCGGGGCAAAGCGCATACGGTCTGCGCGGTCGCGCTTCAGCAGCCAGCGCACCACCTGGTCGCACAGCCCGCATTGGCCGTCAAAGACCACCACCAGCCGCCCACCGACCTCTGTTCGCAAATCCATCGTCCCTCTCGCCTCTATCGGATTCCCCAGCCCCGGCTCTCGATGCACAACCCGGAGTGACCGCACGCACAAAACTCTCTTGCTGCCCTCATATACTCGACAGAGGAGATCATCAGACCATGAGCGGGCACACCGAATCCCTTCGTCTTCAGCAGCGCGCCGAACAATTTTTCCCCGGGGGTGTCAACTCGCCCGTCCGTGCCTTCCGTTCGGTTGGCGGCCAGCCACCCTTCATCGCGAGCGCCAGCGGCGCCTACCTGACCGATGCTGACGGCAACCGGTACATCGATTACTTCGGCTCGTGGGGCCCGATGATTCTGGGGCACTGCTTCCCGCCCGTTGTTGAAGCAATCGAGCGCGCCGCACGGAACTCTGCCAGCTTTGGCGCATCCACGGCGGCTGAGGGCGACCTTGCCGAGCAGGTTATCGCCTGCTACCCGGCAATCGACAAGCTGCGCTTTGTCAGCTCCGGCACAGAGGCCACGATGTCGGCCATCCGGGTGGCCCGCGCCGCGACCAATCGGAAGCTGATTCTGAAGTTTGAAGGCTGCTACCACGGTCATGCTGACGGGCTGCTCGTGAAGGCGGGCTCCGGCATCGCGACCCTGGGTATTCCCGGCTCGGCCGGCGTCCCTGAGGAGATTGCCGCGCTGACGCTGGCCCTGCCCTACAACGACCTTGCCGCGGTGGAAGCCGCCTTTGCCGCACACCCCAATGAGATTGCCGCGATTATCCTGGAGCCTGTTGTTGGCAACGCCGGCTGCATTGCGCCCTTGCCCGGCTACCTGGAGGGCCTGCGCAAGCTGACGAGCGAGCACGGTGCGCTGCTGATCATGGATGAGGTGATGACCGGCTTCCGGGTTTCGCTGGGCGGGGCAACACAGTATTACGGCATCGACCCGGACCTGATTACCCTTGGCAAGATTATCGGTGGGGGCCTGCCGTGCGGAGCCTTTGGCGGCAAGCGCCAGTTCATGGATTTGCTGGCTCCCCTGGGCCCGGTTTACCAGGCTGGAACGCTCTCGGGAAATCCCCTTGCGATGGCTGCGGGTCTTGCTACGGTGAGCTACCTGCGTCAAAACGAGGCGCAGATTTATGCCCAGCTCGCGGCCACTGGCCAGGCCCTCTTCGGCGGTGTCGCGGCGCAGGCCGCCAAAGCCGGGGTTGCGCTGACGACCAACTTTGTCGGCTCGATGGGCACGTGGTTCTTCACGCCCGGCCCCGTAACCAACTACGACCAGGCTGCGTTGTCGGATACGGCCCAGTTCGGCCTGTTCCACCGCTCGATGCTGGAAAGCGGGATATGGCTGCCGCCCAGCCAGTTTGAAGCACTGTTCGTTTCCACTGCGCTGACGACGGAGGACATCGAAGCGACGATTGCTGCCGCTGGGAAGGCGTTTGCAAGCTGAGCCGCGCTGTGGGTGCGCCAGAAGATGGCCGCCCACAGCGCTGCTGGTTTTTCGGTGCGGAGTCAGGGGATGGCGACGGTGGTGAAGATTTGCTCGGCCTTGCCGCGGGTTACGCGGTAGAGGGCGAACTGGCGCTGGCCGTCGCTGCGGAGTTCGAAGAGGAGCTCGGCGCGGTTGTCGCCCATGGCATCGACAGCATCGACGAGTCGCATCTGGGGGGTCTGGTCGAGGTGGCGCTCGTCGGTGAGGTTCTTGTGGATAACCAGGATGCCGCCGTAGAGGTCGGGCTGTGCGATGAGGGTGATGTGCTTGCGCGGGGCGGGGGCAGCGGCTGGGTCAGCGGGAGCGTCGCGGTCGGCCGGGGTGGCTGCGGCGAGCACCATGGTTGCCGGGGAACCGAAGGCCAACTCAAAGACCTGAAAGCGAACGTCGGCCAGCTCAACGGGATCGGGAGCGGGGGGAGTGGGTGCGGGCTTGCGGTGCGCGGCAGTGTTGCGGGCCGGCCGGGCGGGTTTGGCAGGGGCTGCCGGCGGGTCGAGACCGAGTTCGTGGCGGGCAATGTCGAGGAGAGACGAGCGCATTTTGTCTTCGTCGGCGGGGTCGGCCCAACTGTAGCGCCAGGGGTGGTCGGGATGGGTGGCGGCGTCACTGACGGCAACGGCCTGCTGAAGTGTGGCCGGGAGGCCGTCGAGCTTGGGTGCCTCAGCGGAATCGAGGCCAGCGGGCTTCCCGCGCTTGAGGCGGGGACGGTCAGGGTCGGGTGTGGCGAGGGAGGTTTCTGCCATGCCGGCTTCGTCTGCGGTGGACTTGTGAGTGCGATGGAGGGTGGGGCGGTCGGGATCCGGGGCAGCGGTGGAGGTGCCGGAGTCGGCTGCAGGGTCGGAGATGGTGGTCTTGCGGTGCAGGGTAGGCCGCTCGGGGTCCACTGAGCCGGAGCCATCGCCGGAGGCTGAGGTGGGGTCGGCATTTTTCTTGTGCAGGCTGGGGCGGTCGGGGTCTGCGGAGGAGTCGGCGGCGGGGTCAGATTTTGGTGCGGCAGGGGTTTCGTCGCTGTCGGTACCCTTGGGGTGCTTGCGGTGTAGTACGGGGTGGTCGTCGTCGGCTACGGGCGCGGAGGCGTAGAGGGAACTGGTGTTGACGGCGGCTTTTGCGGCGGCCTGGGCGGCGGCATTGAGGGGTTTCCAGGCGCCGTAACCGCGCCAGGTGCCATCCTGCTCGCCTGCCTGGACGAGGTCGAAGCGGCCGATGGGGGTGCCCTTCTGCTGCAGTTCGTACTCGGTGCCGGAGTCGAGGGCGAGGGGCTGGGGGCGGTTGAGGTAGATGTTGCCGTCGTTGAGCTGGTTGCCGTCGAAGACTGCAACGGGGATGAGGCGGCTGGCGGAGGGCTTGCCGGGGTCTCCGGTCCACTCCAGGACGGCGATGGAGCGGAGGACGGGAGCTTTGGCGGCGGCCTTGTCGGTGCGGCCAGGGTATTGGGCCGGAAGGGGAGAGGCGAGCAGCGGGGCGGCGCAGGCGAGCGCGAGCAGGCCGATGGCCGCAGTGCATGCGGCAAAAACATATCGGTCTCGGCGCGGTGACATGGCTGGGTCTCCTTGGGGATAATCCAGAAGAACGGTGCGCCGGCAAATGGCCTGCGCGCGAAAGTTCTCCTCTATCACCCTACGGCAACGAGACAAGGATTCCCGAATGGAACTGAACGAAAAAGTAGCCAACTTCACTCTCCAGGATGACACTGACCAGACCGTAAGCCTGACGGACTTTGCGGGCAAGCCGGTGGTGCTGTTTTTTTACCCCAAGGCGGATACGCCGGGCTGCACGATAGAAGCCTGCGGATTCCGGGACAGCTTTGAGAAGCTGCAGGCTGCCGGGATTGTAGTGCTGGGCATCAGCCGCGACACGGTAAAAGCGCAGCGGAAGTTCAAGGACAAGTACAGCCTGCCGTATGCGCTGCTTGCAGATGTAGACGAAAAGGTTTGCCAACAGTTTGGGGTGATGAAGGAAAAGAACATGTATGGGAAGAAAGTGTGGGGGATTGCGCGGACGACATTCGTGATTGGCGGGGACCAGACGCTGGTGAAGATATTCCCGAATGTGAAGCCGGAAGGGCATGCCGAGGAAGTGCTGGCGGCGCTGACCGCCAAGTAGCCGGATGACGGAGCGAGGCGAGGCCGCCCTGCCGCAACTGCCGGAGGATTGGCGGGCGGTGGGGCGCGAGATGCTGCTGCAGCCGCCTGAAGTGGCGTCGCCGGCGTTGCTGGGCAAGCTGCTGGCGCGGCGGACGGCCGAGGGGTGGCTTGCAGGGCGGATTGTGGAAGTGGAGGCCTACCTGGGGCCGCATATTACGGCAACGCCCGACGCGGCGGCGCACAGCTTTCGCGGGGTGACGGAGCGAAACCGGGTGATGTTTGGACCGGCCGGGTGCGCGTATGTGTACTTCATCTACGGGATGCACTACTGCGCGAATGTGACCTGCGAGCCGGAAGGGCTGGCGGGGTGCGTGCTCGTGCGGGCGCTGGAGCCGGTGGCGGGGTTGGACGCGATGGCGCGGAATCGCGGGCTGGGGCCGGGAGCCAGGGCATCGGCGCTTGCCTCAGGGCCGGGAAAGCTGTGCGGGGCGCTGGGGATTGACCGTGGGCGCCATAACGGGCTGGACCTGGTGGCCGGGGATGGCGAGCTGCGGCTGGTGGAGGATGGTTTCAGGCCGGGCGAAATTGCGGTGGGACGGCGGATTGGGATACGGCATGCGGCGGAGCTGCCGCTGCGATTCTGGCTGGCGGGCAACGCTTGTGTGAGCCGGGGATGACGAATGCTTCATTCTGAAGATGGCCGTCAACTTTCTGGAAAGTGGCGTCGTCTATATTGGAAACAAACCTTCCCAAAAGGACTTTTGCCCTATGAAAATCAATCGAATCCCTGTGACCCTTGCCGCAGTTGTACTGGCTGCCGGAACGGTACTGCTCATGAGTCAAACCCATGTCCATGCCGCTGGCCAGGCACCTGCCGGTGGGCCGCCGCCGCAGGGCGCTGCTGGTGGAGCTCCCCCGCCCCGGCATTTTGACGCGCCAACCAACCTGAAGGTGCTGCCAAAGGATCTGACTGGCGAGCAGGTGCACGACATTATGGAGAAGTGGGAAGGGGAATTGGGCTCGGGTTGCAAGACTTGTCACGCGGTGGACCCGACGCGGAAGCGTCCGGACGGGCGGCCGATCCTGAACTTTGCCGATGACTCCAAGCCGGAGAAGCAGACGGCGCGGGAGATGGTGAAGATGGTGGAGGAGATTAATGTGAACTATATCTCCAAGATCGACAACTCGGGTGCGCCTGTTACGTGCGGCACCTGCCACCGCGGACACCTGGGACCGGAGCCGTTTGTGCCGGCACCAGACAAGGATGGTCCGCCGCCGCCGCCACCCGGTGGGGCAGCGCCGAAGGGCAAGTAGGTGCTGGAAAACGAGAAAGGGCGTTCCGATGGGGACGCCCTTTTTGCTTGCCCGGAAGGGCTAGCTGAGGATGAGGTTGTCGATGAGGCGGGTGGTGCCGACCCAGGCGGCGACGGCGATGAGGGTGCCGGGGATGGCGGTTTGGACGGGCAGGAGCGTCTCCCAGTCGACGGCCTCGATGTAGTCGATTTTGACATCGGGCTCGACGGCGAAGATGGCTGCGGCGAGGGATTTGAGGCTGTCGGCTCGCGTGTTGCCGGCGTGGAATTCAATCGCGACGGCGGTGAGGGCGCGGTGGAGGACGAGGGCCTGTGCGCGCTCTGGCGGGGAGAGATAGCGGTTGCGGGAGCTGAGGGCCAGGCCGTCGGGCTCGCGGACGATGGGGCAGACGACGAGTTCGAGCGGGAGGGCGAGGTCGCGGGTCATGCGGCGGAGGACGGCGACCTGGGCTGCGTCTTTTTGGCCGAAGAAGGCGTGATCGGGCTCGGCGGCGAGGAAGAGCTTGGCGACGACGGTGGCAACGCCGCGGAAATGGCCGGGGCGGGAGAGGCCGTCCAGGCGGGAGGAGAGGCCATCGACCTCAACGAAGGTGGATGCGCCGGGGTTGTACATTTCCTCGACGGAGGGTGCGAAGACGACATCGACGCCCTCGGCTTCGAGCATGGCGCAGTCTGCGGCGAAGGTGCGGGGGTAGCGGGAGAAGTCCTCGTTGGGGCCGAACTGGGTGGGGTTGACGAAGATGCTGACGGCGACGGCCTGGCAGCGGGCACGGGCGGCCTGGACGAGGGCGATGTGCCCGGCGTGGAGCGCGCCCATGGTGGGGACAAGGCCAACACACCGGCCCCAGGCGCGGGAGAGGCGGGACCAGTCACGCAGCTCCGCGATGGTTTCAATGAGTCTCATTCGGGGTCTCAGGCTTTCTTGTGTGCGGGTTCCTGATCGCGGAGGGCTTTGGGCAGGTGGTAGCTTTCCGCGTCGGAGGGGAAGCGGTGCTGCTCAACGTCGTCGCGATACTGGTCGAGCGCGCCGCGGATGATGGTACTCAGGTCAGCGTATTCGCGGACGAACTTGGCGTGGGGCGCGAAGGTGAGGTTGAGCATGTCGTGGAGGACGAGGATTTGTCCGTCGCAGTCTGGGCCGGCGCCGATGCCGATGGTGGGGATGGGCAGGTCGGCGGTGATGGCGGCGGCGACTTCGCGGGGGACGCCTTCAAGGACAATGAGCCCGGCGCCGGCTTCAGCAAGAGCGTCGGCGTCTGCGCGGAGCTGAAGGGCAGCCTCCTCAGAGCGGGCCTGGACGCGGTAGCCGCCCATGCGATGGACGCTTTGAGGGGTGAGGCCGAGGTGGCCGACGACGGGTATTTCCGCATCGACGAGGGCGCGGACGAGCTCGGCGCGGGGGCCTTCGATTTTGACGGCTTCAGCGCCGGCTTCCTTGACGAAGCGGACGGCGTTTGCGACGGCGGCGGGGATGCTGCCGTGGTAGCTGCCGAAGGGCATGTCGGCGACGACGAGGGAACGGCGGACGGCGCGACGGACGGCGCGGGTGTGGTGGAGCATTTCGTCGACGGTGACGGCGAGGGTGTTGTCGAGGCCGAGGACAACCATGGCGAGGGAGTCGCCGACGAGAAGGAGGTCGATGCCGGCCTCGTCAACGAGGCGGCTGGTGGCGTAGTCGTATGCGGTGAGCGCGGTGATGGGCTTGCCCTGGCGCTTCATTTCCTGGAGCGCGGGCATGGTGACCTTGGTGGTGAGGCGGCGGGTGGGGGCTGCAGCGGGGCGGCTTTGGGAAGGGGAGTCGCCGGGGAAGACGCCGTCAGGGTTGGTAACACTCATGCTATTCTCCAGTGCCGCTCCGTTCACTCAGGATGCGGTCCGAAACAAGTTGAGTCTACGCCGGGTGGGTTGCGGAAGCAATGCAGGATGCCAGAGGATGGGACAAGAGAGTTGGGCACGATGGAAATGTGGGCAAAGGTTGCAGAATCGGGCTTAGCGGCAGGATTGGCCGTGGGCGGATATGCGTATGCCGGGATGTGGCCTGGGTCGCAGATTTTTGGGCGTACGCTGACGGCTCCGGGGTTGCCGAGCGAGCTGGCGCTGACCTTTGACGACGGGCCGAACCCGAAGTGGACGCCGAAGCTGCTGGAAGTGCTGGCGCGGTATGAGGTGAAGGCGACGTTCTTCCTGATTGGGCAGTTTGCGGCGCAGAACAAGGCACTGGTACGGGAGATGCAGGCGGCGGGTCATGTGCTGGGCAACCACACGTGGACGCATCCCAACCTGGCGCGTACGGGGCCGGGGCGGACGCGGGAGGAGCTAGCGCGAACGAAGCGGGAGATAGAAGGGATTACTGGCGCGCCGGTGCGGCTGTTCCGGCCGCCATTTGGGGGGCGCAGCCCGTGGACCGGGCCGATTGCGCGCGGGCTGGGGATGGAAGTGGTGCTGTGGAATGCGATGACGGCGGACTGGGACGCGACCGAGGCGGAGCCGGTGGCGGCAGCGCTGCTGAAGAAGATTGGAAAGAATCGGCGGGCGGGGCGGGCTACGAACCTGGTGCTGCATGACGGGAGCCACAGGATGCCGGAGGCGGAGCGGGGGGCGAGTGTGGGCGCGGTGGGGCGGATTTTGGCGGCGCGGGTGGCGAACGTGCGGATGGTGACGGTGGGGGCCTGGGTGGGGTAGGGCGGCTTTCCCTGTCTACTTCGGCAGTTGGCCGGCGTCCCAGCCGCCGCCGAGGGCGCGAATCAGCTCGACGCTGGCTGCAAACTGGCGCGTCTTCAAGGTGGATTCGGTCACCTGCGTCTGGATGTAGGTGTTTTCGGCGGTCAGCACTTCCAGGTAGCTGGTGACGCCGCCTGTATAGCGCGTATTCGCGATATCGAGCGAGTGCTTTGCGCTCAGGACGGCCTGGTGCTGGGTCTTTTCTTCCTCTTCCAGGATGCGCAGGGTAGAGAGTTTGTCTTCCACCTCGCTGAAGGCCAGGAAGACGACGCCCTTGTATCCGCTGGCCGCCGCTTCAAAGAGATCCTGCGCCTGCCGGTTGGCTGCTTTTCGGCGTCCCGCGTCAAAGAGCAGTTCGCTGGCCTGCGCGCCAAGCGACCAGAGTGCGCTGGGCCCTTGCAGCCAGGTGCCGCCATGCGTACTTTCAAATCCTCCGGCGGAGCCAAGCGAAAGAGAAGGGTAGAAGGCGGCCTGGGTGATGCCAATTTGAGCGTTGGCGACTGCGGCACGGCGTTCGGCGGCGGCAATATCCGGCCGGCGCTGCAGCAACTGGGAGGGGATACCGAGCGGAATCTGCGGCAGCTTGAGGTCGAGGGGATTCGGCGCGAGGCTGAAGCCGGGCAGCTTGATATCCGCGATGGAGCCGACAACGTGCTCGTACTGCGCGCGAGCCACGCCGACTTCGATTGCCTGGGCCTTGACCTGCTCCAGCTGGGTGCGGGCCTGGGCCACATCGGCCTCGGTAGCAACGCCGCCGGCGAGCCGCTTCCGGGTGAGGTCGAGCTGGTGGGTGAGGTCGGCAATCGCGGTGTCCAGCAAGTGACGCTGGAGATCCAGGCCGCGCAGTTGCAGATAGCTTTCGGCCATCAGCGACTGAAGGCTCAGCCGCACATTTGCAAGGTCTGCGGCAGAGGCCTGCGCCCCGGCCTGCGAGGCTTCCACGCTGCGCCGCACCCGTCCCCAAAGATCCGGTTCCCAGCTTGCCTGCCCGGTCAAGTTCAGGTCGTTGTACTGGGATGTGCCACCGGTTCCGTAGTTGAAGGGCCGATGGTCTGAGAGCTTTTCGTGCGAAAACGTGGGCCCTGCGCTCAAGGTGGGCAGCAGTGCGCTGCGAGCCTGGGTTACCTGTTCGTTAGCAGCCATCCAGATTTCCATCGCCTGACGGACGCTCTGGTTGTAGGTGTCGATGCGCTCTTCGAGTTCGTTCAGCCTGGGGTCGCCGTAGACCTCCCACCACTTGCCCCGCAGCATTCCGTCGGAGGGCGAAGCCGGGGTCCAAGAGCCGCCTTCGGGTGCCGGAGGCGGCGCCAGGACTGCCGTTGCGCCGGCCTCCTTGTAGGTTGGGGGCGCGGTGTAGCCGGGGCGCTGGTAGTTCGGGCCGACTGGCTTGCATCCTGCTGCCAGCAGGGCGGTCAGCGCGCAGATTGCGGCGGCGGCAACAATCCGGTTTGTGGCCGTGTGCGTCACTGCTTGCCTCCAGCCGCCGCGCGAACCTCATCCGGGGAGAGGATATGCACCTTTTCGCCATCCACGAGGGAGTCGGGCGGGTCCACGATCACGCGGTCCGCAGCGGTCAATCCGCTGATAATCTGCACCGTGCGCCCGTCGTCTTCGCCGATGGTTACCGGGACCAGGTGGGCGACTCCGTTGGCAGCGGTGCCCAGCCGCAGGCCCTCCTGCCGGAAGATAAGGGCTGTCACGGGGACCACAAAGACCGAGCCCACCGGAGTGACCTTGAAGTGGACCTGGGCCAGCGAGCCGGCCAGCAGTTTGCCGTCGTGGTTGTCGATGTCAATCTCTACGAGCAGGGTGCGGCTCATGGGGTCAATCGCGTCCGAGGTGCGGACGAGCGTGCCCTTGACGGGCTGCCCGGGCCGCTCAGGAAGAGACAATTCAATGGTCTCGCCAACCTTTGCCGAGGCGGAGTAGACGGCGGGCAGGTTGATGTAGACGCGCAGGGTTTGGGTGGCCTGGAGGCGGAAGAGTTCCCGGCCAGAGCCGGCAGCCGATCCCGCATCGACCAGTTGGCCGGTATCCACGAGGCGGGCGGTGATGACGCCATCAAAGGGGGCATAGACTTTCTGGAAGCTCTTGAGTTCCCGCAGGCGGGAGAGATTTGCCTGGGCGCTGCGGACCTGGGCCTGGGTGGAATTTGCCTGGTTGGCGAAGGTGTCGGCATCCTGTTGCGAGACTGCGTTTTGGGCCAGCAGCCCTTTGTAGCGATCCGCCTGGGTGCGGGCGTTGGCGGCGTTTGCTTCCGCTGTGGCCAGGTCGGCTTCCGCCTGGTGCAGTTGCTGGTCCACTTCGGGGGTTGAAATCTCTGCGAGCAGGGCGCCCTTCTTTACTTTTGCGCCGATGTCAAAGTGCCACTTGCTGAGGTAGCCGGCGGTGCGGGCGTAGATGGGAGCATCGGTGTAGGCCGTTACGTTCCCCGGCAGGTTCAGCTCCTGCACGGGTGCGCCGGGCTTGGGAGCCTCAGCGATGACGCTCGGGGCGGCCAGCTCGTTTGTGGTGTCGCGCAGGGCGGCCTGGGCGCGCTGGCGCGGCAGGATGCCGACAACCGCCAGCACCGCCAAGAACAGCACCACGAGCAGGGCCGCGAGAATGACGCGACTTGCCGCTATCGGCTTCTGCTCGGGCGCGCTTTCGTGTTCATGCTGGGCTGCGGCATGGTCGGCGGGACGATTTGGATTCTCGTGCGACATTGGGCTACTCCGAAAACTGCTCATCAATGGCTGGATGGGTCGACAAAGCGGCGCGGCGGCGGCGTTCCGTCCGTCCGTGCAGAGCCGAGAAGAAGGTGGGGACAAAGAAGAGCGTGGCAACGGTTGCCAGCAGCAGTCCTCCGATAACGGCGCGGCCCAGCGGGGCGTTCTGCTCGCCGCCATCGCCGAGGCCGAGGGCCATCGGCACCATGCCGATCATCATGGCAAGCGCGGTCATCAGCACCGGGCGGAATCGGACAAATCCGGCATTGAGCGCGGCCTGGCGGGCATTGCCAACGAGCACGTCCAGTTGCTCGCGGGCAAAGCTGACCACCAGAATCGAGTTGGCCGTGGCCACGCCCATGCACATGATTGCGCCGGTCAAGGCCGGCACGCTGAGCCGCGTATTGGTGAGGAAGAGGAACCAGATGATGCCGCTGATTGCTGCCGGCAGTGCCGAGATAATCAGGAACGGGTCAAGCCACGACTGGAAGTTGACCACAATCAGCAGGTACACGAGCAGAATCGAGAAGACGAGCCCGACCAGCAAGCCGATGTAGGACTTGGTCATGGTCTCCGATTGGCCGCGCAGCACGACTTTGGTTCCAGTGGGCAGTTCGCCCTTGTGGGCGGCAATCTTGGCCTCGATCGCACGGGTCACGCTGCCCAGGTCGGCGCCGTCCACGTTAGCGTAGATGTCCAGGACCGGCTGGATATCAAAGTGGCTGATTTCGCCAAGCTCAGTGCCCGGCGAAATGCTAGCCAGGTTGCCCAGCAACTGATAGTTCAACTGGCTACCTGGGGCGCCCACGCTGCGCGCGCTGCCGGGGTTGCTCTGTGCCAGTGGCGTGCCTGCGGTTGAGGTGACGGGCAGGCTGCGCAGGGAAGCGACCGAATTCATGTCAAACTGGGGCGTCTGCACTGCCACGCTGTAGGTGACCCCGCTGCGCGGGTCCAGGTAGAAGCTGGGGGTGGTCTGGAAGCTGCCGCTGAGGGCCACGAGCACGCTTTGCGCCACGTCCCGCTGGGAGAGGCCAATCTCCTGGGCGCGGGTGCGGTCAACCTCGACCTTCAGGGCGGGATCGTTGAAGGGCTGCTGAATGCGGGTATCCGCCGCACCGGGAACGTACTTGATGTCGTTCAGGAGCTTTTCCGCATAGGCCCGGTTGCCCTGCAAGTTCGGCCCGATGATCTGGATGTCGATTGGGGCGGAGAGGCCGAAGTTCAGAATCTGGGTGACGATATCCACTGGCAGGACGTAGAAGAGATCGCCGGGGTACTTGCGGCTCAGGACTTCGCGCAGGTGCTGGATGGTGGGGCCGGTTGGCTGGTGGTCCGCGGTCAACTGCACCAGGATGTCGGCGTCTGCCGTGCCGACGGGGGCTGAGGTGGAGTATGCCAGGTTGTAGCCGGAAAACGGCAGTCCGATATTGTCGATGATTGTGGTGACTTCGTGGGGCGGCAGCTCTTGACGGATGGTCGAGTCAATCCGGTCGCAGAGGGCCGCGGTCTCTTCAATCCGCGTTCCGGTATGCGCGCGGACGTGAATTTTGAAGGCGCCAGAGTCCACGGTGGGGAAGAAGTCCTGCCCGAGCCAGGGAGCGATGACGGCAGCCGAGCCGAGGGAAATCAGGAGGAATATCAGCAGGAAGGCTGTGGCATGGTCCACGCAGAAGGTAAGCAGGCGGATGTAGCCCGAGCGCACTGCGCCGAAAGCCCGCTCGAAGGTGCGCTGGAAGATGGAGAATGGGTTGCGGCTGACCTGGCGGCGGGCGGCCTCGGCGTCGTCATGCTCCCTGAGCAGGTACTTGGCCATGGTGGGCACGACCGTACGCGAGAGGAGATAGCTGGCGAGCATGGCAAAGACGACGGCTTCGGCGAGCGGGACAAAGAGGTACCGCGAAACGCCGCTGAGGAAGAACATGGGGACAAAGACGATGCAGATGGCGAGGGTGGAGACCAGCGCCGGGACCGCAATCTGGGCGGAGCCGTCGAGAATTGCCTGCTCCAGCTCCTTGCCCTGTTCGAGATAGCGGTTAATGTTCTCAATGGCGACGGTGGCGTCATCGACGAGGATGCCTACGGCCAGGGCGAGCCCGCCGAGGGTCATGATATTGATGGTTTCGCCCAGGGCCGCCAGAAGAATGATGGAGCTGAGAATCGAGAGCGGGATGGAAACCGCGATGATGATGGTGGAGCGCCAACTGCCCAGGAAGACCAGAATCATGATGGCCGTGAGGCAGGCGGCAATGATGGCTTCACGCACCACGCCGTTGATGGCCGAGCGCACAAAGATGGACTGGTCGGTGAGGTACGCAATCTGCAGTTGCGGCGGGACGTGGGTCTTGATTTCCGGCATCTTCTCGCGGATGCTGGCGATGATGTCCAGGGTGGAGGCGGAGCCGGTCTTGAGCACCGACATCAGCGCCGAGCGCTGGCCGTCCACGCGAACGATGTTGGTCTGCGGGGGGAAGCCGTCGCGGACATGGGCCACGTCGCGGACGTAAATCACCGCGCCGTTGATGGTTCGGATGGGCAGGTTGTTGAGCTCTTCCACCACGGTTGGCGCAGAGTTGGTTTCAACCGCATACTCCAGCCCGCCAACCTTCATGGTGCCGCTGGGGGCTACGAGATTCTGCGCGGAGATGGCGTTGACGACATCGCCCGGGGCCAGCCCTTTGGCCTGCAGCGCGGGGATGTTGAGGTCCACCTGAATCTGGCGCTGTTTTCCGCCGAAGGGGAAGGGAATCGAGGCGCCTTCGACCGTTGCAAGCCCTGTCCGGATGACCGTGGTGCCGAGGTCGCCCAACTGCTGCTCGGTGAGGCCCTGGCCGCGGAGGCCAATCTGGAGGACAGGTACGCTGGAAGCGTTGTATTGAATGATGAAGGGGGGCGTGGTTCCGGGAGGCAGCTGTCGCAGCTGCACCTGACATATTGCCGTAACCTGGGCAACGGCGGTGCCGATGTTGGCGTGGGGCTGGAAGAAGACCTTGATGACTCCGATGCCGTTGAGCGACTGGGATTCGATGTGTTCGATATCGTTGACGGTGGAGGTGAGGCCGCGCTCGGAGTTGGTGACGATGCGGTTTGCCACCTCCTGCGCGGAGAGGCCGGTGTACTGCCACACCACCGTGACGACAGGGATATTGATATTGGGGAAGATATCCGTAGGCATCGTGAGGATGCTGTAGGCACCGAGAATCAAGAGCAATAAGGCGAAGACGGCAAAGGTATAAGGCCGCCGAAGCGCCAGCCGGACAATCCACATAGTTGTTCTGCTCGCTCTCCCCTGCCAGGCCGGGGTATGGCAAATTTGCGCGACCGTCAGCGCTGCATTGGGCATTGGCAGCGCCTTGGGAGGCGTTACGATCCGAGGTTGACTTTCAGTGTACGAGGTTGGGGGTGGAAAGAAAAACGTTTGCTTGAGCCGCCGAACCAGCGGCGCCAGTGATTAAAAGGCGTACCGCGAGGAATCCAGGACGCAGGATTTCCCGGATTCCCATGAGAATGACGGGATTTGCATATTCCGGGCGGGATTTGCAGGCTGGTGGGGGCATTCAGCGGCTCCTGGCGGGCGGAAATGCCCTTTTCCGGGGATCCGCAAGCATTGCGAAACAAAATCGGCGGCTTGACCGTCCGAAGGGAGGAGCCTCACTGTGGTAACTGCGAAGGTTTGCCACGGAACGCCAGGCCGGCTTTGCCAGGAAAGAACATTCTATGGATTCGATTTCGACTGAGATGAAACCCACTGCACCAGCCTCCGGTTCGGGCTCGGGCGGCTGGTTGCGGCCCATTCTTTATCTGCTTGTGCTGGTGCTTTTCGGCGCAGCCGGCTGGCGGATCTATTCGAACCATAAGGCCAGTGCCGACCAGGCAGCCAGCCAGGCCAACGCCCTGCAGGCGCGCCCCACCCCGGTGCAGGCGGTTCCAGTGGAATCCCGGCCGATGCCCATCTATCTGAACGCGCTGGGTACCGTGACGCCCTACAACTCCGTCACGGTAAAGGCGCGGGTCAGCGGGCAGCTTGAGAAGGTGAACTTCACTGAGGGGCAAACGATTCACGCCGGGCAGACGATTCTCCAGATTGACCCCAAGCCGTACAAGGCGGCGCTCGACCAGGCCAAGGGGACGCTGGCCCACGACAGCGCGCTGCTGAAGAACGCCCAGGCCGAGTACACGCGCTACAAGGCGCTCTTTGAGGCCGGAATCGTCTCAAAAGAGCAGCTTGATCTGCAGCAGTCGAATCTGGGCCAGTACGAGGGAGCGATTGAGGCCGACAAGGCCGCGATTGAGAACACGCAGCTCCAGCTGGACTGGTGCACGGTGCAGTCGCCGATTACCGGCAAGCTCGGCCTGCGGCTGGTGGATGCCGGGAACATCATCACGGCCAACACCACCAATCTCGTGATTGTGAACCAGGTAGATCCAATCGCGGTCTACTTCACGTTGCCGGAAAATCAGCTGCCGCAGGTGCTGGGGATGCTGCACGAGGGTCGCAGCCTTACCGTTGAGGCCTGGGACCGGGGCGAGACCGCGAAGATCGCCACCGGGGAGTTGCTGACCGCCGACAACCAGATTGATACCACTACCGGCACCGGCAAGCTGAAGGCCGTCTTCGCAAATCCGCAGGAGACACTGTTCCCGAATCAGTTTGTGAACATTCACCTGATTCTGGAAGAGAGGCCCAACGCACTTGTTGTTCCAGGGGCCGCGATCCAGACCGGCACGCAGGGCACCTTTGTGTGGGCCGTGCAGCCGGACAACACAGTGAAGAACCAGTCGGTGAAGATTGCCCTCGCCGAGGGCCAGGTGACGATTCTCGACACTGGGGTTACCCCTGGCGACAAGGTTGTTATCGACGGCGCTGACCGTCTGCGCAACGGGGCCAGCGTCATCGTCAGCGCCCCGCGCGCGGGTCGTGGCGGCGCGGCCGGAGCGGGCGCACCGGCTTCCGCGAATCCCGCGGCTCCGTGGGCGGGCAAGGCGGAGGGCCAGGCAGGGGCCCCCGGCGCAGCGACATCCCAGCACGCGTGGCCCGGTAAGGCCGGTGACCAGCCGAGGAAGAAGCAGTGAATCCCTCCCGGCCATTTATCGTCCGCCCGGTAGCCACGACGCTGCTGATGGTGGCAATCCTGCTGGCCGGCGCGGTGGGCTATCTGCAACTGCCCGTTTCCGCGCTGCCTGAGGTGGATTACCCCATCATCGAGGTGCTGACCTTCTATCCCGGCGCCGGACCGGAGGTGATGTCGAGTTCGGTCACCTCGCCGCTGGAGCGGCAGTTTGGCCAGATGCCGGGGCTGAAGCAGATGACGTCGGTCTCCTCGGGTGGCGGGTCGGTGATCACGCTTGAGTTCAATCTCGACGAGAACATTGACGTCGCCGAGCAGGAAGTGCAGGCCGCGATCAACGCCGCCTCCAACTTTCTGCCGCAGGACCTTCCCAACCCGCCCGTCTACAGCAAGGTGAACCCTGCGGACGCGCCCATTATGACGCTGGCGTTGACGAGTGACACCCTGCCGCTCGACAAGGTTGAGGACGCGGCAGATACCAATCTTGCGCAGAAGATTTCCCAGGTGACCGGGGTGGGTCTGGTTTCGATTGCCGGCGGGCAGAAGCCTTCCGTCCGCATCCAGGCCAACCCGGCGCAGCTTGCGGCGTACAACCTTTCCCTGGAAGACCTGCGCACTGCGCTGGCTGCGGCCAACGTGGACCAGGCCAAGGGTACGCTGAACGGCTCCCGCCAGACTTTCACTGTCGGCGCCAATGACCAGCTTCTGTCTGGCGAGGAATACAAGCCGGTCATCGTCGCTTATCGCAACGGGGCCGCAGTCCGCACCTCTGACGTGGCCAGCGTAATCGATGCGGCAGAGAACTCCCAGCAGGCGGCGTGGAAGGACAAGCAGCCTGCGGTCATTCTCAACATCCAGCGCCAGCCGGGCGCCAACATCATCGCGGTCGTTGACCGCATCAAGGCCCTGCTGCCCCAGTTGCGCCAATCGCTGCCCGGATCGGTGAAGGTTGAGGTCCTTACTGACCGGACCAACGTCATCCGCGCGAGCGTGAAAGACGTCCAGTTCTCGCTAATGCTTACGGTGGGCCTGGTCGTGATGGTCATCTTCCTTTTTCTGCGGAACCTGGCCGCCACCATCATCCCCTCGGTGGCCGTTCCGCTGTCGCTGGTGGGCACCTTCGGGGTGATGTATCTGCTGGGCTACTCGCTAAACAACCTCACACTGATGGCGCTGACCATCTCCACCGGCTTCGTGGTGGACGATGCCATCGTGATGATTGAGAACATTTCCCGGTACATTGAAGAGGGCGAAACCCCGCTGGCCGCCGCGCTGAAGGGCTCGGAGCAGATCGGCTTCACCATCGTTTCGCTTACGGTTTCGCTCATTGCCGTGCTGATTCCGCTGCTGTTCATGGGCGATGTCGTGGGCCGGCTCTTCCGCGAGTTCGCTGTCACGCTGGCTGTCACGATTCTGGTTTCCGCGGTGGTTTCGCTGACGCTGACGCCGATGATGTGCGCCCGCCTGCTGCGCCACAAGCCGGTCAGCCAGCAGGGCAGCATCTACCGCGCCTCCGAGCGCGTCTTTGACGCCGTCATCTCCTTCTACGGGCGTACGTTGACCTTTGTCCTGCGCCACCAGTTCATCACGCTGCTGGTCACCATCGGCACCCTGGTTGCGACGGTTGTTCTGTTCCTCATCGTGCCCAAGGGTTTCTTTCCGGTGCAGGATACCGGCGTCATTCTGGGCATCTCGGAGGCTCCGCAGACGGTCAGCTTCACCTCGATGGCGCAGCGGCAGCAGCAGTTGGTGGAGATTTTGCTCACCGACCCCGCGGTGGAGTCCATCAGCAGCTTCATCGGAGTGGACGGCAGCAACACCACGCTGAACTCGGGCCGCATCCAAATCAACCTGAAGCCGCTGGAGGTTCGCAAGCTCTCGGCGTCGCAGATTATCGCGCGGCTGCAGCCCAAGGTCACCGGGCTTGAGGGGATCCAGCTCTTCCTGCAGCCATTGCAGGACCTGACGGTGGAAGACCGCGTCAGCCGCACACAGTTCCAGTATTCGCTGGAAGACCCGAACCAGACGGAGCTCGCCACCTATACCCGCAAGATGGTTGAGGAGCTGAGCAAGCAGCCGGAGCTGCGCGATGTTGCAAGCGACCTGCAGGACCGCGGACTGGGAGCGCAGCTTGTGATTGACCGCGACACGGCGGCGCGGCTGGGGATTGCTGTTGCCGACATCGACAACACGCTTTACGACGCCTTCGGCCAGCGCCAGGTCTCGACCATCTTCACCCAGCTCAACCAGTACCACGTGGTGATGGAAGTGGGGCCGAACTTCCAGACTGACCCTTCGGTGCTTTCGAATCTTTACGTGAAGTCCTCCAGCGGAACGCAGGTGCCGCTGAGCAACCTGGCGCACTGGGAGCAGACGCGGGCGCAGCTTGCGATTGGGCACCAGGGGCAGTTCCCGGCGACTGTTGTGAGCTTCAACGTCGCGCCCGGCAAGAGCCTGGGTGACGCCGTCGCCGCCACGCAGCGCGTGGAAAAGCAGATCCAGATGCCGGCTTCGATTGCGGGCACGTTTCAGGGGACCGCTGCGGCCTTCCAGGCCTCGCTGACCAACGAGCCGCTGCTGATTCTGGCCGCGCTGATCACGGTTTACATCGTGCTGGGCGTGCTGTACGAGAGCTACATCCATCCCATCACCATCATCTCCACGCTGCCCTCGGCCGGCGTCGGTGCCATCCTGGCGCTGCTGATTACGAGGACCGACTTCAGTGTGATTGCCCTGATTGGCGTGATTCTGCTGATCGGCATTGTGAAGAAAAACGCCATCATGATGATTGACTTTGCGCTGGACGCCGAACGGACTGAGGGCAAGCCGGCGCATGAGGCCATTTACCAGGCCTGCCTGCTGCGCTTCCGGCCCATCATGATGACCACCATGGCCGCGCTGCTGGGCGGCGTTCCGCTGGCCTTTGGGCAGGGTGTTGGCGCGGAGCTTCGCCAGCCGCTCGGCATCACCATCGTCGGCGGCCTGCTGGTTTCGCAGCTTTTGACGCTGTACACAACGCCTGTCGTCTACCTCTACTTTGACCGGCTTGCCGTGCGGTTCGGCGCGAAGAAGGTGCTGGAACCCGCGCTGGCAGCCGGCGACTAGCCTCAGGGAGCTTTTACGCGATGCATCTTTCAGCGCCATTTATCCGCAGGCCGGTAGCCACCACGCTGTTGAGCGTGGCGCTGCTGCTGGCCGGTGCGGTGGCGTACTCGCTGCTGCCCGTGGCATCGCTGCCTGAGGTGGATTTCCCCGTTATCGGCGTTGGCGCCGGCCTGCCTGGGGGCAGCCCGGAGACCATGGCTTCCAATGTGGCGGCCCCGCTGGAGCGCCAGTTCGGCCACATCGCCGGCGTGAACCAGATGACCAGCTCCAGCTCGCTGGGCTCGGCATCGGTCACGCTCCAGTTCGACATCAATCGCGACATCAATGCTGCCGCACGCGACGTGCAGGCTGCCATCAACGCCGCCCGGAGCCAGTTGCCGGCCTACCTGCCGCAGAATCCGAGCTACCGCAAGGCGAACCCGGCGGAAGCACCGATTCTCATTCTCTCCCTGACCTCGGACGTGCTGGAGAAGCCGCAGATCTACGACATTGCGGACTCCATCCTTTCCCAGAAGATTGCCCAGATTCAGGGTGTCGGCCAGGTCTTTGTCGGTGGATCGGCGAGCCCCGCGGTTCGTGCGGAGCTTAACCCACTCCAGTTGAGTGCCTACGGTGTCGGCCTTGAGCAGGTTCGCACTGCGCTTTCTGCCGCCAACGCCAACCGCCCCAAGGGAGCATTCCAGGACGCGGAGCATCGCTGGCTTGTCAACGACACGGACCAGATTTTCAAGGCCCAGGACTACGCCCCCATCATCGTCGGTTACAACAAGGCGACTGGCGCGCCCATCCGCCTCTCTGACCTTGGCCAGGTGACGGACTCTGTTGCCGACCTGCGCACCGCCGGGCTGGCCGGGGTGAACGATGGCCCGGGTTCGCTGCTGAAGCCCGCCATCCTGATCATTGTCTTCAAGGTGCCAGGGGCAAACGTCATCTCTGCGGTGGACAACGTGATGCGCGAACTGCCCCAACTGCGCGCGCAGATTCCCCCCACCATCAAAATCAACGTCGCTGTCGACCGCACTACCACCATCCGCGCCAGCGTCTTTGACGTGGAGCGCTCGCTGGTGATCAGCGTGATTCTGGTGGTGCTGGTCGTCTTCCTCTTTCTGCGGGAGATCTGGGCGACCATCATCCCTTCGGTGGCCGTGCCGCTTTCTCTGGTGGGCACCTTTGGGGTCATGTACCTGCTGGGGTACACGCTCGACAATCTTTCGCTGATGGCGCTGACCATTTCTACCGGGTTTGTCGTGGACGACGCCATTGTGGTGATCGAGAACATCACCCGGTATCTCGAAAAGGGCATGTCCCCGTGGGATGCGGCGATGCGCGGCTCCAAGGAGATTGGCTTCACGGTGCTCTCCATGAGCACGTCGCTGATTGCCGTGTTCATCCCCATCCTGCTGATGGGCGGCATTGTCGGCAAGCTCTTCCGGGAGTTCGCGGTTACACTTTCGGTGGCCATTGCCGTCAGCCTGGTGGTTTCGCTTACCGCGACGCCGATGATGTGCGCGCAGTTTCTGAAGGCTCAGGATGGCCGCAAGCACAGCTTGATTTATCGCGGGCTGGAGAGGGCCTTCAACTGGCTTGCTGAGGAGTATCTGATTGGGCTGCGCTGGGTTCTGCGCCACCAGTGGATTACGCTCGGGGTTACGATTCTCACTTTCCTCTTCAATCTCTACCTGTGGGCCATCGTTCCCAAGGGGCTCTTCCCGCAGCAGGATACGGGGCGCCTGGGCGGAGCCACCCGCGCGGCGCAGGACATCAGCTTCGACGCCATGAAGGTGAAGCAGCAGACGCTGGCCCAGATGGTTCTCGACGACCCCGCAATTCAGACTGTGACGGCATTTGTGGGCGGCGGCGGCCCCGGTGGCGGCTCCAGTAACGTTGGGCGCATGTTCATCGCCATGAAGCCGCTGAACGAGCGCCCCGGCCGGGTCACTTCAGACGATGTGGTCAATCGGCTCCGCCGCAAGCTCACCAGTGTTCCTGGCGCAACACTCTTTCTCCAGGTGCAACAGGAGTTTCAGATTGGCGGCCGCGGCGGTGATTCGCAGTACCAGTACACACTTTCGGATGAAAACCTGAACGAGCTGAACACGTGGGCTCCTCAGCTGCTTGCCAAGATGCGCCAGATGCCCGAGCTCCGTGACGTCTCCACCGACCAGCAGAACCAGGGGCTCGAAGCCACGCTGCAAATCGACCGCGACACCGCTTCGCGGCTCGGGATCACGCCGGTGCAAATCGACCAGGTCCTGTACGATGCCTTCGGCCAGCGCCAGGTCTCCACCATGTACACGGCGCTGAACCAGTACTTTGTCGTCATGGAAGTGGCGCCGGAGTTCCAGACCAGCCCGGATGCGCTGAACGGAATCTTCATCAAGACGGGTACCGGGGCGATGGTACCGCTGGCGACGATAGCGCACTTTGCGCCAAGCCGGACGAGCCTGCAGGTGAACCATCAGGGCCAGTATCCAGCGATCACCCAGACCTTCAATCTCGCCCCCAATGTCGCGCTCGGCAATGCCGTGACCGCACTGGAAAAGGCCAGGCAGGAACTTGGAATGCCCTCCGGCATCCACGCCAGCTTCCAGGGCACGGCGCAGGCCTTTCAGGACTCGCTCCACAATGAGCCGCTGCTGCTGCTGGCCGCAATCGTGTCGGTGTACCTGGTGCTCGGAATCCTTTACGAAAGCTTCATCCACCCGCTGACGATTCTCTCCACGCTGCCCTCTGCCGGTGTGGGTGCGATTCTCGCCCTGCTGCTGACCAAGACCGACCTCAGCATCATTGCGGTGATTGGAATCCTGCTGCTGATTGGCATTGTGAAGAAAAATGCCATCATGATGATCGATTTTGCCATCCAGGCAGAACGCGACCAGGGGCTGCCTGCGGCTGAGGCAATCTATGAGGCCTGCAAGCTGCGCTTCCGGCCCATCATGATGACCACGATGGCAGCCATCTTCGGTGGCATGCCACTGGCCATCGGCTTCGGTGTCGGGTCTGAGTTGCGGCGCCCGCTTGGCATCACCATTGTCGGCGGCCTCGTCGTCTCGCAGTTGCTGACGCTCTTCACCACCCCGGCGGTGTACCTCTTCTTTGAATGGCTCGGCGTTGAGATTCGCAAGTTTTGGGGGATTCTGGTTGCGCTGTACCGGGGAAACCGCTCCATCCAGCAGCCCCAGGGCGGTGACTAAAGGCACCGGGTGTTCCAATCCGGCTTGCGCCACGCGCCTCGAGGCGGTATCTTCCCCACATGCATTGGGCAACCCAGCAGGAACGTGAAGCACTCGGCCAAAGCCGTCGCAAGCAGCTCAAACGCCGCGACCAGGCCAATTTTTCCGCAAAGAACCGTCTTACCCCGGCCCTCACGCTGCTTGAGCGCAGCGCACGCGGGCGGATTCCCGCGCTGGTCAAGGTGAAGTACGACCGGATGGCGCTCTCGCCCTTTGGATTCTTCCGCGGCGCGGTTCCGGTGATGGCCGCCGACCTGGCCGCCGCTCCCAATACGGGGCTCACAGTCCAGCTTTGCGGGGACGCACATGTGCGCAACCTGGGTGCCTATGCGGATGAGGGCGGGCGTCTCATCTTTGACCTGAACGATTTTGACGAGACCTTCAGCGGCCCATTTGAGTGGGATTTGAAGCGGATGGCCGCCTCGCTTGTGCTTGCCGGGCGCGAAGCCGGGAACAAGGCCGGGGCCTGCATGGCGGCGGCTCAGGCCTCGGTGGCCAGCTATGCCGAGCAGATGCGCGCCTTTGCTCCGGTGCCGGTTCTGGAGCTTACCCGGGCCGAGGTCATGCGGGTGGGGCATGTCGAGCCGGTCCACGCAGCGCTGCACAAGGCTGTTCGCGCCACTCCGCTGCATACGCTAGACCTGTTCACTGAGCCATCCCCCGCCGGATCACGGCAGTTCAAGGAAGACAAGCCAATTCTGACCTGCGTGACCGGAGCCAAGGCCAAGGCGGTGCTTGCCGGGCTGGAGGGCTACCGGGCCACGCTGGAGCCGCAGCGGGCGCACTTCCTCGATTTGTATCGCCCCCTTGACGTGGCCTTCAAGGTGGTTGGCACGGGTTCGGTCGGATTGCGGGACTATGTGGTTTATCTGGAAGGCAACGGCGAGCGCGATCCGCTTTTCCTGCAGGTCAAGGAGGCGGTGGCCTCAGCCTATGCGCCCTACCTGACCGATTCCCACGCGGCGCGCCACCACGGCCAGCGCGTGATGGAAGGCCAGCGGCTTGTTCAGCGAGGTTCTGACGCCTTCCTGGGCTACACAACCATTGCCGGTCACGAGTACCTGGTGCGCCAGCTTTGCGACCACAAGGGCTCGATTGAGATTGAAGACCTGTGTGGCGATGGACTTGTCGAGTATGCGCGGCTGGCCGGGGAACTGCTGGCCCGGGGCCATGCCCGCAGCGGTGATGCCTGGCAGATTTCCGGTTACATCGGCACGGGTGAGAGCTTTACCGATGCGATTGCCGAATGGGGCCAGCGCTATGCCGAGCAGACCGACAAGGACTGGGCCGAGTTGAAGAAGCGGCGGAAATAGCGGAAAAGTCTGGGGTTTCTGAAATCGTTTCCATTTGCGTGCACAGGGGCTTGCCACCCCTCCGCGCACCGTGATAAACCTTGGCCCCATGGCATACATCCTCGCTCTCGACCAAGGCACTACAAGCTCCCGCGCAATCCTGTTCAACCACTCCGGCACCATCGTCTCGGTGGCGCAGCAGGAGTTCCAGCAGATTTACCCCAATCCGAGCTGGGTGGAGCACGACCCGCTCGAAATCCTCTCGTCGCAGCAGGCGGTTGCCGTCGAGTGCCTGGTGCGCGCCGGCGTTGAGGCCAACGAAGTCGCCGCGCTTGGCATTACCAACCAGCGCGAGACGGTCGTGATTTGGGAGCGCGCTACCGGACGCCCTATCCACAACGCCATTGTGTGGCAGGACCGCCGCACCGCGAACCATTGCGCGGAGCTGAAGGCCGCCGGCCACGAGGCAGACGTCCGCGCCCGGACCGGGCTGGTGCTTGACCCCTATTTTTCGGCGACCAAGGCGGCGTGGATTCTGGACCACGTTCCCGGCGCACGCGCCCGTGCCGAAGCCGGGGAGTTGGCGATGGGAACGATCGACACCTGGCTTATCTGGAACCTGACCAACGGCGGCGACGGTGCCGCAGTCCACGTCACCGACCAGACCAATGCCAGCCGCACCCTGCTCTACAACATCGTCAAAGGGGAGTGGGACCAGGACCTGCTGAAGCTGTTCAGCATTCCCGCGGCCATTCTGCCCGAGGTCAAGTGGTCGTCGGAAGTTGTCGGCAAGGTGAACACCACCCACGGCCTGGGCGGCATCCCCATTGCCGGGATTGCGGGCGACCAGCAGGCGGCGCTCTTTGGCCAGCTCTGCTTCTCGGCCGGTGAGGCTAAAAACACGTACGGCACCGGCTGCTTCCTGCTGCAGAACGTCGGCCATACCTTCCTTGAGTCGAAGAACCGACTCATCACGACGGTGGCGGCGAGTGCCGACCGGAAGCTCGAGTATGCGCTGGAGGGGTCGATCTTCATTGGCGGCGCAGTGGTGCAGTGGCTGCGGGACAACCTGCGTATCATCCACGCTTCCTCTGACGTGGAAGCGCTTGCCGCCAGCGTGCCAGACTCCAACGGGGTTGTTTTTGTGCCCGCCTTCGTCGGTCTCGGTGCGCCTTACTGGGATCCGCATGCCAGCGGAACGCTGATTGGGCTGGGACGCGGAACGCAGCCGGGGCACATTGCGCGGGCGGCGCTGGAGGCGGTTGCCTTCCAGGTGGCGGATGCGCTGGAAGCGATGCAGCAGGACTCGGCCTCTGGCGCGGGAACACGGCTTTCCTCGCTGCGGGTCGACGGTGGGGCGGCGGTCAATAACCTGATGATGCAGTTCCAGGCGGATATCCTTGGCGTTCCCGTCGTTCGCCCGCGGGTAACGGAGACCACAGCGCTCGGCGCGGCGTACCTGGCCGGGCTGGCAACGGGCTTCTGGGCGGGGCCGGAGGATCTGCGCGCCCAGCGCCAGAGCGATACACGCTTTGAGCCCGGCTTGCCGGCAGATGTGGTGGCTGCGCGGCGGGCCCGCTGGCAGGATGCCGTCTCCCGCAGCCGGGGCTGGAACGCATAGCCCTGGAACTCGGGCAAAAGGTAAGGGCGGCCAGGCGGCCGCCCTTTCTCGTTGTCTGCAGCTCCTCTATTTCCCGAAGTTCACCTTCACCGTGCGGCCCTGCTGCACCGGGGCGGCATCGATGCGGATGGTCAACTGCATCCTGTCTTTGTCAAAGCGCCAGCCGGCGTTCTGAGCCACCAGCTTCCAGGGCTTCAGCTTGTGCCCGTCCACAGTCACCTGCGTGGGCTGGCTTGCGCCGTCAAAGCGCAGCTCGTAGGCGCGCGCTTTGGGCATTCCCTGGTAGTGGCCCTCGGCTGCGCCAATCTGCGCAAGAAATTCGCCGGGGCCGTTGCGCGTCACCTTGATGGCAGTCCGGGCAAACTCGCCCTGCTGGTAGCGCTCGGCGATGTCGGAGTCCTCGTAAACGGAATACTCGCTCTCCTTCTGCCCATCGGCAAAGGGAAGCACCTCGAAAATCAGCGGGTCCACCGGCTTCTCGCCGGTGTAGCGCATCTCCGGCTGCTCGGGCACAATCGTGCCGGCACGCACATAGACCGGAATCTGGTTGATCTGGAACTTCCGGTCAAAGACGCCGGGGCCCTTGAGCCGCTCGCCCGTCATCCATTCCACCCAGTCGCCTTCCGGCAGCCATATGGACTTCTCTGAGAGCTTTGTCTGCGGGTCGGCCGGGGTCACAATTGGCGCAACCACGATGTTGTCGCCGAACTTGTACTCGTCCTTGCGCGCGTAGGCCTGGTCGGCTTCCGGGGAGTCGTAGTACAGCGGGTGCACAAAGGCCACGCCGGTCTCCCAGGTGCGACGCGCTTCGGTGTACAGGTAGGGCTGCATGGCATAGCGCAGTTGGAATGCTGCCTTCATTGCCGAAGAATAGGGGTCGGGGTAGGCCCAGATGCGGCGCTCGGCATCCGGGTTCTTCGTGGTGTGGGTGCGCAGAATGGGGCTGAAGATGCCGAACTGAATCCAGCGCGTGTAGAGCTCCGGGGCGACCGCACCTGGCATGTGGCCGCCAATGTCGTGGCTCCAGTAGCCATAGGCCACGTTGGCTGCCGTTGCGGTGAAGTACGGCTGGAAGGCCAGGGACTCCCATACGGAAACCGTATCGCCGGAGAAGCCGATCTGGTAGCGGTGGTTGCCCAGGCCGCCCCAGCGGTGGAAGATGAGCGGACGCTTGCCCTCGCGCTCCTGGTCGGTGAAGTGCACGTAGTTCAGCCACCAGGTCGGGTTGACGGTGGCCAGCTTTGTCGTCATCTCCTGCTGCCAATCAAGCCACCAGAAGTCGATGCCCTGGTTCTCCAGGGGATGATGCAGGAGGTTCATGTAGTTGGTGGCAAACTTCTTGTCCGTGATGTCAAAGGGGACGTACTGCTGGGTGGCTGGGTCGATCCCCATAGCCTTTGCCATCTCGGGATAGGCTTTTTCCCAGGGTTGCACGCCGGAGGCTGGGTGCAGATTCAAGGTAGCCTTCAATCCCTGGGAGTGGACCCAGTTCAAGAAGCCATTGGGGTCAGGGAAGTATTTGGGGTTCCAGGTGTATCCGGACCAAGCCAGGGAGTGGCCGGATGCGTCAATGTCGGTCTTGTGGGGAATCTCGGCCGGGCTCAGGTGCCAGCCCATGTCGATGACAAGGACGTCGAGGGGGACGTCGTGGTCGTGGAATTGGGCGACCAGCGATTGCAGTTCCGTCGCCGAGTAGTCCCAGTATCGCGACCACCAGGCGCCGAAGGCAAAGCGCGGCGGGAGGGGGATTTTGCCGGCAATCTGGGTGTAATCGTGCATGGCCTCGCGGTAGGCGTGTCCATAGCCGAGGAAGTACAGATCCTGCCGGTCACCCGGCGCGCGTTCCACGACCCAGGGCCAGGGGCTGTTCTCGCCCTGCTGCCAGCGGAAGTCAGGGGAATCAAAGAGAGCGCCCTTTGAGTCGTCAATCACGGCCCATCCATCGCGCGAAAGCAGGCCGGGTTCCAGGGAGGTTCCGTCGCCCTTGACGCCGTCGAGCGTGCGGGTGGTGCCCATCAGGTTGCCGGTGGGAACCGAACCCGGCGACCACACCTGCTCGGCTCCGTTGAGGGTGAAGCGGATGGTGAGATTCTCTGCCGTGAACTTGCCGGAATTTTTCTTATAGCGCAGTTCCAGGGCATCGGTACGCAGGACAAGTGCGTCGCCGTCGGTCGCCTGGGTAAAGGCCGGCACCGGCAGCCTGCGGTTGACTACCACGAACGAAGGGCGGTCTTCAAACTGGGCGTCGGCGGCCCATTCCAGGCGGATGAGTTTGGGAGCAAGGACGGTAAAACGGGCCTGACCGGAGTGCACGACGGCGGCAGGGTCGGCTACGGGGTTGTACAACTGCTGGCCCAGGGCGGGCACGCTACACAAGGCGAAGACACCAGGCAGCAGAGACACTGCCACCTGCAGACACTGACGCAAACGCTGATTGAAGTGCAACATGGCGGTCCTTCCGTGGTCCTGCGCACAGGCGGTTTCCCGTCTGGTGGACTATGGAATCGTGACCCATGCGGAGCACTTCATCTGGTTGAGGAGTGTCCCGGCCCCTCTTTGGGAAGCCTGGTGACGCCAGATGCCGGCAACTGCGTAACTTTGCCCTGCCGGACGAGTGACCCGCGGTGCAGGGCAGATTGCCACAGGCGCGCGGATAGCTTATGCAGCTACGTCGCCAATTCTAATCAGCCGGACGGTGCTTTGTATTGACGATTGGGGGAAATTGCCCATGATTTGTACCGCCAGGGCAATATATTCCAAATTCTCCCGCGCAAAAAGGAGGGCCGAAGAGTTTCCTCTTCGACCCTGTGAAGGAGTCAAGGGAGATCAATTTTTCCAGAATGCGATGACCAGCCCGCCGGCGACGATCAGGGATCCACCCACATAGACCGGGGCAGTGGGCGACTGGTGGAACCGGACCTTGTTCAGGACCTGTGCCGTGATGAAGAACAGCACCACGTAGGCACCGAGCAGCTTGCCGAAATCCCACGGTGGAATGTTGACGACGCAGCCGTAGCTGGCCAAGACAACCGCACCGAGTGCGATCCACAGAACCCGTGCCAAACCGGACGAGCGGTAGAAGGCGGTCTGGAAACAGGAGTCGCCCAGCGCCTCCAGCAGCGCGGCAAAGGCGAGAATCAGGAAGGCCCCGGCGGGCATAGAGACGATTTTGTCGAGCAAACCCAACGATGTTCTCCTCTGGGATAATCGGGGAGCGGGGAAGCTGTCCCGGAGTTTGAACGCCTGGAATTGTTGTCGGCGCGTGAGTCACGTAAAATTCATCTCAGAACCGCCCCTTTGTGATTCGCGTTGGAACCACTCTGGTTTCGGCCTGAGTCACGTCCATAACTAGCAGTCAAGGCATGATGTTTCCATGAGGAACGGGTTGGCGTGGACCACGCCGGGATCAGTTGCCTCGTATGCAGGTCCGTTGCTGATGTGGCGATGGTCTGCCTTTTGAGTATTTTGCCCCTGAGCCTGATCTTCGAGGAGTGGAAGACGATGAAGTTTGCCGGGTTCTTTCTTTTGTTTGCCGGCTTCTTTCTTGCGGTGGCGGCCCTGGTGCTGCTGCCCGCTTTGGGAGCGCGCTTTGCCTTTGTGATTTGCGCGCTGGCGCTGGAAGGCACGGGGCTGACGCTTGCCGTGCGCAGCCACATGGCAGAAGCCCTGGAGATCAGCCGATGACCCCTGTCGCCTTGAGTGAGTCAACCTGGATTCTCGTCTTCGCGTTGCTGCTTCTTGCGCCTCTTGCCGTTTTTGGTCTGGCCCTGATGAACACCGGCCTGGGGCGCTCGCGCTCTGCCGCGCAGTCGCTGCTGGGCAGTCTGCTGCTGGTTGCGGTTGCGGTGCTGGCCTTTGTCGCGTTTGGCGCCAGCCTTGCCGGCGGTCCGGGCGGGCACATTTCCCTGGGGGGCCAGTCGTGGGATGTCATCGGCCATGGGCCGGTATTTTCCATTTCCTACGGCCTGAATGCGCTCGGCCGGGCACCGCTGATTACCCTGCTGCAGCTCTGGTCGGTGGCTATTCTGGCGCTCATCCCGTGGGGCTCCGGCAGTGATCGCTGGCGCACTGTAGCGGCCATGGCGGCCACTGTCTTCGGTGCCGGCCTTGTCTTCCCGCTGATCGCACACTGGACCGGGTCTGGCTGGCTGGCTCAGTTGGGCACCAACTTCGGCCTCTCGCAGGGTTTCGCCGACTCCTCGAATGCTGCCGCAACGCATGTGCTGGGTGGCGTGACCGCGCTGGTGGTTATATGGGTTGCGGGCCCGCGCAAGGGCAAGTTCCCCAAACAGGGTGTTTCGACAGCCATTCCAGGGCATCAGTCGGTCTATGTTTTGCTGGGCTGCGGCCTGGCGCTGGTGGGCTGGCTGGGCATCAACTCTGCCGCCGCACTGCTGGCCCCCGGAGCCGCCTTGCCAGTTGCCGTGGGTGCGGCGGTCAATACGGTCCTGGCGGCTTCTGCCGCAGTGCTGGCCACCTTCTTCATCACCCGCGCCCGCTTTGGCAAGCCCGACGCGAGCCTGTGCGCCAACGGGTGGATTGCCGGCCTGGTCACCTCCAGCGCAACGGCTGCGCTGGTCGGCCCCGGCGCGGCCATCTTCATTGGCTGCGTGGCGGGCGTGATTACGCCGCTGCTGGTTGAACTGCTGGAACTCGGCCTCTCCATCGATGACCCATCGGGTGCCATTGCGGTTCACGGAGTCGCCGGCATCTGGGGCCTGCTGGCAACGGGATTCTTCGCCCGCCTGGCTCCCACGGCAGACCGCGGCGCGCAGATTCTGGCGCAACTGGTTGGTGTTGTGGTGCTGCTTGGCCTGCTGTTCCCGCTGCTGTACGTGGTTTTCCTGGGGCTGAACAAGGTGATCCGCTTCCGCACCGACAGCGAAGGCGAACGCATGGGAATGGATTTGGCCGAGCTGGGCGGGAGTGCGTATCCGGAGTTTGTGATTCACCGGGACGAGTTCCACCGGTAGGCGAGTTCATACCAAACAAGACGGCCCGCCTGAGCAATCGAGCGGGCCGTTGCTGCTTTGCTCAGTGCCCTCGCGCGAGAAGCAGCATCAGGCCAAAGAGCGCCACCGGTACCGCGATCACAGCGACATACAGCAGTGTTTTCTTGTTGAGGCCCACCTTGCGCAGACGGGGCGAGTTGCGCTCGCGGCCTTCTTCCACGCCGACCTGTTCCTGGTGCTCGAGGTCCCACTGGAACTCGTGCGCGGTGGAGTAGCGGTGGTGCGGGTCGCGTTCGAGGGCGCGATAGAGAATCTCCTGCAGCGCGGGCGTAATCTCCTTGCGCTGCTTGCGGGCTGAGGGCGCGTCAGCTATGACGCGGGCGTTCATCACCGTGAAGGGGTTTGCGCCGGAAAAGGGTACGGAGCCCACCAGCATTTCGTAGAGAATCACGCCGAGCGAGTAGATATCGCTGCGGGCATCGCCGCGCTTGCCCTGCACCTGCTCCGGAGAGATGTAGTCAGGCGTGCCCAGCGTCTGCGACATGCTGGTAAAGGTGAGGCGGCGGGCGTTTTCTTTCATGGCGATGCCGAAGTCGATCAGTTTGATGTTGTCGTGGCTGTCGATCATGATGTTTTCCGGCTTCAGGTCGCGATGGATGATGCCGTGCTTGTGCAGGTACTCCAGCGCATCGCAAACCTGGCTGGTGATGGCCACGGCCTGCTCAATGGGCAACTGCTTCTGCTCGGTCATGATGTTTCGGAGCAGGTCGCCTTCCACCCACTCCATGACCATGTAGAGGGCCGAGTGGTCGTCGGACGGCAGCATCTTCAGCACGCTCGGATGGTCCGTCGTGAGGCCAATTTCCTGTTCGCGATTGAAGCGGTCTGCGAGGACCGGATCGGCTTCCATCTGCGGGTGCGGCACCTTGATGGCGACAACTGTGTTGTCACGCGTGTCGGTGGCACGGTAGATGGTGGCCATGCCGCTGTGCGACACCATCTTCTCAATGCGGAAATTGTCCAGGAGTTCGCCGGGTTCGAGTGTCTTCATCTGTCCAGAAAAGTACAGTTTCTATTCTTTCACACTGTGTTTTCCATGGCGATTCGCTCGTCTACACCAGTGCTTCCACAGCCGCGAGCACGCCGCGCAGCTCTGCCAGCCCCTTCAGGCGCCCCACGGCGGGGTAGCCGGGCACGTTTTCGCGGCCCAGGTCGGTCAGCATACGGTTCCCGTGGTCGGGCCGGAAGGGGATATTCGCGGGTTCCTCGGTCAATTGCCGCCGCCGCTTCTCGGCCACAAAGACCCGCATCAGCCCGACAATGTCCACGTCTCCGGCCAGGTGCGGTGCCTCATGGAAGCTGCGCGCGGCTGCTGCCGCAGTGCCCTCCCGCCGGGTCGCGCGCAGGTGGACAAAGTGCGTGCGCGGCGCAAATCGCTCCGCCATGGCGACCAGGCGGTTGTCCGCGCGCACGCCAAGGGAGCCTGAGCAGAAGGTAATTCCATTCGCGTACTCCGGCGACTGGTCCAGCACCCAGGCCAGGTCCGCTTCCGTCGATACAATCCGCGGCAGGCCCAGGTAGCTGCGCGGCGGGTCATCGGGATGGACGCAGAGCCGGATCCCCAGCTCTTCGGCAGCGGGGGAAACGGCCCGCAGAAACTGGCGGTAGTTTGCGCGCAGGCCAGCCTCACCCAGCTCCTGGTAGCGGGCAATCTCGCCGCGCACATACTCCAGCGAATAGCGCCCCTGCGTCCCGGGCAGTCCGGCGAGCACAATGCCCGTCAGGCGGTCCAGCTCTGTGGGGCTCATTGCATCAAAAATCGCTCGCGCCTGCCGCTGCTCGTCTTCCGTCCAGTCGGCTTGGGCGCCCGGCCGCTTCAGCACAAAGAGGTCGAAGGCCGCCAGAGTCGGCTCGTGGAAGCGCATCGACAGGGAGCCATCGGGCATGGGATACGCAAGGTCTGTGCGCAGCCAATCCAGCACCGGCATGAAGTTGTAGCAAACCGTCTTGAGCCCGCAGGCGGCGAGGTTGGCCAGCGTCTCAATGCAGGCGACGGTGTGCGCCGGGCACAGCGGCCCGTTGGTCTTGATTGCCTCGCTGACGTTGACGCTTTCCACCACTGACCAGGGGAGGCCGGCCGCGGCAATTTCCGCCTGCCGCGCGCGGATGGCTTCCACTGGCCACACTTCGCCGGACGGGAACTGGTGCAGCGCCGAAACGATCCCTTCTGCGCCGGCCTGGCGGGCATCTGCCAGCGTCACCGGATCCGCAGGGCCGAACCATCGCCATGTCTGCTGCACAATCTGCCTCCTGCTTTCCTGTTGCCTAGAGGGAAACCCCACGTTGCAAAACTACAGGGAAACGCCCCGTTTCCAGGGGATGAAATCTTCCTGCCGCAACTGCTCCGCGCAGACCAGTCTTTCCCCGCTGGCGATGGCAATCATCTGCTCGAGGATGGCTTCGCCCATGGTTTCGATGGTTGCTTCGCCGCGGATGACCGGGCCGGTGTCGATGTCGATGATGTCGGGCATGCGCTCGGCGAGCGCGGTGTTGGTGGCCAGCTTGACGACGGGGGTGATGGGGTTGCCGGTGGGGGTGCCGAGTCCGGTGGTGAAGAGCACGAGGTTTGCGCCGGAGCCGGTCTGGGCGGTTACGCACTCCACATCGTTTCCAGGGGTGCAGAGCAGCGTGAGTCCGTTTCGGCGGACGTACTCCGGGTAGTCCAGCACATCGGCAACCGGCCCTGTGCCGCCCTTGC
Source organism: uncultured Acidobacteriaceae bacterium (assembly GCA_903904755.1). Lineage (GTDB taxonomy): Bacteria > Acidobacteriota > Terriglobia > Terriglobales > Acidobacteriaceae > Acidicapsa. The sequence goes on along the minus strand of CAIVDV010000009.1, from coordinate 101,041 downwards.
GCGCCGCCCCGGCAGACTTGATGGCATCGGTAATCAGCCCGTCGCGGATATTCCCCGGCGAGGGATTCATCTCAAAGCCCGAGTTCACTGCTTTGGCGCGGGCGTTGTAGCTGGTCATCAGCTCGATGAACCGGTCGGCGGCTTCGTCGCTCTGGCAGCGGTCGATCAGGCTCTGCTCGACGCCGCAGAGCTCGGGAAACTCCGATAGCAGCGTGCGGCCGCCCAGCGCGCCCAGCAGGTCGCTGACGTGGCCAATGGCGGGATTTGCGCTGAGGCCGGAGAAGCCATCGGAGCCGCCGCACTTGAGGCCGACGACGAGCTTGTCGAGGCCGGCGGGCTCGCGGCGGACCTCGTTGGCCTGGACGAGGGCGGCGAAGGTTTCGGCGATGGCGCGGTCCAGCAGGTCGGTTTCCTTCCCAATGGCCTGCTGCGAATACACCAGCACCGGTTTGCCTGCCCGTTCCCCGCGTTTTTCCAGCTCTTCCAGCAGCATCTCCGGCTGGGCATGCTGGCAGCCCAGGCTGAGTACCGTGGCCCCGGCTACATTGGGATGGTGAATGTACCCTGCCAGCAGGCCGCAGAGCGCCTGCGCGTCCTGGCGGGTTCCCCCGCAGCCCAGCGTATGGGTGAGGAAGCGGATTCCGTCGAGGTTCTGGAAGACCCGCCGCGCCGCTGGTGTTTGATCAGCCCCGGCGGTGTGCCCCTGCACCAGCGCGCGGACCTGGTTTCGATACCGGCGAGGCCGCGGATAGCCCAGTTCCTCCTCAAAGGCTTCCCGCAGCGCATCCACGTTGCGGTTTTCGCAGAAGACCAGCGGAATGACCAGCCAGTAGTTGCGGGTGCCCACCTGACCGCCGGGGCGGTGATAGCCGAGCCATGTACGGCCTTTCCAGGCCGACACATCAGGGGCGGTCCACTGGAAGCTGGTTGCGCGACGGGCGAAGGGAGAGGCATCGTGGGCGAGGTTGTCTGTTGAAATCAGCCCGCCCTGCGGGATGGCCAACCTGGCGCGCCCCACCAGAACCCCATACATGGTCACTTCGTCGCCGGGCGCAAGCGGCGTGAGGGAAAACTTGTGCTTCGCAGCAATCGGCTCAACCAGCGCAAAGCTGCCTGCGTCGTGGGCAATCAGCTCGCCTTCGGGCAAGTCCGTGAGGGCAACCATGACGTTGTCGCGAGGATCAAGGCGCATGGTGCGCGCGGGGGTGGAAATCTGTGGGCTCAATCTGGAATCCTCATCACCAGCGAAAAGGGAAGCGGCCGGCTCTTTTGGATTGTACTCTTGCGCCACAGCGGGTTTGAAGCGGTTCTCCGGGCGTTCGCAGGCTGCCGGATTGCTTGCATTGAATCGCTTTACTCGCTATAAAGGGGTGGCCATTTGTGGCTGTTGTATTGCGACTGGGAGGGTTCAATGCGCGGAAGGTTTTGGGGTTTGTTGGGAGTTGTCGCTGTGGGGTTGGTGGCCTGTGCGGGGATTGTCGCCGCTCAAACATCTGCGCAGGGTGACGGAGGCGGAGCCTATGCCAGCGGCAAATACCAAAACCTCTTCGCAGCACAGGGGCACAGCGAGGCCGAGGTCCGCGACCACATCGAGGCCGGCTACCAGCAACTCTTCCACGGCAACCCGAACACCGAGGCCATCTTCTTTCCCGCCGGGCAAAATGCCAACGGGCCACTGGCTTACATCACGGACTGGGCCAACTACGACGCCCGTACGGAAGGTATGTCGTACGGCATGATGGTGAGTGTTCAGCTCAACCACAAGGCCGAGTTCGACGCTCTGTGGAACTGGGCGATGACCTACATGTACATCTCTGACCCCAATCACCCTTCGCATGGGTACTTCTCCTGGTCGGTGCGAACGGATGGTCGCCCCAACGACGAGACGGCTGCTCCTGACGGCGAAGAGTACTTCGTGATGGCGCTGTACTTTGCGGGGAATCGCTGGGGAAACGGCACCGGAATCTACGATTACAAAGCGATGGCCGACCGGTTGCTACACACCATGCGCCATCGGGAGGTGATGACCGGGCCGACGAAGTTTGGCCCTCGCACTGAGGGGGCCGAGACCGACGAGACCCACGCCATGATTCGCTTCGTCCCCGGAAAATGGGGCGACTTTACCGACCCCAGCTACCACCTGCCCGCCTTCTACGAGTTGTGGGCGCGTTGGGGGCCAGCCGAAGACCGCGAATTCTGGGCCCGCGCCGCTGAGGTAAGCCGCAAGTTCTTCGTTGCCTCCACCAACCCGCAAACCGGTCTTGCCCCGGACTACGCGAACTTTGATGGCACGCCGAAGACTCTCTTCGGCTCCACGGGAGCCTTTGGGTACGACGCGTGGCGCACCGCCAGCAACTGGAGCGTGGATTGGGCCTGGTGGGGCAAATCGCCCAGCGAGCGAGTGCTGAGCGATCGCATCCAGGGTTTCTTTACGGCTCAGGGCAAAGCCTGTGCCGACCGGTACACGCTGGAGGGCAAGTCGCTGAGTGCCGGCCATCCCGGAGCGCCCGGAGCAAGCTGCTCCCCCGGGCTGACCGGGACCAATGCCGTTGCCAGCCTGGCCGCTACCAACCCGCATGCGGGGGAGTTTGTCAGCGCGCTTTGGGCAACTCCCGCTCCCACGGGTGGGCAGCGCTACTATGACGGATTACTCTGGCTGATGAGCACGATGCATGTTGGTGGCGAATACCGGATTCTCGCGCCGAAATAGGGAGTTGATTTCCGGGAAGGATCCTGCAATGGCGAATAGCGTTCGAGTCCGGATTGCCCTCACGCTGGGTGTGGTGCTGCTGGGGCCCATTGCGGTCCACGCTCTTGGCGACGCAAAGCGCGTTGCGTTCGCGCCAGGAGCGGGCAGTTTTCCCCTGGCCGCAGGGGGCCATGTCGCGCCATTGTTCCTCGACGAGCGCGACTATGCCGGCGTTCTCCGCGCCGCCCAGGACTTGCGCGAGGACCTCCATCGCGTCACTGGGATTGCAGCCGGGCTTCCCGCTGCCAAGCCTGCCGGCATGGTCGTCTTTGCCGGCACAGTGGGCCACAGCCACTGGATTGACGACCTCGTCCGCCGCAGGAAGATTGATGTCTCGGCCATCGCGGGGAAGTGGGAGGCCTCGCTCACCGTGGTCATCGCGCATCCGTTTCCGGGCGTGGCGCAGGCCCTGGTCATTGCCGGCAGTGACAAGCGGGGGACGATTTTTGCGCTGTATGGGTTGAGCGAGGATATGGGGGTTTCGCCGTGGTACTGGTGGGCGGATGTGCCGGTGAAGCACCGCGATGCGCTGTATGTATTGCCCGGCGCGCAGGTGGAAGGCGAGCCGCGGGTGAAGTATCGCGGGATTTTTCTGAATGACGAGGCACCGGCGCTGAGTGGATGGACGAAGGAGAAGTTTGGCGGGTATAACCACAAGTTTTACGAGCATGTCTTCGAGTTGCTGCTGCGGCTGAAGGCGAACTATCTGTGGCCGGCGATGTGGGGGAGTGCTTTCAACGAGGACGACCCGGAGAATCCGAGGCTGGCGGATGAGTATGGGATTGTGATGGGGACGAGCCATCATGAGCCGATGCTGCGTGCGCAACAGGAGTGGAAGCGGCACGGGAACGATGTATGGGATTACGCGAAGAATGGCGAGGTGCTGCGCAAGTTCTGGGCAGAGGGCATTGAGCGAAACAAGAACTTTGAGAGCACCATCACGCTGGGCATGCGGGGCGATGGCGACATGCCGATGACCGAGGGGCAGAACATTGCCCTGCTGGAGCAGATTGTGGCGGACCAGCGGAAGATTCTGGCCGAGCACGAGACGCCAACGCTGAAGAGCGACCTGAAGGTGTGGGCGCTGTACAAAGAGGTGCAGGCCTACTACGAGAAAGGGATGCGCGTTCCGGACGACGTCACGCTGCTGTGGTGCGATGACAACTGGGGCAACCTGCGCCGGCTGCCTACGCCTGAGGAACGCAAGCGACCGGGTGGGGCGGGGATTTACTACCACTTTGACTATGTGGGGGATCCGCGGAACTACAAGTGGCTGAATACGAACCCGATCGCGAAGATTCGCGAGCAGATGAACCTGGCGCTGGAGTATGGGGCTGACCGGCTGTGGGTGGTGAATGTGGGCGACCTGAAGCCGATGGAGTTTCCGATTGATTTCGTTCTGCGGTACGCGCGGAGGCCAGAAGCGCTTGGGCCGGACAGCCTGGGGCAGTATACGTACGATTGGGTTCGGCGGCAGTTTGGGACGAAGCAGGATGCAGAGATTACGGGGCTGATTGAGGGGTATACGCGGCTGAATGGGCGGCGGAAGCCGGAGCTGATGGATGCGGATACTTTCAGCCAGTACCACTTTGGGGAAGCAGAACGGGTGGAGAAGGAGTGGGCCGACCTGAGCGAGCATGCGAAGGCGGTGGAGTCGGAGCTGCCGGCTGAGTACCGGGATGCGTATTTTGAGTTGGTGGAGTATCCGGTTCTTGCCTCGGCAACGGTGACGGAGATGTATCTGGCGGCGGGGCGGAACCACAAGTACGCGGCGAGGGGAGACGTGAAGGCCAATGTGGAGGCGGAGCGGGTGAGGGAGTTGTTTGCCGAGGATGCGCGGCTGAGCGCCAGGTATAACCACGAACTTGCGGGAGGCAAGTGGAACCACATGATGGACCAGACGCATCTGGGGTACACGTGGTGGCAGGAGCCCCCGGTGAATGTGATGCCTGCGGTGAGCGAGGTGAAGGCTGTGGATGGGCCGAAGCTGGTGGTGTCGGTGGAGGGGTTTGGGCCGCATGAACCGCCGGTGTTGCGGTTCGACAGCTTCAACGATCCGTTCCGGAAAGTAATCCTGGTGAACCCGGGAAATGTGCGGGCGAAGTACCGGTTGACATCGTCTGCAGACTGGCTTCGGTTGCTGGGGTCCGGCGAGGTTGTGGACGACGTTGGTTTGGGAGTTGCCGTGGACTGGGGGAAATTTCCACCGGCGGGGCATGGCGAGGTTGTGCGAGCGACGCTGCGAGTGGAGCAGGCCGGTGTTGGGGTGGTGGCCGAGATTCCGGTGGAAGCGCAGAAGGTGAGCGAGTGGAATCGGGGGCAGAGGAGCAGACCGTTCGGGATGCCGGAAGGATTTCGAGGGTATGTGGAGCGCGATGGGCTGGTGGCAATTGAGGCGGAACATGCAGCGCAGATGACGCCGGGTGAGCGAGGTGAGTGGGTTCGGCTGCCGGGATACGGTGCGACGCTGAGCGGAGTAACGATTGCACCCGGAACGGCGGCGAGCGTGGAGGATGCGCGGAAGGGTGCTCGCCTTGACTACGAGATATTCCTTTTGGACGCGGGAAAGGTGGAGGCGCAGGTGACCGTGGGTCCGACGCTGGGATTTGTGCCGGGGAGGGGGCTGAGGTATGCCGTGTGGCTGGATGAGGGCGAGCCGGTGGTGGTGGATGTGCTTCGCGAGCAGCCGGACTGGGCAAAGGCGGTTAGCGACAATATGCGGCGGGTTGTGACGCCACTGGGAGAAGTGGCAGCGGGGGTTCATGTGCTGCACGTTGGAATGGTGGACCCTGGGGTGGTCCTGGAGCGGGTGGTGGTGAGCCGAGGCATAGTGCCGGAGAGCTATCTGGGTCCGCCTGAGTCGTGGTGCATGCCTGCCAACGGGACATGCCACTGGTGGGCCTGGCGATGATTTGGCACCGTTTCAGCCGAGGAAGTTGAGCAGCGCGTGGTTGAAGGTCTCAGCCGCTTCCACGCTGGAGAGGTGGGCAGCGGGGAGTTCGAGGTAACGGGCGTGGGGGATTTGGTCGGCGAGCCAGCGGGCGTCGGCTGGTGGGGTGACGGGGTCGTGGGAGCCGGTGAGGACGAGGGTGGGGACGGAGATGGAGGCGGCGGTGGAGCGGAAGTCGGCATCGCGGACGGCGGCGCAGCAGGCGGTGTAGCCGGGAACGGCGGTGGCTTCGAGTTGGGATCGGGTGGATGCGATGACTTCGGGATGGGCGGCGTGGAAGGCGGGGGTAAACCAGCGCTCGAGCGTGCCGGGGATGACGGGGGCGAGGCCTTCGCGCTCAACAAGGGCAATGCGAGGGTTCCAGGTTTCTGCCGAGCCAATTTTGGCAGCGGCGTTTGCAAGAACCAGTCGCTGCAACCGCCCGGGCGCGTTGATGCCCAGCCACTGGCCAATCGACCCGCCCATCGAAAGCCCACAGAAGGCCACCCGCTCCAGTCTCAGGTGGTCCAGCAACCCCAGGACATCTCGCCCCAGTTGCTCCACATTTGCCGGGCCCGTGGGAATCCCCGACCCGCCGTGGCCGCGCACGTCGTAGCGGAGAATCTGGAAACGGGGGCTCAGCGAGGCAAGCTGCGGTTGCCACATCTCCAGGTTCACGCCGAGCGAATGTGCAAAGACCAGCACGGGATGGCCCGGTCGGCCGGAAAGGGTGTAGTGCAGGGGAAGGCCTTCGATGATTGCTGTGGGCATGGCTGCTCCGTGGGCGGCCGTGAGCGGCGCCTGCGAACAAGTTTAGCTGTGAGGGGTTTGGCGGAGAAAAAGAAAAGGTAGCAACAGGCGAGATCTGTTGCTACCAGGACTGCTTCTCAAGAGACATTTACAGATTAGGCCGAAAGGGAATTGGCGTCTTGAACCGGAGGACTGAGACTGGGGTCAATCGTTGGTTGTAGATTTGAGCCAAATCCATGATTTTTTGCGGGTTGAGGGCGAAAAAGGCCCACTAGCCAGTTGCCTTTCCGGTGGGGGTCGTGTTCGATAGCAGTGTGATGCAAGAAGCGTTTCGGCAGCGGCGAAATTGGGCAAGGTGGGGCGGGCTTGGCGCGGCCATCCTCGTTGCCGTCTGCTGCAGCTTTGCGCTGGAGCCGCAGACCCCGCTTGCCCGGCTGGGCCGCCAGGCCTGGACAGTGGACAATGGCCTGCCCGAGAACACGGTGATGGTGCTGGCGCAGAGCCGCGATGGCTTTGTGTGGGCCGGGACCGAGCTTGGTTTGGCGAGGTTTGACGGCGTCAGCTTCCAGCTTTACGACCACGCTTCCAATCCCTACTTTCCCGATGCCGAGATTCGCTGCGTACTGGATGCGCGCAAGGGAGACGGCAGTGGAGCGCTGTGGATTGGCACCAGCGATGGCCTGGTCCAGATGGACGGCGGCCGCACCACCCTGATCACGACCCGCAACGGTCTTCCCGGCAACGCCATCCGCGGCCTGGCCGAAACCGCCAACGGTGAGGTGTGGGCCTGGACAGAAATGGGTCTGGCACGCTGGCGTGGGCCGCAGTCCAGCCAGCAGCCGGGGCAGGGCGCTCCGCAGCAGTTCAGCGCGGTCACCGGCAACGGCTTGCCGCATGCGCTGGAATCGGGGGTCATCAACTCCCTTGCCGCAGACGGCGCCGGTGGCCTGTGGGTGGGTACCAGCCAGGGTGCGGCGGTGCTGCGCGGCGGCACATGGCAGCAACTTCCTGAAGCCCGCAGCGGGCAGGCCCTGGTGGCGGCCGGCGGCAACGGCAGCGTTCTGGTTTCAGGAGTTGAAGGCGTCTACGAACTCGCGCCCAAGGCAGGCACTTTATGGCTTGCGATTCCGCGCACTTCGCTGCCTGTGGAGGGCGTGAGCGCGCTGGCCCTGCTTGCTGATGGACAAGTCGCCGCCGCCGGGAAAAGTGCCGTTGTTTTGGCAAAGTTCGGGAAGGATTCGCGCGTCATTGTCCGCTATGAGACGGGACGCGCCCTGCCAGGAAGTCGTATCGAGACCATCTACCCGGACCGCGAGGGTTCTCTCTGGGTCGGCACCAATCACGGCCTGGCGCGCATCTCTGCCGCCGGGGTTGAGCAGCTTCCCGCAACCGATCCGCTGGCCGCGAACGCCGTCGTTGCCCTGATGGAAGACCGCGAAGGCGACCTGTGGGCGGGCACGGAGACCGGCGGCCTGCAAATCCTGCGCGATGCGCACTTTGAGGCCATCGGCTCGGCGGAAGGGTTGAGCTCCGATAACACCACAGCCGTTGTCGAGGACACCACCGGCGGCGTCTGGATTGGCACCCGCGATGCCGGCCTGAACCACTGGGCCGGGGGCCGGATTATCGCTTCGCTCACCGCATCCAGCGGCCTGGCCAGCAATGTCATTCTTTCGCTTGCGGCCAGCCCTGCCGGCTACTTGTGGGTGGGCACTCCCGACGGGCTTACCCTGCTGAAAAATGGGCGGACGTGGAACTACACTTCGGCCGATGGTCTGCCTGATGACTTTATCCGCTCGCTGCTGGTTGAGCCAGATGGGTCGGTGTGGATTGGAACCCGGCGCGGCCTGACCCACATGATGATCGGCAGGGAAGGCCAGTTCGCCTTTTACAACCTGACCCAGGCTGACGGGCTGGGCAGCAACCTGGTGGGCGCGTTGGCACGGACCGCCGACGGCGACCTGTGGATTGCGACGTTGAACGGCCTGAGCCGCCTGCACGATGGCAAGATCAGGAATTACACCACCGCCGACGGCCTCTCCAGCAACGTGATTACCACGCTTGAGGCCACCCCGGACGGCCGCCTCTGGATCGGCACCCAGGCGGATGGCCTGAACCTGTGGGACGGCAAGCGTCTGCGCGCCATCCACGGTACGGGTGGCGACCTGGCCCGTCTGCCCGGTGCGGTGCATGCCCTGGTTGCCGATGGCCTTGGGTGGCTCTGGATGGCCTCAGACTTCGGCCTTGCCCGTGCGCCGCTGGCTGAGTTGGGAGCCTGCGCCGCAGGTGGGGACTGCCGCCTCGCCGTCGCGCGGTACAGCACTGCCGATGGCCTCCGCTCACGCGAAACCAGCGTCAACAGCCACCCGACAGCTCTCCGCACCCGTGTCGGCGCGCTCTGGTTTGCCACTCCGCGCGGGGTGGTCGTGGCCGATCCGCGCCACTTTGCCCCGCTGCCCGCGCCGCCGGTCGCCATTGAGCGCTTTGCAGTAGACGACCGCGAGGTGGACGCGCTGCAAACGCCGCTGCTGCGGATCGCCGCCGGGCATCTGCGCTTCCAGTTTGATTACGCCGGTCTGAGCTTTGCGGCGGGGCCAAAGCTGCGCTACCAGTACATGCTTGAGGGCTTTGACCACGGCTGGACCGAGGCCGGCGCCCGCCGCACCGCGTATTACACCAACATTCCGCCGGGCAAGTACCGCTTCCGCGTGCGTGCCGCTCTTCCGGACCAGGGCGCGCAGGAGGGCTCGGAGGCGCCAGAAGCCGACCTCGCCTTCCAACTGCTGCCCCACTTCTACCAGACGCTGTGGTTTGGGCTGGTCCTGCTGGTGCTGGCCGGTGCTGCGGTCTTCTTGCTCTTCCGCCGCCGCGTCAGGCTGGTTGAGCGGGAACTCCGCGCGGTTATGGCCGAGCGCAACCGAATTGCTCGCGAAATCCACGACACGCTGGCGCAGGGCTACGTCGGCGTCTCCATGCAGTTGGAAGTGCTGGGCGAGTTGCTGCGCCACAACCGGGCGGAGCTGGCGCAGAAGCATCTCGCGCTTACTCAGGAGCAGGTCCGCGAGGGCCTTGACGATGCCCGCCGCTCCATCTGGGCGCTTCGCTCGCAGGATGCCGGCGAGCAAACCCTGCCCATCCGCCTGCGCCGGCTGGTCGAGAAGGCTGAGACCCGCTCCATGACTGCTACGCTTGAGGTTCACGGAGCCTACCGGCCGCTTTCCCCCGGCACGGAAAAGGAAATCCTGCGCATCGCCCAGGAAGCAATCCACAACGTGCAGAAGCACGCTGAGGCCACTGAACTCGCCGTACGGGTGGAGTACGACCAGCGCGTGCTTGCCGTGACCGTAACCGATAATGGCAAGGGGTTTGCCTCTGAGGAAAGCGTCGGCGACGGCCACTACGGGTTGACCGGAATGCAGGAACGCGCGGCGCTGATTTCCGCAACCATCGAAATCACCAGCAACCCGGGCAATGGAACACAGGTGCGCATGGAGATTCCCGCGCCCCCGGCCCGCAAGGCAGACGAAGCAGAGAAGGAGAACTGAGCATGGCAAAACCGATTCGCATCCTGGTGGTGGAAGACCATCATGTTGTCCGCCAGGGACTGATCGCATTGCTTTCGGTCGTGGAGGGAGTGGAAGTGGTGGGTGAGGCCGCCGATGGGCATGAGGCCCTGAAGCAGTACCAGGCCACCCGGCCAGACATCACCCTGATCGATCTCCGCATGCCCAAGATGGGTGGCGTCGACGTCATCCAGCGGGTGCGGGCGGCGGTGCCGGGCGCGCGGTTTATAGTGCTCACGACCTTCGACGGTGACGAGGACATCTACCGCGCCCTGCAGGCCGGTGCGCGCGCCTACCTGCTGAAGGGCATGACCGCGGATGTTCTCATCTCGACGATTCGCCAGGTTTACGCCGGCAAGTCCTGCATCCCGCCTGTCATTGCGCAGAAGCTGGCGGAGCGCATGGGCACCGAGCAGCTTACCCACCGCGAGCAGGACGTGCTGGAACAGATTGTCCGCGGCAAGAGCAACAAGGAGATTGGCCAGGAACTCGACATCTCCGAGGCCACCGTAAAAACCCACATCAACAGCCTGCTGGGCAAGCTTGGCGTCACCGATCGTACCCAGGCGGCAACGGTCGCCCTGCAACGTGGACTGGTTCAGTTGGAAACGCCCGGAGATATACGGCTATGAGAACGCTGCGGATGGTGGCACTGGCATTGGGGTTGGCGGCAGCGGTAGCCCTTCCGGCAATTGCGCAAAAGCAGGCCTGGCGCGCAGCTACGGCCGACGAGCTTTCAGCGTTGCTGCCGGCCCGCGCGCCGGTGGAAAAAGAGCATATTGAGACCGAGATGCGCACCGCCTCGGGCATCACCAACGGCCATGGCCGCTTTATCGCCGGTGTCATCCTGATCACCGCCGGCTACTCGGCCGACGGTAAATACTCCCACTACCTGATCGTCCAGTCCCCGGTAAAAATCGGCGGGCTTACCCTGGCTGCGGGCGACTACGTCTTCGGCTGGGAGCGCGACAAGTCGGGGGAGGGAATTGTCATCCACTTTCACGAGGCGCTCAACGGCAAGTTCCTGGGCGAAGTGGAAGCCAAAAAATTTCAGGGGCCGGTGCGGGTGGAAAGCCTGCGCATCTGGCCGCCGGGCGACAAGCCATTGCTTCAGGTGGGCCGGTTTGCTGTGCCTTACGAGCTTGAGGATTAGCGCACTCTGCGGCACTCCACCCTTTGGACGATAGCCGCCGGCCCCGCCGCTTCGTATACTGGCTTTCATGTTCGTGTCGTCCCGTCCCGGTATTGGTGTGTCCGTTTGCCTCCCCGTCCTTCTCGCGGGTTGCCTGACCTATGCGCAGGCACCCGCCGGCTCGCCCAAAGCGGAAGCGCCCGCAGCCGATGGCGGACCCATGGGCGGCGCGGCGACCGGCGGCGCGCATTCGGCACAGCTTGACGCGCACAACCGGCCCATCACCGCGGGGGGCTTTGTTTCCGCAGGCCCGGTTCTCTTTCAGGACGTCAGCGAAAAGGCTGGGCTGACCCACTGGACCCACCACCAGGGCAACGCCACGAAGCAGTTCATTCTGGAAACCAACGGATCCGGTGCGGGCCTGATTGACTACGACAACGACGGCTGGCTGGATATCTACATGGTCAACAGCTCCACCATGAAGGCTCTTGACGGGAAGGAAGAGTCCCCCCACGCCGCGCTCTTCCACAACAACCACGACGGCACATTTACTGATGTAGCGGCCAAGGCCGGCGTGACCAACGACCGCTGGGGCTTTGGGGTCGCCATTGCCGACTACGACAACGACGGCTGGCCGGATATTTTTGTGGCCAACTACGGCAAGAACCGGCTTTACCACAACAACCACAACGGCACGTTTACCGACGTGGCCGAGAAAGCCGGCATCACGCTGGGCAACTGGTCGAGCGGGGCGACGTGGGGAGACTATGATGGCGACGGCCGGCTGGACCTGTTCGTGGCCGGCTACGTCCACTTCGACAAGGACCACCCGCCGATCAGCGGGGAAGACGGCATCGCCAACGCCTTTTGCAGCTATCGCGGCGAGCAGGTGAACTGCGGCCCCCATGGCCTGCCTGGCGAGCCCGACCACTTGTTCCACAACAACGGCGACGGCACGTTTACGGACGTGAGCGAGCAGGCCGGCGTGGGCGACAAGCCCGGCTACTACGGCCTGACCGCCGTCTTTGCCGACGTGAATGGCGACGGGAAGCCCGACCTGATTGTTGGCGACGACTCGACGCCGAACTACCTGTATCTGAACAAGGGCGACGGGACATTTGAGGATATTTCGTACGCGTCGGGATATGCGCTGAATGAAGCGGGGCGCGAGACGGCGACGATGGGCATTGCGCTGGGCGATTTTGAAAACAACGGCCAGCTCGACATCTTCAACACCACCTTCTCTGACGATTACAAGCCCCTCTATCGCAACGAGGGCGACGCGAACTTTACTGACATCAGCTACCAGTTGGGCATCGCCGAAGCGACTGTGCCCTATCTGGGGTGGGGCGCAGATTTTCTGGACTACGACAACGATGGCTGGAAGGACATTCTGGAGGTCAACGGCCATGTGTACCCGCAGGTGGACCAGCACCAGTGGGGCACCAGTTGGGCGCAGAAGCCTCTGCTCTTCCACAACCTGCAGGGGAAGAAGTTTGAGCTGATTCCGGCAGTTGAAGGCACGGGTCTGGCCGATGTCATCCCCGGCCGCGGCCTCGCCGCAGGCGACCTGTTCAACGACGGCAAACTGGACGCGGTGATCAACGTGGAAGACCAGCACCCGGTGCTGCTGCGCAACATGAGCCCGGACAAGAACCACTGGCTTGAACTGAAGCTGGTGGGCGGGCCGAAGAGTCCGAAGGATGGTGTGGGTGCGACTGTGTACGTCACCGCAAATGGAATGAAGCAGCGCGGGGATGTGATTTCCGGCGGGAGCTATATCTCGACGAATGACCCACGCCCGCATTTCGGGCTGGGCGCGGCGACGGCGGTGGATGCGATTGAGGTGAGGTGGCCGAGCGGCAAGGTGGAGCAGTTTACGGTGGCTGGGGTGGACCGCATCGTCACACTGACTGAGGGCGGCGGGAAATAGCTTTTCCAGTAAAAGACGGGAGGCGGAGCCGCAGGGCTCCGCCTCTTTGCGTTAGCAAGTTTCCTAAAACGTGATCCGTCCAGACAACTGCAGGCTGCGCGGGCCTGAGCCTTCGGCTGTCTGCAGCGCGGTAATGGTGCCGAAGCCGGCCTGGTCCACGGCTGTGCTGGGCGGTTCGTAGTTGCGGTGGTTGAGGACGTTGGCGGCGGCCAGGCCGAGTTGCAGGTTGGCGTGCTCAGTGAAGTGTACGGTCTTGAGCACGGAGAGGGAGAAATTCTCCGTGCCCGGCCCGGCGAATCCGCCCACAGGCGCCGTGCCAAAGCGCCCGATTCCGATGCCGGTGGGCTGACCGCCGGAGTACTGGGTCAGGTTGGTGTAGCTGAAGGCATTGGGATTGAGCCACTGCGCCGTGCTCTTGTGGCTCGGGTAGATGGTGGTGCCGGCCACGCGGTCAGGGCGCGCGCCCAGCACCGTCGAGAGGATATTCGTATTTGCCGGGTCATAGGTCGACTCCGACGGCGTCAGGAACGGCCCGGTCTGGAGGATGGCTACGCCGGCCAGTTCCCAGCCGCCCACCAGCATATTTGCCGCTCCAGCGCCGGTGAGCCATCGCCCGCCTTTGCCAAACGGCAGGTCATAGAGCCAGGTCGCCAGGAAGCGGTGCTTGCGGTCGTACTCCACGTTGCCGTAGTCGAGGCCGGGGTGGTTGCGGTCGGTGAGGAAGTTGCCGCCCGAGCCCACAAAGCCGGTCGGGATTGCGCCGGCTTCGTCCGAGAGGTCGCGGGTCCACATATAGCTGATGTCGTACTGCAGCCCCTTGCCGGAGTGCTTGCTGAGCTCGGCGGTCATGCCGTTGTAGTTGCTTTCGCCAATGTTGGCGACGCTCTGGATGACCGACCAGCAGGGGTACGGGCGATGGTCGGCCACCTGGTCGCCGGTGCCGTCAGCGATGCAGGAGTGGCTTGCCGGGTCAACGGGCGCATCCGGCGTTACGTTGTAGTAGCCGTAGATGTTCGGGGCCACCTGGTTGAGGTCTACCATCTCTTCCAGGTTGGCGCCGTGGGATCCGGTGTAGCTGAGGCGGAGGCCGATTCCGTGCCCAAGGTCCTGCTCGAGCGTCAGGTTCCACTGCTGGACGGAGGGGTCTTTGTAGTGGATGGGGAAGGCGTAGTAGTAGCCTGCGGAGCCGGTGGTGGAGCAGATGGCAGTGCCGCTGGTGGGGCAGGGAGTAACACCATCACTCAGCGTCGCCGCCGGAAAGGCGTTTGCCAGCGAGAGCGAGGGAGTTACGCCATCGGCCTGGTAGGCCTGCGGATAGTAGCCCGTGTAGCTGGAGTTGACAGCCCAGCCGGCGACCAGGGAAAAGCCCAGCGGCGTCTCCAGGAATCGTCCCCAGCCGCCGCGGACGACAGTCTTATCGTTGCCGTAGGGACGCCAGGCAAAGCCGACGCGCGGGCCCCAATCGGTTTTGTCGGTATAGCGAAGGGTTTGGGGAAGGTGGGCCTGCCGGGCGGTCAGAATCGGGGTTGGCGTAATCGCCTGCTCCAGCAGCGGGTCATTGGCGGCCAGTGCCTTCTGGTCAGGCACCACGACTGCTCCATTCACGGTCTGGCCATCCACGGTGGAGGTATAGTCGGGCAGAAAAAACGCCGTATTCCCGTTCACTTCCTTCAGGGGCGGGTGGAGTTCGTAGCGGAGGCCGATGTTCAGCGTCAGGTTCGGCGTCGCCTTCCAGTCATCCTGCGCGTAAAAGGCGTAAGAGTAGCCGCGGCCCTGCTGGGTGGGCTTGTTCACCGTGGAGGCCTCGGTGTAGTCTGGAAAGCCCTGGAGGAAGGCCGTAAACGGGTCGCCGACGGTGGTGCCAACCGGCGAAGAGCTGTCAAAGACATACCACCCTGACGAGTAGTTGCCGAAGGCGTTGTCGTCGTGGTCGGTCATGCGCTTGACGTCGGCGCCGAACTTGAAGGCGTGATTGCCGCGTGTCCAGGAGAGGTTGTCGAGCGCCTGGATAATCTGCCCGCGCTGGCGGGTAGGGTTCGAGCCGCCGGTCGGCGCAAAGCCGGTAATCACGATATTTGGCGACTCAGCCCAGGCGGTGTTGACCTGAGGCACGGTGATGCCGGTCTGATTCAGAATCTGCTGGGTGCTGAAGTCCTGAGTGGTGGAGCTGTGCTGCGCGTTGTATCCCGCGCGGAACTCGTTGATGAGGGAAGCGCTGATCTGGTAGTTGTGCGCCAGCGTAAGGCCCTCGTCAATTTCGGGAGTGTTGAAGCCGCCGAAGAGCAAATCGCCAGAGGTGCCGCAGGAGGTGCCGCAGTTGGTCACCGGCGCGGTTACCACCTGGCGATTTTTGTAGCTGAAGCGAACGAAGATGGACTGGCGTGTGGAGAGTACCTTGTCGAGGCGGATGTCGCCCTGGTTGGTCGAGACAGGCGCCGGGATATTGACCGCGTAGTTGTTCGCGTAGGCGCTGGGGTCACCTGTATTCGGCTTTGGGAAGAGGTACTGGATGACGTTGGCGGCAATCGGGCTGACGGGCACGTTGCTGGGGTCGGCAATCGGTGTACCGTCGGCGTTGTAAATGGTCGAGATGCCCTGGCCGGCGAGGTAATTCACGAGGTTGCCGTTGCGCATTTCGAGCGAAGGAACGCTCGCCACAATCGGCGTCTCGCGTGGCAGGCGCAGCCCCTCGTAGCTGGCGAAGAAGAAGGTGCGGTCGCGTCCGTCGTACAAGTGGGGAATAGAGAGGCGCCCGCCCAGCGTTGCGCCAAAGTCGTTCATGATGATCTTCGGTTTCGCGCCAAACGGGTTGCCGGCATTCAGAGCCGTGTTTTCGTGGTTCTCAAAGATACCGCCGTGGTACTGGTTGGTACCCGCCTTGGAGACGGTGGTGATGTCGGCCACGCCCGAGAACTCGGCGTTGTTGTTCGACTCGGAAACACGAATTTCCTCAATCGAGTTGAAGGACGGAAACATCTCGCTGACCGGGCCGGAAAACTCCACACCCACCGACGAAATGCCATCGATGGTCACCGACATCAGCGCCGGGGTGGTGCCCATTACGGCGAGATTGCCGCTGTCATCGGTCTGCACGCCGCTCTCGGTTGTGAGCGTGGAAATCGGGCTTGTCGACCCGGCCGAGCGCGAGTAGATGGCCACGGGCAGCGCCACCAACTCGTCGCCGACCTTGGTCTCAGCCAGGTTCGAGCTTTCGGTGGTGATTACGTTCTGCAACTGCTCGACGACGGTGACGGTTTGGCTCTCGGTCCCCAGGGCCAGCGTCGCATCCACGCGGCGGGACTCGCGCGCCGTGAGCACCAGCTCCGGCAGGCTGTACTTCTCAAAGCCAGTCGCGGTGATGGTGAGTGAATATTTTCCGATTTCAAGATTCAGGAACGAAAAGCTGCCGGAGGCGTCTGACACCATGGTGCGGTGCGCGCTGGTACCAGTGTTGACGGCCTCAACCGTCGCGCCGGAAACCACCGCGCCGGTGGCGTCCTTGACTGTTCCCAGCAGTGTGGCAAAGGTGGATTGCGCGTGAGCCGAACCGGTAAGAACCACGGCCAGCATGAGGGTGAAAACAACTCGCGCAAATCGGGATTGCGACAAGACAGCACGCCACACGGAAACAGCTTTGGGCAACGGGGCACCTCTTTCAGAAGGGGGAGGAAATAAGAAAATTACCGCATTAGTGTATCGCCTTTTCGCTGGAATGACGCGGGGATTCCCTGATTTTGGCCTTTGAGGCCAGGGGTGCAGAAATTCGGGGGAAGGGGAAGGATGCCCCGGCGGCGATGCTCGCCGGGGCTGAGTGGGGAGCCTGTCACAGAACTGCGAGGGTGTCAGGGCTGCATGGGGAGATCCATGGTCGGATTGTTGTCAAGAAACTGGAACGGCCGCAGCGAGAAGCTGTGCCACATGATTGGCATTTGCGGCCAGTCTTCCGGACGCGGAACATGGTGGAAGCCCACGGTGTACCAGGCCACAATGTCAGTGTTCATGATGCTTCGCTTCTGCTTCACCCATTCCGGCAGGCTGTCCTCTCCCTTTGTACCCCAGACATACGTTCCTGAGGCATAGCGCTGGGAGGCATCGTAGGGTGTAACCCAAAGCGTGTGCTCTGAGAAGCCGGCCCGCTTCTGGGGCCATTCGGTTGGTGGGATGAGGGAGATGCCGGTTTCTCCGGGCATGATTTCAAAGCTGGTGGGCTGCCCGAGCGAGTTCTTCCGGGACTCACTGGCGAAGCGCCACATGGATGGGTGGTCCATGGAGACGTTGAGCTTTGCCTGGTCTTCGCTGTGCAGCATCTCCGGCTTCATCGCCCATATCCACTTGCGCCCTGGGGAGTTTTCGGGGAGCTTGTAGGGCACGAGGTGGTCGACCATCAGGGAATTCGTGGGGCCATCCACGTCAAGATCCAGCCGGAAGCTGAAGTAGTGATCGTGGTCGACTCCGTCTGTGCCGGGGGCGACCAACTGACCAAACTCCACGGGGTTTCCATCCGGGTCGGTCGCGGCGATGGCAGCCGTCCTGGGCTCGTCCGCTCGCCGGTCGGCCACGGTTTTCACTTCCAGAATGCCGGTTGCGCCCACCGCAACGTTGATCGAGCCATCCTGCTCGAAGCGCCAGTCAACCAGGTAGTCGTAGTTGCTGACTGTGGCCACGGTCCGGAAGACCAGCTCGCGGGAGGGGCGGCCGTAAACGGCTGAGGTGTCCTCGTCCCAGTGGCGCCAGGCCGGGTCACCGGAGGTGCGCTCAAAGAGGCAGGCGGTCATGGGGCGTACCCACGGCGCACCGTTGTCGTGGGCAAAGGTGGCGGAGAAGTAGGTGGCCTGTGCCGGGCAGTCAATTCCGGGCTGGAGGGGCTTGAGGATGCCGCCGGAGCCGGAACTGGTGAAATACTCGCCCGCATCGAGAAAGACGTGCGAGTTCCACGCCTCGGTCGGGTCCATGTAGGGGACGTACAGCTCTGCCAGCGATCCCTCGTACAGGACGGACCGCAGCTTGCCCCTGTCGTCCCATGCAACCTGGTTCAGGACTGGGCCCAGACGGGCATCCAGGCGGAAGCGAAAGCGCCAGTGTTGCCACCGCACTTCGCCGTTTTCCAGCCTGAAGCTGGGCCCGTTTGGCTGGGAGACGACGATGGGCTGGGTGCCGGGCAGAGCCGTGCCGCCGTCTGCGTCGAAGAGCGATGAGGAAGCGTGCATTGGGGCTGCGCCATCGTCAGAAAATCGGATGATCTTCTTTTCTGTCATATCGATGAGGAAGAAGATACCGGGAATCTCGCGGTCCCAGGTGCTTTTGGCACCGGTGGCGTCAATGCAGGAACCCCAGCCGATTCGGCGGCCAGCGGTCTGCTCCGGCAGACCGACGTATCCGGCTGGGCTGACAAAGCAGGTCACCTGCCGTAAATCCTTGATTCCCCGCTTGCTGAGCGCGGCCAGCAATTGCGGGTCGTGGTAGATGACATCGTCAAAGGAATGCGCCTCAGTCTCGGTGATGGGGGCCTGGGCATCCTTCAGTTGTCGCCAGGAATCGATTTTGCCGGTGGTGATATTCACCAGGGCTTCCCAGCTCTTGCCGTCGTTGTAGAGCACGACATCTGCCTGGCGAGGGACAGGCATGCCTTCCTTCCAGGCCAGCACTTCAGCCTTGGGCGGCTCATGCAGCAGAACACTCGCGAAGATGGTCTTTTCCTCAAGCTTGCCGGAACTCTGCAGGATGCCATAGACGCTCCAGTACTCGTCTGGCGTGAGGCCGTCCAGCGGATGATGGACAGCCGGGGCGAGCGCGGGGGCGACGGCGGAGAGAAGGCAGATGGAGAAAATCAGCAACAAAATGCCCCGAAGGGCTTTGCGGGCAGGTGCGGTGTTCGGCAAGCAGGACTCCTTGTCCAGAGGGTTGGAGCGGGGCAACAGAAAGGGGGGTGACGATTGTCGAAGGATGGCATACTCGCCGGGAAGAGCAGGCGAGCCGGCGGCAGGAAAATCCGGGATCGCGGCAGGATTTGTACCGTTATCCGGCATTTTTTACAAAGAGTCAAGCAACGTCTGCTAGTAGTAGAACTTACAGGCTGTCCCGAACGCTGCGGAAATGGACTTCCGGGCGGTGATGGAACATAGCCGAGATGAGACAGGACTGGGTGACAGAATGGCAAAGGGCACTGAGACGGCGGGGGAAGTCGAAATCCAGGGAGAAACGCCCAAGTTTACCCGGTGGCACCTGCTTACGCTCTCCCTGCTGGTCTTCGGCTACGCGGCCTACTACTTCTGCCGCAGCGACCTTTCGGTGGTGATGCCGCTGCTGATCAAAGACCTGGCCCAGCACGGTGTGACCACCACGGAGGCGCAGGTTCGCCTGGGCTCCATCGCCTCCATCTCTGTGCTTGCATACGCGATTGGCAAATTTCTGTGGGGCTCGCTGGCCGACCTTTTCGGTGGGCGCAACAACTTCCTGGCCGGCATGGCCGGGGCTATCGCCTTCACGGTACTTTTCGGCCTCGGCGGGGGCTTTCCCATCTTCACCCTGGCCTGGATTGGCAACCGGGCCTTCCAGTCTGCCGGGTGGGTGGGCATGGTCAAGGTCAGTTCCCGCTGGTTCTCCTACTCCATCTGCGGCACCGTCATGGCGGTACTCAGCCTCAGCTTCCTCTTCGGCGACGCGGCCAGCCGCTACGGGATGAGCCTGCTGCTTGATGCCGGAGTTGGCTGGCGGGGCATCTTCTTCACGGGTGCAGGGATACTGGGCGTCTTCTTCCTGCTCAACCTGATTCTGCTGAAAGAGACTCCGCAGGAGCGCGGCCTGCCGGCAGCCATTGCCAACCCGCTCAACCTCTTTGCCGGGACTGAGAAATCCCCGGAATCCGGTGCCGCAATCAAGTCGGCCCCCAAAGCGCATCCGGGCCTGATGGGCATCCTTGGTCCGCTGCTCACGAGCGGGAATTTCTGGCTGGTCTGTGGTCTCAGCCTTGGCACAACCCTGCTGCGCGAGACCTTCAACCTCTGGACGCCCACCTACTTCTCCGCGTTCGTTGGCCTTACCAATGCTGAGTCTGCCAGCCGCAGTGCGCTGTTTCCGCTCTTCGGCGGCGTTTCTGTCCTTCTCGCCGGCTTCCTGAGCGACAAGCTGGGCCTCAACGGCCGCAGTCTCGTCCTCTTCGGCGGGCTGCTCTCCGGCGCAGCGGCTATCTGCCTCCTGGCGCAGGTTCCCTCCCATTCCTCGCCGTGGATTCCCGTCACGATTGTCGCTCTGATTGGCTTCCTGCTGATGGGGCCGTACTCCTACCTGGCCGGCGCCATGTCGATGGATTTCGGTGGAGAAACCGGCAGCGCCACGGCGGCCGGTATCATCGACGGCGTAGGCTACCTGGCCGGCGTCCTCTCGGGCGACACGATGGCTCGGTTCACGGTGCTCTACGGATGGCGCAGCTCCTTCCTGGCTTTGGGAGTCACGTGCCTGGGCACCGCTCTGGTGGCACTGGTGCTGGCCATCCAGCAGCGGCGGCAGGCGCAGATTCGGCTGGCAGCGGGGCGTGCCGCATGACAACGATTGCCACTGTGGACGAACTGCTTATTCTGCTCGAATCCGGCGGGGGCGAAGCCTACTTCGGCGAGCCGGTGACGGTTCTGGAACACAGCCTGCAAGCTGCGCATTTTGCAGCCCAGGGCGGCCACCCTGAGCCGCTTGTTCTTGCTGCCCTGTTGCACGATATCGGCCACCTGCTGCACACCGCAGGGGAAGACGCCGCCGAGCATGGCGTTGACACCCGCCACGAGGAGCTGGCGGTCGCGCTTTTGGGGGAGCACCTTGCACCCGCCGTTACCGAGCCCATCCGCCTGCACGTCGCGGCCAAGCGGTACCTGTGCCGGGTTGAGCCGGAATATCTCGCCGGGCTTTCTGCGGCATCCGCGCTCAGCCTCAGGCTGCAGGGCGGACCGATGGCGAGCGAGGAAGCAGCGGAATTTGCCGCCAATCCCCACTTTGAGGCTGCGATTCAGCTTCGGTATTGGGATGATGCGGCCAAGATTCCCAGCTTGGTAACACCTCCAGTTCGGGAATATGAAGCGATTCTCCACCGGCACTGGCGGTAACCGCGTGTATCCCAGCCGGATATCCCGGGCTCCCAAGGAAATCGATGCAAACCGCAGCCGTCCCGGCTCGCTGTTTCGTCGGCGCTCAACCTGATAGCGCACCAAGACCTAAACTTCGCACTCACTGAGCGTGCTTGTGCGGGAAACGCGGGTTGAGGAGAGGGCTATGACAGGAAGTTGCCGGCAGTTGGCAGGGGTAAGCAGCGGTCACCTCGGTGCCTGACTAACCTCGGCATTGGGATAGTAGTGGCGGAGGATTGCGCGGAAGGTTGCGCCTTCGCGGGCCATTTCGGAGGCGCCGAACTGGCAGAGGCCGAGGCCATGGCCGACGGCGAGTCCGGTGACCTGCCAGGAGTCGCCGTCTTTGGTGGCGGTGAAGGTGGAGCCGGGCAGAGCGCCCCAGCCCCACTGGCGGACTTCGGCGATGCGGCGGCGCTCGCTGCCGGGTACCGGTTTTGGCCCGGCGACGTCGCTTGTCCAGGGCTGGGGATGGCGGCGGCAGGCGCGGCAGACGACACCGTAGTAGGGGTAGCCCTGGCCAGCGGAATCCGGCTCGAGGCCGACCTCGCGCAGGCTGTGGGTGTGGCCACCGCAGCGGCTGGCGTACATGGCGGCGATTGTCTGGTTGTTGTAGCGGAGGACGAGGCCGCGGGTTTCGGAAGCCGCACGGGAGGCGGCGGTGGCTGGGGCAGGGGGCGAGCGGAGGAACTGGCAGTGGGTGGTGTCGCAGAAGTCGAAGGCGTCGGCGGTGTGGCGGGGGCCGGCGGAGAGATAGGAGCGTGCGGCGACGGCCTGGGCCTTGAGGGCTTCGAGCGGCGTGCCGGGGGGCATTTCAGCGGCGACGATGCTGGCGACAGCGGTTTCGCGGTCCATGGTGACGACGGCGGTGAGGATGCCGGCCTGGGCGGTGATGTTGAGGACGCCGCGGTAGACGCGGTGGATTTTGCCGGGGACAGTGACGGCGAAGTTGACCGGCCCGCCGTCGCGGGCGGCGAAGGTCCAGGTTGCGGCTGGGGTGATTGTGGCGGCCCGGAGCTCGAGGCGTTGCGCGCCCGGTTCATGAGAGAGGAGGACCTGAGTTTCGCCGCTGGTTGCGAGGACGGGCTGGTTGTCGGGCTCGATTACGAGTACGGCGGGGTGGAAGAGGCCGAGGACGCTGACCTTGACTGTGGGCGGCACCTGGGCGAAAAGGCTGGCCGCTGAGGCCGCGAGGGCCAACGCGATTGCCGACCGCTTCATGGTTTGGCTCCGGGGGCGAGATCGAGGGAGCGCAGCATTTCTGCGGCAATTGCGGCGGTGGCAGCGCCGGTTTTGCCGTGTGCCCGGACGAGGAGGAGGAGACGGGGTGCTTCTGCCGGGTAGAGGACCACGACGAAGCCGTCGGCTGGGCCTCGGGGGGTATGGGTGCAGGCCGCGGTGCCGGTTTTGGCGAGGGCTGCGCCGGGGGCGAGAGCTGAGTCGATGGCGCGGGCGGTGCCGTGGGCGGCAGAGGCGGCCATGCCGGCGAGGACCTGGGCGGCTACGGAATCGTGCTGCTGGCTGAGTTGCCAGAAGGCGCGGGCGAGGGTTTCGGGGCGTTCCTGCCAATCGGGAGTGAGCCCGACCCAGGCCTCGGGGGTGGCGCCCTGTGCGGGGCCGGCGAGGCCGAATTGCTGGACGAAGGTGCGTGCCCGGGACGCATCGAGGCCGTTCGCGAGGCCGAGGAAGTAGTCGTTGCAGCTTTGGGCGAGTGCTTCTTCGAGGCCCAGGCGGTCGTGGCCACGGGGCAGCCAGCAGCGGCCTTTTGCGCCGTGGCACACGAGTTGAGGAAATGCGCCCTGGTGCTGGTCAGCCCAGGCGAGGGCGGTAAAGGGCTTGGCAAGGGAACCCGGCGGTACTGGTTTGTTGGGGTCGAGCCAGTGCTGGAGGATGGGCTTGCCGGTCGCATCGAGGAGGATCCAACTGAGAGGGCGGCTACCGAAACGGGATTCCAGACGGGCGGCTGCGCCCTGGGCAAAGAGAGTGGCCTGTGCGTGAGCGGCGGGGATGAGGAGAGCGGCGAGCGCCAGGCAGGCGAAGAGCGCCGTTCTCCAGAATTGAGGGGTGCGGCCTTTTGCCGCCAGCACTACTTCCACCGGTAGGTCACCGTCTGGGTTACGCGGGTGCCCTGGTCGCGCTCGACGACCTGCTCCTCGGTGAGTGCGGCGAAGGTGCGGTCGAGGCTGCCGATGTTTCCGCTGAAGAAGGCGGGTTGCTGGCCTTCATCGCTGTCGGAGCTGGCAGCGCCCCGGCTGACACGGTCGAGGCGGGTGAAGAGGCGCTTGTAGTTTTCCTGCTCGTCTTTGGAGTGGCGGAAGCGGGCGGCATAGGTGATGCCGGTGGGTCGGACCGCGCCGGATTTGAGGCCGGCCAGCATGGATTCCATGAGGGTGGGGTCGGTGGTGACGAGGAGGATGCGGTCGCGCACGGCCAGATACAGGCCCACGGCGCCGGTGAGGGTCTGGTAGCTGCCGCCGGCGCCGGTGCGCTGTTGCCAGCCAGTGCCGAGGCCGCCAGCGGTGATGCCTGCGCCGAGGGAATGCACGACGGCATCCTCGACGGCGGGGAGGTTCCAGGCTTGCGAACTCATGACGGCGCAGCCGGCATCGAGGCGGACGAAAACTCCATCGGCCACGGGCGGGCGGTCTTCGAAGACCTCGACCAGGGCGGTGGGGGCGGCTGCGGCGAGAGTCTGCCTGATTGCCAGCCAGGAATCGGGCGCGACGGTGACTTTGGGGGCGTCGTCGATTTTGGTTTCCATTTCTCCGGCGCCCACGTTGCCATCCATCCCCGCTGCGTGAGGAGCGGTGGTGTTGCCGCTGCTCCAGCCCTCGGGTTTGCGTTCCAGAACATCGTCGCGCAGGGCAGCGAGGACGGCCTCAGGGGTGGGGGCGGCCTGGCCCTGGACAAAGGTTGCATCTTCGGGGATTGTGCCGCGCATCTGGGCGAGGTCACCGATGGTGACGGGCTGCGGGCCGGGCGTTTCTTCCGCGGCTTTGCGGATGAGCAGGCGCTCTTCGCGGAAGAGGCCGGATTCGCGGTAGAGGTCGCTTTCGGCTGCGGAGTACTGCTTCATTTCGGTGATGTTGCGCTGGATCCAGTAGCTGCGGAAGTAGGGGGAGGGGACGATTTTTTCGAGATTGAGGGCCATCCGCAGCTCGGGCTGGCTGGTGGCGAGATGGCCGAGGGCGGCGTACCAGGGCTCTTCGGTGAGGGTGCGGTCTTCCGCGCCGTTGACTCGCCCGAGTACGCTGGCGGTGAGGTCTTCGCGGGTGGCGATGACGAGCCAGCCTTTGGCAGCGCCGAAGCTGGCGACACGGCCGGACTGCTCGTCCTTGCGGGTGTAGAAGGTGGTTTCGCCGGCCTTACGCTCTTCAAATTTGCCGCGCAGCTGCCAGAGCGGAGAGGAGGCGAGGGTTGCCTCGTCCATGCGAGTGACGAAGACAAACTCCAGGTTGCCGATGTCGTAGACGGCGAGGGCGCTTTCGCGGCCTGATACGGTCGAGAGGAGGGAGCTGTCGGCGGGGAGGCCGGCGGTGTTGGAGAACTCGTCCTGCGCCTGGCTGAGGCGGCCGAAGAGGCGGGAGCGGCTGAAGGCCTGGTAATTTGCCCCCATGAGCCAGGCTTTCTGCTCGGCGCTCTGGTTCCACTCGCCGAGGAGGGCGTGCAGGTCGGGGGTTTCCACGTAGAGGAGCGCGCCCTGCGGCATGAGAGCGGGCAGCAGGGCGGTCATGGGCGCGTTGAGCTCGACGGCCGCGTAGACGCCGCTGACGAGGCAGGCGCCGAGGGCTACCGCGAGCCAATTTCGCATCCGGTTGAATTTGGGTTGCATTGGCATCAGTCTCCCTCCTCATCGGCCTTGACGCGGCGGACAAAGGACATTCCCGGCAGGATACGCGGCTCGACTACGTGGTCCTGGACGAGGTCGTTGTGGATGGTGGGTGCGCGGGCGGCGTTTTCAGATTCGCGGTCGGCGTCGAGTTGGAGGCGCTTCTGGATTTCGTCAAAGGCGGCGAGCTGGCGGGGGTCCTTGACGAACTCCTTCGCGGATTTGACGAGGGAGAGGGCTTCGGAGGGTTCCAGGCGTTTTTCGCGGGTCTTTTCGGCGAGTTGGTAGAGCTTGAGTTTGTCGGCGGGCTGGAGCAGGGTGACGGGCTCGCCGTTGTCGTCTTCGCCGGCTGCCGAGGCGCTGCGGTAGCGCATGTAGCTGTAACCTTCGAAGGAGTCGAGGAAGGGCTCGGCGGCGATGAGGGCGCGGGAGTCTGAGCCGGCATCGAAGGCGGCCCAGACGTACTTGAGCCGCAAGGCGCGGTCGTCAGGCTGGTTGGCCAGGGCCTCGTGGAGGAGCTTTTCGGCGACGGCGGGCTTGCCGGCACAGGCGGCCGCAGTCTCGCGCGCGACGGTGAAGAAGGGCTTGGCGGCGGCGTCGGCGGAGGGGCATCCGGCGCTTTCAACGAGGGCAAGTTCGGCGCTGCCGGGGGTGGTGGTTGTGGGCAGGCCGTGGAGGGCGGAGGCTGCGGAGAGGCGGGTGTCATAGCCGGCGTTGGGATCGGCAGCGACGATGGCGAGCATGGCGACGGCGTCGGGCGCGGCGGGAGTTACGCCGAGCATCGCCTTTGCCAGGCGAAGGCGGTAGGTGGCTTTCCAGGGGGAGGCCTCGGCGAGGGGCTTGAGGAAGCCGACTGCCTCAGCCCAGCGCTGGTGCTTTTCGAGGACTGCCGCGGCTGCGTCGCTCTCGGTCCAGGGGTCGCCGGCGACGAGGGTCATGCGGCGCAGGAGTTCCATGGCTCCCGCGGGGTCGCCTTCGGTGAGGCGAATATCGGCGAGGCCGAGGAAGTTGACCTCAGTGAGTTCGCGATTGCCGATGGCTTGCTCGTAGACGAAGCGCATGACTGCGCGGCTACCTTTTTCGGTGAGGCTGCCGCGTCGCTGGCGGAGGGTTGTGGCGTCGGGGGCGTCGGGAGCACCAGCTTTCCAGGCGGAGAGGGTTTGGTCGAGGCGTCCGTCGGACTCCTGAGCGGCAAGCCAGAGGCCCAGCCACTCGCTGCTGTTGCGTTCGCCGGGCTTGAGCGCGGCCATGACCTGGCGGGCTCCGGTGTAGTCTTTCGCGTCTTCGAGCGACTCCACCAGGTTGCGGCGGGCGGAGTTGACAGCATAGCCGGTGATTTCAGGGTTGTCGGCGGGCTGCGCTTCGGCCAGCTCCAGGATGCGGCGCCGCAGGCCTATTACATCTTGCTTCTTGAGCCAGGGATGGCCACCGTAGGTTTCGGAGGTGGGGATTGCATCGAGGACGACGGAGGGCTCTTTGGCCCAGCCCGCTGCGGTGAGTACCCAGGCAAGGCTGTCGCCTTCGGCGTGGTAGGCGGCCTCGAGGAGCGAGTCGGTCATGTACTCGCCGTTACGGGCGATGTAGGTGTGGAGGAGGCCGTCGATTCCGGGGCGGATTGTCGCATATTGCCGCTTGGCGGCCAGGCTGGCGACGACCTGGGAAAAGTCTCCCCAGAAGGTTTCGGGGACGTGGCGGGCGTCGATTTCCGCGGCGAGCAATTCCACGGCGTGGGTCCACTCCTGCAGGGCCTCGGGCTGCCTGCCGGCCTGCCAGTGGATTGTTGCCATGGCGTCGACGACGGCGGGCTGGTCGGGGTGGAGCTCGAGGGAGTCCTGATAGTCGGCTAGGGCGGCGTCGGTGCGGCCGAGTTCCTGTTCATGGTCGGCGAGGAGACGGTAGGCCTGGGCGCTTTCGGGCGTTTGCTCAAGTTCGGCCTCGCGGTAGTCGTCTCCGCGGGGGTCCTTGTCGGCGTCGAGCCAGGCGGCGTAGCGGGCGGCGTAGTAGAACCAGGTTTCGCCGGCGAGTTGCTGCTCGCGGTTGACGGGATGGTCAACGCGGTCGCCGATGGTGGCGTCGCCAAGGGTTGCGGCGAAGGCCTGGCCAATCTCCGGCCCGGACTGGCGCATGTAGAGGCCGGTGAGGGCGGTGTAGGCGCTCTTCCAGATTGGCTGGAGGCGCTGGGCACGGGTGGCGACGCCGGCCTGGGCCTGGTCGGGGGTGCCGTGGGCTACGAGGTATTGCGCGCCTGCGTCGTTTCGGGCTTCAGCGACCATGGCCTGTGGGCGCTGGGCGAGGAGGAGGGCGTAGTAGCGGTCCTGGGTGCCGTTGCCGCCTGCGCTGGTGACAAGGGCCTGCAGGGTCCGGAGCTCGCCGGCACGGTTGCCGAGTTTGGCATACAAACCGGTTGCTGTCTGCCAGAGGCTGCGCTTGTCATCGATTTTCTTGATGGTTCCCGCGAGTTTTTCGATCTGGGCGGCGGCTTCGGCTGCGAGTCCGCGGTTCTCCTGGGAGCTGATCCAGGCGCTGAGCTCGCTGTGGCGGGCGTCGTCGCTGTTGGCGATGCGCTCCCAGCCCCATTCGGCGACGAGGTCTTCGAGACCGGCTGCCTTGGCGGTGGGGAGGTAGACGGTTCCGAGCTCCTCAAGGCCGGAGTTGCCGCGCTTGCCGGCGAGCCAGCCGGCGAACTGGGCTTTCTCTTCGGGGGTGTAGAACTCGCCAGCGACTGAGCCGATTGCCGCCAGTGCACGAGCAAAGCCGCCGGTGGCAGCCTGCTCGCGCTGGTAGATGCGCTGTTGCCGCCATTCCTGGTCGGTGACTGCGCCGGCACCTTCCTTTTGGACCTGCTGGGCCACGACGGAGACGGTGAGTGTGGCGGCCTTTTCGCGTGCCTGGGCGAGGCGGGTAAAGGCTGCGTCGGCCTGGCGCTGGCGGGCGAGTATGCGGGCGTAGACTGCCGCGCCCTGCTGGTCGGTGCCGTCCACGAGGAGGTCATCGCCGGCGAGGGACAGGCCCTGCTCAGCGTACTTGCGGGCATCGTCGAGGAGGCCCCAGGCTTCGAGCTTCTGGGCGACTGTGAAGCAGCGGCCGGCGTCAGGTTTGCGGCCGGCAATCCAGGCGATTTCCAGTGCTGCCACGGCATCTGCGGTGCGGCCCTGGCGGGCGCGGACTTCGGCAGTCTTCTCCATCCAGGCGGGGTCTTTGTAGCTGAGGGTGTAGAGCTTCTGGTAGTCGGCGACGGCCTCGTCGAGGCGATGGAGGCGCACGTAGAGGTCAGCCTGGGCCTCGACGAGCTCGCGGCGCTCGGGACGGAGGAGGATGGCTTTGGCGTAGTAGTCGACGGCCATGGGATAGTCTTCGGCCGCAGTAGCCATGCGAGCGACAACGATGGGCCAGCGGGCGTCGCGGGGCGAATCGGCGACGGCCTTGCGGAAGTAAGCGAAGAGACGGTCGCGGGTGCCGTGGTCGAGGGCGTAGAGGGCGGCTTCCTGCTCGAGGCCAGCATCGTCGGAGTAGGCCTTGGCCAACTCGATGTACTGGTCGGTGGCCTCCTCAGGCTTTTTCAGTTTTGTTGCCGCGGTGATAATGCCTCGGCGCAGTTGGGCTATGCGGGTGGTTTTTTCGTCCTTGTCGAGCGAGGCCTGGCGGACCTTGTCCATTTGAGACTGGTTGAAGGCCTGGAGGCCGGCGGTGTCGTCTGCCTTGGCGAGGTTCTCCTGCATAGCTGCTTCGTAGGCGGGGTCCAGGGGCTTTTCGGCCAGGAGTGCTTGGAGGAGCTTGCTGGATTTGGCGGTGTCGCCGAGTTCGGTGAGCTTGCGCGCGGCTTCCAGGCGGAAGCTGGCGGCGAGCTCAGGATAGGCCGCAGCGGCTGCGGCGGTGAGCACGGTGATTGCCTGGTCGCGACGCTGGTGGTCCCAGTTGTAGTCGACGGTGGCGCGGATGACGCCGAGCACCTTGGCGTGGTCGCGGTAGATTGCGTCGACTTCAGCGGAGGCATCGGCACGGCTGCGCTCTGCGAGTTTGTTGACCAACTGATAACGCAGGTCTAGGGCGCGGGCCGGGTCGGTGGTGAGGGCAATCTGGCGGCGGAGTGCCAACTCCTGGACGGGGGCGAGGGCATGCTGCTCTGCGACGGAGCTGAGCTGGTCGAGGAGTCCGAGGGTTGAGGCAATTCCGACTGCGGCGCGGAGTTCCTGCTCCAGTTGGGTTTTGTGCCCGGTGGCATCGAGGACGGCGACGCGCAGGGCGATGGCTGAGGAGGTGGGTTGACCTTTGGTGAGGAGCGTGCCGGTGGCGGCCTCGATGAGGGGGCCGGCATCGCGGCGTTTGGCGAGAGCCATGAGGCGCAGGCGGCAGTCGTCGGAGGGGGTATCTGCGAGTGCGCCGGAGAGGTACTCCCTGAGGGCTGCTTCGCGCTGGCCTTCGCTTTCGAGGACTGCGCCGGCTTCGTAGGCGTAGAGGGTGGGCTGGGCGAGTTTTTCGCGGCCGGCCTGCAGTTGGGCGAGGGCGGCCGGGAAGTCGAAGTAGTCCCAGTAGACTGTGGCGGCCTGGAGGTAGCCGTTGGCGACTCCGGGGCGGGCTTTGGCCATCTTTGCAAACCAGGGGCCGGCTTCGGCCATGCGCTCGCGGTCGGCGTAGATGTCACCGACGCGTGCCATGCGGTCGAGATCTGCTGGATTTGCGTTGACGAGCAGCTGGGCGGTGGCGGCTGCCTTGTCGGTATCCTCGGGGTGGAAGTAGGCAAAGGAGCGGTAGAGGCTGGTTGCTTCGTCGGTGACGGTTCCGTCGGCGGGATAGGCACGGGCGAGTTCGCCGGCCTCGTCGACAGCCTGCTCGTAGTGCGACTGCCAGAGGTTGGCTTCGACCCAGAGGCGTCCGGCGGCGGGGTTGCGTTTGGTAAGCCCGGCCCAGTCGCCTTTGCTGATTTCAGGCGCTTCGGAGTTGAGGGACGCGAGGGTGCTTGCCAGCTTGCCGGTGCAGCTGAGGCGCTGGAGGAGATCGTTGCGGAGGTCGGTGGCCTCAGCCCAGTGGGCCCAGAGGAGTTGCTCGCGCTCTGCGTCGGTGACGCCGTTTTTGGTGCTCGTGTTGAGTAGGCGGCGTACGAAGGTGAGGTTGTGGGGGAAGCGGGTGAGGGCGAAGCGGCTGACCTCGGCTCCCATGGAGGCGTCGGGCGCGGGAGCGTCCTTGAGATAGTCTTCGAGTTCGGTTCCGGCGAAGATTCCTGTCACCTTTTTGGTGAGGTCGCCGTACTCCGCCTTGCGCTTGCTGCGGAGGTAGAAGCGGGCCAGCCTGGCGTACCAGCCGGTCTCCTGGAAGTGGTCTATGGCCTTTTGGTAGACCTCTTCGACGTGGGCGTTGAGCGCGTTCTGCTCGAAGAAGTCTGCGAGGCGCTGGTAGAGGCCGGGGTCCTGGGGGTTGCGGTCGAGCTCGCCCTTGAGGACGGCGAGGGCGTCGGGGAGGCGCTGGAGGGAAACGAGGCGGGAGAGGTAGCGGTCGAGGACCTGCTGGTAGCTGGCGGAGTTCGCGATAGAGGAGGCTATCTGGCTCTCGGGATTTGGGTCCTCCTGCTGCTGGGTGAAGACGGCGACTGCGTTGGTGGGCTGCGCGATGGTTCGGCGGACTTCGCCGGGGTGGCGGGAGCCGGAGAAGCCGTCGCCGAGGGGGACGCCGTCGGCTGCTGCGGCGAGTTCCTTGAGGAGTTGCTGATAGAGGGCGAATTCCTTCTGCGTTTGGCCAGTGCGGACGTAGGCGTCGGCCAGCTCCATGGCACCGGTGATGCGCTGGGGGTCTTTGGGAAACTGGGCCAGGTAGCCTTCGCCTTCGCGGATGACGGCGTCGTTCTCTCCGTAGACCTGATAGGCGTGCATCAGGGCGAGATGGAGGGCGGGGCGGTCGGTGCTGGCAGGGAATCGCTTGTCGAGGTCGGCGACGAGTTCGGCGGCGCGGGCGCGGCGGAAGTAGGGCTGCGCGGTCTGGTTTTCGCTGGCAAACTCGCCATCGGGGCCCTGGGTGTTGAGCCAGAGAGAGAGGATTCCGTTGAGGTAGCCCGGCCCGCGGTCCATGCGGGCGATGCTCTTGTACATGGCGAGGTTGGCAGCGCCGAGGCGCAAGGGCTGCTCTGGCGCGGCGAGGAGAATCCGCGCGAGGCCGGCAATGCCGCGCTGCTGGGAATCGGGGTGCTTTTCGTCCGCGGCCTGGGCGTAGTAGAAGCGGGCGGCTTCAGGGTAGTCGGAAACTCCCTCATAGAGCTGGGAGAAGGTTCCGAGCTCTTCCGGTGTCCAGGTGGCTCCGGAGGCGTCCTTGCGCTCGCGGTAGCTGCTGAGGACAGCTTTGGCGGCCTCCAACTGGCCGCGGTGCTGCTCGAGATCAAAGAGGCGGACGGCGTTCTGCCAGTCGTTGCCGTCGGCGGCGAGTTTGGCGCGGAGGCGGTCGGCCATGGCGCGCTCTCCGCCGCTGGCCGAGACTGCGCCGAGGTAGGCGTTGACGAGATCTGCCGGCCAATCGGGACGGAAGCTGCGCTCATAGACGGCAAGCCCATCGGCTGCGGTGCCTTTGGCGGTGGCGAGTTGTGCCTCGGCCTCGACGGGGTAGACCTCGTCGCCAGGGAAGGCCTTGCGGTACTGGGCGATGATTTGCGCCGCCTTGTCGAACTGCCTGCCTTCGAGCTGGAAGCCGAGCTGCTGCTGGTAGAGGCGCGGATCTTGTGGGTAGCGGGCGCTCCAGGCGGCGTACTCCCGCTCCTTGACGGCGCGGCCGAGGGCGTAGTCGTCGACGACGGTCAGGGTGCGGGCCCAGGCCTTCCAGGCGCGCTGGTCTTCGGGGGCGACGCGCTTTTCATCGGCTGCGACCGGGCTTGCGCCGATGGCTTCGAGGGCTGCAAGCTCGTCTGCTGGCCGCAGACGGCGCTGGTAGAAGTCGGCGAGGTCGAGATATGCGGCTGGCTTGTCGGCAGCTTTGGCCGCCCAGGTTTTCCAGTCTTTTTCGGCGGCGTCAAAGTTTTGGCCGTTCTCTTCTTCGAGAGCGCGGAGGCTGTAGAGGCTGGCGTCGTCTGAGCCTGTTTGACCGAGAGCGGGAATGCTTTCGGCTGCGGGACGACGGAAGAGCACCTGGCCGCCGGGGAGCGTCATGAGGCGGAAGATTGCCTTTTCTGCAGCGGATCCGGCCTCAAGATTCTCGACCCAGCGAGCAAAGCCGTGGCCGGAGCCGACGGTGATGGCGCGGCTGCCGAGGATGGTGGGCCAGAGGTGCCCAAGGCTGGAGGCTGCCCCGCGCACGGTTCCGGAGATGAGCCACGGTGCGGCCAGTACTACTGCTGCCGTGACCCCGGCGGCGGCGAGGCCGCGAAGGATGGCGGGTTGCTTTGCAGCGACTTCAGGATTCCGTTCAGGGAAGAACATCAAGCTGCACCTCCGCCGTGCCCAGGTTGTGCGCCACATCTTCTGCCGTCACC
This sequence comes from uncultured Acidobacteriaceae bacterium, assembly GCA_903904755.1. Classification (GTDB taxonomy): domain Bacteria; phylum Acidobacteriota; class Terriglobia; order Terriglobales; family Acidobacteriaceae; genus Acidicapsa. The sequence goes on along the minus strand of CAIVDV010000009.1, from coordinate 68,601 downwards.
GTGACCGTGTACCGCCCCGCGGGCAGGCTCTGCGGCAACTCCAGCATTCCGGTACTCGCTTCCGCCTCGTGGTTCCAGCGCAGGCTGACCGGGGCGAGGCCTTCGAGGCGCGCCGTCAGGGTGCGGGTGTTGGCTGATGCGCTGACCTTGAGCGGGACCACTTCGCCGGCCCGGTAACGGGTGCGATTGAGATGGACCTTCACGGTGGGCGGCTTGGAGGCGATGACGAAACTCTTGGTCTCGCGGTAGACCTGGTCGTTCTTGTCTCGGAGGAGGAGGCGCACGGTGTAGCTGCCGTCCTGCATGTCTTCGGGGGCGAGAAAGCGGGTTTCCCAGACATCTTCGCCGGAGAGGTACTTGAGGGGTTTTTCCAGGCCGAAGGGGAAGAGGGCCATGACGGAGACGATTGCCGCGTCAGTGTGAACGCGGAGAACGGGGTCGCCAGGGCGGATGACCCTGGGGCGAAGGAGGGCGCGCGGGGCGGCGAGGAAGGATGTGTAGGGGGTGACGAATTTGTATTTGCGGGCGAGGCGGATGATTTCCTGAACGGCGGCTTCGGTTTCGCCGTCGCGCTCAATTTGCTCCAGCAATGCCTGGACGCGAGCCCAGGCCCAGAGGCGGGGAAGCTGATCGTGTTCGAGGGCCTCGGCGGGCAGGTCGGCTTTGGTGTCGGCCTTGAGGGACTGCGAATCGAGGACGCCCTCTGCGTGGAAGCTGACGCCTTTGGCGGGCTTGGCATACTGGCCGACCCAGCGCTCTTCGCCGTTGTCAAAGACGGCATCTTCGAGAGCGTAGACCTTGTCTACGGAAGCTTGCGGACCAACGGTGAGGTGCAGGTCGCCGATGGGGGTTTCGCCGGTCTTGCTCATGAAGGAGGCCAGTTTGAAGTCCACCGGCTCGCTGGAGAGGACGGCTTCCATGACGCCGCCCTGGCGGGCCAAGATGCGGAGGAGGGGGAGATTGGCATCGTCGCCGACGGCAAAGACGTCGGTTTTGGGGCGCTCGGTGGGTGGAATTTTGGCCCACTGGGCGGCGTACCAGGCGGTGAGCTTGCCGGTTTTGAGGATGCCGCGGTCGACTCCGCCATCGGTGAGGAGGACGAGCGCGGCCTTGGGACCGCGTGCCTGGGCGAGGCCGGCTTCGAGGGCCTTGCCGAGGTCGGTGCCGCCGCGGAGGTGGCTGGCGCGCAGCCAATTGATGGCAGCAGTCACGGTGGCCGGGTCGGCGGGGACGGGGGCGGGTTTGAAGCTGTCGACATGGGTATTGAAGAGGAGGAGGTTGAAGCGGTCGCCTGTGCCAAGGCCTGCCATGAGCTTGTAGGCCGCCATGTAGCTGCGTTCCAGCTTTTCCCACTGCATGGAGAGGGAGGTATCCATGAGGATGACGACGGTGCGGCCGCCGGAGGGGGCAGTGGCAGCGGGCTTGGCGGCGGTCAACTGGGCTGTGGCCTCAAAGAATCCGGGTTCCGGGGCGGGTTTGGCGGGGGATTTGGCAGCGGCTTTTGCATCCTCAGGGTGTGCGGCGAGGTCCAGGCTAGCGGTGGTTGCCTCGGGATGGGGATTGCGGTAGGCGATGACCTGGACGGCGTTGGCGGGTTCGGCGACAGTCCAGGTGGCGGCGAGGTCTTCGCTGAGGTCGAGGTTGTCGGCGATGAGTTCGCCGGTGACGCTGTGCTCGTCCTGCCGGGTGATTTTGAAGGGGAGAATTTTGGCGGCGATGGCGAAGTTGGCGAGGCGAGCGGCGGATTTGAGGGAGAACTTCACCTCAAGATGGGCGACGTGCTGGCTGGCGTAGGCGTCGGGCTTGAGGGGGAGGAGGAAATAGCTCTTGCGGGCGTCGACGCCGAGGTGCTGGTGGTACTCGATTTCGAGGCGCTTGGTGCCCCAGGCGGGAATGGGCACGATGTGCGCGGAGAAGATGGAGTTTTTGCGGGCGTCGTCTTCACTGCGCTCGCCCTGCTGGAGGAGGCCGGGGTCGATGGCCTGGCTTTTGAGCTCCTGGTAGAGGGCCTGGGCGCGTTTGCGTTCGAGGATGACGGCGGGGATTCGGACGGGGCCATCCCAGACGGCGAAGTCGGAGACGGTGGTGCCGGTGGGCAGGGCGAAGAGGTAGTTGCCTTCCTGCTGGCGGTTGGTGTGGTTGGTGAAGATTTGCCGAATCCAGACGCGGGCATCGCCGTTGTCAATGCGGATATCGACCTGCATCTCGGTGAGGCTGAGGACCTTGGGGTCGGGTTCCTGCTTGTCCATGGGGACGAGGACGCCGGTGTCGGCGGCGTGGGCTATGCCTGAAAAGATGGCCAGGCCCAGCGTCAGCCCGAGGACTGCTGCGCTGCCTTGTCGAAATTTGTACAACGCCGATTGTTGCTTCACCGGGTGCTCCTTACAGCTTGTCTTCCGAGATTCGTACCAGGCCGTTGTCGGTTCCCACATACACGATGCCCTTGTCGATTGCGACCGCCGTGACATTGGCTGAGGGGAGGCCGCCGAGGACTGTGTGCCAGCGGGTTCCGGTGGCATCGCCGACGAGGAGGCCCTGGCCGAGTGTGCCGGCGAGGACGAGACGGTTGTCTGCGGCCATGGCCAGGGGATTGACGACGACGCCGTTCTTTGTGGCATCGGTGGTGGTGACCTGGCCGGTGCCGTCCAGGCGCTCCACGCCGCTGCCGTAGGTGCCTACCAGCCAGTCTGCGCCGATGGGGACGAGGCCGGTAATCCAGTTTGCTTTGAGGCCGCTGTTGGCAGTGGTGAGGTTGCGGGCGACGGCTTCAGCGGCCATTTGGCTGATTCCGCCCAGCGTGCCGACGAGGAAGGGCGCTGTTGCCTGCTGGCCGGGGCGCAGGCCGAGGGCGTAGACGTGGTTGTTGACGAGGCCCTCAAAGGCGTAGAGGCTGTGGGCTCCGGTTTCGTCGAGAAAGGTGATGCCCGCCGGGGTTGCCGCGACCATGCCCGCGCCGAGGATGGCGACATCAGTGACGTGGTTGGCGATGAGGCCGGTTTCGTGGGTTAGGGTTTGGCGCAGGGTGCCGTCTTTGCTGAAGATGACGAGGCCGTTGGCGGTGGCCACGGCGACGGTGCCGTGAGCGGGGTCTTCGGTGATGCGGTTGACGCAGAAGGTGTGGTCATCCTCAATGTGGAGGAGGGATGCGGACTGGGATGCGGCGGAGGAGAGGATGTCGAGGCCGTGGTCAAAGTAGCCGACCCAGATGCGCCCGTCGCCGGCGACCATGACGCTGGAGACGTTGCCGTCGGAGAGCAGGTGGCCGCTGGCACCAATTTCGGCGGACTGTTCCCCTGTGCGCTGGAGGCCTTTGGCTGTCAGGGCCCAGGCTGTGCCGTCGATGGTGAGCATATCTTCGACGGCGTCGCTGCCGGTGCGGGTGACAGGTTCGCCTGTGATTTTGATTGCCCGCCGGGGCGCGTTATGGCCTGTGGCGCTTTCCAGCGGGAGGCGCATGATGCCGCCATCACCCTGGCCGATGAGCAACTCACCATTTGCCACCAACAGGGATTTGGCGTATCGCCCCGGTGCCAGAACACGGGCCATTTTGCCGGTGCGAATCTCTGCGACGCCTACCGGGGTTCCGGCAAAGACGCGGTCGCCGTCGACCACAATGGATTCGACGCGGGCGTCGGGGAGGCCGTCGGCCTCGGTGAGGGTCTCCGTTTGGCCACCGCGCCAGTGGAGGAGGCCGTGGTCGAGTGTGCCTATCCAGAGGTCGGATTCGCTACCGGCGAGGGCCGTGACGTATTGGTTGTCGGTGGTGGGATGGAAGCGGCTGAGGGCATTGCCGTCGTAGACGAGCAGGCCCAGCTTTGCGGTGCCAAGGAGGAGGCGGCCTGAGCCGAGCGGCAGGAGGGCCGTTACCGCGCGAGCTTCGGGGATTTTGGCGCGGATTTGGCGGAAGTGCTGCCCGTCGAAGGCGAGGACGCCCTCGCTGGCGGTGGCGATGAGCAGCTCAGGTGCTTTGGAGTCGGCGAGCGTAGCCACGTGCATTGCGCCGAGGGTGGTTGCGGGGTAGTCGAGGCCGGGGCGGTAGGCTTTTTGGAGGGTGCCATCGGGGGAGTAGGCAAAGAGCCCGGCCGGCCCGGCCAGATAGTTGAGGCCGTTGAGTTCTGCTGCCGAGCGGAAGGCAGCAGGCGAGCTGACAGCTTCAAAGCCGGGATTGGGAAGGGAGGCCACCGGGCCCACGGCGACGGCAAAGCTTCGCGCGCCTGCCAGGCCGCTTTCGGCGTTTTTGAGTGTCTGCTGTGCCCGCCAGAAGACCCATCCCCCTGCAAAAAGACACAATACGAGGGCTGCGATTCCGGGAACCGCCCACCGCCGCCATTTGTAAGTCATGGGAGTCTATCCTGTCGGGCAAGCGGAGGATATCTCAGCCGGGCCGAAAACACAATGCGGATGTGGATTCGACGCGCAGATTCTTGAATTGTTTTATGGGTGAAGCTGTGCAAAAAGTTATGCCCGGCTGGAAGGCAAACCAGCCGGGCATTCGCTTGTCACTTAGGCGCGAGTTACGGAAGCATCTCGATTTCAATCCGCTTGGCGGCTGCGTCGAGCGCGGTGATGCGGAAGCTGCGGACCTGACCCGCCGCCACCGCAGCCTTGGCCTTTGTGTTGGAATCGCCGCCGGTCTTCCACTTGTTCTTGAGCATGGAGCTGAACGCTGAGAGATCGACCTTGCCGGCGGCTGCAGCCGGGGCGGCTTCTTCCACCTTTGCAGCCGGTGCCTTGGTGCGGACGACGATACCGTCGCCGAGTTCCACGGCCAACTGGTCTGCGTCCACGGTGACCACACGCCCGGTGACGACGGTGCCGACGGTCTGCTCGGCGAGGAATTCGTCGAGGCCGGTTGGGATGAGCTGCTTGATGCTGAGCTTGAGCTGGCGTTTTTCCTGGTCAATGCCGAGGACCAGTGCCTGCACTTTTTCGCCGACGCGAAGGACGTCAGAGGGGTGGTTGAGGCGGCGGTCGGCGACGATTTCGCTGATGTGCACGAGGCCTTCGACGCCTTCGGCGATTTGCACGAAGGCTCCAAACTTCTGGATGCTGGCGACTTTGCCATCGACGACTGCGCCGACGTGGAGGGTTTTGGCGGCTTCAGCCCAGGGGTCGCCCAAGGCCTGCTTGAGGCTGAGGGAGATGCGGCGGTCGCCGGGAGTGACGCTGAGGATGACGGCGTCGATGACGTCGCCGGCCTTCATGACTTCAGTCGCCTTGAGGATGCGGCGGGACCAGGACATTTCAGAGAGGTGGACGAGGCCTTCGAGGCCGGGCTCAATTTCGACAAATGCGCCGAAGTCGGTGGTGCGGGTGACGACGCCGCGAATGGTGGTGCCGAGGGGGTACTTTTCGACTGCGGTAGCCCATGGGTCGGCCTGGAGCTGCTTGAGGCCGAGGGAGATCTTCTGGGTGGCCGGGTCAATTTTGAGTACCTTGACCTCAATTTCCTGGCCGACGGTGAGCACGTCGCTGGCCTTTGCAATGCGAGTAAAGGAGATATCGCTGATGTGGAGGAGGCCATCGACGCCGCCCAGGTCGACAAACGCGCCGTAGTCGGTGAGGCTGCGGACGGTGCCGGAGACGACGGAGCCCTCGGTGACGGCGGCGAAGCTTTCGGCCTTCTGGGCGAGGGCTTCCTGCTCGAGGACGACGCGGCGGTCGACGACGACGTCCTCGTCGGCTACGTCGAGCTTGGTGATGCGGCAGCGGATCTCAGTGCCGACGAGGGCTTCGAGTTCGCCGGCTTCGCGAGCGCCGGAACGCGACGCCGGCAGGAAGGCGCGGACGCCGACATCGACGTGGAGGCCTCCCTTGACCACGGCGGTCACGGTGCCGACGATGGTTGCCTTTTCGGCAAAGGCGGCTTCGAGGCCGGTCCAGTCCTTGGGGACTGCTGTGCGGAAGAGGCTGAGTTCGTAGTAGCCATCCTGGCTGCGGCCCTTGACGCTGACGAGCACGGTTGCGCCTTGTTCGGGCAGTTTGCCGGCAGGGAATGCGGTGAGCGGGAGGGTGCCTTCGCTCTTGTAGCCGATATCGACATAGACGAATTCGTCATCGGCTTTGAGGACGGTGCCGCGGATCTGGCGGCGGTCATCTTCAGAGCGGCGCTGGTGGGTGTGCTCGAACTCGGCAAAGATTTCGCCGAAGCTGGGGCCTTCTTCGATGGGCTCAGGGATGGGCTCGGGCACAGGAAGAGCCGCCGGGACAGGCTCGGGTGCAACGGGGGCTTCAGTGACCATCTCAGGCTCGGTCACTGCAGGCTGCACGGCATCGGGCAGCACGGTCTCCGGTTCGGCCACAGCCTCAGCCGCGACTTCTTCGGGGGCGTCGGCAAGTTCGGATTCCGGTGCCGCAGACTCTGCGGGCTCGGCGGCTTCTTCCGAAGCAGGGGAAACTTCCGCGACAGGCGCGGTTTCGGCTTCCGGCGCTACCGCCGGCAGAAGTTCAGCATTAGGGTCAGACATGAAAGGATTGTGCCTCGTGGATCTCGCGCCGCCAGCGGGGGCGCGGAACAGGGTTTCGGCTCAAGGATACCACCGGCCCTCTGTCTGTCCGCTACCTGCCTCGTTGACCCCGCCGTTCGAGGTTGCCCAAATTTCATGCGGAGAGTGTTACCGCTTGCCGCCGCCATGCCATAAAAGTGATGAACGTCACAACCAAAGCCACTTTTGTTTCCATAGTCTCGGGATTGCGGCAGGCACCAGGACAGGGAGTGGAAGCCCCAAGGCCGGCGTGGAGCTGCGGTGGCGACGCCCGAGGTGTGGAGACAGGGATGAAAGTTTTACCGGAGTTCAGGTTGGCACGGGTAGCCCTGTTGCTTGTCGGGCTTGCGGCTCTCTGCCTTTTTGCGCTTCCAGCCGGGCTTGCCCAGGCTGCTGGCACCCATCCGGAATTCAGCCGCAGCACACATGCCGCAGCGGGACTGACCTGCACATCCTGCCACCTTCCGCCGGCGGATGGAGGGGACAAGGGGCTGCTGAAGGACAAGCAGATTACCCTTTGCGAGACTTGCCATGCCCAGGTGCCGGAGGCATTTGCGCTGGCCAGCCATCATCCCGTTGCTGAAGGCAAGGTGCAGTGCAGCGACTGCCACAACGTGCACGCGGCCGCGCTGCCGAGCGGCCCTGCCGCAACAGCAGCGCGCAACCAGAGCTGCATCAAGTGCCATGCCGAGGCCGGCGGACCCTTCAAGTTTGAGCACCCGGCGGTCAAGGCGCAGGGATGTACAGCCTGCCACGAGCCGCACGGATCAAAGAACGCGAAGCTGCTGATTCGGGCCAACGTGAATCAGATATGCATGTTCTGCCACACCATGGCCACCAACTTCACCGCACCCGGTGTGCCGCAGTTTCACAACCAGAGCAAGAATCCCCAGCCCTGTACCAGTTGCCACGCTGAAGTACATGGCTCCAACACCAGCAAGATTTTTCTTAAGTAGCGCGCTTGCAACTGCTTCAGCAACAAAGCAGTCCCATCAGTGTTAGCAAATGCAGAAAGGAGGGTCCCGGCAGATGACGAACCAGACCACAGCAGAGCCAGTCGGCTGCCCACTCCTTTCTCGCCAGCAGGGGCGCAACCCGGCTATACTCCCGCAGCAGGCACTTTGCACAGCGGCGGCTGACCATACGCATGTGACATTCGGCACGCCCCGCCATGTCCCAGGGCACTACCATGTTTCGGCAACCCTCAGTTTTGGCTCCCGGCGTTTTGCCCCGGAGTCGATTAACAAGGTCTACGGCGCCTTTGGCACTTGCTGCTCAGGTGTCGATGGCAAATCGGACTTCCTCAACACCGGCATGTTGCTGGGCTCGTTGCGGTCCACCTCCCAGGCTGTCCCGGCTTGGCTCGGCTTCGGCACAGAGCCCGTTTCGCAGGGGAAGCCTGAAGACAATGACGGGGACCATGGCAAAGTATCGGCCATGAATCCCACCAACCCGCGCAACCGCTGCGGCGACAGTCACCCAACCAGCGGCCGGTACGCCTCCAGGCGTATTCATTCGCTGTTTCAAAAAACTGCATAGGAGAACCTTTCATCATGAAAAACATCGTCCGTTTTGGAACCCTCGGCGTCCTGGCCCTCGCTCTGTCCACCGCAGCTTTTGCTGATGGCGCCGCCACCTACGCTGCCAAGTGCAAAATGTGTCATGGCGACGCAGGCCTCGGCGACAGCCCGGCCGGCAAGGCCATGAAGACCCCATCCTTCAAGGATCCCGCGGCTGTCAAGGCCTCAGACGCGGATCTGATCGCCACGACCACCAACGGCAAGGGCAAGATGCCGGCCTACACCGGCAAGCTCAGCGGCGATGAAATTTCCGCCGTCGTCAAGTACATCCGCACCCTGCAGAAGTAGTCTCACTGCAGCCTGAATTCCATCGAGAGGATTAGACGGCCATGAGCCAACCCAATCAATTCAAAGAGCACTGGCTTCGGCCGCTTCTCTTCTTTGGTAACAACACAATCAGCCTGATCGGAGGCGCTCTTACCAGCGCCTCCGCGATTCTCCTCATCGGATTCTGGGTCATTGACACCATTGGCCACGGCGGATCCAACAACCCCTACCTGGGTCTCGTACTTACTTTTGCACTTCCAGCACTCTTTGTTGTAGGTCTTCTTCTTATTCCTGTTGGCATCTTTCTCCGCCGGAGCGAACTCAAGAAAGCCGGCAAGATTCCTTCCGTCTTCCCGCAGATTGATCTTCGCGACCCGATCTTTCGCCACGGCATCGACTTCGTTCTGGTTGCGACCTTCCTGAACGTTGTCATCGTGGGCACTGCGAGCTACCGCGCGGTGGACCACATGGACTCTGCCGAGTTCTGCGGTGCGACGTGCCACGTTGCGATGGGCCCGGAGTGGACGGCGTACAAGGTTTCCTCGCACTCTCACGTTCCCTGCGTCAGCTGCCACATCGGCTCGGGCGTGCAGTCTTTTGTGGAAGCCAAGGTCAACGGCACCAAGCAACTTGTTGAGGTAGCCCTCAACACCTTCCCGCGGCCCATTGAGTCTCCGGTGAAGAACCTGCGCCCTGCCCGCGACATCTGCGAAGGCTGCCACACTCCGGCCAAGTTTATCGGAGAAAAGCTGATTGTGAAGACCAGCTATTCCGACGATGAGAAGAACTCCAGCACGCGAACGCTGGTGCTGCTGCACCTGGGCGGGCGGGATTCGCTCTCGCACCTGACGGGCATCCACGGAGTGCACCTGGGGCACATCGAGTATGTGTCTTCCGACGAAAAGCGGCAGACGATTTCAATGGTGAGCAAGCGGAACGAAGACGGCAGCTTTACCGACTTTGTCTCGTCTGATGCCAAGAACCCGACCGTCGGCGCCCGCCGCGTGATGGACTGCATCGACTGCCACAACCGCGCTTCCCACACCTTCCAGGATCCGGGCGAGGCTCTGAACCGCGCCATGGCCGAGGGCGCGCCCTCTGCCAGCCTGCCCTTCATCCACAAGAAGGGAATGGAGCTGATCAAGGGCACGTACAAGACGCAGGCGGAAGCGGCAGACAAGATCACCTCCGGGCTCAATGACTTCTATCGCACTTCGTACCCGGCCGTTTACTCCAGTGAGCGCGCCTATGTTGATCAGGCCGCGAAGGCTCTGGTTGCCATATACTCCACCAACGTTTTCCCTGAGATGGGGGTTACCTGGGGGCTGCATCCGAACAACGTTGGTCACACCACCTCCACGGGCTGCTTCCGTTGCCACGACGGCAGCCACATGGACAAGAAGGGCAACGCTATCACGCAGGATTGCTCCACCTGCCACAACCTGCTGGCCGTCGACGACGTGAACCCGAAGCTTCTGGTCGACCTCGGCATCAAGTAACAGCCTTGTTTCTCAGCAGCGCAAAGAGGCGGCCCGCTTGGGCCGCCTCTTTGCGCCGCGGGCTCTTGCGGGGCTAGTTTTTGCGCACTGCGGCGGCCACTTCCCGCAGGGTCGGCAGGACGCTGCCCAGTGAGGCGTTGCGCTGGCCGAGGGCAAAGTAGGCCGCCCGGTACTGGGCATAAAGGCGCTCGTAGACTGCGGCCTCTGCCGGATCGGGTTGTACGGTTCGCAGGGGGAGGCAAACTGCAGCCTGGGCCGCCTCAATGGTGGGGTAGACGCCGGCGGCAACGAGCGCGATGATGCCTGAGCCGAGGCTGGTGGGAACACCTGCGGGGACGAGAACGGGCTTGTTCAGCACGTTGGCATAGACGCGATTGAGGACTTCGTTCTTCTGGGGAATGCCGCCGGCGTTGATGACGCGGTCGACGCGGACGCCGTGCTCGGCCATGCGCTCCAGAATGATGCGAGTATGGAAGGCTGTGCCCTCGATGGCGGCAAAGAGCTCGTCCTGGGCGGTGTGGAGGAGATTCCAACCGAGGGTTACGCCGCCGAGTTCGGGATTGACGAGGACGGTACGGTCGCCGTTATCCCAGCTCAAGCGGAGGAGGCCGGTTTGGCCGGCCTTGTACTGGTCGAGGCCGTTTGAGAGCTCGGCTACGGTTTTTCCTGCTCGTTTGGCGATGGCGTCGAAGATGTCTCCGGTTGCGGACAGCCCGGCTTCAATGCCGACATAGTCGGGATGCACGCTTCCCGGTACGACGCCGCAAACGCCGGGGACGAGGCCGGCCTGTTTTGCCATGGCGATGATGCAGGTGGATGTGCCGACGACGTTGACCACGTCGCCTTCGCGGCAGTTGGAGCCGAGAGCATCCCAGTGCGCGTCAAAGGCACCGACGGGAATGGGGATTCCGGCGCGGAGGCCCATTTTTTCGGCCCACTCGGCGCTGAGATGGCCAGCGATTTTGTCGCTGGTGAGGTATTCGCCGCCGAGTTTTTCGCGGACGCCTGCGAGGAGGGGATCGACGGCGACGAGGAACTCCTCAGGGGGCAGGCCGCCCCATTTGGGATTCCACATCCACTTGTGGCCCATGGCGCAGATGCTGCGCTTGACCTGGGCCGGGTGAGTGACGCCGCTGAGGGTGGCTGCGACCATATCGCAGTGCTCGAGCGCGGTGGCAAACTCAGCGCGCTTTTCCGGGTTGTGGCGGAGCCAGTGGAGGAGTTTGGCAAATCCCCACTCGTGCGAGTAGGTTCCGCCGCACCACTCGATGGCTTCGAGGCCGAGGGCGTGTGCCTTGGTGGTGATTTCCTCGGCCTCGGACTTGGCGCGGTGGTCGCACCAGAGGTAGTAGTCGTCGAGGGGTTGCAGCTCGTTGTCGACGACGATGACGCTGGAGCCGGTGGTATCGAGGGCGATTGCGGCGACGCCGGCCCCGGCGATGCCGGTTTGTTCGAGCACGGCGCGAGTGGCCTTGACGAGGGCATTCATCTGGGCGAGGTGGCTCTGTGTGGCAAAGTCGGGGTCTTCGCGCTTGCGATTGAGCGGATACTCGGCCGAGGCGGTGCCGATGGGCCCCTTCTCACTGTGAACGAGAGTGACGCGGACACTCAGGGTTCCAAAATCCACACCGGCGACAACAGGCATACGTAACCTCAGGAAAACGATTTCTAACTGCTCGCGGCAAGTCTATCGCATTGGCCAATCCGGTGTCATGGCGGACAGGGTTGAGGGAAGTGGCAGGCGCGCTACACTACCCACAGCCATGCAGCTGACGCTAGCCCACATCGGCCCCAAACCGCCCCGCTCAGGGGCGAAGGCGGGTTTTGAGGCGCTCACCCAGCTTTACCTGGACCGGATTGGGCCGTACCACGCGATTGAGGCGGTTGCCTTCAAGGATGAGGCCGCATTGCTGGAGTGGCTGGGACGGCAGCGGGGGCGAACCCCGGCATTCCCGGTGCTGCTGGACTCGCGCGGGAAGGCACTCAGCTCTGAGGCGCTGGCCACCTGGCTGGGGGCGCGGCGGGATGAAGGCGCACAGCATCTGGTGTTTGCGATTGGCCCGGCGGACGGGTGGTCGGCGGGGACGGTGCAGGCGTTGCGGGCGCAGCCCCACCTGCTGCTGTCTTTTGGCCCCATCACAATGGCTCATGAATTGGCCCGGCTGGTGCTGGCCGAACAGCTCTACCGCGCCTGTACAATCCTGGTTGGACATCCCTACCACGGAGGACACTGAGCAGGCACACGCCGCTCAACTTGCTGCCATGACCGACTCGCGACGCGGACTTATTCTGATCAACACGGGCCCCGGCAAGGGGAAAACCACCGCCGCTCTGGGCACCGGGCTGCGCGCCGTCGGATGCGGCATGCGTGTACTTATGCTCCAGTTCCTGAAGGGCAGCTGGCACTATGGCGAGCTGGATGGGGTTACTCCGTTTGGCGAGAACTTCATTCTCAAACAGCTTGGGCGCGGGTTTGTGAAGGTGGGCGGGGCGGAGACCGATCCCGAAGACCTGCGGATGGTTCACGCGGCGTGGGACGAGGCGCGGGAGGCGATTCTGAGTGGCGACTGGGACCTCGTCATCCTTGACGAAATCAACTACGCTATCGGCTACGGGATGCTCGATCCGGAAGTGGTCCGCAAGACGCTGCTGGAGCGGCCGGAGATGGTGCACGTCATCCTTACGGGGCGCAACGCACACCCCACGCTGGTTGAAATTGCTGATACTGTGACCGAGATGCGCGAGGTGAAGCACGCCTACCAGAAGGGTATTCTGGCACAGAGGGGCATTGAGTTCTAACCACTGAGGCGAGAACAGGCAATGACAGGAGTTCGCTGATGTCCAATCCCACTTCCACGCCGTGGTCCGCGGTTCCCGTTGAGCAGATGAGCCCGCTGATTACCCGGCAGTACATCACCGGCACGCACACGACCGTGGCGCGGCTTGTCCTGCTGAAGGACGCTGTGGTGGCGCGCCACTCCCACCACAACGAGCAGGTCAGCCAGGTGCTGTCGGGCTCGCTGGTGTTCCAGTTTGACGATTACGAGCTGGTGGCAGTGGCGGGTGAGGTGCTGACGATTCCGCCGCATGTGCCGCACCGCGTGGTTGCGCTGGAGGATACGGTTGCGATTGACGTGTTTTCTCCAATCCGCCAGGACTGGCTGGACGGCACGGACGCGTATCTGCGGGGTTGAGGCCAGGAAAGGTTGGGGGGAGGCGGCCACAGGGGCTAAATCCCTTTCATTCTATTGAGCTTAATCGGCACGGCTGAAGTTGTGCCCTGATACATGACTGCCAGAAATCGAGTTAGTCAGCAGACTGAAAAGGGCCGGCTTGCGCTGGCCCTTTCGTTTGTTTCAGCTGGAGTTACTTGCTGTCGCGCTCGCCGTTGCTCGTCCACTTGAGGCTGAAGAGGTAGCTGGGGTGGTAGTACTCGCGCTGGATGGGGTAGGCCGGGCCGCCCTGGTAGAAGCCGAAGACCTCGTTTTTCAGGTTGAGGCCGGAGGCGGTGAGCTTGAGGTTCCAGGGGAGCTGGTAGCTGACCTGGGTGTCGATTTGGGTGTGGCCGTTTTGGTAGACATCGCCCGCCGGGCCCTTGTCACCGGAGACAATTGAGTGGTCGCTGGCCACACCGCCGTAGTTGTAGGCGTAGATGTTGGCCTGGTTGTAGCTGATGCCCAAGCGCACCGAGAGGCGTTTGGTGTCAAAGGTCGGGTTGATGTTGAAGGTGTTCGGGGCCTGGCGGTCAAGGGCGACCTTGCGGGTGACCGAATTGCCGTTGGTATCGGTGCAGCAGTAGGGGTTCTGCGCCTGGGAGAAGGAGTAGGCGTAGTTGGCCTGGATGCCGAGGCCAGACAGGCCGTACGGCAGGCCCTTGAAGTGCTGCTGCCAACCCAGTTCCAGGCCGCCAATGTGTGCGCTGGGCAGGTTCTTGGGCTGGGTGGCGGTGTAGCCCTTGAAGGGATCGAGCAGGTAGGGGTACTGGACGGTCACGATGGGGTTGGAGAGCTGCTTGTAGAAGAAGCCTGCGGAGATGAAGCCGACCGTCTTCAGATACTGCTCGTAGAGCAGGTCGAAGTTGTTGGCACGGGTGGACAGCAGATTGGGGTTGCCGAGGGAGACCTGGTTCTTGGTGCCGTTGACGAGGATGAAGGGCGGCAGGTCGCCATAGTTGGGGCGGGCGACGCCGCGTCCATAGACGGCGCGCAGTGCCTGGTTGGTGCCAAAGGTGTACTTGGCCTGGGCATTCGGCATGAAGTCCACGTAGGTCTTGTTGCCGCTCGTTTTGGTGGCATCCAGGCTGCCAAGCGCGACTTCCAGGCCGGTGAAGTCCTGCTTGGTGACTTCCACACGCAGGCCGCCAATCAACCGGAGGTGGCCGATGTCGAAGGTATCCATGGCGTAGAAGGCAGGAATCAGCTCATGGGTATTCCAGTTGTTGGGGAGGCTCTTCTTGCTCTCGCTCTTGAAGTTTTCAGTGAATGCGCCGGGGTTGGCGTTGAAAGCCGCCACCAGCTTGTCCCAACTGGAAACGGGCCCGTAAGCGCCGTAGGTTCCGTTGTAGTAGTCCTTGTTGCTGAAGCCGGTATCGAGTACCTGCGACAGCAGGATGGAACCATCTGCGTCGTAGTACTTGTCATTGACGTCGTTGAACTTGTGCGCGTTGCGGATTTTGACGCCAGCCTGCCAGGTGCCGAGGTGTCCGCCGGAGGTCTTGTAGAAGCGGGTTACGTCAAAGCTGCCCTGCAGGTTGACTTGTGCGGAGTGGTCTTTGGTGAAGTGAATGTCGGCCCACTGGTAGGTCGTTGGGTCATAGATGTTCACGCCGTTGGTGACGACAAACCTGGGCCGGTTGGTGTTGGTGACATCCACGTTGAAGGCCACGGCCTGCGGTCCGTTGAAGTCGGCCTGCGGGAAGTTCTGGTTGTCGGCCCGGCCGCGGGAGACCGCCGCAGTGGCGTCGAAGGCCCAGTCGCCGGAGACATGCTTGAGATTCAGCATGAAGTTGAATATCTGGTAGTCTGGCGTACGCGGCGCATCGGCGAATGACATGTTGCCCGCGTCGTCTGCCTGGCCAGAGCTGGTGAGAAAGTTGCCTGCCGTGGGCGAGTAAATGTACTTGCCGCCAAAGTCGCGGAAGTCTGAGAAGAAGGTACGGGCCAAGACGGTTGTGGCGGGCGAGAAGCGGTAGTCCACGGTGCCGGCAAAACCGTAGCGGCTGCGGGTGTAGTAGTACTCGCGGATATCCATGGTGTTGGGGCCGACGAAGTTGCCGCCGTCGGCTGCGCCGGTTACGGCAGTTCCGGGCTCGATGTCGTCGATGCCGCGGCCGTTATAGTCGTAGCTGCCGCCGACGAAGATGCCGAGCTTGTGGTTGGGGCCAAAGCGCTTGCCGGCTGCTGCGGAGAATTGGTCAAGGTTGCGCCCGCCCAGCTCGATGGGAATGTGGCCTCCCATCGCAGTCACCGTGAAGAACGGCTCATCGCCGGCCACACGGGTGACGAGATTGACGCTGCCGCCCACCGCGTCGCCATCCTGGTCAGCGGTGAGGGTCTTCGAGACTTCCAACTGCTCAACGAGGGCTGCGGGGATTACGTCCAGCTTGATGTTGCGCACACTGGCTTCCGGTGCGGGGACGTTGATGCCGTCAATGGTGGTGTTGGAGAGCCGGGGCTCGGTGCCGCGAATCTGTACGTACTTGCCTTCGCCCTCGTCACGCTCGAGCGAGACGCCGGGGAGGCGGCCAACCGCGTCGGCAATGTTGGTGTTGGGGAGGCTGGAGATAATCTCCTGGGGCAGCACTTCGAGAATGTTGTCGGCCACCTGCTGCTGGTTGACAGCTTGCACTTCGCCGTAGGAGCGGCCGCCGTAGACTTGCACGTCCACGCTGGCTGAGGCTACCTTCATCGAAACGGTGGTGGATACAATTGAGCCGCTGGCTACGGTGACTGTGCTGGTGGCGTTGTCAAATCCGAGCACCTTTACCGTCACCTTGTACTGGCCAGCTTCGAGGCCGTTCACCAGGAACTTTCCGGAGTCGTCGGTCACGGTGGTGCGTCCGCCGGGGTCGAGGGTAATCTGCGCACCGGGCAGAATTCCACCCGTCGCATCCGTTACGGTTCCGCCGATGCCGCCACGGCCCGCTGCCGTCTGCGCCAAACCGCTTTCGCAGATCAGCACCAGCGCCAGAGCTGCCATGAGCAGCCGAAAGCCTTGCAATCCAAATCGCATTGAGAATTCCTCCAGAGAAAGTGCAGCTATCGAACTCGTCCTTCAGGTTTGGCCGATGTGCCTAGACCTGAATTCCCGGCGCAACTTTGCCTGTTTCGCCCTTCTAAGCCTGACTGTGCTTTGTTACGGTTCCGGAAAAATGAGGTGAATGCCGGGTGAATTGGCCCTTGAATGACGGTAAGTTCATCTTGGTGAGGGTTTTGTCCCAAATCGTGCGCTTTTCCCGCTTCCTGTCGGGGCCTGCATCGATGCTTGCCGACCCGGTTGCCCGCGCATCGACCCGGCGCCTCCGGTACAATGAAACTCGATATGGCGTGGTTTAAACGTTCTGAAACCAGCATCGAAGCGGAGTCGGACGCAGGCGAGTCCCGCGTACGGACCCAGGGCCTTTGGATCAAGTGCGACGGCTGCCGGCAGATTCTTTTCAAGGCCGAGCTTGAAAGCAATCTGAACGTGTGCCCGAAGTGCGGGAAGCACTTCAAGATGGGCGCACGGGAGCGGATTGAGCTGCTGCTTGAGCCGGGTTACAGGTTTGTCGATGCGGGGCTGCGCTCGACGGATCCGCTGAACTTTACCGACATCAAGCCGTACAAACAGCGGCTGGCTGCGGCCCAGAAGAATACCGGGCTGGACGACGCGATTGTGACCGCAATCGGCAAGTTGGCCCATCACGATGTGGTGCTGACTGCGATGGAGTACAGCTTTATCGGCGGCAGCATGGGCGCCGTGGTGGGAGAGACGATTGCCCGCGCGATTGACCGGTCGCTGGCGACGCGGCATCCGCTGATTATCATTGCGGCCTCAGGCGGGGCGCGGATGATGGAAGGCGTAGTGAGCCTGATGCAACTGGCGAAGATTTCTTCCGGCCTGGCGCAACTGGACGACGCTGGGATTCCTTACATCTGCATTCTTACGGACCCGACCACGGGCGGCGTCACGGCCAGCTTTGCCATGCTGGGCGACCTGAACATTGCGGAGCCGGGCGCGCTGATTGGGTTTGCCGGGCCGCGCGTGATTGAGCAGACGATTCGGCAGAAGCTGCCAGAGGGCTTCCAGCGGTCAGAGTTTCTGCTGGAGCACGGCTTCCTGGATGCGGTGGTGACGCGCAAAGAGACCAAGGCGTACCTGGCGAGGGCGCTGGACTTCATGGGCCAACCCGCAGGGTAATTTCAGAAAAGCACAGATAAAAACAACCCAGCCCAACGACGGAGTGTTGTCGTTGGGCTGGGTTGTGTGCGTTTCGGTTACTGGCGGTCAAGGCGGAAGGCGGCTGCGACGAAGTCTCCGTGGAGGAGGATGTCGAGGCCGTGGTTCATCCACCAGGCGCCGGAGGCTGAGGCGGGGGTGCCGGGGAGGGTAGTGCCCTCAATGGTGGTGAGCTTGTAGGTGGCTGCGGGGTCGAGACCCTTCCACTGAAGGAGCGGGAAGTTGCGGCCCTCGTTGGTGCCGTTGGCGTATGCGAAGAGGACGGCCTGGTGCTTGTCTGGCGCGACCATTTCGGTGGCGGCAAACTGGCTGGGGCCGGTGACGTTGTTGGTGGGGGCGATGAGGCGGTAGAGGTCGCCCTGGGTGACGGTGAGCTGAACCTCGTGGTAGGCCGCGATGAGCCGTTTGGCGGTGGCGAAGTCGGCGTCATTCCACTTGTTGAGGTTGGCGCCGATGCCGAGGGAGCCCTCCATGGACGAGAGCAGCCGGTAGGTGAGGGTGGTGGCGCGGTTGTTCATCCAGTGGGGCGAGTCGGTGACCCAGGCGAGCATGACCTGGTTGGGATAGGCGTGGGTGAAGCCCCACTGCTGGGTGAGGCGGTCAAAGGGATCGGTGTTGTCGCTGGGCCAGACCTCGTCGGTGTAGTGCAGGATGCCGAGGTCGACGCGACCGCCGCCGCCGGAGCAGCTTTCAATCTCGATGCCCGGATGCTTGGCGCGGAGTTCCGCGAGGATGGAGTAGACGTTGCGGACGAAGTCGACGTAGATCTTCTTCTGGTCTGCGCCCTGCTGCTGGTCCCAGCCCGGCTCGCTCCAGTTGCGGTTGTAATCCCACTTGAGGAAGGCGATCTGGTTTTCGGTGAGCAGCTTGTCGAGGAAGCCGAAGACATAGGCACGGACGTCGGGGCGGGCGAGGTTGAGGACGAGCTGGGTGCGCTGCTCCATGCGGGGGCGGCCGGGGAAGTTGATGGCCCAGTCGGGGTGGGCACGGTAGAGGTCCGAGTCGGGGTTGACCATTTCGGGCTCGACCCATAGGCCGAAGTCCATGCCGAGGGCGTGAACGCGATCGATGAGGGGCTTAAGGCCGTGGGGGAATTTGTCGGGGTCAACGTACCAGTCGCCCAGGCCAGCGTGGTCGGTTTTGCGCTTTCCAAACCAACCGTCGTCCATGACGAAGCGGTCGATGCCAAGGGTGGCGGCCTTCTCGGCCATGGCAATCTGCCCGGCTTCGCTGACGTTCATCTCGGTGGCTTCCCAACTGTTGTAGATGACGGGGCGCGGCTTCGGCTTCGGGGCAGTCGGGAGGACATGTTCGACGGTGAACTTGTTGAGCTGGCGGCTGGCGCCGCCGATGCCGTGGGCCGAGTAGCCGGCGTAGAACACCGGGGACTCCAGCTTTTCGCCGGTCTTGAGGGAGTATCCGAAGTCAAAGGGATTGAAGCCGCCGGTGACGCGGACGGCATCGAGCGTGTCCTGCTCGACGGTGATGCGCCAGTTGCCGCTCCAGGCGAGTTCGCCAAACCAGACTTCTCCGTGGTCTTCGTCGGCATCGCCGCGGGCGATGGCAAACCACGGGTTGAGCTGGTGGCCAGTGGAGCCGCGGCGGCTTTCCAGCACGCGCTGGCCCTGGTGGATGGTTTCCTGGTTGAGGGTCCACTCGCCGGCCCAGCGTCCGCTGAGGTAGCTGAGGGTGTAGTGGGCGGGGGGCAGGGAATAGGCGGCAGCTGCCTCCTGCTCAATGGTGATGGGCTGCTTTTCGCCATTCTCGACGGTGGCAGAACGGGCGAGGATACCAGATTCGGCATCCATTTTGTAGTGCAGGGTGACGGTTACGGCGCGGGAGATGTCTTTGAGGACGATGTCGAGGCTTTGGGCGTCGGGTTTGGTTGAGGAGAGGTAGTGGAGAACGAGATCGCGGTTGCCATCGGCAAAGCTGACCTTGAGCGCGGGCTCCATGTAGAGGCCCTGGCCCCAGCCGGCGTACTCCTGCGGAGTGTTGTTGTATGACCCGTCAAAGCTGGCCCACTCCATTTTGCCTGCGGCGGCGGGGATTGGATCAGTGGGGGCGATGCGGCCACCCCAGTAGACCTGCTGGAGTTCGCCGCGTTCATTTACCCCAAAGGCGTAGGTGGTATTTCCGCCATCGAGGCGGAAAGTTGGTTTTGCATCCTGGGCCAGAACGGGGATGGCCATGGCAGCGGCCAGGCAAAGGACAAATGGAAAGGTTTTCAACTGAACTCCAATCACCGCAGTTCTCCAATCGCTGCAATCGTAACATCCCCCGGTGTACCGCGAAAACGGGCAGGGCGGCACTTGCTTTGCCGCCCTGCCCGCGGTCTGATTTCCCTGGGTTTTATGCCTTGATTGCCGGTACTTCGGCCAAGGTCGGGTAGTCGGTGTAGCCCTTTTCTGTTCCGCCGTAGAAGGTGCGGCGGTCGTAGGGATTCAACTCGGCACCGAGCTTCAAGCGCTGCGGCAGATCGGGGTTGGCGATGAACCAGCGCCCGAAGGCGACCGCATCGGCATAGCCGCTGCTGACGACTTCTGCCGCAGTTGGGCCGGTATAGCCGCCGGCAGAGATGAGCACGCCATGGAATGCCTTGCGGAAGATCTCAGCCGTGTGGGGAGCGCTGTCGTCGGTCGGCGCGCCGCCGCCGGCCTTGCTGGCGCGGGGCTCAACCAGGTGGGCATATGCGATGCCGCGGGCGGAGAGCTGGCCGAGGACGTAGGAGAAGAGGGTGACGGGGTCGGAGTCGCTCATGCCGTTGGCGGTGCCGTAGGGAGAGAGACGCACGCCAACGCGGCCGCTGCCCCAGATTTCAATCGCGGCATCGACGGCTTCCAGCAGGAAGCGTGCACGGTTTTCCTTGCTTCCGCCGTACTCGTCGGTGCGCTGGTTGACGCCGTCTTCAAGAAACTGGTCGGGCAGGTAGCCGTTGGCGCCATGAATCTCAACGCCGTCAAAACCGGCAGCCCGGGCATTTTCAGCGGCCTGGCGGTAGGCGGCGATGATGCGGGGGATTTCGTTGAGTTCGAGAGCACGGGGCGTCTCAAAGTCGGCCATCTGGAATTGCGCGGTAAAGGTCTTGCCGTCTGCCGGAGCGATGGCGGAGGAGGAAACCGGGAGCCCTTCTGCCGGGTGCAGGGAGGTGTGGCTGATGCGGCCAACATGCCAGAGTTGGGCGAAGATGTAAGCACCCTTTGCGTGGACGGCTTCGGTCACGAGCTTCCAGCCTTCCACCTGTTCCGGGGAATAGATGCCGGGGGTGGCGGGGTAGCCCTTGCCTTCGAGGGAGATCTGGGTTGCTTCCGAGATGAGCAGGCCACCCTTGCTGGCACGCTGCCCGTAATAGGTCGCGTTCAAGGCGTTTGGTACGTCGCCCGGCTGGGTGGAGCGCATGCGGGTGAGGGGAGCCAGCACGACGCGATGCGCCAGGTGCAGGTCGCCAACTTGCAGGGGAGTGAAGAGAGAAGAAGTCGTCATGCTCATAAGGATGCGCGACAAGGGGCAATGGTCGCAGAGCGATATTGGGCGTTTTATCGGTTTGGCGCGGTCAATGGAAGCCGTCAAAGGGAATGCATGGAACCGCGCAGGCTCGCCGATTGCTATACTTGCCCCATTCCTGCTTCCCCTGCGCCCTGAGGTTTTGCCCCGAGTGAATACTCTTCCTTTGCTGCTGGTTGTGCTTGGCATATTTGTGTTGGCGTACCGCTATTACGCTGCGATGCTGGCCACGCGCGCGTTTGTGCTGGACGACCGGAATATTACGCCGGCGTACCGGCTGAAAGATGGGCACAACTATGTTCCCTCGCCGAAGTGGGTGGTGTTTGGGCATCACTTTGCGGCGATTGCCGGAGCGGGCCCGCTGGTGGGGCCGACGCTGGCGGCGCAGTTTGGGTACGCGCCGGGGCTGATATGGCTGGTGGCGGGAGCGGTGCTGGCTGGGGCGGTGCAGGACTTGACGGTGCTGATTGGATCGCTGCGGCAGGACGGGAGCTCGCTGCCGTCGATTGTGCGTCGCGAGGTTGGCCCAGCGACTGGTTTGCTGGCGATGGTGGCGGTGGTTCTAATTGTGATTGTGGCCATGGCCGGGTTGGCGATTATTGTGGTGAACGCGCTGAGCCAGAGTCCCTGGGGGGTGTTCACGATTGGGTGCACGATTCCGATTGCGATGGTGATGGGCGTGTGGATGTTCAAAGGGGCAAGCGGGCGGGTGCTGGTGCTGGGGCCGTCGATTTTTGGGGTGGTGGCGCTGACGGTGGCACTGGTGGGCGGGCACTGGGTGGCGAACTCCGGCGCGGCTGCGGCGTTTACCTTCAACGCGCACCAGATAGTTCTGCTGCTGTGCGCCTATGGGTTTCTGGCTTCGGTGCTGCCGGTGTGGATGCTGCTGGAGCCGCGCGATTATCTTTCGACGTATCTGAAGCTGGGGACGCTGACGGCGCTGATTCTTGGCGTGTTCTTTGTTCATCCGCAGTTGCAGTTTCCCGCGGTGACGGAGTATGTGCACGGGGGCGGGCCGGTTATTCCGGGCAAGCTGTTTCCGTTCCTGTTCATCACGATTGCCTGCGGGGCGATTTCGGGCTTCCACTCGCTGGTGGGGTCGGGTACGACGCCGAAGCTGATTGCCAAGGAGACGGATGCGCGGTTTATCGGCTATGGGGCGATGCTGGCGGAGTCCCTGGTGGGGGTACTGGCGCTGATTGCGGCGTGTTCGCTGGCGCCGGGAGATTATTTTGCCATTAATGCGCCTGCGGCGGCTTACGCCAAGCTGGGACTGCATACGGTGAATTTGCCGGAGTTTTCGGCGCAGGTGGGAGAACAACTTGCCGGGCGCACGGGCGGGGCGGTGAGCCTGGCGATTGGGATGGCGCAGATTTTCCGCAAGCTGCCGGGGATGGCCCAGCTGATGAGCTACTGGTACCACTACGCGATTCTGTTTGAGGCGCTGTTTATTCTGACGACGATTGATGCCGGCACGCGTGTGGCGCGGTATGTGATGCAGGAGCTGATGGGGAAAGTGTACCGGCCGTGGGGACGTACGAACTGGCTGCCGGGAAATTTACTGGCGACCGGGTTTGTGGTGTTTTGCTGGGGATACCTGATTTGGGGCGGGACGATTGCGACGATTTGGCCGTTGTTTGGGACGGCGAACCAGTTGCTGGCTTCGATTGCACTGGGGACAATGACGACGTGGCTGGTGAACCACGGGAAGGCGAAGTATGCGTGGTGCACGCTGGTGCCGGGTGTGTTTGTGCTGGTGACAACGGTGACGGCGGGAACGATGTCGATTGGGCAGACGTTCTGGCCGATGGCGCACCGGGCGGGGAGCGAGTTGCAGGGGTGGATTGAGACCGGGCTGATGGCGGTGTTTATTGTGGGAGCAATCGGGATTGTGGGCTCGGCGGGGTGGCGGTGCGTGCAGACGCTGCGGGGCGTCGCAACTCCGTGGGCCAAGGGCGAGCCGGAACCTGGGAAAGTTGACCTGAAGACGGCGGCGCCGTATCGGTGCTGCTGAGCCGCGCCAATCGAGCCATGTCCCACCCTGTTCCGGGTCAAACTGCGGGTTATTTTTTTCTGGTGCCGGGAATTATCCCTTTCAGCCGGTCCATCACTGAGGGTTTGGCTGCAGTCGGCTTTGTCCCCGGCGAGTTGGCTGAGGAGGTTGCCGGCACTGGTGACGAAGGCTTTTCGGCGGTGGGTAGTTTGGGCTCCGACTTTGCATCACCGCTCTCTTTTGCAGCTTCTGCGCCTGCGGGAATCTTGGGTGCGGCCATGGTAATCCATTGGACGATGAGTGAGATGCGGCGGTTAGAGGGGTCGAGGGGGTTGTTTTTGACGCGGAGGAACTGGTCAGCAAAGCCGCGTACCTGGGAGATCTGGTCCTGGCGAACGCCGTCTTGCTGGAGGAGGCGGCGGGCGGAGTTGGCGCGGTCTGCGGAGAGTTCCCAGTTGGTGTAGGTGGCTGTGGGGGAGTAGGGCTGTGCGTCGGTGTGGCCTTCGAGCAGCAGGTGATTGGGCAGAGCTTTGAGCTGGCCGGCGAGCATGCCGAGCAGTTCCTGGCCGGGCTGCGACAGAATGGCGGAGCCGGACTGGAAGAAGGTGCCGTTCTTGTCTTCGATGAGCTCGATTCGCAGGCCCTCGGGGGTGATGGTGATTTCAATGTTCTTGGCCAGCTTTTCCAGGTCTTTCTGCTCTTTGATGGCCTTTTCGATCTGCTCCTTGAGCTTTTGGACATTGTCCTTGTCGATGGGGATGGAGTCTTCGTCTCCCATCTTGTCGGAGCCGGTTTCGCGCTGGCTGCTGGTGGGGTCCTGAAAGTATCCGGCGACGGCCTTTTTGACTTTGACGGAGGAGTTGAGCAGCCAAAGGACGATGAAGAGCGCCATCATCGCAGTGACAAAGTCAGCATAGGCAACTTTCCACGCGCCGCCGTGGTGGCCGCCGTGGCCGCCTTTTTTCTTGATGACGATGATGGGGCGTTTGCCTTCGGACATTGGGGCCTCAGGGGTCAGGGGTCAGGGATCAGGGACGAAGGGCTAGGTTGCGGGGGTGCCTTTGCAGGCTTTCTCCATTTCTTCAAAGGTTGGGCGGAGGTGGGCTGGGATGGCGCGGCGGGCCATTTCGAGGGCGATCATGGGGGCGTTGCCCTTGAGGAAGGCGAGCAGCAGGACGCGGAGGACGTGGAGGTATTCGTTGTGGGCGTCGGTACCCTTGGTCATGAGTGAGGCAAGCGGGCCGACGACTCCATAGCACATGAGGATTCCGAGGAAGGTGCCAACGAGGGCGGCGGCAACTTTGTGGCCGACCTCTTCGGGCGGGCCGCCGATGGCACCCATGGTGATGACGACGCCGAGGACTGCGGCGACGATGCCGAGGCCGGGCAGTGCGTCGGCTACGGTGGAGAGGGCGGCGATAGGTGCGGCGGCCTCGTGGTGGTGAACCTCCATGTCGAGCTCCATCATCTGGTCCATGTCAAAGGGCTCGACGCCGCCGGTGATTGCCATGCGCAGGGTGTCACAGACGAAGTCGCAGATGTGGTGGTCTTTGAGGAAGTCGGGGTATTTCTTGAAGATGGCGGATTCTTTGGGTTTTTCGACGTCCATTTCGACGGAGAGCAGTCCTTCCTTGCGGACCTTATTGAGGAATTCGAACATCATTTTGAGGGTTTCGGTGTAGCGTTTTTTGCCGAAAGGCGAGGGCTTGAGGATGCCGGTGAGCTGTCCCACGATGGCCTTGATGATGTGCATGGGGTTGGCAATGAGCAGTGTGCCCAGGGCCGCGCCGCCGATGATGATGAGTTCGGCGGGCTGCAGAAGGACCATGAGGTTACCGTGTTCCATGAGGTAGCCGGCGACGATGGCTCCGAGGACGACGACGATCCCTATGATTGCGAACATGACTGACTCCTGCGGTTGGTGTCCTGGATGCGGTCGGGTGGATGCGAGACTCGATTGCCGCCGGTGAGGAGGGATTTTTGCATGGCTTTTTGAGCTGCCTGCATCACGGCGGAGAGGGTGTCGCCGGGAGAGGCATGTGCGAGGCCGATGCTTGCGGTGAGCGAGACGCGATCGCCCCACCAGCGGAATTCTGCGGTGCGGGTGAGGCCAAGGAGTTGGCGGGCGTGTTCCAGGAGCATCTCCGGAGTGCGCTCGTGGGCAAGTACGAGCAATTCGTTATCGCCCCATCGCCCGAGAATCTCGGTTGGCTTGAGGCCGTGGCGGATGGTGGATGTCATGGACTGGAGCATGGACTCGCAGGCATCGCGGCCGTGGGTCTTGCGCAGGCGCTCTGCCTGGTCAATGGTGATCCAGAGCAGGCCAAAGGGGAGGCCGGAAGCGGACCAGTCGCGCCAACTCTGGTCGAGGCGGTCTTCCATTTCGGCCTGACTGTGTTCGACGCCGACGCCTTCGCCGGAGTCGCCGTGGGGGAGCTGGTCAGAATCCTCGGCAGGGTGGAAGCGCAGCAGCGAGCCGATGCGGATGCCGAGGGTGTCGCGAAGGGGGGTGCGCTTGAGCATCGCAGGGAGCAGGTGGCCCAGGCGGTGACGGAGTTCGACCAGGATGGGGCGATTGGATGCTTCGTGGGTTACAGAGTGCAGGTCGCCGGTTGCGAAATGCCCGTGGACGGGCTGCTGGGACTCGGCAAAGGCCTGCAGGTCTTCCTGGTGCCGGGCGTCAAGCCGGTAGAAACCGGGCGGGCAGGAGCGGCCGAGGAGCGACTCGCGCGGGTATCCGCTGATGGTGGTGGCGGCCTGGTTCCAGAAGGCGACGCGGGCATCCGCATCGAGGAGGATGACGCCCTCTTCGATTGAGTCGAGCACCGCCTCAAGAAGTGCGGTTCGGTGTGCGATTCGCTCGCTGGCCGGGGTTGGTTCCTCAGGAATCATGGCACCTGCCTGACAGAGCAGTCCATGAGACGGCTCCGGGGTTTACCCCTCTCCTATCGGCAGGTTGTCTGGAGTCTTGATGGGTTTTGGTCAGGTGCGGGCGGGCTGTGGCTGGGGCCGGGAGAGTGGTGGTTCAGGATGGGCAGCCGGGCAGGGCGGGCAGGGCAGCCTCTGGAGATTGAGGAAGGCGGACGAGGAAGGTGGTTTGGCCGGGGCGGGAGTTGAGCTCGATGGATCCGCCAAAGTGCTGGGTGACGATGCGATGGACAATCTCGAGGCCAAGGCCGGTGCCTTCGCCGACGGGCTTGGTGGTGAAGAAGGGCTCAAAGATGCGGGCCTGAAGGTCGGCAGGGATGCCGGAGCCTTGATCGGAGATTGAGACGCACATGGAGCCCGGCTCTGACCATGTGCGGACGTGTATGGTGCCGCCTGCCGGGGAGGCGTCGATGGCGTTATCGAGAAGATTGGTCCAGACCTGGGAGAGTGCGGCGCCTGTGGAGCGGATCAGAGGAGAGGTTGCGGAGAATTCCTTAACCAGCTCGACGGGCTTGATGCGGAGCTTGTGGCCAAGAATCGTAATGGTGCTTTGGATGCTGTCGTGTACATCGACGGGGCGCAGGCCGCAGCGATCGTCGTAGGCGAATTTCTTGACGGCCATCACCAGTTCGGAGACGCGGGAGATGCTTTCCTCAATGGCGCCGACCAGGGAAATGCTGGAGACGAGGGATTCAAGCCAGTTGAGCGCGTCTGAGAGGCCGTCGGAGGCGAACTCATGCTTCATGCAGTTGAGTTCAGAGGGGTTGAGGCCCATGGCAACGAGGGAAGGAGCGATGCGGTAGGCGTTGTCCACGCCGGATTCTGCGAGCCAGTCGGCCATGGTTTCTTCGGCATCGGCCTGCTCGAGAGTGCTGAGTGCGGCGGATTTGGCGTGGGCGATGGCATCGTGCTGCAACTCGCGCATGCAGGCCATTTGTGTGGGAGTGTTTTCGCGGTCGCAGAATCGCAGGCTCAACGTCTGCAGGCGCGCCAGGTTTTCGCGAAGCTGAGAGGCGGCGCGTTTGGCTGCAGTGCCGGGGTTGTTGAGCTCGTGCATGAGGCCGGCGGCGAGGGTGCCAAGGGCGATGAGTTTTTCGCGGTGGGCGATTTCAGCCTGGTAGGTGTGGAGCCGCTGGGCCATGTTGGCGAGGATGAGTTCGCGCACCTGCGGACAGCAGTCCATCAAATGCCAGAAGGCCTGCTCAGAAAAACGGAGGATGCGGGAAGGTTCTGTGGCAACGACCTTGACGCGGGGCTGTTTGCCGCTGAGCAGGACGACTTCTCCGAAGCACTCACCGGTGCGTGCTTTGCCGATGCGTGTGATGGAGCCGTCGGGCTCGACGCGGTCAGCAACGGCGCGGCCCTGCAGCATGACGCAGTAGTCGCGGGCGGGCGCGGCGGGGTCGAAGAGGACGGTTTCGGCTGGGACTTCGAGGAGTTCGACATCGCCGAGGGAGATGAGGTCTTCCGGAGTGAGCGTCGCGAATACGGGGACTTGGGCCAGCTCAGCGGCGAAGTCGCTGAGGCGGACGGTGCGTACGGGGATGGTCTGCGCTGCGCTCATGGTGGACGTTTGTGGTGCCCCCGAAGGGAATCGCTAAATGAAGGATGCGGTGAGGCGTGGAACGATTCCAGGGAATTGAGCCAATCGGGAAAAAGTTTCTGTGAAATGGACGGGAGGCTAAAAGCCGGCCAGGTACTGGTGGGCGAATTGGACGGAGATGGAGCCTTCGCCGACCGCGGATGCTGCGCGTTTGACGCTGCCGTGGCGGACATCGCCGGCTACGAGAACGCCGGAGAGGCTGGTTTCCAGCAGATAAGGTGCGCGCTTTTCCTTCCAGAGTGCTGAAAATCCGGGGTGTGCGGCGAGGTCGGGGCCGGCGAGGACAAAGCCCTTGTCGTCGCGCAGGATGGAGTCGGGCAGCCAGTCGGTTCGCGGCTCGGCGCCAATGAAGACGAAGAGCGAGGTGGTTGGGCGCAGTTTTTCGCCATCGGGACCGAGGGTGCGGATGGCTGTGAGGCGGGCGGTGGCGGGGTCGATGGTGCCTTCGGCAGAGATGGCAGAGACGACTTGTGTGTTGGGCTCGACGACGATGTTTGGGATTAGCGCGATTTCGTCGATGAGGTATTTGCTCATGCTGGCTTCGAGGCTGGGTCCGCGAACGAGCATGGTGACCTTGCAGGCGAATTTGGCAAAGTGGAGGGCGGCCTGGCCGGCGGAGTTTGCCCCGCCGACGACGAAGACTTCTTCGTCCTGGCATGCGGAGGCTTCCACCAGGGCTGCGCCGTAATAGATGCCTCGGCCTGTGAGCTCGGCTGCGCCGGGGATTTCCAGACGGCGGTACTGGACACCCATGGCGAGGAGGAGGACGTGGGTGGCGACTTCGCGGCCGTCGCCGAGCTGGACGAAGCGATATTGGCCGTCGGCGCGGATGCCGGTGGCGCGCTGGGAGACGAATTCGACGCCGAAGCGGACGCACTGCAGGTGGGCGCGGCGGCCAAGGTCGGCACCGGTGATGCCGGAGGGGAAGCCGAGGTAGTTTTCGATGCGGGAGGTGGAACCGGCCTGGCCGCCTGGGGCGACGGGCTCAAGGACGAGGGTGCGGAGGCCTTCGCTGGCGCCGTAGACGGCGGCGGCGAGGCCGGCGGGACCACCGCCGGCGATGACGATGTCGTAGAAGTCCTGTTTCGCTTCGGTTCGGAGGCCGACGCGGGTGGCGAGCTCGGATTGATTGGGGTCAGCCAGGGAGGTGCCGTCGGGGAAGAGGACGACCGGGAGAGCGGCGGATTGCAGGTTGTGCTCTGCGAGAAGGTGGGCAGCTTCAGCATTCGCAGCGATGTCAAACCATCGATAGGGGACGTGGTTGCGGGAGAGGAAGCTGCGGAGCTGGTGGTCACGATCAGACCAGCGATGGCCCAACACGCGGAGGCCCTGGAAGCTGGGTTGGTAGCCGGCTTTCCAGTCTTCCAGCAGGTCGTCGAGGACGGGGTAGAGTTTTTCTTCGGGCGGGTCCCAGGGCTTGGTGAGGTAGTAGTGAATGCGCGCGGAGTTGATGGCGCGAATGGCGGCTTCGGTGTCAGCGTATGCGGTGAGCAGGACGCGCTTGGCATCCGGGTAGAGGTCGCGGGCGGCTTCGAGGAATTCAACGCCGGTCATTCCGGGCATGCGCTGGTCGCTGACGATGAGTGCGACGGCCTCGGAGCGGGCTTTGAGCTGGCGGAGGGTTTCCACGGCTGCGGGGCCGCTGCCGGCCCGGAGGACGCGGTATTCGGCGGCGTAGTTACGGCGCAGGTCCTGGACGACAGCTTCGAGAACGCTGGGGTCGTCGTCTACGGCGAAGAGAATGGGTCGGCTCATGGTTGTATCAGTTTAGGGCAGTGGGGGCCCGTGAAACAGGTGCTGCTAAAGAGTGATTCACAGAGGGACTGTTGCGATGCTAGTTTCCTTGGAGGCGAATGAGAGCTGGTTATTTGTACTTGAATGGTTTGGCCTTGTTACTCTAAGCCAGTAATAGTCATTTGAGCGGGCAAAAGACCCGCCGCAGTATGCCCTTTTCGTCACAGGCTACCCCCCCCGGCTGTCGTGAAACGAAACACTTCCATGGTTTCCCGTGACTCGCCGATAGGTGGGTTAGTAACGGAGTTCAGGCACTGGTATTGGGCCGAATCCGGACGGGACACAGGTAAGCCTCCGAGAAAAGTTGTAACGCTCGCGGAGTTGCAGCAACTACCTGTGCAGGAGGCGACGTCAGGGCTATGATCAAGGTGATTCTCGCAGACTCACAGGCAATCTTCCGGGCTGGGACGGCAAAGGTTCTGGCGATGGACGAGGAGTTGCGCATAATCGCGCAATGCTCGGACGTAGAGCGGATGATGCATGCCATTACGACGTTCCCTGGCGCGGTGGTGTTGTATGCGGCAGTGCTGAAGCCGGAAATGGCGCGGCTGCGCGCGCTGCTGGAGACGCATGGTTCGCGGGCTGTGGTGGTGGCGGAGAACTCAGAATCTGCTGCCGGGTATATGCAGCAGGGATGCCGCGGGGTCCTCTTCCGGAACTCGAGTGCGTCGGCGCTGGTGGAGTGTGTGCGGAAGGTGGGCGCCGGCGAAAGCTGGCAGCCGTTGCAGACGATGTCTGGACCCGGCATGGACGACGATGCTGTGGGCGCGCGAGTGCGGGACCGGCTGACTCCGAAGGAGATGCGGATTGTGGCACTGATTGTGCAGGGCTGCAAGAACCGCGAAATTGCCCAGCGCCTGAAGACGACCGAGCAGGTCATCAAGAATTATCTGCGTTCCATCTATGACAAGACGGGCGTTGGCGACCGGCTGGAACTGGCGCTGTTTACGCTGCACCACCGGGTTCTGGCGCAGGCTGCTGCCGAGGTTGGCAACAGGATTGATGCAGAAGAGCGAACCCTGACCCACCAAAGCCTGTCCCAAGTGCGCTCCGCGAATGTACTGCCTGCCTGAGGTTGAGGGCGCGTGAAGGGTTCGCGACGATTGATGTGGTGAAAATGGAGTGAGAATGGCATACTGGCGTGCGCGAGAAGTGCGCGCCGGAGGCCATGTCTGGCAGATTTGAACCCCAACTTCAACTGGCATCAGGCGCGCCAGTACGCGCAACTGGTGCTGATTGCGTATTCGGTGCCGCCGCGCAAGTCCTACACGCAAACGACGCGGAGGCGGATTGGGCGGGCGGGTTACGAGTTTGTCTCTGCAATCTATGGGAGTGACCTGGCCACGGATGCCAATCCGTACGCTGGCGAGACGGTGACGTTTGGGTACCTGGCGCGGGGTGCAGGCGGGGAACTGGTGGCTGTGCTGCGTGGGACCGAGGGCATCTTTGAGTGGTTCAAGGACCTGGAGTTTGGCTGGGTGAAGAACCCGATTCCGGGCGGCAAAGGGCGAACGGAGGACGGATTTACCGCGATTTACCGGTCACTGCGGGTGGGGGCATCGCCCAAGTCGAAGCCAGTGGTGAAGGTGATAACAGACGGCGCGGCAGGTGCGGTGACGATAACCGGGCACAGCCTGGGAGGGGCGCTGGCGACGCTGCTGGGGCTGGATTTGGCGCTGAATTCTGGAGGCACACGGCCCGAGGTGTACACCTTTGCCAGTCCTCGGGTGGGTTGCGGGGAGTTTCGCGAGCAGTACGACGCCCTTGTCCCGGCGACTTACCGCGTCTTCAACCACTCAGACCTGGTTCCCAAGCAGCCCCCGCTGCTGTATGCGCATGTAGGCATGGCGCAGGAGTTGCGGGAGTTGGCGGCTGAGGAGCGGGCCAGCTTTGCAAGGGCGCACTTTCTGGAGACGTATCTGGCGCTGGTGGAAGAGCGAATTGGAAGCGCGCCGGAGGCGACCCAGGGGGACTAGCCCAGCGGAGGCAGGGGGCAGCCGACGACCTGGGCCAGCTGATCGGCGATGCCGGGTGCCGAGGCGAAGATGGGGTTGCCCTTGAGGAGCCCGTCGCCGGCGAGGAAGTCGTTGACGCGGCCGCCGGCTTCGACGACGAGGACCAGGCCGGCGAGGCAATCCCAACTGTACATGTGGGTTTCGTAGCAGGCATCGACGCGGCCTGCGGCAACGTTGGCTACGGCGAGGGAGCCGGAGCCAGCGCCGCGGATGGCGGCACCGGTGCGCATGACCTTGTCGAGCATTTCGAGATAGGGGCCCTGGGGCTGGCGGCTGGCGCGGCCCACCTCAAGCAGGCTGCGATCCAGGCTGGTAACCGAGGAGGTTTTGATGGGCTCGCCGTTGAGGGTTGCGCCGAGGCCGGTGGCGGCGGCGAAGAGTTCGTCGAGGATGGGCTGATAGATGACGCCGATGGCGGCTTTGCCGTCGAGGACGAGGGCGATGGAGACGCAGAAATGGGCGATGCCGCGGGCGAAGTTGCTGGTGCCGTCGATGGGGTCGACGACCCAGGTGGCGGGGGAGACCTGTCCGCCGTCTTCTTCGCCGAGCATGGTGTCGGTGGGGAAGGCGGAGAGCAGCCGGGCGCGGATGAGCTTTTCAACTTCGCCGTCGGTAGCGGTGATGTAGTCCTGGGGGCCCTTGAATTTGTACGTTTTTTCGAGGGCGGCTTCGCGCTCCTGAAAGCGGCGCTTCTGGAGTTGGCCGGCTTCGCGGGCGACGGCAGAGGCGATGTGGAGGCGGGACTGGAGGGAGGGATTGGTTGAGGTGCTCACGTATTGATTTTCCCACAGGGGCGGGGATGAACAAGAGCAGCAAGTTAGCGGGATTCAGGGCCCAAGCCAAAGGGCGGACCGCTGATGCGATCCGCCCTTTGGGTTTGGCAGGCTTCGGGACCTGCGTGGAAAAAGTTGGGGGGAGGTGCCCGGGGTTGTGGTACTTACGGGGTACCAGGGGAAGCCCCGGGGATGTTTGCCGGTCGCTAGCGGCCGGTAATCGTCAGCTTTGAATACTCCAGGCGGCTGGAACCGGGGTCGATGCGCGGTGTGGTCTGTGCGCCGAAGTCGATGGAGCGGAGCCAGTCGGTGGTGCCGTTGGTGTCAAAGGTGAGCTTGACGGCGGTGGAGTTGGGCTCGGGGTCGCCGGGCTGCAGAATCCAGGTGAAGTTGTGCTTGCCATCCTTGCTGGAGAACTGGACGCTGGCATGGGTGGAATTCTGCTTGACGACGTAGTCGCCAGCGGGCAGGGTCTTGGAGCCGACCTTGAAGTCGAAGGGGATCTTCACGTTGGAGTCCGCGAGGGCGGCGGTGGAGGTGAAGGCGATGGCCGCTACGACTGCAGATGCCACGAGGAAGTTGCGAACGATGTTTTTCATGGGTGTGTCCTCCAGTGAGGTTGCATCTGTTTGGGGAGATTTCGCCTTCTCGAATCTTCTTGAAACCCGCATCTCTTTGCGGCCCTCAAGAAGGTTCGAGCCTTCTTGTTTCCCGTCAGATGTCCTCTACGAAACTCAGACTACCCAGTTGCGAAAAATAAGTTGTCAAGGTTCCGTGGAGAAAGCGTCAAGCTTTCGTGGAGGTTTTTCGGGTGCGTTTTTGGGGGAATTCAGGGGTATCCATCGTCGTTTGCGTTGAGGAAATGAGGAGTGCGGATTGGAGCGCCTCGTTGGCACGGGCGTGGTTGCCGGCGGCCTGGAAGTGCATGGCGACATCGTGGGCGACGCTGCTTTCGCGACCGTGGAAGAGGCTGGTGAGCTTTTCAGCGATGCGGATGTGGCGCTGAGCGCGGCGGGCGGGGGCCTGGCGCTGGTAGAGGACCTCGCGGAAGAGGCCGTGGGCGAAGACGTAGAAGGGGGAGCAGGAGCCGTCGGGCAGCTCGTCCTGGCCGGCCCGTTCGAGGAAGTAGAGTCGGCGGCTGAGGGCGTCGCAGGCGTCTTCTGCAAGTTCCTGGGGAAGCGCGAGTGCCGCGGCAACGGACCAGGCGGGGAAGGCGACCTGGGTGAGGGAGCCGGCTTCGAGGATTGCCTGTTCGTCGGGGGTAAGGCGTTCGAGTTCGAGATCGATCATTTCAGCGAGGCCGGCGGGGACTTCGGCATCCATCTCCGGCAGGGGAGCAGACTGGGTCCAGAGGGTGGGGGCGAGGGAGGTGCCTTGGGCGGGGGACTGGATGAGGAAATGCTGGGCGATGAGGTGCTCAAGGATGGCGATGGCGAAGAGTGGATTTCCCTCGGAGCGGCGGTGGACAAAGCTGGTGAGTCCGGGGGGCAGTTCGGCCTGGTGGAGTTCGAGCGCAAGGAGCTGCTGCATGGCCGATTTATCGAGTGGCTGAAGGGGGATGTCCTGCGCAAGGCGGCGCATGAGCAGGTCGTGTCGGGTGGACTTGAGGGAGGGTTCCGCGGAGTTGTGCGCACCGTGCTGAGGACGGAAGGTGACGAGGATGATGAGGCGGGCGGGGTTGCGCCGGTGAGCGAGGGCGGAGAGAAAGTGAATGGTGGCTGGGTCGGCCCAGTGGAGGTCTTCGAGGACGAGGACGAGAGGTTGCGCGACGGAGATTTCTTCCAGGGCGGCGCAGAGGTCGCCTGGGATGCGTTCGGGCGATGGGGCGTCTGGTGCGGAGCCGGTAGTGAGCCAGGAGGGGGCCAGGGAGCGCAGGACTCGGCATGCGAGCTCCCCGTGAGGCGAGGCGCAGAGCTGGCGGAGGAGTTCGAGGACGGGGTACCAGGGCTGGGCGGCGGCAAAGCCGGCGATGCATTGGCCGCGGAGGACGGCGGGCTGGGTTGGGAAGGCCTGTGCGAGCTGCATGAAGGCGTCGACCAGGGTGGTTTTGCCGATTCCGACTTCGCCGGTGATGAAGACGAGTTGGCGGTGGCCCTGGATGGCCTGGGAGGCGAAGGCGTGGAGCTGAGCGAGTTCGCGCTGGCGGCCGACGATGGTTGCTGGAGGGAGAGTGGGCAACAGGTGCGGGGCGGGCGGGGTGGGGTGGGGGGTGGATTGGGGTTCCGGCTTCTGGGGCTCAGAGACTGGAGCAAGGAAGCGGTAGCCTCGCTTGGGGATGGTCTGGATGAATCGGGGGGTAGCGGGGTCGTCACCGAGGGCTTTGCGCAGGTCGAGGATGTAGGTGCGGAGAATCTGGGGCTGGACGAAGGTATTTGGCCAGAGGGCGTCGAGGAGCTCGTCGTGGGTGATGAGGCGACCGGGGTGCTCGACCAGGTAACGGAGGATGGCGTAGGGCTTGGGAGCGATGTCGATGGAGGAAGCACCGAGCCAGAGGGACTGGTTGGCGGTGTCGAGCAGGAACGACTCAAACTGCTTCATGCGAACGGACCTTCCGGGGGAAGTGGGATGCGGGTCCATGTTGTTGCGCCCCGGGTGGGAAGCCCGGAGCGGGGTTGGATGCCTGAGGAGATACGCGGTGTGGGCGAGGGAAGTTCCGTGGGCGTTGCATGATGCGTGCCGTGCCCGACGGGGGTTAGAGCTTTTCCGCGATGGACTTGGCCTGGGTGAAGAGGAGTAGGTAGTCGGGGCCGCCGGCCTTGGAATCTGTACCGCTCATGTTGAAGCCGCCGAAGGGGTGGGCGCCGACCATGGCACCGGTGCACTTGCGGTTGAGGTAGAGGTTGCCGACGTGGAAGTCTCGGGAGGCGTGGTCGAGCTTGGCACGGTCACTGGAGTAGATGGCTCCGGTGAGGCCGTACTCAGTGTTGTTGGCGACGGCGAGGCCCTCGGCGAAGTCGGAGACCTTGATGAGGGCGAGGACGGGGCCGAAGATTTCTTCCTGGCTGAGGCGGGCGTCGGGGGCGATGTCGGCGAAGACGGTGGGGGCGATGAGGTAGCCACCGTCAGCGTTTTCGATGGGAGCGCCACCGGAGATGAGGCGGCCTTCGCGGTTGCCGATGGTGATGTAGTCGAGGTGGGATTCGTAAGCGGCCTTGTTGATGACCGGGCCCATGTTGGGGTTGGTGGCGGGGTCGCCGACGGAGAGCTTTGCGACGCGCTCACGGATTTTGTCGACGAGGGTATCGTAGACGGGTGCTTCGATGATGGCGCGGGAGCAGGCGGAGCACTTTTGCCCGCTGAAACCGAAGGCGGAGGCAACGATGCCGTCGGCTGCGGCGTCAATGTCAGCGTCGGCGCAGACGAGGATGGAGTCTTTGCCGCCCATTTCGAGGATGGTGCGCTTAATCCAGATTTGGCCGGGCTGGGTGCGGGCGGATTTCTCGTGGATGTCGAGGCCGACGGCCTTGGAGCCGGTGAAGGCGATGAAGCGGGTCTTGGGGTGCTCGACGATGGCGTTGCCGAAGGTTGCGCCGGAGCCGGGGCAGAAGTTGACGACGCCGTCGGGGAGGCCGGCTTCTTCCAGAACTTCCATGAAGCGGGCGGCGATGGTGGGCGAGTCAGAGGAGGGCTTGAGGATGACGGTGTTGCCGGTGACGATGGAGGCAACGGTCATGCCGGCCATGATGGCGAAGGGGAAGTTCCACGGGGGGATGACCGCGCCGACGCCGAGGGGGATGTAACGGAGCTGGTTGCGCTCGCCGGGGAACTGGATGGGGGTGGTGGCCTTGTCGAGGCGGAGGGCTTCGCGGGCGTAGAAGTTGAGGAAATCGATGGTTTCGCCCACGTCGGCGTCGGATTCGGCCCAGTTTTTACCGACCTCAAAGGTGAGCCAGGCGCAGAACTCGAATTTGCGCTCGCGGATGATTTCGGCGGCGCGGAAGAGGAGGGAGGCGCGGACTGCAACGGGGACGCGGGACCAGGATTCGAAAGCCTTGAGGGCTGCATCCATGGCGAGCTGGGCGTGCTCAAGCTCGGCTTTCTGGTGGATGCCGACGACCTCGGCGGGGCGGGCGGGATTGATGGAGCGGATTTTGCCGACGGTCCTGATGCGATGGCCACCGATGATGAGGTCATACTCGCGGCCGAGCTGGCTGCGGACGGCGGCGAGGGCGGACTCCATGGCGCGCGCGGTTTGGGGCAGGGAGAAGTTTTCAAAGGGCTCGTTGACGAAGTCGCCCTGGGGCGAGCGGGGTTCGATATTGGGGACGGAGGAATAGCTCATGGCACCACCTTGTTGGACTCAAACAGGATAGACGAGTGGCGGCGCGAAGGGGAATGTTGATGGGGTGGTGATGTGGTTTTACGCGTTGGGGTCGGCGCGTTATTGTCGAGAGTAGAGGTCATGATGCGATTGCGTTTTCTTCCCGTGGTTTTGTTGGTGCTGATGCCGAGTGTTGTGTTTGCGACTGCGGATGGGGCTTGGCTGCGGCGAGTTCCGGATGAGGACCGGGCCCGGAAGAATCCCGTTGCCGGGCAGGCGGCGGCGATTCGGGTGGGAGAGGGCCTGTTCCACGAGAACTGTGCCCGGTGCCATGGTGTGGACGCGGACGGGCGGACGACGCGACCGAGTTTGCGATCGGCGCGGATTCGGGGGGCGTCGGATGGGTCATTGCTCTGGATGCTGCGGAATGGGAATCCCTACAAGGGGATGCCGCCGGCGCAGGCGCTTACTGAGCCGCAGCGGTGGCAGGTGATTGCGTACCTGCGGAGTTTGCCGGCGAGCAAGAAATAAGGCAATGCGAGTGAGATAGAGGATTTGGCCGGGGCATTTCCAGCCAATGCGGCTGCGCGGAGAAAGGCTGCGTTTGGCGCGGGAATTCCTTTGACTTTGTTGTAAGTTGCGGTGGTAGCATCGGGCGACTTCAAGGAGCTAATCATGAGCTTTGTGAGTTTTCGTCCGAGCCGTCTTGGCGGCGTGTGCCAGTTGCTGGTCAGCGGCCTGGTGGGCCTGGTGGGCCTGGCGGGCGTGAGCGCGGGGGCGCAAACGGTGCCGTGACCGAATGAACTTTCCTTTTGACTTCAACAAGGCGACGTTGCAGGCGGCATCGGATCCGGTGCTGCAGCAGATTCTGGGACTATTGACGAAGGATGCAACGCTGAAGCTGGAGATCCAGGGGCACACGGACGACGTGGGCGGCGATGCCTATAACCAGACATTGAGCGAGGCAAGAGCGACGGCAGTGGCGGTGTGGCTGACGCAGCATGGGGTGGCGGCGACACGGCTGACGGCGAAGGGGTACGGGAAGACAATGCCGATTGCCGACAACAACACGGATGCGGGCCGGGCGAAGAATCGGCGGGTGGAAATAGCCGACCCCCGGTGCGCTGCGAAAGGGAAATAGGGCCGTGCCTTGCTGACCAGGTGTCAGGTGTGGGCTGGGCCACCTGGGCTGGCGGGGATGCCGAGGTTGCGGAGGTAGACCGAGTACCGCTCGTCGTAGATGTGGGCGAGGGGAACGAGGGTGTGGGTGGGGCCGCTGCCTTTGGTCTGGAACTGAAGCGGGTACTGGGTTGAGCCGTCAATGCGGGTGAGCCATGGGCCGTCGTCCTGGGGGGCGAGGAGTTTGCCCTGCCAGTCGCGGGGGTTGGGCTCGACCGTGGGCATGGGGTAGCCGCGGTCGCCGTGGGCGGCGTTGTCGAGGTAAATCATGGAGTTTGTGAGGCCCTCAGAGCCGAGGCGGGCGGCGAGGACGAGCGGGCCGTAGAAGGCTGCCTGGACCTGGGGATCGTCGGGGGTGGTTTCGACGCGGAGGGTGAGGGGAAGGTCGAGGGTGATGACGTCGCCGGCCTTCCAGGCTTGCTGGAGGGAGACGTATGTGGAAGGGGTGGTGGGGATGGTTTGCGCGGTGCCGTTGATGGCAATGCGGACGCCGGATGTGGTCCAGGCGGGGATGCGGATGCGCAGGGTTGTGGGGGTGGAGGGGGCGGAGTCGATGGTGAGGGTGACGCGCTCTTCGTGGGGGAGGCGGGTGGTGAGGCGGAGGCGAAGGCCGCGCTGCTGCCAGTTGAGGACCGACGGCAGGAAGAGGTTGACCCAGACGGAGGAGTCGTCGTGGAAGTAGATGGAGTCATTGAGCTTGGTGTACTCCTCAGAGCCGGTACCGGTGCAGCACCAGAAGGAGTCGGTGGGGGTGCCGAACATTTTGTAGAGGCCGGGTTGGAGAGGGACGTAGTACATGAACATGCCGTTGCGGTCCTGGGTGCCTGCGCGGACGTTGAAGAGGAGGCGCTCGTAGTAGTCGAAGAGGGCTGCGTTGGGCTGCTGCTGGAAGAGATGCCGGGTGAGCTTCATCATGTTGTAGCTGCAGCAGCACTCCTGGTCGGCGCGGCCGAGGTGGGCGGCGGTGGCGTCGGGGGTTTGAAAGAACTCGTCGTAGCTGGTGCCGCCGGGGGCGTAGGAGTGGTGCTGGGTGACGATGCGGTGGAAGTTCCAGGCAATCTGGCGGTAGCGGTCGTCGCCGGTGAGTTCGTAGCCGCGGACTGCGCCGATGATTTTGGGGATGTTGGTGTTGGTGTGGTTGCCGGCGAGGGCGTCCTGGTTGGCAGCGAGTGGGTCGAAGATCTTGTGGTGCTCGAAGCGGTAGGCGAGGTCGCGGTATTTGGTGTTTCCGGTGATGGCGTAGAGGTTGAAGGAGGCTTCGTTCATGCCGCCCTGCTCGGTGAGGAGGACGGTTTGCCAGTCGTCTGGGGTGAAGGAGCGGGCGTACTGGTCGGCCCAGTCGGCCATGCGGGTGGCGACCTGGAGGGCGAGGGCGGAGCCGGCGTGCTGGTACATGTCGATCATGCCAGCGAGGATCTTGTGGTAGGTGTAGAAGGGCGCCCAGACCTCCTTGTGCTGGCGAAGGCGGTCGTAGAAGGAATCGGGGTAGGCGCTGAGGTAGCCGTCGGCGCGCTGGCAGGCGGCGAGCATGGAGACGAGCTCGTTGGCCTTGGCGAGGATGGGCTGGTCGCCGGTGGAGGCGTAGAGCATGGCGCAGGCGGAGAGATAGTGGCCGATGTAGTGGCCGCGGAGTTCGCCGGTGGGGGCTTCCCAGCCGCCGAGGGGTTCTGCGTCGGAGGGAAGGCCGGCGTTGAGGCGGAAGGTGTGGACGAGGCGATCGTTGGGGAGCGAGTAGAGCCAGCTACGGTTGATTTCCTGCATGGTCTTCCAGGGGCCGGGGAGGAGGCGGACGGCGGAGAGCGGGAAGGGCTGGAGCTGGAGAGCGACGGCGGAGGGGATGGCTGGGGCTGGAGTTGTGGCTGGAGTGGGAGCTACGGCCGGGGTGGGCGAGGCGGCAGATGAGGCGGGCAGGAGAGTGGCTGCGCCGGCGGCGGTTGCGGTGGAGAGGAATTGGCGGCGGGAGAGAGGGTTGGCCATGGGAGTGCCTCGGGTGGGGATTTGCGCTGGAAAACGATTACTGAAAGCTGGCAAAGCCATGATACACAGGCAGGCGCGGGTAGGAAATCTGAAGAGGCTGATTGCTTGATATGGGGATTTACCAGAGGCCGATGAGGACGATGACGGAGTAGACGAGGGCGAGTGCGAGGGAGCGCTGGCCCACTTTCATGAAGGGGAGCTTGAGGGCGGCGGGGTCGCGCTGGCGGCGGAGGTCCCAGGCGTAGCCGACGGTGATGAGGTCCAGGGCAACGGCAAGTATAGGCTGTTGGCGGACGAGTGCGACGATGGCAGCGGTGAAGAGCAGGATGCAGACGGAGATTGCGGTGCGGCGGGCGGGGAGGGCGAGGGCTGGGTTGGATTTGCGCAGGGCGGCCATGGCGTCGAGGCGGGCGTGGACGGTGAAGATGCCGCCGGTGGCCTGGGCGGCGAGAAGCGCCCAGAGGAGCCAGGTCCAGGCGGGAAAGCTGCCGGTGGCGGAGAGGGCGGCGACGAGGGAGGTGGAGGTGAGGGCGAGGGCGCTGGCGACCTGGAAAAGCGGGTTGCGCTGGCGGTTGCGGAGGTTGATCCAGAAGGCGAAGCCGAAGAATGCTGCGGAGGCGGTGAAGATGATGGCGTAGGGGAGCCAGGGGCCGGTGAGGAGCAGGGCAAGGGCGGAAGTGGCGGCGACGAGTGCTTCCACGACGAGCCAACGGGCAGCGGCCTGGAGATCAAGAGGCCAGTTGCGGGTTGGGAGGCCTTCCCACTGGATGCGTCGGCGCCCGAGGGTGACGAGGGGCTCCTTGATGGAGTAGGCGGCGGCGATGGCGAGGAGGCCAGCAATCTCCTGCCAGCGGAAGGTGCGGGCGAGGATGGCGGCGGCTACAAAGGGGGTGAGGAGCATGGCGGTTGCGCCGTGTTCGCGAGGGAAGAAGGTGGTGCGGGGCCCCTGCTGCTTCATGGGGAAAGGTTATTCGAGCAGGGGTGGAGGGGGACACCACCAAAAGATGGAGTTGCGCTAAAGGCCCCAGGAGCCGACCCAGTGGGCGAAGGCGAGCCAGGGGGCGGTTTGGCGGAGGGGGACGCGGGTGAGGTGGACGAAGAGGATGATGAGGGAGCCGATGAGAGTGGCGCGGTGGAGTCGGCGGGTGGTGGAGAGGTCCCAGAGGATGAGGGCAAGAGGGAAGAGAAGCGCGACGAGGGCTGAGGCGGGGAATTGATGCTGGAGGGCGGGGATGGGAAGGCGCATGATGCCGCCGATGATGGCCTGGGACATGCCGAGGATCATCCAGCGCTTGTGCTCTTCCGGCTGGTGGCGCTGGAGCCAGGCGAGGAAGAGAAAGAGGGCGAAGAGGCCGATGCGGGAGAGGAGGATGAGGGATTCGGCGTCAGAGCCGGGTTCGACATGGACCAGGACGGCGAGGGCGGCGAGGGCGGTGACAACCCAGACTGCGTCGAGGCGGAAGGCCCAGGGGCCGATGCGGCGGTGAAGGTCGAGTCGGCCGATGGCTGCCAGGATGACCTGGGTGGTAAAGGTAAGCAGCCAGAGGCTGACGAAGATGACGTGGACGCGGATGATCCAGGAGCCGATGGAGTGGCGATAGAGCCCGGGGATGAAGATGCGGAGGGTGTAACCGACGGCGACGATGAGGAGCATGACGAGGGCAAGGGCGGGAAGGGGCCACTGGCGGCGTTGCCAGAGGGCGGGCGAAGTCATGTGGTTGAGGATATCCCGGCGGAAGTGCGAAGGGACGGGAAAAAATCAGAGTGCCGGGAGGGGTTGGTAACAGGCTACAATCCAACCTGTCCCAAGAAAGCGGAGGAACGAGCATAGATGCCGAAGACGCGACTGGAGGCCTTCAGCGATGGGGTTCTGGCGATCATCCTGACGATTATGGTGATGGAGTTCCACATCCCCAAGGGCGACCAACTGAGCGTGCTGCTGCCGATGCTGCCGGTGGTGGGGTGCTATGTGCTGAGCTTTATCTATATCGGGATTTACTGGAACAACCACCACCATATGCTGCATGCGGTGAAGCATGTTTCAGGCGGGGTGCTGTGGGCGAATCTGCATTTGCTGTTCTGGCTGAGCCTGCTGCCGTTTGTGACGGGGTGGATGGGGGAGAACCACTTTGCGACGTGGCCGACGGTGCTGTACGGGAGCGTGCTGCTGATGTGCGGGGTGGCGTATACGATTCTGGCGAAGGTGCTGATTCGGACGGAGGGGCCGGAGAGTCTGCTGGCGCGGGCTGTGGGACGGGACCGAAAGGGGAAGGTATCGATTGCGTTGTATGCCGTGAGCCTGCCGCTGGCGTTTTGGAACCATTGGGTGGCGCTGGGGATTTATGGG
The DNA here is from genome assembly GCA_903904755.1 of uncultured Acidobacteriaceae bacterium. Taxonomy (GTDB): domain Bacteria; phylum Acidobacteriota; class Terriglobia; order Terriglobales; family Acidobacteriaceae; genus Acidicapsa. The sequence goes on along the minus strand of CAIVDV010000009.1, from coordinate 26,959 downwards.
GCGGTGGCGGCGATGTGGCATATCCCGGACCGGCGGATTGAGCGGTTGTTTGTGGAGGAGTAGGAACTCGACCCCTCAGGCCGACGCGGCTGATGCACCGAGGCCGGTGAGAATCTCGTGAAAGAGTTCCAGGCCCGGCGCAGAGACAGAGTCGCCTGGATGGGGGTCTGCCTCCATCCAGGCCAGCAGCAGGACGAGGGGAAACCAGCCGCGTGTATCGTCAAAGACGCTCGCACCGATTCGGTTCAGGATGGGAAACAGACGCAAGGGGAGATTGACTCGGACAACAGCGTTGGCGGCGGGGTCTGCGCAGTGAGCGGGCGGGGAAACAACCAGATACTCGCGGCAAGCAAACGGACGAAGCTCATAGACCGAGCACGCGCTGTCCACGAGAAATGGGCAGGGGATGCGCTGATAGAGGTAGTCAAGGACGATGTGGCGGGCGCTGGGGGTATCACCGATCCAGTCTTCGGCTTGGATGCGGTCGTTGAGGCCGGAGGCGGCAAGTTGCTGAAGCGCGGAGCGGAAGCGGTCAGCGAGAGCGTGCTGCTGAGGCGGAGGCATGGCCCGAATCGCGAAGGAGAGCGATTCTGCTTCAAACAGCGTTACCGGGACCAAGTGGTCGCAACAGGCGGAACATGCCTGCCGGCAGGAGATCGGCTGCCCTCTGCTGGCTAATCCCTCAATCGCAGCTTCCGATCCGGATTGCTCGAGCCTCCTCAGCACCGGAAGCAACTCGGTCAGCGTGGTTATGCCGACGGGTACCAGCGCAGTTCCAGAAAGGATGGCCTCGCCAAGTGCGAGGCGGAACGGAACGAAGGTGCTGCCGTCGGGGGAAGGCTGGGGCATTGGGGGATTGTACGCCTCTGCCGGTGCCATGTGTGCCGTCGGTTTGAGAAGGGGATGGAAGTAAAAAATGTGAATCAGGAGAAAGAAACGGGGTTAGACTTATCCGTTTCCAGCAGGGAGAGACCTGCGCGTGTGGAAACGGGGAGGGAATGTGAAGATCAGGAAGGCTGTATGTCTGGTTGGAATCCTCTTCTGCCTCGTATTTGTGAGCCGCAACGCCTATTCGGGAAACGGAGAGATCCGGATAGGTGGCGAGTCACTGCGTGCCAATGGCCAAGTTATTCCGCATCATGATTATTTTGGACCGTGTCCGGTGGATCTAGAGTTTGGCTGGGGCGTGATTGGGATGTATCCGCGAGTGATGGAGTATCACTTTGAACGGAGCGATGGCGGCCACTCGGCAGGCGAATCCGGGAAGCGATTGCCTGGCGGGAACAGGTCGATGCCGGTTAATGACCGCTGGCGGCTGGGGGCGACTACTCGGCCGTTTGCCAATTATTCGGGGTGGGTGAAGCTTGTGATTGATGCCCCGGAGCGGTTGGAAGGGCGGGTAGGCTTTACGTTGCACTGCCAGTAGAGAAGTAGTGGCGGACCCATCCCAGGGGCGCTTGAAGAATTTGATTGAGTTGAAAAGACCCTGAGGATGAGTCAGCCGCTGGAGACGGCCATAGGCACGCAAGGGATACATGTGTGTGTGCAGACCGGTATTTAGAGGTACAACCCCGGCTGCGGGATGCAGCGGAACGAGGGAGAAATATGAGAATCGGTCGTTTTTTAGTTGTATTGGCGATTGGGGCAGGGTTTGGGCTGAGCGCGATGGCACAGGAAGATGAGCCGGGTTGCAAGGATTCAGCTTTGTTGACGCGGATGGCGGGGTGTTCGATAGCAGATTGCAGCAAGTCTGAGTTTGACGCGGCGGAAGTGCAGACCTCGCTGAGCAAGGACCCGAGGACGAAGCATGTGGAAGGGAAGGTGGAGAAGATCCACTACACCTGCACGGGAAAGTCTGCGTTGCAGGTGCGCCGGAATGCGGAAGCAGCGTTGCACGGGGCAGGTTTCCAGGTGGACTTTACGGGGTACGACGTTCCCGAGCACTACGTGACAGCGCACAAGGGGGCGCAGTGGGTGGCGGTGGTGGCATCAGAGATGACGGGCGACAGCAGCTATGTGGTGACGACGGTGCTGACCGAGGAGATGAAGCAGGAGATGACGACGGATGCAGCGGCGTGGGCAGCGGCGATTGACCAGACCGGCCATGCGGCGATTTATGGGATTGAGTTTGATACGGGGAAGGCGACGCTGAAGGCGGAGTCAGTGAAGGTGCTGACCGAGGTACTGGGTCTGTTGCAGGCGAAGCCAGAGTGGCGGATGCGGATTGAGGGACACACAGACTCGACCGGGACAAAGGCGGGAAACCAGACGCTGAGCCAGCAGAGAGCAACTGCGGTGGTTGCCTGGCTGGTGCAAAACGGGATTCCGGCAGGACGGCTGAGCTCGGCCGGGCTGGGCGACACGAGACCGATTGCCGACAACGCGACGGACGAAGGACGGGCGCGGAACCGGAGGGTGGAGTTGGTGAAGCAGTAGTGGGGGTAGGCCGGAAGGTTGGCATACCGGGTGGAAACCTATAATACGGGGAATGACGGACTGGAAGACAAAGCTGATTCATGCCGGGGTGCATGCTCCGGAGGGTTTCAAATCGCTGGCTGAGCCGGTACACCGGGGTTCGACGGTGCTGTTCCCGAGTGCGGGGGAGCAGCGGGAATCGTGGGACCACTATGAGGGTGGATACTCGTATGGCACGCATGGCACGCAGACGGTGCTGGAGCTGGCGAGCCGAATTTGCGAGCTGGAGGGCGGCTACCGGACGTGGATTGTGCCCTGTGGATTGGCGTCGATATCGCTGGTGAATCTGGCGCTGCTGAGTGCCGGGGACCATTTGTTGCTGCCGGCGAATGTGTATGGGCCGAGCCGGAGGATGGCGGCGAAGCTGCTGAGCCGGCTGGGGGTGGAGTGGAGCCTGTATCCGCCGCTGGCGGGCGAGGGGATTCGCGAGTATCTGCGGCCGAATACGCGGCTGGTGTGGTGCGAGGCGCCGGGGTCGGTGACGATGGAGGTGCCGGATGTGCCGGCGATGGTGCGGGTGGCGCACGAGGCCGGGGCGCTGGTGGCGGTGGACAATACGTGGGCGGCGGGAGTGCTGTTTGACGCGCTGGGGCACGGTGCCGATGTGACGATGCAGGCGCTGAGCAAGTACGTGGGCGGGCACAGTGATTTGCTGCTGGGGTCGGTGACGGCGAGCAATGCGGAGATATGGCAGAAGCTGGGGGATGCGCACTGCATTTTGGGGCTGAGCGTGTCGCCGGATGAGGCGAGTCTGGCGCTGCGGGGACTGAAGACGATGGCGGTGCGTCTGGATGCGATTGAGGCGCGGGCACTGGAGCTGGCGCGGTGGCTGGGGGAGCAGCCAGAGATTGAGCGGGTGCTGCATCCTGCGCTGGAGAGCTGCCCAGGGCATGAGAACTGGAAGCGGGACTTTACTGGCAGCTCCGGGGTGTTTTCGATAGTGTTTCGGGAGGGTACGCGGAAGGAGCAGGTGCACGGGTTTGTGGATGCGCTGAAGCTGTTCGGGATTGGGTATAGCTGGGGTGGGGTGTCGAGCCTGGCGCTGACGTATGACTTTACGCACTCGCCGGAGCGGCCGGTATACGGAAACCGGCTGGTGCGGCTGAATATCGGGCTGGAGAGTGTGGAGGATTTGCGGGCGGATTTGGCGCAGGCCTTGTTGGTGGGTATGGGGCTATAAGAACGGGGAAGCCGCATACTATCCTTGATGGAGCTTTCGACTTCGTCAAACACTGGTCAGTTACAATTCCAGTTATTGCACTTGGAACTTGAATCTGCCGATGATAGCCCGTGAGAGTTTCGGTCCTCCCCAATCGTTGCCCTCAGCCAGAGAGCGCCAAGACATTACTGTGCTTCTTGCGGCATGGCGGACCGGCGACCGGCAGGCGCTGGACCAGGTGATGGGGATTGTGTACCGGCAACTGCATTCCCTGGCTTCCAGCTATATGAGCCGCGAGCGCGCGGGACACACTCTGAGTGCAACGGCCCTTGTGCATGAAGCCTATCTGCGGCTGATGTCCTCCGATATCGCGCTGGTTGACCGGGCCCACTTCCTGGCCGTTGCAGCGACGACGATGCGGCGCATCCTGATTGATCGGGCTCGCGGCCTGCGCAGCGCACGACGCGGGTCTGGTGCAGTCAAGCTGACCCTCACGGTACTAGACAATGCGGAAATGCTGCGTGGGGAGCCTGGTTCCATTGAGGTCTTGTACCTGGACCAGGCGCTGAATCGGTTGCATGACCAGGATGAGCGCAAGGCGCGGCTGATGGAGATGATCTATTTTGGCGGCCTGAACTGCGACGAAGCAGCAGTGGTGCTGGCAGTCTCGGTCTCAACGATAAACCGCGAATTGAAGCTTGCGAAGGCCTGGCTGAAGGATTCTCTGACGGGCATGAAAGATGAGGATCTGGAATGGCCGCCGGAAGCAGTGCCCGGTAGTGGACAGCACCCTGCATGATCACGATCCTTTCAGACAGTGACTGGACACGCCTTCAGGAGTTCTTTGCATGTGCCGCAGAGATGGAGTCTGCCGAGCGTGCAGAGTATCTGGAGTCTGTTGGCGCGGAATGGCCGACCCTGCGTCCACGTGTGGAGGCGTTGTTGGCCACGCTGGAGTCCGACACCGGGATTCATCAAATGGTAGGCGCGGCTGCAGCCCAAATTGTGGATGCCGAACTGCCTGCCATCGGAGTGCTGATTGGCCCTTACCGGCTGACCGGCGTGGTTGGGCGCGGCGGGATGGGAGTGGTCTACCGTGCGGTTCGCGCCGACGATGCCTATCAGAAGGAAGTTGCCATCAAGGTCGCTTCCTTTGGCGTACACGTACCGGAACTGCGCGAGCGCTTTATGATCGAGCGGCGCATTCTGGCTGGCCTCGAACACCCCAATATTGCTCGCATCATCGACGGCGGGACCACCGGCCAGGGCGCACCTTTTGTCGCAATGGAGTTTGTCTCAGGCAAGCCAATCGATCAGTGGTGCCTAGAGTCAAACCTGGACCTGCGCGGTCGGGTGAAGCTTTTCCTGCAAGTGGTGGCGGCCGTGGAGCACGCTCACCAGCATCTTGTGGTGCATCGGGACCTGAAGCCGGACAACATTCTGGTCAACGCAGAGGGTGAGCCCAAGCTGCTGGACTTTGGCATTGCCAAGGCTTTGGATCCGCAGGCTCTTGGAGTAGACAGCGGACAGACAGTGGATACCTCGCGGCTGATGACTCCCAGCTATGCCAGCCCGGAGCAGGTGCGCGGCGAGGTCGTCACCACCCGGACCGACGTGTATCAGCTTGGGGTGCTGCTCTATCTTCTGGCGACGGGCAAGCTGCCTTTTGATGTTTCCAACCTGCGAATGGGCGAAATCGAGCGGCTGATCTGCGATACCGAGCCGCCGCGTCCCCAGGTCGAGGAAGATATTGCAAGAATCATCCTGCACGCGATTGAGAAGGACCCGCAGAGGCGATATGCCGGGGCGAGAGAGTTTGCAGACGATTTGCGACGCTGGCAGAACGGCTTTCCGGTGCGAGCACGCCAGAGCTCGTGGATGTACGGTACCCGCAAGTTTGTCGGGCGTCACCGGTTGGCGGTAACTGCGGCAACTGTGGGCTTCTGCCTGACCATCGCCTTTGTGGGGGCATTGATTCTGCAGTCTCGCAGGCTTGAGCGGGAGCGGAACGCAGCCCAGAGAGCTGCTGAGTTCCTGGCCTCAGTCTTTGCTGCGGCAGACACATCCCAGGCACTGGGCCGGACGCTGTCGCCCCGGGAACTTCTCGACAAGGGCGCTGCAGGCGTGGACCGCGTGGCAGAACTGGACCCGGCAGCGCAGGACAAGCTGCTGACCACCCTTGCCGACGACTACATGAGCCAGGGCATTTACGACCGCGCCTATCAACTTCGCAGCAGATTGCTGCAACTTCGCCGCGCGGTCTATGGCGAGTCTTCTCCCCAGGTCGCCGAGGATATGGCGAGGATGGCGGATCTGGATGTCTACGCAGAGGACTATCAGCGAGCATTTGCCGACGCGGATCAATGGTTTCAGCATATTCGGACCTTCGATGACCGTTACGACCAGGAGGCTCTCCTCGCCCTGCGGATGCGGACGATCATGGAGGTTTATCGAAATCGCCTGGCCTCGGCGGAAGCCAATGGCTATCAGACGCTCCGCGTGGCAGAAAGAGTGGGCATGCCTCGGGAAGACTCACCATACAGCGACATGGCGCTGGTGGGAGTGGTGCTGTACTACGAGGGGAAATGGCCGGAAGTCGAACGTTTGGAGCGGCAGGGTTATGAGCATTTTCGCCAGGGCGACTGGCAAAGCAGACGGACGGTAATCGCCGAACTGGAATTGGCCACGCGGCTTGGATTTCTGCTGGGGTTGGAGGGCCGTTATGTCGAAGCCGTTCCGATGCTGCGCGAAACCGTTGCGCTCCGCCTCAAGATTCTGGGATTTGCCCACGACTCGACGGGCGCAACCGAGGCCATTCTGGGCGCGACCCTGGGCCGGATGGGGCGGTTTGCCGAGGCGGAAAAGTGGGGCCGGGACGCCCTTCGATCCCGGGAAGCTGCTCAGGGACGCAACAGCCGCAATTACGGCGTGGATGAAGGGATGCTGGCCGAAACCTATCTGAATGAGGGAAAGCCGGACCTGGCTCAACCGCTCATTGAAGATGACATCCGTCTCTGCGGGAGCCACCTGCCCGGCGACAGCTTCTTCATGGCCCGGGCATTGGCCATTCTAGGCCGCTTGCAACTGGCCCGGGGACAGGTCACGACAGCGGCGGAAACCTTGCGTCAGGCACTCGCAAGCGAACAGAAATTCGTGGGCGACACATCGCCCTTTGCGGCACTCGACCATCGCTTGCTGGGACAGGCTTTGGCCGCTGAGGGCAATTTCCATGAGGCCGAGGCCCAGTTGCGGCGCGCTGTGGAGCTGTACCGCACGACTGCGGCGCTCGACCGGCCAGAAGCTGCAAAGGGCCTGCTGGCTTTGGCCGGCACGCTTGACCAGCACGGCAACTCAGAGGAAGCCCGCCGCCTTCGCGCCGAAGCTGCCGGCCTGCAAAGAAAGTTAACGGCGGAAATCGCGTTGGCTGTTCGCCAGAACTGAGCCAGGCTTCCAACTCGTCCACTCATACCCAAGACGCAAATGCCGCCGGCGATTTCCGGTGCAGGCCAGTTTTTCGGCTTTTTCTCACTTTTTTCCCAAAACCATGACAGAGTTTCCCCTTTTTCCCCGCTATCCATACGAAGGTAAAATCCGGCGACTCGCTTCCCCTCTACCCCCTTGAGTTCGCCCGCTGGAGATTGAATCGTATGAAGACCTGGCCCCTGTCTGTTTCCGTCCTGTCCCGGAAAATCGTGCTCGCAGCCCTTTTTCTGGTGTTGCTGCCGCTCGTGGTTCTCGCCCAGGCCACTCCAGATCAAGGTTCGCAGCCTGCGCAGAGGCCGCACGCCATCCTCTCCGTCCTTCCCGAGGCCAGAATTCATGCTGCCCCGGATGACAGTGCGATGATCTCCACGAAGGGCTCCGTACACCCCAGCGCCAGGGCGGAGTTTGACCGGGGGGCGGTTGCCTCGGAGATGCCGCTGGAGCACATGAAGCTGGTGCTCAAGCGCAGCCCTGAGCAGGAAGCGGCTCTGCAGGCGTTCTTCCAGCAGGTGCAGGACCCCGACCACCCCAACTTCCACCGCTGGCTGACGCCGGATGAGTTTGGCGCGCACTTTGGACCGGCGGAAGGCGACATTGCCGTGGTCAAGGGCTGGCTGGAGTCGCACGGAATGAAGGTGACTGGGGTGGCGCGAGGTCGCCAGACCTTGGAGTTCAGCGGTACGGCGGGTCAGGTTGCAGCAGCCTTTCAGTCACCGATTCATCGGTTTGTCGTGAATGGGGAGGAGCATTTTGCCAATGCGGCACCGGTACGCATTCCCTCGGCGCTGGCACCGGTGGTCAGCGGTGTGGTTGGCATGCACAACTTCTTCCCCAAACCAATGATTGAAACCAACGGTTTCTACGGTTATACCTATGACGCGCTGGACATCCGGGCCATGTACAACGTCCCCTCCAATGCCACTGGTGCCGGGGTTCGCATTGGCTTGCCGGAGCCTACCGACCCCATCGGCGGCCTGGTAAGTCACGGCAATGGCAACTACAGCGTTCAGGATTACGACGACTACAACAAACTGCAGAATCTGCCCACCAACCTGACGGTTCTGCTGCCTTATGGCGACCCCGGACAAAGAACCGACGGAAGCAACGGAGAATCCACGCTTGACATGCAGGTCGCCCACGGCATGGCGCCCGGCGCCCAGATTGTCCTGGTTCCTTCGCCGGACATTGGTGGGTCATGGGGCGGAGATCTGGCCCAGGACTACCTGGTGGACAATAATCTCGTAGACATCATCAGCCTGAGCTACGCCATCATGGATGGCGGGCCCAGCAGCTTCGACGACTATATTGTTGCGCGCGGTGAGCAGGCTGCGGCAGAAGGCATCAGCTACTTTGTGGGCTCCGGTGATTGGGGCTCAGGCTCGTTCGCCGGCTCAGAGCCGAATACCTATGGCACTCCGACCCTCGGTGCAAGTCTCTACACCGCTCACCCGTATGTCACCTCGGTTGGGGGCACCATATCTGATACTGGCTCAAACGCCCTCTACTGGTGGGGGCTCAACGGATTCTACGCCGCCACTGCGGCGTCATTTCAAACCACCTCAGTCGGCGGACACATTCCGGAAGATGCCTGGAACGGTTCCGGTGGGGGATACGATGCCACCTTCCCTCAGCCGGAGTGGCAGGTCGGCGTTCCGGGCATCACCCCAGGCCTCGGTCGCGCTTTCCCTGATGTCTCGTTGATTGCCTATGGAGATTCGCTTTATTTCGTCTGCCAGGGCGGCAGCTGCGCCGGTGGAAATCCGTTGGATCCCAACTTCAGCATGCAAGCCAATGGCGGAACCTCAGCCTCCGGCCCGGCTTTTGCCGCCATGATTGCTCTGATTGACCAGAAATACGGCCGTCAGGGACTCGTCAACCCCACCCTGTACAAGCTCGCCTCTGGCGAGAACTGGAGCGATTGCAACGGCTCCAGCCAGTCCACAACCCGCCCGCCATCCAGTTGCGTTTTCTACGACATCACCAACGGCAACAACGCCGTCCCAGGCCAGGCCGGCTACGGAACCTCCTCGGAAACCTACGATTCCGGTACCGGCTACGATCTGGTCACCGGCCTCGGCTCAGTCAATGTCGCCCAGCTCATCAACAAATGGACCAGCATCCATTACGTCGGGACCACGACAACGCTGACTCTGGGGGTGAGCACGGAGAACTACGGCACCCCCGTCAACATCTCAGGAACCGTCACGGACAACACTTCCGCAGGAACCCCCACCGGCTATGTCACCCTGCTGGACAATCACAACCACAGCTACGGCCCCTACGCGCTCGATGCCGGCGGGAACTTCTCCGGGACGATGACGGGAGTCGGCATCGGCTCAAATACCATCAAGGCGCTCTACGGTGGCGACACGCAATATGGGCGCAGCACCAGTGGGTCGCAATCTCTCCAGATCACGAAAATCAACTCCTCGCTCACAGTTCTCTGGCAAAACCCTGACGGCTCAACCGCCCCGGCCAGCGCACCTTATGGAGCAGGGACCTACACCATTGTCGTAAACGCAAACGGAACCACAGGCTACGGCAACCCCTCCGGCAACATCGTCATCAACTACACCAGAGCCAGCACCGGCACCACCCAGTATTACCTTGGCACTACTCCGCTCACGGCGCTCACACCTGCCAGCGGATCGAGTATCACGATTCCCAACTGGCTTATAAACAACGTCCCGGTCGACACCTACACGCTCACGGCCACCTACGCCGGCGACGACACATTCAATCCCTCTCCGGCCGCCACTGGCGCCATCACCATCACCAAAGCTGTGCCCACCGTTGCACTTTCGCTCAGCACAAATTCTTCCACGCTGGGCTCTGCTGTGGATCTCATCGCTTCCGTCAGCGTACCCCAGACCGTCACCGCGCCCTCCGGTACCGTCCAGTTCTACCAGAATGGCAACCCTGTCGGCGCGCCGGTTGCCGTGGGCTCCGTCAGCATCAGCGGCGGTGCCTATAACCTCTCGGCAAAGCTCACCACCACCGGCCTCTACCCCGGCAACGATTCGGTCACCGCCGTCTACTCTGGCGACGCCATCACCGCCAGCTCCACCTCAGCCGCGCAGACCATCGCCGTCCACGGCTTCACCGACACCGTCAGCGTTGCCGCGAACCATACCTCCAACGTCTTCCAGGGCTTGCTGATTACCCTCACGGCCACCGTCACCAGCCAGCGCACTTCGCCCGCGTTGACCGGCAACGTGCAGTTCATGGCCAACGGCATCAGCCTCGGCACCGCCCCAATCACCAGCAGCACCATTGGCGGCTATCAGGCCGGAACCGCAACCTTGCAGACCTCCGCCCTGCCTGTCGGAGCCGACACCATCACAGCCAATTACCTCGGCGACGCCAACTATAACCCCCAAATATCCTTCGGCCTGCCCATCACCATTCTCCCGTCCACTCCAAAAGGCGCAACCAACGTTTCCAGCCTCAACTTCCCCTCCACCATAGTCGGGGTCTCCGCTGCCGTTCAGGGTATATCGCTCGAAAACATCGGAACCTCAAACCTGATAGTTGGAACCCCCACCATCTCAGGCCCAGCCGCTTCCAGTTTCAGCGTCACCTCTGCCTGCCCGGCCGGAAGCCAAATCACCCCGTTCGGTACCTTCTGCAGCTACAACGTCACATTTACCCCGCGGGCTGCGGGAACACTCTCGGCGCAGCTCGTCATCCCAGGCAACGCACCGAACAGCCCCAACACCGTCTCGCTCACCGGAACCGGCATCCCTGCCGGCCCTGACCCGCAGTTGAGCGCAACGACAATCAACTTCGGCAGCCAGGTGCTCAACATTGCCTCGGCAGCGCAGACCGTCAACGTCACCAACATCGGCTCTGCGGCAGTCACCGGTCTCTCCGTCTCCTCTCCGGCCGCCCCCTTCTCGGTCGATGCCAGCTCCTGCGCAGCCACGCTTGCTTCCCAGGCCAGCTGCTCCATCCTGGTCACCTTCACTCCCACCGCAGATGGAGCGGCCAGCAGCCAGTTCCAGGTTTCCTACACCGGCGGCTCCCAAACCGTCGCCCTCTCCGGCACCGGAATCAACGCCCAGTCCATCAGCTTCCTCTCCTCGCTCCACCCGGTTCCTGCCACCATCACCACCCCTGGGGGTGTCGCCGCGGACGCTAACGGAAATGTCTTCCTCAGCGACACTGCCAACAACGCCGTCTACGAAATCGACCCCGCCGGTGTGCAGAGAACCCTGCCCATCAACGGCCTGACCGCTCCCGGCGCCATGACCATTGGCCCAGACGGCGCCCTCTACGTCGTCTCCAACGGCGGCAGGAACAACGTCTCCGTCATCCGCTACGTCTCCCCGTCGAACCAGGCATCCACGCTCTTCTCGGGTGCTTATTCCGCCACAGGGGTCGCCGTCGACACCAATGGCAAGATGTACATCACGGATCCCTCCATCAGCAGCGCATGGGAACGTGGCCCCGGAGAGACCAGTTCCACCCAGATTTCCTTCTCCCAACTGGGCGTGCTCTCAGTCAACGCCATTGCCATCGACTCAAACAACACCCTCTATGTCTCCGGCACCACCGGCTCCGTCAACGTCGTCAATGAGAAGGTGAACATCACCGGCACTCCTTCCACGGTTGCCTCCGGTCTCACCAACCCGGTCGCCCTCGCCATCGGCCGCGGCAACAGCCTTTATGTCTCCGACGCCACCGACAACACCGTGACTCAATACGCCAACGGATTCGCCTACCGCATTCTCCAGACCCCCGCGCTGAACGGTGCCGGAGCCATCTTTGTTGACTCACAGACTCGCGTCTATGTCGTCAGCTCTGGCAGCGCAAAGGTCTTCGTGGCCTCCAGCGCACAGCCCCTCAACGCCGGCCAAGCCGCCGTCGGCACCCCACAAAACTTCAACGTCACCCTCAGCGTGCCGGTTGGAAACTCCGTCAGCACCATCTCCGTGGCCGACTCGGCCGGCAACTCCGATTGGACCCTGCCCAATGGCAACACCTGCACGGTTTCCAACAACCGCTGCTCCTTCGACGTCAGCTTTAGCCCTGCCTTCCCCGGCCAGCGCGACGCCACCCTCCAGGCGACCGATGCACTCGGCCACACCGTTACTCTGCCCATCTACGGCATCGGAACCGGGCCCGAAGCCGTGTTCTTCCTCGGCAACAAGACCACCGTCTCCGGCACCTGGACCCCCACCGTCCTCCACTCCGACAGCGCAGGCAACGTCTTCCTGCTCGACCAGACCAACCCGGCCGGCCCCGCAATCCAGAAGATCACCCCTGCCGGCGCCGTCTCCACCGCCCTCGACACCAGCACCGTTCCTGGTGGAGCTGAGCACGACTTCGCCATGGACGCCCAGGGCAACTTCTACCTCAAGCCGGTCAGCTTTGGCTCCGCAATCTTCCGCGTCAGCTCCACCGGCTTCGGCCTGGCCACCAACGGAATCAGCGCTGACGGCCCGCTCGCACGCGACGCCGCAGGAACTTACTACGACACCGCTTCCAATACCCTGGCCACCTTTGATGTCTACGGCAACTTCGTCAACGCCTACACCTACGGCACAGCCAGCACCGTAAACATACAGAGTGTCGCCGTCGATGAGTTCCAGAACATCTACGTCGCCACCGATGAGCCGGCCATCTACAAGACCAGCTACCTCGGCGTCACCACCACCCTGCTCGACTCCACCACCGCCCCTGGCGGCTACCAACTCACCACTCCCACCCAACTCGCAGTAGATGCCGCGGGTACGGTTTACGTTGCCGATGCCGGAGCCAATGCGCTCTTCCGCATCCCTTCCGGCGGGACTGCTACCAGTCTGCCGCTGGGCATTGCCAACCCCAGCTTCCTTGGTGTCGCCGTCACCCCGCAGGGGTCGATTTACATCTCGGACGAAGCCAACTCCGCCGTCTACCGGATGGATGCCGCCAACTTCTCCATGGCCTTCGGAGACATCGCAGACGAAACCTCCAGCGCCGTCCAGTCCGTCCAACTTGCCAACGCCGGCAATCGCCCCCTAGCCTTCAGCGCTCTCAGCGTCCCCGCCGCCTATCAGCAGCAACAGGACGGCAACGCCTGCAGCGCGTCTTCCACGCTTTCGGCTGGTGGAAGCTGCAGCCTCACCTTCCTCTTCAACCCCACGACCCTCGGTGAGCAGGACCTCTCCGCCACCGCCACCACCAACTCTCTCAATGCGACTGGAACCCAGACCGTCAGCTTCACCGGAAACTCCATCGTCGGCGCACCGGCTCAATTGGTCTTCGTGACACCCCCGCCGACAAGCATCAATGCCAACGCCAGCTTCGGACATATCCAGGTCCAGGTGGAAGATGCCGCCGGAAACCCAATTTCCAACAGCACCGATGGGGCACGGCTCATCATCACTGGTCCGGAGTTCTCATCTGGTCTCAATGGAGGTGGTGGCCCATTCTCCAGCGGAGTCGCTGACCTGAATCTCAGCAGCTTCTCCATCAGCCAGGCCGGTACCTACACCTTCACCGTGAATGACGTCAACGCAACCAATGTTCCGGCAATCTCATCGACCGTAACTGTCAACCCGCTCGCCCAGACAATCACGTTTGGCTCTCTCAGCGACCAAACCTATGGGATCACCCCGTTCAACCTGGGGGCCTCCGCAACTTCCAACCTACCCATCTCCTACTCCGTCAGCGGCCCGGCCACAATCTCTGGGCCTACCCTCTCGATCATCGGAGCTGGCCTGGTAACCGTCACCGCCTCCCAAGCCGGCAACAGCACCTGGTCTCCCGCCACGAGCGTGGTCCGAAGCTTCAACGTCGCAAAGGCACTGCTCACCGTGAAGGCAAAAGATGTCTCCATGTTCGTCAACGAACAGCTGCCTACGCTCACGTACTCCATCAGCGGCTATGTCAACGGCGATGCCGTCGAGTTCCCTGTAGTCTCCGGGGCACCCGCTCTCTCCGCCGCCGTAACCCTCTCCTCCACGACCCCGCAAGTCGTCACCTCCCCGGCGGGCAACTACACCATCAGCGGCACGCAGGGCACCCTCGCCGCCGCCAACTACAACTTCCAGTTCGCAACCGGAACCCTCTTTGTCACCCAACCGGGCACACCGGCGTCGCTGCCCATCGCCTGGCTGCCCCCTGCCGCCATCTCCTACGGCACCCCTCTCGATGCCACGCAACTGAACGCCAGCACAGTCACCACGGGCACATTCCTGTACACGCCTGCGGACGGTGCGGTGCTCGATGCCGGCACGCAGAGCCTCAGCGTGCAGTTCACACCGACTGACACCACTGACTTTGCGACGGCCACCGCAAGCGTTCCCCTCACGGTCACGCAGGCAACGCCCACCGTCGCACTCGGCTCCGCTGCGAATCCAATCCCTGCGGGCAACGCCACCACCTTCACAGCCACCGTCAGCGCTGTTGGCTCCGGTGCAGTCCCCACCGGCACCATCACTTTCACCCTCACCAGCTACACCGGCCCCACCGTGCTGGGAACGGTTAACCTCACTGGCGGCAGCGGATCCATCGCCTCCGGCACTCTCCCGGCCGGCAGCTACACCGTCACCGCTGTCTACAACGGCAACACCAACTACACCGCTGCCGAATCCAACGCACTCGCGCAATTCGCCATTCCTCAGGTCAACGTGGGGGACAGCACCACCTTTCTGGTTCCGGTGACCCCAACCAGTTCCGGCACTGTCTCGTCCATCACGGTCCTCAACCAGGGTGCGCCCACCACGGAAATCGCCGTGGTTCCTGGCGGTACCTGCTCCGCCACGGGCTACGCTGCCACCTCCGGGATTCCTTGCACCGTCAACGTTCGCTTCACGCCAGCCTTGAGCGGCGACCACAATGCTGGGCTGCAACTTGTCACCGGTACTGCTCCGGGAACCATCGCCGGTTCCGCCTACCTGCGCGCCCTCGGCGTTGGACCCCAGACCAACTTCCTCCCCGGCACCGCTTCCACGCCAGTCTCCGGCTTCAATTTCCCTGAGGGGGTCGCCGTCGATGGCGCCGGCAACCTCTTTGTCGCCGACACCTACAACAACCAAATCTTCCTCGAAACCAACACTGGCAGCGGCTACACCGCCTCCACCCTCGGTTCAGGCTTCGCACAGCCGAATGCCCTCGCGGTTGATGCGCTCGGCAACGTCATCGTTGCAGACACCTTCAATAACCAGATTGTCCTCGAAACACTGACCAGCCCCGGTACCTGGACCCAGTCCGTACTCCCCACCAGCGCACTCTCTGAACCCTACGGCGTCGCTGTGGATGCCGCCGGAAACATCTACATCGCCGATACCTACAACAACCGGATCCTCATGGAGACGCTCACCCAGCCAGGCACGGCGAACTATACCGAAACCGTAATTCCCACCAGTGCACTCGCTGAGCCCCACGGCGTGGCCGTCGATGCCGCCGGCAACGTATACGTCGCCGACACCTACAACAATCGCATCCTGAGGGAAGCGCCCTCAGCCGGCAGCTACATCGAGTCGGTAGTCACGGCTTTCCCCACCTCTTTCAATGCCATCCAGCCGACCTCGGTTGCCGTCGACAGCAACGGACGTATCTACTTCACCAGCGGGCCAGCCAATTCCCTGGTTCGCGAAACTCCCAACGGCGCAAACTACACCGAAACCCTGCTGCCAACAGCCCCGCTCAGCTCGCCCGGCGCGGTCTCTGTCGATGCTGCCGGCAATGTCTACCTGGCCGATACCAACCACGGAGCCATCGTGGAAATGGACTACGCCGACCTCCCCGCGCTCGCCTTCACCACCATCACCCCCAAAGGCACCGTGGACACTACCGAAAATCCAAAACGCTTCACAGTCGAAAACTTCGGCAACGCTCCCCTCAGCTTCAGCTCCATTTCCTTCCCCGTCGACTTCCCCAAGGCCTCCGCCGCATCCGACTGCCGCGTTCCCTCGCCCCTGCCGGCCGGCGCAACCTGCACTCTCAGTGTCAACTTCAAACCAGTCACCTTCGCCCCGTCCGCCACGCTCTCTGAACTCGTTCGGGTGACGGACAACAACCTCAACCAATCCGGCGTCGCACAAATGCTCACGGTGATCGGCAGTGAGGGGCCGGCGGCAACCGTCGCTCTCAGCACCTCCGCCTACAAAGCGAACGCCGGGGCTAGTGTTACTTTTACGGCACAGGTTACCGGGAACGGGTCAGCACCGACCGGCGCGGTGAACTTCTTCGCGGATGCCAGCCTGATTGCCACCGTCAGCCTCACTGGCAGCCAGGCCGCTTACTCCGTAAGCACTCTCCCGATCGGGACCCATGCAATCTCAGCGACGTACAGCGGAGACAGCACCTACCCATCCGCAACTTCGAGCAAGCTCACTGAAACAATCCTGGCAATTCCCACGGTGGCTATTACTGCCTGGCCCAATCCGACCGATGCCAACAACGCAGTGGCGCTCCAAGCCACGGTTGGGGGTACGATTCCGGCAGTGAGCCCAACGGGAACAGTGGCTTTCTATGACCTGCACACGCTGCTTGCAAGAGTTGCGCTGGTGAGCGGCACAGCAAGCCTGCCCAACGTCAGGCTGACCGTCGGGGGTCATCAGATTGTTGCGGTCTACAGTGGCGATGCCAACTACAACACCGTCCGAAACTTCAGGTCAGTAAGCGTGGAGAAGCTGACCCCGACGGCGGTCCATTTGGACGCCTCACCGAATCCTGACACGGTGGGCACGGCCGTAACCCTGACCGCGAGCATTCTGGGGTCAGGTGCAACCCCGACCGGGACGGTAATCCTGCGCGATGTGAATTCGCAGCTCGGGACGGCGACCCTGAGCGCTGGCGTGGCCACGTTTTTGATTCGCGCTCTGCCGGCTGGGCAGCATGATTTGTGGGTCCAGTATCGCGGAGACGGCAACTACGCGGCTATGAATGGCACGATTCTGAAGCTAATTGTAAGCAAGCTTACTGCTACCGCAGTGCTCACGAGCCTGGAAAATCCGGCCAGACTGGGGGACACGGTTGCCTTGACAGCAACGTTGAGCGGCAGCGGCGCAACTCCGACGGGAACTGTGAAATTCCTTGACGGAAACAGGACGCTGGGGACAGGAACGCTGAGCGGCGGTGTGGCAACGCTCGATACCAGCGATCTGCTGCCGGGAACCAATCCAATCACAATCAGCTACAGCGGTGACGCCAACTATAAGGGCGCGAATGCCCTGGCGGCCGTCAATGTGAAAGTAACCAAGTAGGCGCGGAAAGAGAATACCGCTCAGCCATTCCCCTGAAATTGGTTTCAGGGGGAATGGCAGAGCGGCTGAAGCGCAGCGTCAACCTCCGCCGTTACCTCATCGGCATGGCGGCAAATTGATATGGGTGTGGGGGAACTCTTAATTTCAAGTGAGTTGAGGCTGCCACATGGTCCAGCGCAGATGCTTCCTGGACGTGCATCGGTGGTCAAAGGCGTCGTTGGCGTGTTGCAATCCGTACCGTGGCGTACTCATTTGCTTTGATTGTTAGCAAAGGACTAGCAGAGTAGCCGAAAATAATTGCCTAAATAATTGAAAATAAGTGACATAAAGTTGGTGGAGGCGGCGGGAGTCGGTCGGACTCCAGTACCTCAATCCACGTAACTTATTGACTCTGTGAAGTGCAAATCTGTCATGATTGTCATCATTTTCAGATCTTGGCACAATCCGGTCACAAAAAGGGCTCAACTCGGACCCTGCTCACTTCTCAGCACCTCTCCACACTTCCCAATCTGGTTTCATCATTCGAGCACTCTGAAGTGCTCTGGGACCCTTTATACATGATTCGCCCCCGGTCAGTATCGGCCGGAAGCAAATGCGCCGCTTCGGATCTACCCGATGATCTTGATGTTTGCCGATTGAGCAATCTCAAACACTCTGACAAAACCGCTTCCCGAATCGATGTCGGTCGGACCGGAGGTGACAGTGAGAGCTCCCAGGGCGCAGCGATCCCCGAAGAGCATGTACGCCAGCCCGGCGCCGCCGAGACGTGGACGCCAGCAGAGACCCTGAAGCGAGGGGAGACTGTCGTGCAGGAAGCGAGCCCAGGTGCGAGTGTGGGGGTATTGGCTCGGCGGAGTGTGAATCAGTTCTTCCTCCTTCAAGGAGGTGCGGCGGCGCGCGATAACGAGTTGGCGCAGCTGAGGGTTCGTCAACTCAACGACAACCAGGTCGGCGTTGACCACGAGCTCGCTATAGCTTGAATCTTTGAGGCCGATCCGAGGGAAGGTCGGTGATGGAATGTGCTTCACGGCGTGGAAGATGCTTTCGAGTGCCGCCGCGGTGATGTTGTCGGCAGCGTATAGCGTAGGCACATTGGCAGCCGGAGCCCCAGGAAACGGATTGAATCGAGCGCCTTCCTCCTCGATCTCGATGCGTTTCCCGGTGTTCGGGTTATAGATATTGCCCGCACGCGATTTGCTATGAAAGCGCGTCAATGCCGAGCCCGCCTTTAGGATCGCGGTCTGGATGACGAGTGCGGGGTTTGCCGCGACAGGCGCGGGCGGGCATTTAATAGGCATCGGCGGGACTGGCCGCGGCGCGAGCAAGCGAGAGAACACGTTGGGGATCAGACTTCAGTAGTTCGAGAGGCTTCCGCCCTCCGATGTTCGCATTGGGAGTAGCAAAGAAGTAAGCGAAGTCCCATCCATTGGCGTGGCTCGGATACGCCTGGATGACCTGCCCAATTGTGGTCAGAGGCTCTCCATCCTGAAACTGGAAGCGCGGATACCAGAGCTGCCCCTCGTATTTCACCGCGAAGATCTTTCCTTCTTGAGCCCAGCGCGAGGCGAGCGCAGCTCGATTCTTCGCAGTACTGGTACTTTGATCCGCAACATCCTTCGCGGTCCAGCTCGGATTGTTCTTCATGAATTGGCTTCGCCATTCCACCGTATCGCGGTCGATCGTTTCCTGGGCTGCAATCTCATCGAAGGTGGCTTTGACGAAGTTCTCCCATCCGGGCAACGTTTCATCGTTCTTTTGTTCTTTCTCTTCTACCTGCATGACGAGAGGCATGTTTCGGAATCGCTCGGGAAGGTGAGGCAGCCTGAGATCGTCAAGCAAAAGCGTGTCGAGATGGGCCGTGTTGATGTAGACGCCAGGCGATGGCTTCGCTTCTTTTTTTAGAGCGCTCACCGCTGCCTTGCCCGCGAATACCTTTACGATGTAGCGGACATTGCTGTGTTCGAGCACACCGATAAGAGCGTTCCCTTTTTCTCCAGCGCCCACCACTCCGACTTCCATCTTCGAGAGAGCGGTCCATCCTTTCAGATAGGCTTGGACGAACCAACCGGTCGCACTCAGGATGTTGGGTGCCGGGACCCTCTTGGCGGCATGGTAGATCACGACACCGTAAGCCGCGTTGGCATGGCTTTGCTCGGGAGAGACCGCTGCAATGAGTTTGTCCATGGCATGGCGAACATCGAGCGTATGAATGCCGCTAGGCTCAAGGAGGGCTGCAGAAGCTGTTAGAGATTCCGACATGACCGCACCATCCATGATCTCCATGATACCAATGATTACCATGATAGTCAAGCGCTCCTCGACATGATCTCTGCTCGCAACCCCAATCGCGAGGTGGGTCCCCCAAGCCAAGTTCTTCCGGAGACAAGCGAATAGTGGGCGACTCAAGTCGTATGGTCACCTCATGGAAGTTGCTCATTTTAAAACTCGCCGCAGCCCAAAGCCCGAGGAAGGGAACAAGAACAAGGCGGAATAAGGCGGCCGACCGCAACCCCGTGAATGAATTGCTCACAGATTTCAACTGTCGAGCGGCTCGTGTCAAACCATTCGATCAACAATCTGTGCCCTGCATCCTCTAATCAGGGTTCGGCTAGGCGATGACGCTGAGCCCTGAGATCAACGAGAATGAATCCATGCGCGATGTCTGGTTCACGGCCGATTTTCATCTCGGCCACTTCAACATTATTCGGTATTGCAATCGTCCCTTTGCGAGCGTGGAGGAGATGGACAACGCGATCTGCGAGCGTGTCAACGCTTGCGCCAAACCAAACGATATTCTCTATTTCCTCGGGGATTTCTGCCTCGGAGGACCGGAGCGCGTGACCGCCTATCGAAAGCGGCTGGCCTGCCGGACAATCCACTTTATCGAAGGCAACCACGACAGAACTGCGCGAAAGCTTCAGCATCTCTTTGCTTCATGGAATCTGTTGTCCGAGGTCCACGCAGCGAAGCAGAGAATCGTGCTTTGCCATTATGCGATGCGAGTGTGGCCACACCACGCCCAAGGCGCGTGGCACCTCTACGGACACTCGCACGGCAACCTGCCGGACGAGCCTCTGGCGCTCTCTCTTGACGTGGGCGTTGATACCCACGAGTTTCGCCCGTGGCACTTTGACGAAATCCAAGCCGTGATGCAGCCGAAGGCTGTCGCCCGAGAAGCGAAAATCCAGACCGAACGCAGGGCGGCACTCGCTGACCTCGCGGCCTACGACCAGGAAATTGAGATCTGAAACGCGATCCAAGTTTTCGCTGCGCAGTGGGGTGTTTGTCGAGATAAGTGCGCACTGCTAGCCAGTCTGTACTCATTTTGAGTACAATTGTTCTCGGAATGAGAACATCTCTCACGTCCGTTGGGGATCTGCTCTTTGGCCAGACCAGAGGTAGAGTTCTGGCGCTTCTGTATGGTGCGCCCGACGAAACTTTCTTCGTTCGCCAAATTGCCCGCCAGGTCGAGACGAGCGTGGGGACTGTTCAGCGCGAACTTGCATTACTCGCCGACGCAGGACTGATCAAGCGCTCAGCTGTGGGTAGTCAGGTGTTTTACCAGGCCAATCAGGAGCATCCGGAATTCCCAGAACTTCGGGCCTTGCTCGCAAAAACCACCGGTGTATTTCAGATGCTCAAGGCTGCTCTCGCCCCGCTTTCGTCCCGTATCAGCGTTGCCTTTGTTTATGGTTCGGTTGCCCGCGGCGAGGAGAAAGCCGCGAGCGACATTGACCTGATGGTGATCGGTGCGATTACGCTCGACGAAGTATTGGACGTTGTGGGTCCCGTCGAGAAGCAGTTGCGGCGTCCCGTGAATCCAACCATATACTCACTCGAAGATGTGAGGGCACGGCTTCACGAAGGCAACCACTTTTTGCAATCATTGAAGAAGAGTAGAAAAGTGTTTCTGATCGGCGACGAGGATGAGTTTAGAAAAGTTAGTACAACTCGGTTGGTACAAGGCTGAGCCTAGCAGTTCGAAGGAGATTGCGGACCTCTTCAGCATCGTGGACCGTTCGCAGGCGGACCTCAAAGTGGAGGGCATCTCCGACGACCTTCGCTTTCAGGCGGCCTACAACGGCGTTCTCACGCTCGCCAACATTGGCCTGCGGGCCAGCGGCTTTCGTGTCTCTCTGGGCCAAGGGCACCACCGGCGGGTGATCGAAAGCCTCGAACATACCCTGACGACTCAGGATGCCACAGCGCGCGAGAGATGGGTGCGCAAGATCAAATCTCATTCGCAGAAGAGAAACACCACGAGCTACGATTTGGCGGGCGGCGTCTCGCCCACCGATCTCGCGCAGGTCATAAGGGACTTGGGCCTTTTGCGAGAGCAGGTGAATGAGTGGTTGAAGGCAACCCATCCCGAACTTCTCAAAGACGATTCAAAGCAAAGTTGATCCATGCCGCCTGTCCGCATTGTGTGCATTAGCGACACCCACGGCCAGCACGCCAAATTGAGCGTGCCGGCTGGGGATGTGCTCATTCATGCAGGGGATTTCATGGCATTCGGCGACACGCCGAAGGAGATTGTCGATTTCAATCATTGGCTAGGCAAGCAGCCACACCGATTCAAGGTCGTTATTGCCGGAAACCATGATCTGATGTTCGAGCGCCACCCCGGAGCCGCAAAAGAGCTGCTCTCCAACGCAATCTATCTTGAAAATTCCGGTACGGAACTTCTGGGTTTGAAGTTCTGGGGATCCCCTGTTCAGCCCGAATTCAATAATTGGGCATTCAATGTCGCCCGCGGCGCTGCAATCCGGCGCTATTGGCAGATGATTCCCGAAGGCACAGACGTCCTGGTCACACATGGACCGCCGTTCGGAGTGCTGGACAAATCGCTTTCTTCTACCCCTCATCTTGGGTGCGAGGAACTGGCAAAAGCGATTGAACAGATCAGGCCTAGACTGAATATCTTTGGGCATATTCATGGCGGCCGCGGGCAAATGACTGCCAACGGTACCCAATTCGTGAACGCGTCCGTGGTTGACGAAGCCTACCGGCTCGTCCATGAGCCGCAGGTTGTCGAGATCGACGTTTCCAGCGAAATTGCGTGACGTGGTCGGATTCTCAAGCTGCCCGTAGTGAAGCGCAAATCTCGAAGAACCAGGCAGGCATCGGATAGTCCAGGTCCCAGTAAATGCTCATCGGGCGGCTCCCCGAATGAGATACGTAGTGCAAAGGTCCGAGGAATAAGAATGCGTCTTCCCTCTTCGGTCGAACGAACAGCAGAAACCTGGCACCGTTTTCCTGTTGGTGAACATACCGCTGGCCAGTCGGAGAATTCTCGCTCGTAGTGCTCTGGGATTGCCAATGGAATCGGGTCGGACTCAGCGCGAAGTCCTCGTATCGAGTGGATGGTGAGAAAGTTTTCTCTGATTTGTCCAGAGTCACAAAGAAAACTTCGGTATTCAATGCTTCGATCCAAAATCGGCCGGTTTGCGTATTGAATGCTCCGACAAGCTTCGCCAGACCCAATCCAACGAGAATTTCATCGCGAGTATATTGCCGGTGGAGAAAGACTGGGCAGTCACCCAGCGTTGGATTTTCGTCGCTATGCAGTTTCACTGAATCAAGCAAAGCGTCACAAAGCTCTTTGAACTCTGCTTTTGCTCCGCCGTGCTGTCTGAGCCGCGTCAATCCAGCTTCCCATTCGTCCCTTTGCTGTTTCGCCTCACCCTGAAGCAAGCGAAAGGTCAGCATCTGCACCATACGCCTCTCGGAAACACTGAGAGTTTCGGCTCCAACTCTCGTTCCGCTCAGCAGATCTAGGTACAGTCGCAGCCGTTGGATCGAATCGATATGTAATAAGTGCCGAAATTGCCTAATTAACTTTATGTCGGGTTCCGCCGGAGGCTCTGCCAGGAATTGCGCTTCGTTGAGAAGGGCATACCAGCCTCCAATCGACTGCTTGTAAACATCCGAAAGCTCATAGCGGGTTTCGGCAAGATACTCGATCAGAGTGGGGCGCCGTCCGAGTTGGCTCGCGAGCGCTCTGAGCTCTGCGACCATCCTTGCGCGGTTTGCCTGCAACTGTGCTTTAAGATTCTCCAGGATGACTTTCCGGGACTCTTTATCGAGCCGGAAATAGCAATTTCCCGGCAGACGCGTGATTCCGCTCTCGATTTTCCGGATCACCTGCTGTCTCGTTCCACCAAATAATGCAAGGAACCTCTGGTCAAAGCGGAACTCACGTCTTTGGTTGCCGATGAAATCCAGCACAAGACTGCTAGTCTTGCCCGTATCCAGCCTAAGCCCGCGCCCCAGTTGCTGGAGAAAGACCGTCGAACTTTCGGTCGGCCGGAGAAAGAGCACGCAATCAGCCTCGGGAATGTCGACGCCTTCGTTGTAAAGGTCGACTGTGAATAGAACATTCACTTCTCGATTGCGCAGCAGGCTCGTAGCCTGAGCTCGTTCCTCCGCTGGCGATTCACTGGTGATGGCCAATGCAGGTATTCCCGCCTGTCGAAATGACTCGGCCATGAATTCAGCATGTGCGATACTCACGCAAAACCCAAGTCCCCGGGCCAAATGCCAGTCACCATAGAACTCGCAGAACTCCTTGACGATCAGATTCGCGCGGCGAGTGTTGCCGAGGTAGTGCTGTTCGAGTTCGCTGACGGCATACGCACCACGGCTCCATGAAAGCCCGGACAAGTCAATGCCATCGTGAACGCCGTAGTAGTCGAAGGGCACCAGATACTGGCGTTCAATCGCGTGCCAGAGGCGCATCTCATCAGCGATCCGATGGTCGAACCACGGCAATATGCTCTCGCCGTCCATGCGCTCTGGGGTTGCCGTCAGCCCCAAAAGAATCCGTGGCCGCAGAGAAGAGACGATCTCGCGATAACTGTCCGCGGGGACGTGGTGGGCCTCATCGAGAACAACATAGTCCCAGTGATCTGCACCTTGGGATTCGAGTAGACCCCGGCTCCGGAAGCTCTGAATGGTGGCGAAGAGATGGTCGAAACTGCTGGGCTCTTCTCCGCCACCCAACAACTCGCCAAATGATTCGTCGCGCAAAACATGGCGGAATCTGTCGCGTGCCTGGCGCAGGAGTTCCTCCCGATGGGCCAGAAAGAGCAAGCGTGGCCGTGGGCCGATGAAAGGTTGGCGGTTGTAGTCGAATGCCGCAACCAACGTCTTGCCGGTGCCAGTTGGGGCGACCACCAGATTACGGAAATGGCCCCTGTCGACTCGCTCAGCTTCAAGTTGATCGAGCGTAGCTTGCTGATAGGGATGCGGCCTCAAATCGAAGAACACCGGCGGTCCAGAATCCCGGCGACCGGGACCCTGCCGCGCATATTCCAGAGACTGCTTTACACGACGACAGAAGGCTTCATCATCGGGCCGGAATGTTTCAAACTCTTCATCGCACCAAAGGGAATCAAACGCACCCCGGAAACGCTCGACAATATGTGGCGCTTCGACTTCGCTGAGCTTGACGGTCCATTCGATTCCATCTTCGAGAGCGGGCCCGGAAAGATTAGCCGAGCCAACATAGATGCTGCTGAAGCCATTGTCCCGCTGAAAGAGCCAGGCCTTGGCGTGCAGACGGCGCCGGCGGCCATCGAGGGAGATGCGCAATTCAACGTTGGGAAGCCGCGACAATTCTTCAATTGCGCGGAAATCTGTGGCTCCTATATAGGTGGTCGTCAGCAGCCTGATCGGAACATTTCGTTCGGCGAGCAAATGAAAGGCGCTTTTGAGACGCTGCCAGCCACGCCATTGGACGAAGCTAACCACCATGAGCACCCGGTCCGCGGTTGCCATTTCGCGTTCAAGTTCAAAGCCGAGACGAGGTTCGTCGAGCGCATTCATCAACAGGCTTGTAACGCTAAGAGGAGTGGACGGCGGCACCGGAGCGACCGCACCACTGTAAATGGCGCGGAGGACCTGGCCAGCCTGATCGACGGCATCTGTTTCGATGGAGGTTTCTTGTGTGCGCGCAAAGTCCAAAAGAGTATTCGCTAGCTCAATTTGTCTTCGCTTGCGATCTTCCGCCGGTACGGATCGAAGGACAGCCTTGATCTGCCGGATGAGGTGGCGAGCAAGATAGTCTGGGTAGTCGTTCTCTTCAAGCTCTTCGATCGACGATTTCAGTCCTTGTGCGGCTTGCAGGTCAAGGAACTCCCGGACATGCCGAGTTACCAGCTGATCGTATAGACCCTCTTTGAAATCGCTCATGCGGAACGAGACTCTCCAAAAGCGAAATCATCTCATAGACCAACGGCTTCCGCCTATGTAGATACCCCTCGGTATTTTGCGGGTAAAGTGTGTGCACACCATGCGGCCAATGGGCTGATCGTGTCGCAGTGCGCCGCTTGTCAATATAACACTTGAAATGCACGATCACATGTGCTATGCTATCGTGCATATCCATTGTGGCGGAGTCGCAGGTGCAACCCGAACTCCAGGAACTCGAGCGCTATGTTCACGACGCCCTGGGCGCCACGGTGAAGACTGCGCCTTGGCGAGGAGCAGGCAATTTGCCGCCCGTCCTCAGGGAGAGGTACAAATTCGCGCAGGCGGAACTGCTCGGACTGCGCGCCCTTCTCATCATTGATTCCAACCCCGAGGAGCAGGCGCCGGCAACGGTACGCAAGCACATGGACATGCTCCAGGCCAGGCAGCAAGCGGACCTGATCTATGTCCGCGCGCAGGTGACGGCGTACAACAGGAAGCGGTTGATCGAACATAAGGTTCCGTTTATTGTTCCAGGCAACCAGATGTACCTGCCCATGCTGGCGATTGATTTGCGCGAGCACTTCCGCAGAATCCGCGAGGAGGCTCCCACCTTCAGCCCGTCCACGCAGGTTGTGGTCCTCCATGCGTTGCTCCGCGATGCAGGGCAGGTGCTGATTCCTGCCGAAATGGCCCCGCGGTTGGGATACTCGGCCATGACGATGACCCGCGCCTTTGACCAGTTGGAGGCGGCGAACCTTGCTGAAGTCACGGTCCGCGGCCGGGAGCGTTGCCTGCGTTTCGTTGGAGGCCGAAAAGAGATATGGGAGAAGGCTCTGCCCTTTCTCCGCAGCCCGGTGAGCAAGCGGCTTTTTATCCGCCGCGCCTCAGGCTTGGAAGGCGCTATGCGAGCTGGACTCACAGCATTGGCGCGATTCAGCATGCTGGCACCGCCAGAGTACACGACCTATGCGCTGAGCCGTGATGATTGGAAAGCCCTTCGGCAACGGCACAAGATCAATGAGGTTCCGGCACAGGATCCGGATGCCAGTGAGGTTGAAGTCTGGTGGTATCCGCCAGTGCTCTTCGCCGAAGATGGCATCGTCGATCCGTTATCGCTCTATCTTTCCCTGAAGGAAGACCGCGACGAGCGCACTGAAACCGCGTTGGAAGAGATGATGGAGAAATTCAAATGGTGAAGGGGTTGGAGGTCTTTCGCGAGCACTTCCGGAATTTTGCCGATCGCTATGTACTCATCGGCGGTGCCGCATGCGATATTGCCATGAACGGCGCCGGCCTCCCATTCAGGGCCACCAAGGACCTGGACATCGTTCTCTTTGTCGAGGCGTTGGATAGCGCCTTTGTCCGGGCATTCTGGGAGTTTGTGCGCGCGGGCGGCTACGAGGTCCAAGAGAAGTCAACCGGCGAAAAGCAGTTCTATCGTTTCCAGAAGCCC
>CAIVDV010000008.1 GCA_903904755.1 uncultured Acidobacteriaceae bacterium | reverse complement strand
GCTTGTCCGTGAAATCAACGCCTGGCGGGGTGGTCTCCTTTTACTCCGCCACGTCACGCCGCTAACGCGGCGCCATGTGGTCTATTTTTGCTCCGGCGCGTACACTTCTCCCTGCTCCTGCTTCGGCGCAATCTCCCGTTGCGGCGTGACGGCCTGCTCCTGCTTCTGTTCTGGCTTCATCTCCGGCGCATGGGCGCTGCTGTGCGAGACATCATGCCCCAGCGCGGCTCCCAGCTTCTCGCGGTCGTTGGTAAAGATTTGCGCGTCGTATGCGCCGCGCGAAACGGCAATCCAAGTCCATCCAGAGCCATTTCGGGGCCTTTCGATTTTCTGCAATCCAGAGCGGGGAATACTCCGAGTGAGAGCATTATTCATCCCCTCGCACACGAACGCCAGCACAAACTGTTTTCCGTCGCAGAGCCCACCGGTCCCCTCGCCACCAACTCCCAAAACCTTTTCCCGCAGCCATCCCCCAAATCGAATATCATTCCCTCATCTCTTCCCCCTGGGGTTCCGATGAATCGATTTACGGCTTACTTTTCTCTCACCGCCCTCCTCGCAGCCACCCTTTCTCTTGCCTCCTGCGGTGGCGGCGGCAGCTCCTCCGGTGGCGGCGGTGGCGGCCAGAACCCCACCACACCCACCGTCACCGTCAAGCCTGCCTCGTCCTCCATCACCACCGCGCAGGCCCTTGCCGTAACCATCACCATTACCGGCTCAGGAATTATCCCCTCGGGCTCCGTCGTCCTCTCCAGCGGCGCATATACCTCCGCCGCCACGGCTCTCTCCGCCGGCTCAGCTTCCATCTCCATCCCCGTCGGCTCTCTCGCCACCGGCTCCGTTACCCTCACCGCCCGCTACACGCCGGACACTGCCAGCTCCACCGCCTACAACAGTGCTTCCGGCTCCGCATCCGTCACCGTCACTTCCGCCATCACTGCGCCCACCATCACCGTCGCGCCTGCCCTTTCCACCGTTGCCACCACCCAGAGCCTCTCCGTCACCGTCTCCGCGGCAGGCTCCAGCGGAACCCCAACCGGCGCCATCGTTCTCGCCAGTGGCAGCTACAGCTCCGCCTCCACCACCCTCGCCTCGGGCACCGCCTCCATCACCATCCCGGCTGGTGCCCTTGCCACCGGCACCGCCACCCTCACCGCCACCTACACCCCCGACTCTGCCGCCTCCGCCAGCTACAAATCCGCATCCGGCACCGCCACCGTCACCGTCACCACCGGCACTTCCACCTCGGTCACCGTCAACATCGACACCCTCGCCAACCGCCACACCATCAGTCCCTTCGTCTACGGCGGCAACGTCTCCGCCATCGGCGACTCCGGCACCACCTTCGCCCGCTGGGGCGGCAATGCCTCCACCACCTACAACTGGAAGCTCCACACCTACAACGCAGACAACGACTGGTACTTCAGCGACTACAACCTCGGCGGCTCTGAACCCGATTCCGTCCAATTCGTCGCTGACATGATTGCGCAGGGCTCCCACCCCATCACCACCATGAACATGATCGGCTGGGTCGCCCGCGAAAATGAGTCCTCCAGCAACCACAACTGGAGCTACTCCGTCGCCACTTACGGCGCGCAATGCGCCACCGATCCCTACAACTCCGACGCCGGCAACGGCCTCAAATCCGACTGCTCCACCCCCGTCACCACCAGTGCCGTCACCACCGCCTACTATCCCATCCTCGACACCACCTCCCAGGCTTGCCCCTCCGGCAACTGCCTCTACCGCGACGCCTGGACCAAGGCCCTCGCCACCGCCTTCGGCTCCGCCACCTGCTCCGTCCCCTACTCCACCATCAACTCCTGCCATTTCTACGACATGGACAACGAGACCGACATCTGGGGCGGAACTCATCGCGACGTCCACCCCACCGCCGCCGGGTACGACGAGCTCGCCAGCACCTACCAGTCCGAGGCAGCCGGCGTTAAAGCCTGGGACCCCGCCGCCGTCCGCTTTGGCCCCGTCTCCTGCTGCTGGTGGTTCTACTGGAACGTCGGCCCAGCAGGCGACGACAAAACCGCCCACGCCGGCATCGATTTCCTCCCCTGGTGGCTCAATCAGGTCAACTGGCTCGACCAGGTCCACGGCGCCCGCACCCTCGATGTCTTTGACATCCACGCCTACCCCGACGCCAACACCTCCGGCCTCACCACCGCCCAACTCCAGGCCCTCTCCGCCGACATCTATCGCGACTACTGGGACCCCACCTACGTCAGCACCGCCGGCACCATCAATCAGCCCTGGGCCACCTCCACTCAGCCAAACAAGACCATCCCCTTCCGCATCCCGCGCTTCAAGGCGATGGTCAACGCCATCTATCCCGGCACCCCCCTCGCCTTTACAGAGTGGTCCGCCGCCTTCTACAAGGAGAACGACTTCTCCACCGCCCTCGGCGACGCCGACGCCTACGGCATCTTTGGCCGCGAAGGCCTCTCCTTCGCCACCCGCTGGTCCGGTCCTGTCTCCCCCAACCCCAACTACCAGGCACTCAAGCTCTTCACCAACTACGACGGCGCGCACCACGCCTTCGGCACCCTCTCCGTCGCCTCATCCACCACCTCCAGCCTCGTCACCAGCTATGCCGCGCTCAACTCTGCAGGCACCGCCATGACGCTTCTCATCGTCAACAAGGACCCCAAAAACGCCGCCCAAACCTCCTTCAACCTCTCCGGTTTCACCCCTTCCAGCTACACCGCTTACACCCTCGCCGCCACCAGGCCCGGCACCATCGTCGCCTCCGCCTCCGCCGCCTGGTCCGCCAACCAAACCTTCCCTCCCTACAGCATCACCCTGCTCGTCGTCACCGGCACTCAGGCCACCCCGCCGGCTTCGGAGTGGTTCCTCAACCCCGACGACCTCGAAATCCCTGCCTCCGGCACTGCTACCCTCCACCCTGCCATCAGCAGCGGCACCGCCAACGTCACCCTCTCCACTGCCGTCTTTGACGCTTTCGAGGGCAGTGCAGCCTGCACCGGCACCCTTACCATCACCAACGCCGCCCTCACCCCCACCCAGCCCGGCGCCATCACCGTCGCCCCCGGCGCAACCCCCGGCTTCTGCCATTACACCGTTACCGGCACAGACGGCTCCGCCACCCAAACCCAGGCCGGCTGGATTATCGTCGCCAACCCCGCCGGCACCCTCACGCAAACCGGCAACAATCAGACCGCCAGTGCCGGCTCCGCGCTTCCCCAGCCTCTCACCGTCACCCTCAATCCCGGCGCATCCGGTGTCACCGCCAGCGGCGCGGCCATCCTCTTCACCACCTCCGCCGGAACCCTCTCCAACGGCACCACCACCGGCTCCACCGTCATCGCAAAAGCCAACGGCTCCGGCGTCGCCTCCGTCACCCTCACCCTCCCCGCCGCCAAGGGCCCCGTCACCGTCACCGCCCAATCCCAGTTCGCCGCCGGCGGCACCACCATCTCCTTCACTGAAACTGCCAACTAGCCCGCAGCAAAAACCCGCCAGGCCGAATCCCCCTTGGATTCGGCCTGTCCTCTTGCGGCCATCAACCACCCCACTCCACCCGTTCCTTACGGAATCTCCAAAACTTTCACCGCTCTGCGCCTTTTTCCAGACCCCTTTCCAGCCCAGTCCAACCAGCTAAAAGCTGAAAGCTGACGGCAGCAAGCTGTTTCCCTGCTATGCTGGCTCCATGTTCGACCCAGCCGCCGGCAGCGACAGCGCACTCCTCCTCACGGAGCAGGTCCTCGTCCTCGCCACCATCATCGGCTCCGTCGCCGCCCTCCCCGCCTTCATTGAGTTCGTCACCGACGCCCGCAAGCGCAAGTCCCGCATCGACCTCTCCCTCGAAGACGAAGAAGTCTCCCGCCTCACCCCCCGCCTCGCCGGCCTCGACGACCTCCTCACCTCCATTGAAGACCTCGTCGACCGTGCCCGCTTTCCTGCCGCCTATCAGGAACTCAAAATCGGCAACGAAATCCTCATCATCGGTCCCAACCAGACCGGCAAAAAGTCCCTCGCTCAAACCCTCGCCAAAATCACCGGCATGGAGCGCCTCGTCACCGTCTACAACCCCCGCGACTCTGACGCCCTCGCCAAAGCCAAAAGCCTCGTCCACAGCTACAAGCGCAAAAAGGTCATGCTCCTCCTCCCCCGCATCGACCTCGCCTACAAGGAAAGCGACCCCGAAGTCCTCACCGAACTCGACGCCCTCATTGAAAGCACCTCCGAGCGCCAGAACGTCCTCGTCGTCGCCACCGCCACCAGCTTTGAGCCCGACAGCGACCTCGACAACCTCTTCGGCATCAAGCTTGTCCTCCCCGGCGCACTTGTTGAGGGCGTCCACCGCCGCGAAATCCCCGACGAAGTCGCCGCCGACATCCGCAGCATGATGGCCAAGGTCGCCGACTTCTACCTCGCCGAAGCACGCCGCCGCGGCTTCCGTATTGAGGGCATGTCGGAAGCTGATTTCACCGAGCGCATCCTAGCCGAAGCCATGAACCCCGCCGAAATCGAAGACATCGTCGTCCTCTGCGAAACCGCCGCCCTCTTCCGCCGCCGCACCCGTCGCGCCACTGACCTCCTCTTCACCGCCGACATCCTCGAAACCTCCATCGCCCGCGTCGTCGTCGGCTAAGGAATCTATCTGGCGCTGCACGCATCCAAAGGGAAGGGAATACCTTCCCGGAGCCATCCTTCCCATGACTATCTCCAAAGCCGAACTCAACCAGCACAAGCTCGTAGCCGTTGAATCCCTCGCAGATCCCATCCGCCGCCGCTGGAGCCCCCGCGCCTTCGCCGACCAGCCCGTCACCCCCGCCGAAATCCATAGCTTCCTCTCCGCCGCCCAGTGGGCACCCTCCTCTTCCAATGAGCAGCCATGGATCTTCCTCGTCGGCGTCAAAGGCACGCCCACCTGGGACTCCCTCTTCGCCTCCCTCGTCGCCGCCAACCAGTCCTGGGCCGTCAACGCCGCCGTACTCATCCTCGGCCTCGCCCGCACTCGCACCGCCAGTGGCCGCACCAACCACTACGCCCTCTACGACCTCGGTCAGGCCGTCTCCCAGCTCTCCCTCCAGGCCACCGCCCTCGGCCTCTCCGTCCACCAGATGGGCGGCTTTGACCGCGACTCCGCTCGCCACGCATTCAGCCTCACGGAAGACCATCTTCTCGGCGCCGTCATCGCCCTCGGCCACCAGGCTGAGCCCTCCGCCCTCAACGACGAGAAATACCTCGAGCGCGAACTCGCCCCCCGCTCCCGCAAACCCCTCGCAGAAATCGCCCTCACCTCTCTCGATACTCCCCTCGGCCTTCCCGATACGCTATAACCAGGTATCCAACCATGCCCACCCGCCGTCTACCCCGCCGCCCCGCCCGCCATCTCCGCCCCCTTCTGGGATGGCGCGGCCGCCTCATCCTCGCGGCCATCCTCATCGTTACCGGCATCTTCGCCTCGGCATTCCTCGCCCGCCGACTCCAGCCCCTCCAAAACACCACCGCCCATCACTTCGACGCCATCCTTGTCCTCGGTACCCCCGCCGACAGCGACGGCAACCCCACCCCCACCCAGCTCGACCGCGTTACCGAAGCCGTCCGCGAGTACCAGCGCGGCGTCGCTCCCCGCATCCTTCTCACCGGTGGCCCCGCCCACAATCGATTCGTTGAGGCTCAGGTTATGGCGCGCGTCGCCCAGGCTCTGGGCATCCCACCCGGCGTCCTCCTCATCGAGCCTCGCGCCCAGGACACCATCCAGAACGCCTGCTACTCTGCCGCCATCCTCTCCCAAGCCGGTCTCCACTCTGCCGAGGTCATCAGCAGCGCATCCCACCTCCCCCGCGCCGCCATGATCTTCTCCAATCTCCCCCAGCCCCTTCTCTGGCGCATGCACCCCGCCCCTTCCGCCATGGAATCCGGCGCCTACTCCCACGCCTCCCAGGCCGTCGAACTCCTCAAGACCGCCCGCTACCTCCTCTGGGCCCGCTGGCTCGAACACTGCTGAACATCCCTACCTCCCTCCCTGCACACCAATCCCTTCCCAGGCTGTCCAATACTCAGCCCCATCTACCCCGCCAACGTGTCGGAATTGTTTGTTTTGCCCCGCTTTGGCCGTTTACCATAGGAGAGTGATGCGCTTCGCCAACACCCTTGCCACCCTTCTGGTCGCCGCTGCTTTTTCCATGGCCGGCACCGTCCTGCACGCTCAGGCAACCTCAGGTCCCATCCAGAGCACCAACGGAACCTACATCCAGATCGACCCTCTCGCGGGCGTCCGTTACGACAACCGCTTCGATTTCTCCGTCGGTCTGGCTTCCGGCCACATCCACGCCGGGCCCAACCTCCGCGAGGGTGCTGACCTCGGCGGCCTCGATCTTTCCGGTTCCTACTGGCTCTCTAAGCGCTGGGGTCTCGAAGGCTCCGCCCGCGGCTATCTCGGCACCAGCGGCACCGCTCCCAATCCCGACCACCTCAGCGGCCTCTTCGTCGCCCAGTACATGTTCCTCGCCGGTCCTGAGTACCAGTGGATTCACAATAAGCACGCCTCCGTCGTCCTTCACGCACTCGCGGGCGGCGCTTATGGCGACTTCAACACAGACCTTCGCGGCAACACCCCCGGCCCCACCGGCCCGGCCGGCTTCTACACCAACCAGACCGCCCTCGGCGGCGCTATCGGTGGTCACCTCGACCTCAACCGCTCCGCCCACTGGGCCTTCCGTGTCACCCCTGACGCCCTGCTCACCGGCTACGACGGCACCTCCGGCTACCCCCACACCCAGTGGAACTTCGGCATCTCCGTCGGCGTCCTCTACAAATTCAAGTCCAAGCGCTAAATCCACTTACACCAAAACATCAAGGGGGACTCATTCCGAGTCCCCCTTCTGTCTTTCCCAATTCCTATCCCTACCGCACTGCCGGCGTCAGATACTCCGGCCCCACCGGATCCGTCACGCACTCCGCCACAATCCGGTCAATCTCCGCCATCGCCGCCGCATCCAGCTTCCAGCCCACCACGCCGGCCACCGCGTCCAGTTGCTCCGGCCGCTTCGCTCCCCACAGCGCCACGCTCACCCCCGGCCGGTCCAGCACCCACCGCGCCGCCAGCTCAATCACCGTCTTACCGTACCGCTCCCGGGCCAACTCCTTCAGCCGCTCCACCGCCGCCAGGTACTGCCCATACCGCGGCTGCTGGAACTTCGGATCTTCCCGCCGCACATCCCCTTCCGCAAATTCCGTATCCACCCGCAGCCGCCCGCCCAGCAGGCTCCGGCACAGCGAGCTGTACGTCAGCACCGCCACCCCATGCTCCCGGCACCACGGCAGCGTCTCCGCATCAATCTCCCGCTCAAACAGGTTGTACGGCGGCTGGTTCGTGGCCAGCGGCATCACCCGCGCAAACGTCTCCATCTGCC
Source organism: uncultured Acidobacteriaceae bacterium (assembly GCA_903904755.1). Taxonomy (GTDB): domain Bacteria; phylum Acidobacteriota; class Terriglobia; order Terriglobales; family Acidobacteriaceae; genus Acidicapsa. The sequence continues at coordinate 84,285 of CAIVDV010000008.1, read as the reverse complement.
CCACGTTGTAGTTGCTCACCCCCACGGCCCCCACCTTTCCCGCTTGCACAAACTCCGCCAGCACTCCCGCCGTCTCCTCCACCGGCACCGTCGTATCCGGCCAGTGCACCTGGTACAGGTCAATAAAATCCGTCTGCAACCGCCGCAGGCTCTCCTCCAGCTCCATCCGCAACCGCTCCGGCCTGCTGTCCGCGTAGCACCCTGGGTCTCCCGGCGTCAGCTCCCAGTTCAGCCCCGCCTTGGTGGCAATGTAAAACGCCTCCCGGCTACCCAACTCCCGCATCGCCCGGCCCACAATCTCTTCCGCCCGCCCGTGCCCATAGATAGGCGCAGTGTCAATCAGGTTGATGCCCCGTTCTACCGCGCCAATGCAAGTGGCAATCGCCTCCGTATCGGTCACCGTGCCCCATTCCGATCCGCCAATCGCCCACGTCCCCAGCCCTACCCTGGAAACCTGCCTGCCATGAATCTCCGTATATTCCATGCCCACAGCATACTCGACACTCCCCCGCGCGCACACCTCCGCCCACAAGCAGCAACCCACGCCGCCCTGCCCATCTCACCCCATACTCCATTTGCTTTTTACCGCTGGCGTGCCGTCCGCATCGCAGCAGAAATCGACGAAAGTATCGTCTTCCACTGCAGGAAAGCATCGCGACGGCCACTCGCCAGCAGATACACGAACACAGCAAATCCCGGATATCGCCTCGTACCCCGAAGCGCATTGAACGCCGTGTATACCAACTGCCGAAACCAGCCAAACGGCCGCGTTCCAAGAAACTCGTACATCACCAGAAACCGGTTAAACGACTCGTCATACACCTGCGATACGTTGAAAAGGCTCCGGTGCTCCGACATCGGGCGCGCACCAATCACGTGATCCACCAGAATCGCCGGGTCATACACCAGCTTCTTGCCACGCTGCTTCAGCAAAAGGCAAAGTTGCAGCTCCCACCCATACTGCGCGCCCTTGCCCCTCAGCCTCGCATCCAGCCGCGCATCCCCAAACTCCGCCGTCCGAAAGGCCATGTTCACGCCCTTCAGCAAATCCACATATCGCGCCGGCCCCACCCCAATATGGTGGTTGCCCACGCTCGACCCGTTCCACGCAACCTTACCCACTTCCGACGCCGCGCCTTCCAGCCACATATTCAGGTCGGTCTCAAAAACATGGTCCCGCCCGCCAACCCCAGTCGCATCCGGAAACTCCCGGAACCGGGCCGCAATCTTCTCCAGCCAGTCAGGGTAGGGAACACTGTCATCATCCGTGATTGCGAAATACTCCGTCTCAACCGCATTAAACGCCAGATTCAGCGCAAATATAACCCCCGGCTCCTCGCAGATCACCACCCGCGCATCCGGAAACGGCCGATCCCTGCCCGCAAGATACTCCAGCGTCTCCGCATCGTTCTCACGGCAGGTAATCAGCACTCCAGTCGGAGCAAGGCTTTGCCCTTCCAGCGCCCGCAGGCATCGGTCAAACTCGAAAGGCCGCCGGTATGTCGGAACAATCACGGTCAAGCCCGGTCGAATCGTGGACATCCGGCCCTTCTCCTTTGCGTTTGGGGAACCTGGTCCGTCTTCAACTACACCAGCTCGTGGCCGGCAAACCAGTACCCAATCTCAAATGCGGCCGTCTCCGGCGCATCCGATCCATGGATCGCATTCTCTTCAATCGAGCCCGCAAACTGCTTGCGAATCGTCCCCTCGGCAGCATTCGCCGGGTTCGTCGCGCCCATCAGCGCGCGCAAGTCCACAATCGCGTTCTCCTTCTCCAGAACCAGCAGCACAATCGGCCCTGAAGACATGAACGTTGTCAGTGAATCAAAGAACGGACGCGCCGCATGAACCGCATAGAAACCCTCGGCCTGCTTCTTCGAAATCGACTGCTTCTTCACGGAAACAATCTGGAAACCCGCCTTGGCTATCTCCGCCAGAATGGCGCCGGTATAGCCCTTGCGAACTGCGTCGGGCTTGATGATGCTGAATGTACGCTGGGACACTGGATAACTCCTCGGGGTTAGGTAACCTCGGTCTCTCTATTGTAATTGGCTCAAATCTCTATCCCCATCCCACTTTCAGCCCCCTCCTCCGTCTGCTAAAGTCATCTGCATGATTTCGCGCCGCAATTCTCTCGGTACTCTGGCTTTTGCCGCCGCTTTCACCTTCCTCGCCGCCCTCCCGGCCCGCGCCCAACAGCCTGCCACTGCCCACCCCCTGCGCGTCTTTGACACCTCCCTCATCGACACCTCCGTCCCCGCCTGCGAAAACTTCTACAAGTTCTCCTGCGACGGATGGTTCGCCCGCAACCCCCTCCCCGCCGACCAAACCTCCTACGGACGCTTCACTGAGCTCTTTGAACTCAACCGCCAGCACCTCCGCGAAATCCTCGAGGCCTCCGCCGCCGGTGGCGCCACCCGCACCCCCAACGAGCAGAAAATCGGCGACGAATACGCAAGTTGCATGGATACCGCCACCATCGACAAGCTCGGCATCGCACCCCTCCAGCCCGAACTCGATCGCATCGCCGCCCTCCACTCCAAGTCCGATCTGCCCGCCCTCCTCGGACACCTGCAAGTCATCGGCGTCGGCGCATTCTTCTCCATCGGCTCTGACCAGGACTTATCCGACTCCACATCTGTCATCACCTCATTCGCGTCCGGCGGCCTCGGCCTCCCCGAGCGCGACTACTACACCCGCACCGACGCCAAGTCCGTCGAGCAGCGCAACCAATACCTCGCCCACGTCGCAAAAATCCTCTCCCTCGCCGGCGAATCCGACACCCAGGCTGCCGCCGACGCCAAGACCATCCTCCAGCTTGAAACCACCCTCGCTGAGGCCACCCTCACCCGCGTCGAAATGCGCGACCCCCAGAACCTCAACCACCCCTCCGACATCGCTACCCTTTCCGGGCAACTCACCCACTTCAACCTCGCCCCCTACCTCGCCGCCTTCCACGCCCCCGCCTCCGGCAAAATCAACAACTCTGAGCCCAAATTCATGGCTGGCGTCAACACCCTCATCGACGCCACCCCTCTCGACGCCATCAAAACCTACCTCCGCTGGCACCTCCTCCACGCCTTCGCAGCCGGCAGCCTGCCCCAGGCCTTCGACCACGAAAACTGGAACTTCTACTCCCACATCCTCCGCGGAGCCGAAAAACAGGAAGAGCGCTGGAAAACCTGCACCAGCCGCATCGACCGCGAAATGGGCGAAGCCCTCGGCCAGGTCTACGTCGCCAAATACTTCCCCCCCGAAGACAAGCAGCGCACCCTCGACATGACCCTCGCCATCGAGCGCGCCATGGAAAAAGACATCGACTCCCTCGACTGGATGAGCCCGGAAACCAAGGTCAAAGCCAAAGAAAAGCTCCACGGCGTCGTCAACCGAATCGGCTACCCCAACCACTGGCGCGACTACTCCACTCTTGAAATCCGCCGCGGCGACCTGCTCGGCAACCGCGAACGTTACTCCACCTTCAACCATGCCCGTGATATAGCCAAAATCGGCAAGCCCGTTGACCGCGACGACTGGTACATGTCCCCGCCCACCGTCAATGCCTATTACGACCCCCAGCAGAACAACGTCAACTTCCCCGCCGGCTACCTCCAGCCCCCCTTCTTCAGCGGCAAGGAAGATGACGCCGCCAACTACGGCGACATGGGCTCCACCATCGGTCACGAACTCACCCACGGCTTCGACGACGAAGGCCGCCAGTTCGACGCCGCCGGCAACCTCCGCAACTGGTGGACCGACGACGACGAAAAGAAATTCAATACCCGCGCCGACTGCATGGTTGACCAGTACAACGCCATTGAGGCCGTCCCCGGCGTTCACCTCAACGGCAAAATGACCCTAGGCGAAAACCTCGCCGATCTCGGCGGACTCTGGCTCGCCTGGATCGCCTGGCTCGAAAAAACCCACGACGCTCACCTCGACATGGCCGCCAAAACTGAGGGCTATACCCCCGAGCAGCGCTTCTGGATCGCCTACGCCCAGCAGTGGTGCACCCAGACCCGCCCCGAGCAGCTCCGCTCCGGCGCGCTCACTGACTCCCACTCCCCGGACGAGTACCGCACCAACGCCATCCTCCGCGACCTGCCCGAGTTCGCCAAGAGCTTCGCCTGCAAGCCGGGCCAGCCCATGGTCTCCCCGAAACCCTGCCGCATCTGGTAATCACCCGCGCTCCCCGCACCCTCATGCGGGGAGCGCCCTTCACTACACGTTTGCCCCAGTCAATGCAGGCCTTCTTTCACAAGCCCCACTCCTCGTCTTCTCCGTTTTCCTGATTCCAAAAAGCATGAGTTTTATAAAACGTCACTTTAAATTTCTCAAAACAACCGCCCCTGGCAAAGCCAAATCATGGCATCCTCGCTCCCTCCATCGCGCCCTTCGTCTCCTCTCCGCAGGTCTGGGTTCCTCTCAGATAGTTCTTGAGTAATCTAAAATACCGCTTTAAAATACTCAACATGCCCATAGCTCGCAGACAGGCCGGCTTCCTCGAAAAAGCCATGCGGCAGTTCCCCGCCGTCGTCCTCACCGGCCCCCGCCGCGCCGGCAAAACCATGCTCCTCCGCACCGCCGTCCCCAGGGCCCAGTACGTCCTCCTTGAAGACCCCGACATCCAGGACCGTGTCCGCTCCGACCCCCGATCCTTCCTCGAAAGCCTCCGCCTCCCCGTCATCCTCGACGAAATCCAGAACACCCCGCAATTGCTCGGCTACGTCCGCTCCATCATCGACGCCCATCCCCGCCGCATGGGCCAGTGGCTCTTCACCGGCTCGCAGGAAGCCCCCCTCATGCAGGGCATCACCGAATCCATGGCCGGCCGTGCCGCCGTCCTCCAGTTGCTCCCTTTCAGCCGCGCCGAATCCCCCAAAGTTGACCTCCTCAAAGGCGGCTTTCCTGAAGTCCTCGCCCGCCCCGCTGGCCGCGAACTCTGGTTTGCCTCCTACCTCCAGACCTACATCGAGCGCGACGTCCGCTCCATCACCCAGGTCCGCGACCTGCCCACCTTCCGCCGCTTTCTCTCCCTCGTCGCCAGCCGTCACGGCCAGTTCCTCAACAAGAGCGACCTCGCCGCTCCTCTCGGCGTCACCGTCCCCACCATCACCGAGTGGCTCTACATCCTCGAAATCACCGGCCAAATCATCCTCGTCCCCCCCTACTTCGAAAACTTCGGCAAGCGCCTTGTCAAATCTCCCAAAATATACTGGGGCGACTCCGGAATGGCCTGCTACCTGCTCGGCATCCAGACCCAGGCCGAACTCGAGCGCTCTCCATTCCTCGGCGCAATCTTTGAAGGCCATCTCGCCGCGGAAATCCTCAAAAGCCAAATCAACCGCGGCCAGCGCAAGGAACTCTACTGCTTCCGCGACCAGCAGGGACTCGAAGTGGACTTCCTCATACCCAAGCCCAATGCAAAGTTCTGGCTCGTCGAAGCCAAGGCCGGGCGCACCGTTCAAACCACCATGGCCAAACCCATGCTCGCACTCAAAAAAGCCGCAGGGGACCGCGTCGCCCGCTCCATCATCGTCCATCGCAAATCCCGCAGCCAGCCCGAGATGACCACCGTCTCTCCCGGCATCGAAGCCCTCTCCATCGAACGCTTCTCCGACGAAATCAACTCCGCCAAAAACTGACGATACCCCATCAAACGCAAAAAAGGCCCACCATCCCGGTGGGCCCTTTCCGTACTTCCTTGCTTGCAAACTACCGCCCAATCACCTCGGCCAGCTTCGCCCCAATATCCGCAGGCGAAACCACCACGTGAATCCCGGCCTCGCGCATCGCCTTCATCTTCTCGGCTGCGGTACCTTGCCCGCCTGAGATGATCGCGCCAGCATGGCCCATCCGGCGTCCCGGAGGCGCCGTCTGCCCCGCAATAAAGCCAACCACCGGCTTCCGTACGAACTCCTTCACATAGGCCGCCGCCGCTTCCTCAGCCGCGCCGCCAATTTCGCCAATCATGATGATCGCTTCCGTGTCGGGGTCTTCGTTCAGCAGCTTCAGCGCGTCAATGTGCGTCGTCCCGATAATCGGGTCGCCGCCAATGCCAATCGCCGTCGACTGCCCTATCCCGCGCTGCGTCAGTTGGTGCACAGCCTCATAGGTCAACGTGCCAGACTTCGACACAATCCCGATTGACCCTTCCAGGTGAATCCGGCCCGGCATAATGCCAATCTTGGCCTTCCCCGGCGAAATCACACCAGGGCAGTTCGGCCCAATCAGCTGCGAACTCGAGCCCTTGATCTTCGACCAAACCTTCACCATGTCCAGCGTCGGAATGCCCTCGGTAATGCACACAATCAGTGGCAATCCCGCGCCTTCCGCTTCCAGAATCGCGTCCGCGGCAAACGGCGGCGGCACAAAAATCACCGTCGCATTCGCGCCCGTCGCGTCCACAGCCTCAGCCACGGTGTTGAAAACCGGCCAGCCCTCGTGGGTCGTGCCGCCCTTGCCGGGCGTCACACCACCCACAACGTTGGTGCCGTATTCGGCAGCGCCCTTGGCATGGAAAGTCCCTTCCTTGCCCGTAATGCCCTGCACAATCAAACGAGTGTTCTTATCGACGAGTACGGCCATCTTATGCCCCCACCTTTGCTGCTGCGACAACCAAGTCTGCCGCTTCCTTCATCGTTGATCCCACCTGGAAGTTCAAGCCCGATTCCTTCAGAATCTGCCGGCCCTCTTCCACATTCGTGCCTTCCAGCCTAAGCACAATCGGCAGCGTCACGCTCAGCTTCCGCGCCGCAGCCACCACACCTTGTGCCAACCGGTCCACACGCAAAATCCCGCCAAAGATGTTGATGAAGATCGCCTTCACACTCGCATCCGACAGCAGAATCTCAAACGCATGCTCAATCTGCTCCTGCGTCGCTCCGCCGCCCACATCCAGGAAGTTCGCCGGGCTGCCGCCCGCGTACTGGATAATGTCCATCGTCGCCATCGCCAGGCCCGCGCCATTCACCATGCACGCAATCGAGCCATCCAGCTTGATGTAGTTCAGCGCGTACTTGCTCGCTTCCACCTCAAGCGGATCCTCTTCCGCCAAATCGCGCAGCTCCCGCACATCCGCGTGCCGATACAGCGCGTTGTCGTCAAAGGTCATTTTCGCGTCCAGCGCAAACAGCTTGTCATCGGTCGTCGTAATAAACGGGTTAATCTCCACCAGCGAAGCATCCGTCTCCACAAACGCCTTGTACAGGCTCTGGAAGAACGCCACCGCCTGGTTGATCTGCGTCGGCTTCAATCCCAGCGCAAAGGCAAGTTTGCGGCCCTGGTAGGCAGCCAGCCCAACCGCCGGGTCAATCACTTCCTTCACAATCGCCGTCGGGTCCTTCGCGGCAACTTCCTCAATCTCCATGCCGCCCGCCTTGGAAGCCATAAACACCAGCTTGCCCACAGCACGGTCCAGCACGATTCCCAGGTAAAGCTCCCGGTCAATCGAGGCCGTCTCTTCCACCAGCAGTCGCTGCACCTTCTGGCCTTGCGGGCCGGTCTGGTGGGTAATCAGCTGCATACCAAGAATCTTCGCCGCTGCCGCTTCCGCATCAGCCTGCGTGCGCACTACCTTCACGCCGCCGCCCTTGCCGCGGCCTCCGGCATGAATCTGCGCCTTCACCACCACGCCCGTTGCGCCGTTGGCAAACAGGGTTTTTGCGGCCTCGGCCGCCTCCGGCAGCGTATTTGCCACCACGCCCCTGGGTACGGGCACGCCGTACTTCGCCAGGATCGCTTTCGCTTGGAACTCATGGATCTTCAAAGGATTGTCTCCCTTTAGCCGCAGCCCGCGCAGTACGCGGGGAATTGATGGAAACGCGTAAGTCTAACTCTGCCCGTGCTGGACAAATAAGGCCAATCGCGGCATCTCCGATACTATCGGATGCGGCAAACACGCGGCAAACCCTCCAGCCGGCATCTCCCTGCCCGTCCCGCTTTGGGCGCAAATCCAGCGCAGCCTGTCTACTGTCCATTCGCAATTTAGCCAGAAGCTTACTCGGCGGGCTGCCGTTCCCTCCGGCTCTTCCACGCCGTGTGCGCTGTGTCAATCAGCCCCGTCGTCCAGCAAACCGGGCATCCGCGGAAGAAAAGTACCGTCACCACCGCAAGTACCAGTGCAAGCATCGGATGGGTAAACGCTATCCGAAACGCCGCCACAAACGCCACAATCCCAGCCGCACCCCGCAACAGGTGTTCTCGCAGTGTCTTGCTGGCGAACGGGCTAAATGGCACCTTAGCCTCCGCTTCCCGTTTTATATGGTGGGACGTCAGCTTTGCAACTTCCATCGCTCCGCAGACAAACCTCTGTTTCCCGCTCTTCCCCCAAATTGCAAATCCCCCACGCCTTCGCCACAGCCCTGGTTTGCGATACTGGAACCATGTCGATCGTCAAAGAAATCCTGCGTCCGCTCACCGAAGAGGGAACCGCACTCACCCGCGAGCAGGCCCGCGCCGTGCTCAACTCCATGCTCGCCGGCGAAACCCCTGAGATTGAGGCCGCAGCTTTCCTTTCCGCCCTCGCCACTCGCGGCGAACTCGCTCCGGAACTCGCCGGCTTTGTCGACGTCATGCGCGCCAACTCCACCCCCGTCCCCCTTACCGACTCAGAGCGCGAAAACCTCGTTGACATCGTCGGCACAGGCGGCGGCCGCCGCACCACCTTCAACATCTCCTCCGGCTCCGCCCTCGTCGCTGCTGGTGCCGGTGCCCGCGTCGCCAAGCATGGCAACCGCGCCGTCACCAGCCTCGTTGGCTCGGCCGATGTCCTCGAAGCCCTCGGCGTCCCCATCACCCTCTCTCCCGAACTCGCCGTCGAGTGCCTCCGCGAAACCGGCTTCGTCTTCTTCCACGCGCCCACCATGCACCCCGCCATGAAGGCCGTCGCCCCCCTCCGCCGCGCCCTCGGCTTCCGCACCATCTTCAACCTCTGCGGCCCACTCACCAACCCCGCCCGCGCTCGCATCCAGGTCATCGGCACCCTCACTCCCAGCCGCTGCCTCCTCCTCGGCCGCACCCTCGTCGAGCTCGCCACTGAGCGCGTCGCCTTCGTTGTCAACGGCACTGACGGCCTCGACGAGCTCACCCTCAGCGCCGAATCCATCACCGTCCGCGTCGAAGAAACCCCCGAAGGCCACACCATCAAGGCCGCACGCGTCGCTCCCGAAATGGCCGGCCTCGAACGCGCCCCCCTTGACCAGATCTCCGGCGGCAACGCACAGCAAAACGCCGCCATCCTTTACGACATCGTCACCGGCGTCCCCGGCCCCCGTCGCGATGTCGTCCTCTTCAACGCCGCCGCCGCCCTCGTCGCCTGCGGCATGGCTGCCGACCTCAAGGAAGGCGTCCTCCAGGCCCGCGAATCCATTGACAGTGGCCAGGCCGCTGCCACCCTCGCCAAGCTCCGCGCCTTCGGCGCACGCTGGGCCGGCAAATAATGCGCCAGCTACAATTACCTCAACAGAAACTCTCTCGGAATCGATGGAATCATGTCTGATAACGTAGCGCCCACCAACCGTCCCCGTGTCCTCAGCGGCATGCGCCCCACCGGCAAGCTCCACCTCGGCAACTACATGGGAGCCCTCGCCAACTGGGTCAATCTTCAGGACGCCTACGAGTGCTACTTCTTCATCGCCGACTACCACGCCCTCACCACCGATTACGCTGACCCCAGCCGCATCAAGCTCAACACCATCGACGTCGCTCTTGACTGGCTCGCAGCCGGCCTCGACCCCCAGCGCTCCACCATCTTCATCCAAAGCCACGTCCCTCAGCACGCCGAACTCCACCTGCTCTTCAGCATGATCACCCCCCTCGGCTGGCTCGAGCGCGTCCCCACCTACAAGGAACAGCAGGAAAACCTCTCATCCAAGGACCTCACCACCTACGGCTTCCTCGGCTACCCCCTCCTCCAGTCCGCAGACATCCTTCTCTATCAGCCCCAGTACGTCCCCGTCGGCCAGGACCAGGTCGCCCACGTCGAGCTCACCCGCGAGGTCGCCCGCCGATTCAACTCCCTCTACAAATCCACCGTCTTCCCAGAGCCGGAAGTCCTCCTCACCCCATCCCCCAAGCTCACCGGTACTGACGGCCGCAAAATGTCCAAGAGCTACGGCAACACCATCGGCCTCACCGAATCCCCCAAGGCCGTCGAAGCCAAAGTCCTCTCCATGTCCACCAACGGCCAGCGCGCCATCCAGTCCGACCCCGGCAACCCCGACCTCTGCCCCGTCGCCGACCTCCACAAAGCCTTCAGCCTCCCCGTCATCGCCGTCGAATGGCTCTCCAACTGCCGCGCCGCCCGCAGCACCTGCTCGGAGTGTCGCCGCGCCGCCGCCACCTCCGTCCAACAGCACATCACCCCCTTCTTTGAGCGCCGCCAGCAGTACGAGGCCGACATTCCCGGCGTATGGGATATGCTCCGCGAGCAATCCCGCAAGGCCGAGGCCCGCGCCGAGCAAACCATGCTTGAAGCCCGCAAGGTCCTCGACCTCTCCCGCATCCTCACCGCAGAGGAAGCCCGCACCTTCCAGGCGCGCATGGCCGTCCAGCAGGTCGCCGCCAAAGGCTACGACTTCGCCTCCTCCACTAGCCTCTGGCAGCTCGGCGCATTCCTCACGGAAGCCGCAGTCCGCAAAGCCTGGCAGCAACTCATCCCGGCAGATATCGCTCTCTCTGAGCCCACCACCGCCGGCTTCTCCCCCGAGCGCGTCTACGAAGAGCCCCTCATTCTCCCAGCAAAAAAGAAGCGCGTCTTCGCCACTGCCGCGGCAGAATCCGAAGACTCAGCCGAATGGAGATTCTCCATTCCCACCAAGTCCTACGACGTCTGGGTTCTCCTCTGCGGCAGCGACAACGGCAACTGGCTCAACGACTTCATCGTCCCCCCCAAGTACTTCGTCGAGAGCTTCGCCAAGGCCAAAAAGGCGACAAAAACCGGCCCCGTCCCTGTCGCTGTCCACGAACAGTCTGGCGAATTCACCCTCACCGTCGGCGATGCCGCCCCCGTCGATATCACCACCCTTCTCAGCAACTACACGCCTCTGAAATAGTTGATACGACATGGAAGACACCCCAGTGAAAGACTCCAAATCCAACGCGCACCTCTTTCTCGTCACGCCCGAGCCGGCCAGCGAGCAGGCAAAAGCGCGCCAGAAGGCCGTCGAAGCCGCCGATGTCTTCCCTTTCTCCGTCAACATCGGCCGCGTCTACGATGGTCCCATGGATCTCCTCCTTGACCTCATCCGCAAGCAGGACATCGACATCTACGACATCCCCATCGCCCGCATCACCAAACAGTTCCTCGGCTATGTCGAGCAGCTCAAAGCCACCGACGTCGATGTCGCCGGCGAGTTCATCTACATGGCCTCGCTCCTCATCCACATCAAAAGCAAAATGCTCCTCCCCCGCGAAGCCGCCGCAGCCGAAGACGGAACCGGCGAAGATCCCCGCCGCGAGCTCGTCGAGCGCCTCCTCGAGCACGAGCGCTTCAAAAATGCCGCCCAAATGCTCCAGCAGAAACAAATGCTTGAGGCCGCCACCTGGTCCAACCCAGGAATCCGCGACTTCAAGGAAGAAGCCGAATCCGACCAGGAGATCGCCGCCGACACCGTCGATCTCGTCCGCGTCTTCCGCCAGGTCATGGAGCGCCTCCAGTCCCGCCCCGTCCTCAATGTCGAGGAAGACCAGGTCAACGTCGGCAAAATGATCGAGTACCTCGGCCGCCGCCTCAGCATGGAAGACCGCCCCGTCTCCCTCACCCGCCTCCTCGGCAACATGCGCACCCCGCGCACCGTCGTTGCCATGTTCCTCGCCCTCCTCGAACTCGTCCGCCTCCAGGCCATCCAACTCCGCCAGGACCGCCTCTTCTCTGAAATCCTCATTCGTAAACACACTGAGTTCGACTCCGTCATCAGCGAAGCCGCCTCCCGCGCCCAGGACGACTGGCGCTAACCCCCCGGCCCTGCCCCATCCCTGGTGCAATTTCCCCTCGCCAGCACCAAATCCCGCCACCCGCTATAAAATTCAGCAGTTTCCTCCCACCCACCCCAGTGTTAAAATCAGGTGAATCTGACGTGCGCTTTCACCCTGCTTGTTCCCATGCAGGAGAGCCCGGCAGGATTGGGGATCGTTCCTGAATGGCAACGTTAGTTGCTCCTGAACCAGGCAGTTCGCTGCTTGAGAAAAAAATGAAGAAGCGTCCGGGCATATTTGCCGGAAGCCTATTCCTTTTCCTAATCCTCCTCGGCATCGGCTACTGCGCCTTCTCCATCGCCAGCGATACCGGCAACGTCTCCCAGGTCGGCGCTCCTGCCTTCTTCCTCCTCACCCTCGCCCTCCTCATCGCCCTCGGTTTTGAATTTGTCAACGGATTCCACGACACCGCAAATGCCGTGGCCACCGTCATTTACACCCATTCCATGGACCCCCTCGCCGCCGTCATCTGGTCCGGCATCTGGAACCTCATCGGCGTACTCACCTCCTCGGGCGCTGTTGCCTTTGCCGTGGTCTCCCTCCTCCCCGCAGAACTCATCCTCCAGGTCAGCTCCGGCGCCGGCTTCGCCATGGTCTTCGCCCTTCTCGTCGCCGCCATCCTCTGGAACCTCGGCACCTGGTGGCTCGGCCTTCCCGCCTCAAGCTCCCACACAATGATCGGCTCCATCCTCGGCGTCGGCCTCGCCAACGGCTGGATGAGCGCCCACCACTCCACCGCCGGCGTTGACTGGGAACAGGTCATCAAGGTCTTCCGCGTTCTCCTCATCTCCCCAATCGTCGGCTTCGGCTTCGCCGCTCTCCTCATGTGGATTGCCCGCCGCACCATCCACTATCCTGAGCTCTTCACCACCCCCAAAGACGGTGAGCCACCCCCATTCCCCATCCGTCTCCTCCTCATCGGTGCCTCCACCGGCGTCAGCTACGGCCACGGCTCCAATGACGGACAAAAGGGCATGGGCCTCATCATGCTCATCCTCATCGGCACCATGCCCACCGCCTACGCCCTCAACCACACCATGGGCACCGCCGATCTCGTCACCTTCGTCGCCGTCAGTGAGCAGGCCGCACACGTCATCGATCATCACGTCGCCGTCAGCGCCGCCACTCCTGATCCCCGCCTGGAACTCACCACCTACCTCAACTCCCACAAGGTCACGCCCGACACCCTTCCCGCTCTCCGCGACACCATCCTCCAAATCTCCCGCGAAGTCGGCCCCTACAAGCAGCTCAAATCCGTCCCTGCCGACAACCAGCAGAACGTTCGAAACCAGATGTACGTCGTCAGCGCTTCCCTCAACCTGCTCCACAAGAGCCATCCCGCGGTCTTCACTGCAGAAGACGACCTCATCCTCACCAACTACAACTCCAATCTCGACCATGCCACCAAGTTCATTCCCGTCTGGGTCAAGGTCGCCGTCGCCCTCGCTCTCGGCCTCGGCACCATGGTCGGCTGGAAGCGCATCGTCATCACCGTCGGCGAAAAAATCGGCAAGCAGCACCTCAACTACGCTCAGGGAGCCACCGCCGGCGTCATCGCCATGGGCACCATCATCGCCGCCAACCAATTCGGCATGCCCGTCAGTACTACCCACGTCCTCAGCTCCGGCATCGCCGGCACCATGACCGCAAACGGCAGCGGACTCCAGTGGTCCACCATCCGCTCCATCGCCATGGGCTGGGTCCTCACCCTCCCCGGCGCCGCACTCCTCTCCGGCGGCCTCTTCTTCCTCTTCCGCCACCTCACCTAGCCGCCCAGGCTCCTCGCTTCCCCCCTGCCTCTCCAGCAGCCCTGAAACCATCTCAAATCAACCACTTTCCGCCCCCTCCCCCAAAGGAGTCAGGCAAGCTTTCGTTTATTCCGGTACGATACTGAAGGTGCCTTCTTTTTAATGAGCCTTATACCTAAACTGGAAGCCGTAATCTACGCCGCTGAAGAGCCAGTCACTCTGGCGCAGCTCGCAGCTCTGTTTGCCGAGGAGGCCCTGGCCTTCAAAGCAGAACAGACTGCCGCAGCCGCATCTCTCGCAGCGGAGTCAGCCCAGCTCGGCCTGAATTCTGAAGAAATCGCCGAAACTCCCGCTGCAGACGAACCAGTAGAACCCGTCTCGGCACCAGCCCCGGAATCGGACCAGGCCGCAACCCCTGAAACGGAAGCCCCAGCCGATCCCACCGACATCGAGCAGGAAGCCAAACGCCTCGCTCGAATCCAGGACCGCGAGGTCCGCGATATCCTTCGCGGCCTCCTCAACCAGCTCATCGCCGACTACGCGTCGGCCCCACGCGGCATTGAAATTCGCGAAATCGCCGGCGGATACCGCATGGCTACCAAGCCCGAGTATCACGACGCCGTCCGCAGCTTCGTTCGCAGTCTCAAGCCCGCTCTCAAGCTCTCCCTGCCCGCTCTCGAAACCCTCGCCGTCATTGCCTACAAGCAACCGGTTACGGCTCCCGAAGTCGGCGAAATCCGCGGTGTGGACTCCAGTGGTGTCCTTGGCTCCCTCATGGCGCGCAAGCTCATCACCACCGCCGGCCGTAAGCAAGTCATCGGCCGACCCATCCTCTACAAGACAACCAAGGAATTCCTCCTCCGTTTCGGACTCAAGGACATCTCCGAGTTGCCTTCCATGGAGGAATTCGAAAAACTCGCCGCTCTGGAGCTAAGCGAGACCGAAGAACCCCAGGAAGAATCCCCTGCGGACGCAACAGGCTCCCTGTTCGCCGCTGTCGAGGAAGACTCCGTGATAGCCGGGCAACATGACCCGGCTGCAGAAGTTGCCGATACGGTCGATGAGACCGCAAGTCATTCGGCTCAATAAGCAGTAACCAACCAGTCGTCCAAAATCGCTGTGAAGCCAGTTGACGACAGTACCCGCGCCCGTCGCGAGACGGCCCGCAGAAAAGGCAATTCCCATGAGCACCACCGCACGGCCCAAGGCCGCCAAATCTACCCCTGCCAAAAAGGCAGCAGCCACCCAAAAAGCAACCAAAACCACCGCCGCTGCCCAGCCGGCCGTAAAGCCCAGCGCCCGCAAAGCCGCCGCCGCAGAGGCGGAAATCGCTCCCACGCCCAAAAAGGCCGCCGCGAAGAAAGCCGCTGTCCCAGCCGACGCAAAGCCGGCAAAGAAGGCTCCCGCGAAAAAAGCCGCCGCTGTCGTAGAAACCCCGGCCCCCGAAGTCGCTGCCAAAAAGACCGCCGCGAAAAAGGCCGTCGCCGCTGCAGCAGCCCCGGAACCCGCTCCCGCAGCGCCTGTCAAAAAGGCCGCCGCAAAGAAATCCGCAAAGAAGGCCACCGAGCCCGCCGCTGCCGAAATCGCCGCTCCCGTAGCGGCGCCAGCAGCCGTCGTCGAAGCCGCCCCCGCCAAGCCCGCCAAAAAAGCCAAGGCCGCCAAGGCTGAAGCCCCCGCCGTCCTGGAAATCCCCGCCGAGGCTCCCGCCGCTCCCGTCAAAAAGGCCGCCAAAAAGGCCAAGCCCGCCGCTGAATCCGCCGACGAGCCCCTCGAAGAGCCCCTCCGCCCCACTGGCCCCGCCCCCAAGCTCGAGCGTCTCCAGAAGATTCTCGCCAAGGCCGGCATTGCCTCCCGCCGCAAGGCTGAGGAGCTCATTGAAGGCGGTCAGGTTCAGGTCAACGGCGCCGTCGTCACCGAGCTCGGCACCAAGGCCGACGCAGGCCGCGACCACATCCGCGTCGCCGGCAAACTCCTTCAGGGTGCCGAGCGCATCCGCTACTTCGTCCTCAACAAGCCCAAGGGCTATGTCACCACCGTCAGCGACCCCGAAGGCCGCCCCACCGTCATGTCCTTCTTCCAGCAGGAAGGCGAGCGCCTCTATCCCGTTGGCCGCCTCGACTACCTCTCTGAGGGTCTGCTCCTCGTCACCAACGACGGCGAGCTCGCCAACAAGCTCACCCGCGCCGCCTCTGGCGTGGAGAAAACCTACCTCGTCAAGGTCGCAGGCCGCCCCTCCGAAGAGGCCCTCGATGCCCTCCGCCAGGGCGTCATGATTGAGCGTGGCCGCCACGGCACCGGCACTGGCCGCGTCCGCACCGCCCCCGCACAAATCCGCCTCATGCGTACCGGCGACAATCCCTGGTACGAGGTCATCCTCATTGAAGGCCGCAACCGCGAACTCCGCAAGATGTTCGAGGAAATCGGCCACCACGTCGAAAAAATCCGCCGCGTCGGCTACGGCCCCCTCGTCCTCGACCAGGAACCCGGCCAAATGCGCGAGCTCGAGCCCGAGGAAGTCGATCAGCTCCGCCTCGCTGGCGAAGGCAAGCTCTACAAGCGCCCCAAGCGCCTCCCCGCGCTCCCTCGCGAAGCAGGCCGCCCCGCGCCCTACCGCAACCAGGAAGGACGCCCGGCATTCAACCGCCCCGCCGCCGGTCCCGACGCAGGTCCAGACGCCCGTCCTGCCGCCCGTCCCGCAGGTCGTTTCGACCGCCCCGCCCGTCCCGCCGCCGGCTCCGGCTTCGCCCGTCCGGCTCGCCCATTCGATTCCTTTGCGGGTGAATCCCGACCACCCTTCGCCGGCAAGCCCCGCTTCGATGCTGATCGCCCCTCCTTCCGCCCTTCCGCCCGCCCGGCGTTTGGCGACCGGCCTACTCAGGGCAGGGAAGACCGCCCCAGCCGTCCTTTTGCCGGTTCCGGTGACCGTCCCTTCCGCCCCGCTGGCCCGGCCCGCCCATCCTTCCGCCCCCAGAACTCCGAGGGCCAGGAGGGCCGTCCCTTCCAGCGTCCCGCCGCTCCCGCAGGCGAGGGCTTCACCCCTCGTACCGGTGGCTTCCAAAAGCCCGGCGGTTTCTCCAGGCCGGCTTTCAACAAGCCCGCCTTCAACAAGCCGGCCTTTGACAAGCCCGCCTTCGACAAACCAGCTTTCAACAAGCCCGCTGACTCCGCCGAGCCCACCAGCTTCAGCAAGCCGGCCGACTTCCAGCGCCCCGCCACCAGCCCCAATGCGGCTCGTCCGGCCAAGGCCTGGGTTGACCCCTACGACCACGACACACCGCGCTCCCCCGGCGGCCTTCACATTGAGCCGGTAGGCCCCGTCCGCGACGATCGCGCCCCCCGGCCCACCTTCAGCCGTCCCGGCGCGCCCCGCCCCTTCACTCCCCGCCCCGAGGGCTCAACCCCCGGCGCATCCCGTCCCTTCACCCCTCGCCCCTCTGGCGATCGCCCCTTTACGCCCAGGCCATTCACTCCCCGCCCTGAGGGCAGCTTCGATCGCCCCCGCCCCACCGGCACCGGCCGTCCCTTTACACCGCGTCCCTCGGGAGATCGACCCTTCACCCCTCGCCCCTCAGGCGACCGTCCTTTCCGCCCCAGTGGCGACCGTCCCTTCCGCCCGGCAGGGGATCGCCCTACCGGCGACCGCCCCTTCCGTCCTGCGGGAGATCGACCCTTCACTCCCCGTCCCTCAGGCGACCGTCCTTTCCGTCCGGCAGGGGATCGCCCCTCCGGCCCCTCCCGTGGCGGCTTTGCGCCACGTCCGGGGGGCGACCGTCCCTTCACCCCCCGTCCCCCTCGCGGGCCTGAAGGCGAAGGCGGCGAGCCCCGGCGCGAGTTCCGTCCACGTCCCGCAGGTGGTCCCGGCCGTCCTGCCTTTGGTCGTC
Source organism: uncultured Acidobacteriaceae bacterium (assembly GCA_903904755.1). Classification (GTDB taxonomy): domain Bacteria; phylum Acidobacteriota; class Terriglobia; order Terriglobales; family Acidobacteriaceae; genus Acidicapsa. The sequence goes on along the minus strand of CAIVDV010000008.1, from coordinate 66,683 downwards.
CGGCCTCTGGCCGCCCCGCATTCGGGCGTCCCACAGGAGACCGTCCCTTCCGCCGCTTTGACGAGCCCAAGCCCGCACCCGGCGGCAGCAATTCCAAGCCCAGCGGCCGCACCGGTCCCGACGGCAAGCCCAAGGTAAAGAATCGCCATCGCGACAGCTTCGAAGGCAAGTTCAAGGGCAAGCCCAAGTGGACCAACAAACGCCCCGAGTAATCCCATCCACCACCCTCCGGCCCCGCGCACTCCTTCTGCGCGGGGCCGCTGCTTTTCCCCTCACAATCCGCTCCCATCCTGAAACCATTTCGCCCCAAATCCATCCAATCCGTTGGAGGGCTATTTCATTGGAAAAAGCTACATTTGGTGCCGGATGCTTCTGGGGTGTTGAAGTCGCCTTCGCCCGCATTCCCGGCGTCACCGCCACCGCCGTTGGCTACGAGGGCGGCAGCCTCGAGCGCCCCAGCTACAAAGACGTCTGCACTGACTCCACCGGCCACGCCGAGGTCGTCGAACTCGACTTCGACCCCGCCGTCGTCTCCTACTCAGCGCTGCTCGACGCCTTCTTCCAGCTTCACGACCCCACCCAGATGAACCGCCAGGGGCCCGACTGGGGCACCCAGTATTGCTCCGCCATCTTCGTCCACTCCCAGGAACAGCAGGCCCAGGCCGAAGCCAAAATCGCCGAGCTCACCGCCAGCGGCCGCTTCCTCCCCAAGCGCATCGTCACCCGCATTGAGCCCGCCCAAACCTTCTGGCGCGCCGAGGAATACCACCAGCGCTATCTCGAAAAGCGCGGCCAGGCCAGTTGCCACATCTAAGCCCCGGCACTCCCCCCAACAAAAAAATCCCCCGGCCACCCGGGGGATTTTTTCGTTCCAGCGTTCACTTGCCTCTCAGCTTAGTGAGCTGTCGGCGGAATCACACCCGAGGTGCGGTAAATCCGGTCGCCCAGTTTGTGCAGCCGCAGGAAGTTCGTCGAACCCGACTTCGTTCCCGTACCCGCCACAATGCCCACAATCTCGTTCTTGTGCGCATAGCCCAGGGACTCCAGCGAGGTCTCAGCCAACTCCACCATCGCTTCGGTTGTCTGCACCTTGCTGCACCGCACCGGCTTCACGCCCCACAGCAGATTCAGGCGGTTAATCGTCACATCAATCGAGCTGAACGCATAAATCGGCGAGGCCGGCTTGTACTTCGACAGCTTGATTGCCGTCGCACCCGACTCCGTAAAGATGCAGATGCCGCGCAAATCCAGATCGCGCGCCGCGTGTGCCGTCGCTTCGCAAATCGTCTCGGCGACCGACAGGCTGCGACCGCGCGGAACCACCGCATCCGTCTTGTCCAGCGCGATATTCCGCTCCGCTTCCGCCACAATCCGCGCCATCATCTCCACAGCCAGCACCGGGTACGCGCCCATCGCAGACTCGCCAGAGAGCATCACCGCATCCGTGCCGTCATACACCGCGTTCGCTACGTCCGATACTTCAGCGCGCGTCGGCCGCGGATTCTCAATCATTGACTCCAGCATCTGCGTCGCCGTAATCACCGGCTTGCGGAAGTCCGCGGCCCGGCGAATGATGTGCTTCTGAATCGCAGGCACATTCTCCGGCGGAATCTCCACGCCCAGGTCGCCGCGGGCCACCATAATTCCGTCCGCCACTTCCAGAATCGCGTCCAGGTGCTCAATCGCCTGCGGCTTTTCCAGCTTGGCAATAATCCACGTCTGCCCGCCGTACGCGCTCACACGGTGCCGTACAAGGTTCACGTCCTCCGCCGTGCGGATAAACGAAACCGCCACCGCGTCCACCCCATTCTTCAGCGCAAACTCCAGATCCTCAGCGTCCTTTTCCGTCAGCGAAGGAACCCGAACCGGAATGCCCGGCAGGTTGATGCCCTTGTTCTCGCCCAGCTTCCCGCCGTTGATGATCTCGCAAACAACGTCGTCTTCCACCACTTCGGTCACGCGCAGCTCAATCAGCCCGTCCGACAGCAGAATCCGCGAACCCTGCTCCACGTTCTCCGCCAGCGTCTTGAAGGTCGTCCCCACCAGCGCCGCCGTGCCTTCCACTTCCCGCGGCGTAATCGTAATCGTCTCGCCCGCCACCAGCATCACCGGCGTGCGGTCCTTCAGCTTCGAGGTCCGGATCTTCGGCCCCTGCAAATCGCCCAGAATACAAAGCGGCTTGCCTTCTTCCTGGCTCACTTTGCGAATCAGCTTGATCAGAGCCAGCTTTTCATCGTGCGTGCCGTGCGAAAAGTTCAAACGGACAATATCCAGTCCGGCCTGAACCAGCTTGCGGAAAACCGGCTCCGTATTCGAAGCCGGTCCCAGTGTTGCGACAATCTTTGCGCGCCGTTGCAGAATCGCGGTGTTCGGAGAAAGGTCAGCCGTGGCCATCAAAATCGCTCCAGAAAAATCAAAATTGCAGTTGAAAGACTGTGCTTCCAAACAGTTGCGAGAGCCGGCTTGCGTTACCTTCCGCCGCTTGGCTCCCTGTCAGCGGCGGAATGCGGAAAATGTCTGCGGATCGTCCCGCTTCGGATGTGCAAAACTGACCGGAACCCGGCCCGATTCATTGTACAGGAGGCGAAATTGGCCTTCCTGTGACACGCATTACGACGTACTGGCTGGCGCAGGGGGTGCCGAGGTCAATTCTAGCAGCGGGTAGCTGGGAACTCACGTTGAAGCCAGGTTAATCCGCTCGTCCGGCGACAATGCGGGATTGCCGTTCCCGGTAAAGAACCCCGTTCAGCTCCGCTCCCAGCAAAATGCTGAACGCCGTCAGATACAGCCAGCCCAGCGTCGCAATGCCCGTTCCCAGGCTCCCGTAAATCATCGTGTAATCCGCCACCCGCGTCACATACCACCCAAACGCCAGCGTCACGGGAAACCAGAACAGCGTCGCCGCCAGCGCTCCAGGCCCCACCCACGCCCAGTGCTCCTTGCGCTGCGTTCCAAAGTGGTAAATCGTCCCCATCACCGCCACAGATGTCGCCACCGCCAGCGTCCACCGCGCCAGCCGCCACAGCACCAGTACTGCCGTCCTCAGCTCATGGTCGCTGTTGTTGATCATCCATTGCTCAATCGGGTGCCCAAACACCAGCAGCAGCGTCGCCACACTCAGCGGAACCAGCGCAATCGGCCCCAGCATCAGCGCCCGCAGCCGCTTTCCCCAGAATCCCCACGTCCCCGCCGGAATCCGGTACGCCCGCCGGAAGCCCTCCATCAGGCTCAGCATTACCCCCAGCGCTGCAAACGCCGCAATCGCTGTCGCCGACAAAATCACCTGCACCGAGTACACCCGCTGCGACTGGAAGTACGACTGCAGCAGACTCATCGTATCCGCCGGCAAAAACTGCTCCGCCGCCGCTCGCAACTCGTCCAGCAGCGAGTTCCCCTCCGGTACCACCGCCAGCACCGTCGTCAGCACCACCAGCCCCGGAAATATCATCAGTATCCCCGAGTAGGCAGCCGCCTTCGCCGTGTTCAGCGCGTCATCTTCAAACGCCCGCACCAGCGCATCCCGCAAATGTCGTACCAGCGTAGCCATCTCAGTCCCTCAGAGAGTACCGCAGCCATCGCCGCCCACGCCAGTCAGCCTGTCGCAGTCAAGGGTTCTTATCCCTTCAGGAAAAACCCCAGCCCGTGGTCAATCACCGCATTCGCCGGCCCCATAAAGAACGGAACAATGTACCGCCCCAGCAGCAGAATCACGATGAATCCCCACCGCGCAAACTGGTCATACGTCCCCAGCGCGTTATACGGCAGCATATTCCGCAGCACATGCGACCCATCCAGCGGCGGTATCGGTATCAGGTTGAAGAACATCAGTGCCAGGTTCACCTGAATCGCCAGCCACGCCAGCAGCGCAACCCCCTGCAAACTCGTCTCTCCCGCCGGGTTGATATCAAAGTTCGCCGCGCTCACCACCGCATCCTGCCCGCCCGGCACCACCGTAATCATCACCACCAGCGCCACAAAGCAAATCACCACCAGCACCAGGTTCGAGGCAGGCCCCGCCAGGGTCGTCAGGTTGTCATCCCGCCGAATCTTCTTGAAGTTCCGCGTAATCACAGGCGTCGGCTTCGCCCAACCAATCAAAAACGGAACTCCGCCAAAAATCATCAGCGCCGGGAACAGCAGCGTCCCAATCGGGTCAATGTGCCGCATCGGATTCAGAGAAACCCGACCCTGCATCCGAGCCGTCTGGTCGCCCAACCGAGACGCCATCCACGCATGAGCACACTCATGGAACGACAGCGAAAACAGCAGAATCACAAATTCAAAGACTTTGATGACAAGTTCTATCTGAGACATTCTTCGGCATTGCTCCGGCACAGCCAGGGTTCAGTTTCGGTTATGGGCTCCAACAATCGTTCGGTCCGACATCTGCGTCCCGGCCGCTATCGTCGTATGCGCGCCTATCCTCGATCGCGCTCCAATCGCCGTCGGCTGCAGTATCAGACGCGCGCTGTCATCCTCCGCATGGCTGTGCGAGTAAATCCGCGTATACGCGCCAATCATCGCACTCTCTCCAATGTGTATCCCCGACCGGTCATCCAGCAGTACACACTGCCGTATCAGCGCCCGGTCTTCCACTATCAGATTGTAGCCGTACGTTATCTCCACCCCATGCCCAATCCGCACACCCTTGCCAATATGCGCAAACAGGTGCCGCCCAAGCATCGCCCGAAACCGTATCCCAAGCCAGTAATTCAATCCCAGCGGCGACCGGTCAAACATCTGCCAAAACCACAGCAGTGGCTTCGACCGCGAAAACCGCTCCCGGTCCTGATCCGCATAGTGCTCCGCCTCCAGCGTCACATTCGCCGGGTCCAGGCTCAGTTGCAGCACATTCTGCGGCAGCTCCGTCGTCAGCGAAAAATCCAGCTTCGTCCCATGCGGCTTGCCCAGATAAAGCTGGCAAAGCTGGTCGCGCACTATCTCCGCCCGCCGCTCCGCCGCCTGGTGCCGGGTAAATTCATCGTCCAAATGGCTCAACCACCGCCGGTAAACCTCCTCAGCTTCCGGCAGCGGCTGGGGTACAAAAGCAGCAACAGTTTGCGTGTCAGCCATATGGTTATGACGATACACCCGCCACCAAAGATGCGGCGAGGTCCGGAAACCGCACAAATCCTGCCCGGGGTATGCTTTCCATTCCCTTGCAAAGCTTCCACGCCATGGCAGCTTTACAAGCTCTTCCCCATCCGCACCACCTCCAGCCCCTCCCCATTCCCCAGCGGAACCCGAACCCGCCCAATCTCCTCATACCCCCGCAGAAGATACAGCGGTACCCCCGGCAGCGTCGCCCCCATCTCAAACCGCCGGAAACCCGCCGCCTCCGCCGCCATCTCCACATGCTCCAGCACCGCCGACCCCAACCCTATCCGCGCATACTCTGGACTCACAAAAATCGCCCGTATCTTCGCCGCATCCTTGGCCGGATCCAGCAAATCATCCTCCCGCCCCGCCAGCCTGTCCCCGCCATACAGCGTCTTCCGGTAACTCCACCCGCCCGAGGCCGCCAGCCGCTCCCCATCCGCCGTCTCCACCACAAAGTACGTCCCATCCGCAATCAGCTGCGTATCCAGCCCCAGCACCGTCCCCAGCGCCCCATCCATCTCCGCATCCGTGTAATGCCCCCCGCTCAGCCCCCTCACGGAAAGCGCAATCAACTCCCCAATCGCCCCGGCATCCGCCGCCGTCGCCACCCGCATCCGAAACCTGCCCCAATCAGTCGCCATCTTCACCACAGACTACCGGAGAACTCTCGGCTCACGCCCCCAGACAATCTCCTTCATCCTGCATAGCCCCGCCATGTACCATGACAATCGCCATGAACAATCGTTTTTCTTCTCCACTTCTCTGCCTTCTCTCCGCCGCCGTCGCCATTTTCCCCCTCGCCGCCGGCACCCCATCCCCCGCCCAGTCTCGCCCCATCCCCAATCCCCAGCTCGCCAGCCCCGAGCTCAACAAGCGCGTCGAATCCCTCCTCAAGCAGATGACCCTCGACGAAAAAATCGGCCAGCTCACCCAGTACTCCGCCGGCTTCGCCACCGGCCCCAACGGCTCCAAGCTCAGCTACGAGGAACTCACCCGCCAGGGCAAAATCGGCTCCTTCCTCAACCTCACCGATCCCGAAAAATCCAACCCCCTTCAGAAAATCGCCGTCGAGCAGTCCCGACTCCACATCCCCCTCATCTTCGGCAACGACGTCATCCACGGCGAGCGCACCATCTTCCCCGTCCCCATCGCCCTCTCCACCAGTTGGGACCCTGCCCTCATCGCCTCCGTCGCCCGCACCGCCGCGGTTGAGTCCCGCGCCGACGGCATACAGTGGGTCTTCTCCCCCATGGTCGATATCGCCCGCGACGCCCGCTGGGGACGCATCGTCGAGTCCGCAGGCGAAGATCCCTGGCTCGGCTCTGCCATCGCTGCCGCCTGGGTCCGCGGCTACCAGCAGGGCGACCTCTCCAAGCCCGACTCCGTCGCCGTCAGCGTCAAGCACTTCGCCGCATACGGTGCCGCCATCGCCGGCCGCGACTACAACGCCACCGACATGAGCGACAACCAGCTCCGCCAAACCTGGCTGCCTCCCTACCATGCCGCTGTCGATGCCGGCGCCGCCACCCTCATGTCCAGCTTCAACTCCATCAACGGCGTCCCCGCCACTGCAAACCACTACACCCTCACTGACATCCTCCGCAAAGAGTGGGGCTTTGACGGCATCGTCGTCTCCGACTGGGGCGCAGTCGCCGAGCTCCTCAACCACGCCATCGCTGCCAACGGCGCAACCGCCGCCCGCAAGGCCCTCACCGCCGGCGTCGACATGGACATGGAAGGCGACCTCTACCGCACCACCCTCGCCGACCAGGTCCGTTCCGGCCTCATCCCTGAGTCCGTCGTCGACGAAGCCACCCGTCGCGTCCTTCGCGTCAAGTTCGCCCTCGGCCTCTTCGAACACCCCTACGCCGCCCCCCGTCCCGCCTACGTCGCCACCGCTGAAAAGCGTGCCCAGGCCCGTCAGGTCGCCGCAGAAACCATCGTCCTCCTCAAAAACGACGGCACCGAAGGCCACGGTCCCCTCCTCCCCCTCGGCAAATGGGCCAAAACCGTCGCCCTCATCGGCCCCTTTGCCGACTCCGCCAAAGACATGCTCGGCTCCTGGGCCGCCGCAGGCAACCCTGCCGACGCTGTCACCCTCCGCACCGCCCTATCTGAGCGTCTCGGTGCCAACCTCCTCGTCTCCCGCGGCGTAGACATCCTCCCCGGCCACGATGCCGACGTCCTCTCCCACACCAGCTTCTTGGACGGCCCGGCCGCTCAACCCGCTCCCCCCGCTATCGCCGACGAGCCCCAGTCCATCGCCGCCGCCGTCGCCACCGCGCAAAAATCCGACATCGTCATCGCCGCCCTCGGCGAGCAGGGAGACTGGATGACCGGCGAAGCCTCCTCTCGTGCTCACCTCGACCTCCCCGGCCATCAGCAGCAGCTTCTTGAGGCTCTCGCCGCCACTGGCAAGCCCATCGTCCTCGTCCTCTTCACCGGCCGCCCCAGCGCCATTCCATGGGCCGCCGCCCACATCCCTGCCATCGTCCAGGCATGGTTCCCCGGCATTGAGGCGGGCCACGCCCTCGCCGACATCCTCTTCGGCGACACCAACCCCTCCGCAAAGCTCACCACCAGCTTCCCCTACTCCGTCGGCCAGGAGCCCCTCTACTACGCCCAGCTCCCCACCGGCCGACCCGCCCACGGCGACCTCAGCCACCTCCCCGTCGATGCCGGCGAAAAATTCCAGTCCCGCTACCTCGACGAAGAAAACAAGGCCCTCTTCCCCTTCGGCTGGGGACTCTCCTATACCCGCTTCCGCTACGGGCAGCCCACCCTCAGCCGCACTCAAATCTGGGCCAGCCAGCTCAAACCCGCCACCCCCGCCCTCACCATCCGCGCCACCGTCACCAACGCCGGCTCCGTCCCAGGAACTGAGGTTGTCCAGCTCTACCTCCGCAACACCGCCGCCTCCGTCGAGCAGCCCGTCCGCGAACTCAAAGGCTTCCAGCGCATCACCCTCGCCCCCGGAGAATCCAAAACCGTCGAATTCCCCATCGGCTTCGAAGAACTCAGCTTCATCAACGCCGAGAGCCACCGCGTAGTCGAGCCCACCACCTACAAAGTCTGGGTCGGCGGCAACTCCCTCGCTGACCAGGAAACCACCTTCGAAGTGAAGTAGCTCCGCAGGGTCTCCCACCCTTCACTTTTTGCCTCGAACAATTTGTTGGCTTTCGCCCTTCGATTCTTTTTGTCGCGCAAATCGTATGCCGGTATTTGAAGCTGTGATAGGCTTTAGCACAGCAAAGGAAAATTCGAGATGCCCACGATGACCATGCAACAAGAAATTGGCACTTATGGAAGGCTTCTTGAGACGATTGCGGGCCCCGCGCTTAGCGTGACGCAAAAGAATGACGGTAGCCAAATGCCGTACAGATGGGAAATCGCGACGGCAACTGCGCCCCTTCAGTATGTCGCAACCATCGAATTGTCAGGCCCGGACATCTTGGTGATGTGCAGGCAACGCGAGGATCAAAATAAGGAGTATTTGCAAACAAAGTTCGCATACCTTTTCAATCGATCCTAGGCGCGACCGGCGGCTTGCGCACCTTTGTTTTGAGATCGGTTAAAAATTGCCAGGGACTTGGTCACCCTACGACTAGCGCCATCACACTGGTATAGAAAGGACTGCTCTGCTATGTCACTCAAACATGAATATTTCACGTCGAATCCACCTGAAGATTATTACCCATTTTTCCTCGAACATAGATCAATCCAGGGTGCACTGGAAAATATATGCGAAAAATGGGTTGCATATCTTGAAAGTCATATCGAACTGACAGGGAAACTTTTCAACGAACCTGAGATTCCCTGGAAGCATACGGAGCGAGCGATTGTAAGCACCCTATCGGCCGCTATCTCAAAGGGGTTCCCCGATTCTTTGGTTATTGAGGAACGTGATGTAGTCAAAACTGGAAACAAGAACGGCAAAGGAAGGTGGGATCTTTGGGCCACAATTCCGGAATTGAAAGTAGCATCTGAGCAATTTAGCTTTTACCTCGAAGCAAAAAGATCACAAACTCCAAAAACTACTGATACTTTACTCCATTACCTCAACACAGATCGTGGAGTGAGTAGAATCTTTAATGATTACCTAAAATGTGCTGGCGAAAAAATAAAGAAGCTGAGTCCTTACGGCAAGCTTGGCGGCCGTGTACATCCGCATTACGTGATTGGTCTATTGGTTATGCCTCTTGAACGCAACCCAAAGGATCCGAGTGATGTGAGATGTTACCCGGGTGTCGATACGATTCTTCACGACGTCTTTGATAATTGGCACACCATCAAAACTAAGAGCAGCAGCATACCTGAGATAAAAAGAAGACTGGGCCGGTTTCCAACCGCGGCATTGATTCTGGAGCCACAAAATGGACATACCGGAATGATTGCTGTGTTCACTGTTATAGGAGCGACCCAAGAACTGCTGAACAAGCCCAACGCATAATACTTCGAATGGCCAGCACACCCAGTTCCGAAGGCCGCTGGCCGCACCGCCGGTCCGTTCACGCACGCTTAGCAAACCAACCCGTCACAAATTCAGAATCTGCAGCAATAAACCCCTAAAACCAACCCTAGAACGAAACATTCCTCCGCAGCCACGGGCACAGATGCTCGAAATCAAACGAGCCGGTGGCATACAGATTGAGCAGAAAATCTTCTATCTCGCCTGCGCTTGCGGTCAGTCGGACCTCGTTGATGGCAAGGAAGGTGTACATTGCGGCGAAGGCGGTCCGCTTGTTGCCGTCAAGGAATGGGTGGTTTTGCGACAAGCTTTCCCAGAGAGCCGCGGCTTCCTCAATCAGATCGGCATAATAGCCCGTCTGTGGTCGAAAAATGGCCGCCTCCAGCAACCCGCCATCCCGCACCCCGGACGCGCCGCCATAGCGCGCAATCTGGTCGTCATGGATCGCCAGCAGCTCAACGACAGTCAGGTACTCCGTCATTCCGCCAGCTTCCTGTAAACAGGTGCAAACTTCTCGTGGCTCGCCTGGTAGGCCGCCATCACATTCGCTCGCGGCCGGCTCTGCTTCTTCTTCTCAATCAAATCGGCCAGCGCCTCATCCACCAGCACCTGCAGTTGCCGGCCCTCGCTCTGGGCAATCGTCCGCACCGTGCGCAGAATCTCCGAGTTGACCTGCGTGGCAAACTTCTCCCGCGCCGCTACCGTCATGGCTTCCTCCCTCGATTCCCCGAGGCTATCATGACAAATCATGAAGCACCAAGATTGCAGACAGCAGCATGCTCCTCAGCCTTCCCCTGTCCCAAACCGCTCACCCTCCCCCTCCCACGCGAGTATCCTGATTAGGAAAACTTTTTAGCAGGAGCCCAAATGTCCGCCACTCTTACTCCCCTCACTGATCTACCCGCCTGGAAAGACCTCTCCGCCCACGCCGCTGCTCTCCAGTCCACTACCCTCCGCGACCTCTTCGCCCAGGACCCCACCCGTGGCACCCGCCTCCACGCCACCGCCGGCGACCTCTACCTCGACTACTCCAAGCACCGCATCACCGACGAAACCCTCGCCATCTTCGCCCAGCTCGCTGAACAGTCCAACCTCCGCGCCAGCACTGAGGCCATGTTCACCGGCCAGAAAATCAACATCACCGAAGGCCGCGCCGTCCTCCACACTGCCCTCCGCGCACCCGCCGATTCCGTAGTCCTCGTCGACGGAGAAAACGTCATCCCCGGCGTCCACGCCGTTCTCGACAAAATGGCCGCCTTTGCTGACTCCATCCGCTCCGGCACATGGCTCGGCTACACCGGCAAGCGCATCCGCAACATCGTCAACATCGGCATCGGCGGCTCCGACCTCGGCCCCGTCATGGCCTACGAGGCGCTCAAGCACTACTCCCAGCGCGACCTCACCTTCCGCTTCGTCTCCAACGTCGACGGTACTGACTTCGCCGAAGCCGTCCACGACCTCGATCCCGAAGAGACACTCTTCATCGTCGCCTCCAAAACCTTCACTACCCTCGAGACCATGGCCAACGCCCACACCGCCCGCGTCTGGTCCCTCGCCAAACTCCAGCACCAGGCCGCCGTCGCCAGGCACTTCGTCGCTGTCAGCACCAACGCCGGCGAGGTCGCTAAATTCGGCATCGACACCGCCAACATGTTCGGCTTCTGGGACTGGGTCGGCGGTCGTTACTCCATGGACTCCGCCATTGGCCTCTCCACCATGGTCGCCCTCGGCCCCGACAACTTCCGCAAGATGCTCGCCGGCTTCCACACCATGGACGTCCACTTCCGCACCGCCCCCTGGGGTCAGAACCTCCCCTTCCTCATGGGCGCGCTCGGCCTCTGGTACACCAACTTCTTCGGTGCAGAAACCGTCGCCGTCCTCCCCTACGACCAGTACCTCAAGCGCTTCCCGGCCTACCTCCAGCAACTCACCATGGAGTCCAACGGCAAGCACATCACCATCGATGGCCGCCACGTCACCTACAACACCGGCGCCATCTTCTGGGGAGAGCCCGGCACCAACGGCCAGCACTCCTTCTACCAGCTCATCCACCAGGGCACCCGCCTCATCCCCTGCGACATCATCGCCTTTGCCCAGTCGCTCAACCCCCTCGGCCAGCACCACGACCTGCTCATGTCCAACGTCTTCGCCCAGGCTGAAGCTCTCGCCTTCGGCAAAACCGCCGACCAGGTCCGCGCCGAAGGCACCCCGGAGTGGCTCATCCCCCATCGCACCTTTGAGGGCAACCGACCCACATCAACCATCCTTGCCGAAAAAATGACCCCCGAAGTCCTCGGCCAGCTCGTCGCACTCTACGAGCACGCTACCTTCGTTCAGGGCATCCTCTGGCAAATCGACTCCTTCGACCAGTGGGGCGTCGAACTCGGCAAAAAACTCGCTGTCCAAATCATTCCCGAGCTCGAATCCGCCACCGAGCCCACCCTCAACCACGACAGCTCCACCAACACCCTCATCCGCCGCTACCGCGCCCTCAAGCGCAAGTAGCGGGATAGGGAAGGACAAACAGAACGGCGAAGCCACCCAGGCTCCGCCGTTCTGCTTTCTGTTGCCCAATCATCCAGCAAATCTAGCAGCTTCCACTTCAGCCGCTAACTTGCTATCGCGGCGCAGCGGCAGCTAACCCGCTAATAAAACAGATACTTCCGCCACCGGTCATCCCCGCGCCCCAGCATCCGCATAATCTGCCGGCTCGTATGCAGGCTAAAGCTCCTTGGCTCCTTCTGCAACTGCATATCCGTCAGCTCGCTTAGCAGCCGGTTCCCCTTCCGCCGGTTACAGCTGTGGCAGCACGCCACCAGGTTCTCCCACGTGGAGTTCCCTCCCCGCGACCGCGGAATCACATGGTCCAGCGTCAGCTCGCCCGGCGGCAGAACCACGCTGCAGTACTGGCACGTATTCCGGTCCCGCAGCAGAATATTCTTCCGGCTCAGCGCCCGTGTCTGGTGCGGAATCCGCCTGTACTCCAGCAGTCGAATCACCGACGGCATCGCCATACGGTTCCGCTGCGCATGCAGCATCAGCCCGTGCTCTTCCTCGGTCTTCGCCACGCCCTTCAGCACCAGCACCAGCGCCCGCCGCGCTCCACAAATGTTGATCGGCTCATAGCTCGCATTCAGCACCAGCACCGGCATCTGCATCACCTGGTTCGACTGCGTCCAGCTCTGCTCGCCCACATGTACCGCTGCTCTCGCCAGGGACTTCTGTTTCCGTGCATGAATCATGGCTTTACCAAGCGACATCGCATCCCCTCATCCAGGTTGGTTTTTGCGTTCGTTGCCCTTGCTTCTTCAGCTGCCTGTCACTGCACCTGCCAAACTTCTGCGCCTTCATCTTCCCGTGCTTCTGCCCACTCGTCTGCCTGTTCTTGCTCAACATCGTTCCAGTGGTGCTGCGCCCGCGCTACGGTTGCCACCCGCACGCTCGCCGCTCCCGCCTCGCTCAGCGCCCGCGCACATGCCCGCGCCGTCGCTCCCGTCGTCAAAATGTCATCCACCACAACCACATGCCGTCCCGCAACCATCGCCGCATCCGGCACAAAAAAAGCGCCACGCACATTCGCGCGACGCTCACGTGGCTGCAACCCAGCCTGCGCCTGCGTTTCCCTCTGTCGAACCAAACTCGCCGGCCCCAGCTCCAGCACCCACTCCGCATGGCTATGCTTCAAACTCCGCATCGCCTCCTGCGCCAGCGCCCGCGCCTGGTTAAATCCCCGTTCCTTCTGCCGCCTCACATGCAGCGGCACCGGCACCACCAGCGTCGGCTCGCCTGCCAGCTCTTCCGCCAGCCCCGCCATCGCCTCGGCCAGCCGCTCACCCAGCGGACGCGCCATCGCCAGCACCCGCCCATACTTCAGCGCATGGATCGCCGCCCGCATCCCCGCGTCATACGGCCCATAGCTCACCGCGCGTTCAAAGTCCGGCCTCGCCATCCGGCACGCCCGGCACATCCCGCCCTTCGCCGCCCGGCTGCCTGCCAGCTCCAGCACCTCGCCGCACCGCTCACAGCACTCCCGAGTCTCCGCATGAACCCCGCGCCAGCAGCTCGCACACACCGGCGCTCTCTCCAGCCGCTCCAGGGGCAGGGAACAAATCAGGCATTTCGTTGGGAAAAGGGTGCAACCAATCAGGTCAACCGCTGTCTTCCAGCTCAAGTTGAGCGCGGAAACCACCACGCGTCCATTCGACGCAGCGCGCATCGGCGCGCCCGGTAGTACATCGCAAAGCTCATGCCGAGGGTCGATCCTGAAGTCGCACCTCCATCACGCGCGGTCGGTAAACACCGCTCATGCCCCCAAGTATACGCACAGCCCGCCCGCGAATGCTATCCCTTGTGGCCACCCGCCCCCGCATTTTCATCCCCTCATAACCATTCCCCCCGCCCTCCTCAACTCCTGTGACGCCCGCACTTTCTCTCCCCTCGCCAAATCCCCTATATTCCCCGGTATATTGGTTCATACCGTTCCGGCTAACCTTCCGTGAACCGTCTCAGGAGGCTCTTCGCGTGCCCGATTTCCAGCCCTACATCCCCGCCAGTGAAAAACGTCCCGAATTCACCCTCCGCGCTCTCCTGCTCGGTTCCTTCTTCGGCATTGTCTTCGGCGCTGTCACCGTCTATGTCGGCATCAAGGCCGGCCTCACCGTCGCCGCCTCCATCCCCATCTCCGTACTCTCCATCAGCATCCTCCGCGTCTTCGGCCGCGCTTCCATCCTTGAAAACAACATCGTCCAAACCACCGGAAACGCCGGCCAGTCCATCGCCTCCGGCGTCATCTTCACCCTCCCCGCCCTCATCTTCCTCGGCTACGACCTCGAATACTCCCGCATCTTCATGCTCGCCCTCGTCGGCGGATGGCTCGGCGTCCTCTTCATGATTCCCCTCCGCCGCCAGCTCATCGTTGAAGAACACGGCACCCTCACCTACCCTGAGGGCACCGCATGCGCCGACGTCCTCATCGCCGGAGACCGCGGCGGCTCCTTCGCCTCCCGCATCTTCCTCGGCCTCGGCCTCGGCGGTCTCTACACTCTCTTCCAGAACGACAACCTCTTCGCCGCCTGGCCCGGCACCCCCGACTACCAGCCCGACCTCGGCGCTCAGCACATCCTCAAAGGCGCAGCCATCCGCGCCGACGCTACCCCCGAGTACCTCGGCGTCGGCTACATCATCGGCCCCCGCGTCGCCGGCATCATGTTCGCCGGCGGCTGCGTCAGTTGGCTTGTCCTCATGCCCCTCATCCACTTCTTCGGCGCATCCATCGGGCACCCCGTCTACCCCGGCACCATTCCCATTGACCAAATGGGCCCCAGCCAAATGTGGTCCACCTACATCCGCCCCATGGGCGCGGGCGCAGTCGCCGCCGCCGGCCTCATCACCCTCATCAAGACCATCCCCACCATCGTCGGCGCGCTCACCGGCGGCATCCGGCAAATGCGCGGCTCCAAATCCGGCGCTCCCAAGGTCCTCCGCACCGAAGACGATCTCCCCATGTCCGTCGTCATCCTCGGCTCCGTCGCTCTGGTCGCCATCATGTTCCTCTTTCTGGAGTTCAAACCCGTCCCCGGCGCATTCGTCGGCGCATGGGCCAACCTCGCCGCTGCCCTCCTCGTCGTCGTCTTCGGCTTCCTCTTCGTCACCGTCAGCTCCCGCATCGTCGGCATCGTCGGCTCCTCCGCCTCGCCCGTCAGCGGCATGACCATCGCCACCCTCATGGCCACCTCCGCCATCTTCCTCCTCAAGGGCTGGACCGCTCCCGCCTTCGGCGCACTCGCCATCACCATCGGCGGCGCTGTCTGCATCGCTGCCTCCAACGCCGGCGATACCTCCCAGGACCTCAAAACCGGCTACCTCATCGGCGCAACCCCCCGCCTCCAGCAACTCGCCCTCATGATCGGCGTCTGCGTCTCCACCGTCATCATCGGTGTCACCCTCACAGCCATGAACACCGCCTTCCAGGAGTTCCGCACCGCCGCCCAGCCCTGGGACATCAACGCCACCCACGACGGCGTCGCCGTCCAGCCCAACGCCCACCTCCCCGAACGCATCCCCGTTCAGGACGCCGGCAAAGTCACCACCCAGCACGCTGCCAGCGAGTACATTGTCCTCAACGCCCTCGGCTCCTCCGAACTCGCCGACGGCAAATACCTCTACTCGCCCACCTCCCATCGCATTGAGGTTCAGTGGATCCAGGGCATCGGCAGCGAAAAAGCCGCCGCGCCCCAGGCCCGCCTCATGGCCACCGTCATCAACGGCATCCTCTCCCAGAAGCTCCCCTGGGGACTCGTCCTCATGGGAGTCTTCCTCGTCGTCGCCGTCGAGCTCCTTGGCATCCGTTCCCTCACCTTCGCTGTCGGTGCCTACCTCTCCATCGGCACCACCCTCGCCATCTTCGTCGGCGGCGTCGTCCGCTGGATGGTTGACCGCGCCCTCGCCAAAGTCGGCGAAAAGCCTGACGAAAGCGAAATCTCCCCCGGCGCCCTCTACGCCTCCGGCCTCATCGCCGCCGGCGGCATCGTCGGCCTCCTCGGCGTCGCCATCAAGGCATACGAGTCCCTCACCGGAGCCACCGTCCCCATCCAGTTCCCCCACACCTTCCTCTACAACAGCGGCGTCTCCGTCGTCATGTTCGCAGCCCTCGCCTTCTCCCTCTTCTACTTCGCCCGCAAACCCCTCAAGAAATAGCTGCCACCCCCATCAAATCAACAGCCGGGTGCCACCGGTCCCTCGCACTTGGGGACCGGTGAGCGGCCACTCTCCCGCTCTCAATACTCCAACTCCAGTCGAGCGCCAGCTCAATCCGCTGACCCGCTCACTCGCCGGGTGCCCCCTTCCTCGTTTTGGAAGGGTGGGACGAACCAATGCCAGCCATGTCCTTGCCCTTGCCCTTGCCTTTGCCTTTGCTCTTGCGTCTTTGTCTGTCATCCCCAGCAGGGAATCTGCTTTTCCCCCCACCCCCCCCAGAGTCCCCCGCGGACGTGGCCATTCCCCTGGCCACCGCCAACCTCTTTGCCTTCAACGGAGACCCCTGCAGCTTGCCGTTCTTTTCTGGTTGATTTCTCAATGGGATAGGCCGATATACTGACCAAGCGATTTCAGGCGGATTCCCCCGAAAGCCTCCGCCTTGTTACCCCAAAAAGGAGAATTCATGCACCCTGTTGCAAAAGCTTTGCCGCTTGCTCTCTTCCTCCTGTTGCAGCCAACTCTCGTTACGGCCCAGCAAGATATCCCCGGCAGCGCAGATCATCCCTTGGTTTCCCGCTTCCCCGGCTCCACCATCTCCAAATACGTCGTCTCCAACTTCGATGAATTCAAGGTCCCTCTCAGCCGGCCCAACGTTGGTACCCCTAAGAGCCTCACCGTTGAAGGCAAAATAACCCGCATTGTTTACGACACGCCAGCTCCTCGCAGCGTCCTCGAGATTTACAAGAACTTCGAAAGCGCCCTCACCCAGGCAGGATTCAAGCCCCTCTTCTCCTGCATCAACAACGACGGTTGCGGAAGCGGCGGCCCCACGCAACTCGCCTCTGTCGGGGAAGAAGACTGGAGCTGGAACGCAGGCCATCGATTCATCGCTGCCAAGCTCGATCGCCCCGGCGGAACCGCATACGTCACCGTCCATGTCGGCCAGTGGAGCAACCTCTCCCTCGGCACGCAAACCGTCCTCTTCGTCGTCGAAACCAAAAGCATGGAAAAGGATCTGGTCAACGTCGACGCCAAGGCTCTCGGAGATGACATCGCATCCCAGGGCCACTCTGCCGTTTACGGCATCTACTTCGATACCGGAAAGGCTGACGTCAAGCCCGAATCTGACCCGGCACTCAAGGAAATCGGCAAGCTGATGCATGACCAGGCTTCGCTCAAACTCCTCGTTGTCGGCCACACCGACAACGTTGGCGCGCTTGCATCCAACATGGACCTCGCCCGCCGACGCGCGGACGCTGTCGTCAAGGCCCTCACCACCCAATATGGCGTCCCCCTAACCCGCCTTTCAGCAGAGGGCGCGGGCCCGCTTGCCCCCGTAGCCAGCAACCGCAGCGAAGACGGACGAGCAAAGAACCGCCGCGTCGAACTCGTGGAGCAATAACTGGCCTCAAGCCGAGTATTTGGCGATAGCTTCACATTGACGATTCGAGCCGCACGCACCGAGAGTCAGAAAGTTCCACCCACCGCAGACTTTGGCGCAGCGCCAAAGTCTTGCGGTGCTTCCACGGCAAGGTCGGGATAGTCGATTCAATCCCGACCTTGCCAAACCGCCCCGTCACCCCCTTCCATAGCTTGACGGACTTTGTTGTCCCAAGTACAAATTCACAGGAATCGGCCCGTGCAGTTCGTCAAAATCCAATAGCCCGCCGTCCGTATCGCCGCGCATTCCGCGCCCTGGAGTGAAGATGAAATATCACCTTGGCCCTATTGGCCCGTTCTCCCGTAGCAAGCCCGTGTGCGCTCTCACATTCCTTGTGCTGTTGATTTTGGGCGGCGGCGCTCAGGTGGCCCGCGCAACTCCGTCGCTCGGCAACTACGAGTTCCTGCCCATCCCGGCCACCGCCAACCTCGGTGCCACCATAACGCTCATCATGGCCGGATGCGTGGATCCGAATGCGACAGCCTCCGCGCCAACCTGTCCAGCGCCCACCGTGCTCGCTGACAGCATCACTGCGGAAGCAGGCACTCTGCGGCAAACCTCACCGTCCGAGTTCATCTACACCGCGCCCACCGTGATGCCCGCTCACCACATGGTCCAGATCACCGCCAGTTACCAGCACCCCTTCCAGCACCAGGTCATCGGCGTCGTAATCCTCGTCGACCCAAAGCTGGCCGCATCCAAGGGCACCCCCGACGATCCCGGTGCAAGCGTACCCGGCAAAAAGCTACCCCTCTACTCCGGATTCGTCTCTGTCTATATCGGCCCAACGGAGAAGAACGGCTCCTGGCAGCGCAACCTCTTCTTCCTCGACGGCGACGAAAGCACCCGCCCCATCCGGGAAAACCTCGCGGACGACCAAATGGCCCAATTCGGCTTCATTCATATGGTCGGCATCATGAACCGGCTTGAAATCGACGACCAGGGCCGTCAGCACTACGCAGAGGGCACCGAAACCTTTGATGGCGACTCCGAAGTCTTCTCCTACATCAAAGTAAATCTCAACCACCATCTCTACGGGTGGCAGGTCCACGGCGACAGGGCGGGTGACAGGCCGCCTAGCTCAAAAACTTATACCGACCCCGGATACAACAGCGGTTGTGTCGACCCTGGGATGTTCTCCATGAAGCCCGACACACAGCCCTTCACAAACCTCAACATCCTCTCCGGCAAAATCGTCTGCGACAAGGAGAAAGAGGAAGGCTACGGCAAAAACGTCATCCTCACATGGTCCTTCGCTCCCGCTTCCAAATAGTCGCGCTCGTTAGGGCACTGCGCGGATTCACCTCGTGATGCGACCCACACGAACTCACTGTTCCCGCTGAATCGTGCATCGAGAACCTGGACTCGAAACCCGCCCATCAAACGAATCTCCAATCACCCGGAGGCAGTTGGCACGGCTCCCTCTACTTCTACCCAAATCCAAAGACGGGTGCCCCCGGTCCCTCGCACTTGGGGACCGGGGAGTGACCACTCTCCCGCCTTTACCACTCCAACTCCAATCGAGCGCCAGATCAATCCGCTGACTTGCTGACTCGCCCCCACCGAATAGCCAGCACTCAAAACCTGACCCCTGCCTCCCCTAACCCCGCTAACCCCGCTAACACCGCTAGCCCCGCTGCATTTGCATATATTTTCCCCCAACAGGCGCACAATCAATCCAGCACTCAAAAAGCCTCTATCCGGGCACACGTTACCCCGGTAACATCACCTCACCCCTTCACCTCAGCAACAGCGCGCAAAATGCACCCCAAAAGCGCACAAAAACACCCATTTTGCAACCAGGTAACCACCTCGCAGGTAAAAGAAACGAAACAGGTTAGGAGAGATTTCCCGCAAAAAACACCCCACCCCCCCCCCTTTTTACTTCATCTCCCGCAACCGCTTCGCCGCCTCAACGCCCGCCGGGCTTGCTGCCGCAATGCGTACCGCCGCCCCAAACGCCGCTCGCGCCCCCGCCCAATCCTTGCGGTCCGCCAAAATCTGCCCCCAATAGTTCTCCACCGCAGCGGCCAACTCCGGAGGCAATCGACCCTCCCGGGCATCCCGCTCCGCCCGCGGCGCAAGCACTGCAAAATCCGCCTCGCACTGCGCCCGCCGATGATAAAACCCCGGCAAATGCCAGCTCGTCGCCGCCCTCAAAAATCGCGCTTCCGGCGCATCCGGAGCCTGTGCCACCGCAGCATCCAGCAGCGCCAATCCCTCATCCGACTGCCGCTTCAGGTTCCATATCCGCCAGTCATGCGCCACATCCAGCAGCTCCAGGCTTCCCTGATAAGCCTTCACCACCGCATCTCCCGGATACGCCTTCTCCATCGCCTCCAGCAGCCGGTGCGCCTCCGCATCCGCCGCACGGTCGTTCCCCTCAACCACACGGAAGTACGCCGCCCGCGCCGCCTTCAGCCGCTCGGCATAACCGTCCTTCGCCGCCTGCCCAACGCACATCCCTGGCAGCACCAGCACCAGGCTCAGCCCCCAAACCCGCCACCTGCTACCCAACCGTATACTCCCGCTGCTTCCACGTCGCCGGCTTCCCCGCCACCTTCCGCCCCAGCGCCCACCACTGCAGCACCAGTGTCACCAGCATCCCCACAGGATGCAACAACGCCCCTCGCCAGCTCTGCCCATACCGCCCCGCCATCGCCAACCGCACCGCATATCCCAGTCCCACCGCCGCTGCCGCCCATCGCATCGCCGGCCCATCGCCGACAGCCCACGCCCACACCAGCACCGGCAGTGGCAGCACCTGCCCCAATCCCAGCAGCACGGTAAACACCCAGATCCGCCCTGGCGCAGCCATCCCCTCCGTGGCGTTCTTGGCCAGCCCCCGCCACACCTCCCCGGCATTCCGGTACATCCGGCACACCGCATCCCGGCTCAGGTCGTACACCCGCGTCCGGAACCCCGCCGCCCGCATCCGCTGCGGTAGCAGCAGCCCGTCATGCATCGTCGTCCGTATCGCCGCATGCCCCCCAGCGGCAAGATACGCATCCTTCCGCACCATCATGTACTGCCCACACCCCGCCGCAAACCCCGCACTTCTCCCCCACCGCTCCCCCACCATCGGCAGGAACCCCAGCAGTACGAAGTGGATCAGCGGCAGCAGCAGCCACTCCAGGAAGGTCCTCGTCTCCTGCCTCGGGAACCCAGACACCAGCTCCACCTCATGCTGCTCCAGCTCGCTCACCGTCCGCGCCAGTGCCTCTGGCCCCAGCCGCACATCCGCATCCAGGAAGCACAACACCTCATACCGGGCCAGCCCAGCCAGTACCCAGCACGCATGCTGCTTCCCATTCCATCCCGCGGGCAATGGTGGTGCCGCCTCCACCCGCAGATGCGGCCATTTCCCCACCGCCTTCCACGCTTCGGCCACAGTGCTGTCCGTCGACCCGTCGTCCAGAATGATCAGCTCCAGCTCAACGCCCCGCGACCGCACCACGCATCGAGCCGCGTCTCCAATTGACAGCTCCTCATTCCGCGCCGGAATCAGCACGCTCACTGCCGCCAGCTTTCCGCCTCTCGCCCGCGGCCGCCCAAACAGCCAAACATTCACAGCAAACATTGCCGCCGGCAGCGCCGCCGCTCCCGCACACACCTTCGCCGCCCACTCCAAAGTTGTCATCATCGCTTGTGCAGACTCCCATGGTTGTGGTGATACTCCCGCCCTGTCACCGCAGCCTTTACCCTCTGCCACAGCTCATACACCCCTCCAATCCCCCCGCCGCCCTCCAGAATCGCGATAAATCCCCCCGGGTCCCGGGCCTCGGCCAGCAGCGCCAGTTCATCCAGCGTCGCCGCCATCGCATAGCTCAGCAGGTTCGTCCACGTCTGCGTCTCTTCCATCGTCCCGTCAGCAATCTCAAGCGGTTCGCCAATGTTGATCAGCACTTCCGGCAGCCGCTCATCCCAGAACGTGTACTCAATCCCCAGCGGCACACACGTCATCCGGCCCTGCCGCGTCATGAGCTTGCCCAGCCCCTGTTTGAAGGTCACCGGACGGGTCCGCACATCCTGGAACTGGCTCTCCGGCGTAATCCACAGTGCTCCCCCGCGCTCAAAAATCTCTTCCCCTGCCCGCAGCAGCTGTACCGCCCCTCGTGCCGTCCCGTTCTCTACCGGGAAGAAACCCATCGGCTTGAAAATCGCATAGTTCTTCAGCGCCGTCTCATCCATCGGCGCATAGTGCTCCCGCCCCGGCAGCACCGCCTCCGCCAGCAGCAGCGCCGTCAGCGGATCCCACCAGCTCGCATGGTTTCCAAACACAATCAGCCGCTCAGCATGCTGCGGTATCCGCTGCGCATTCGCTACCCGTATCGCGTGGAAGTGCCGCCGCATATACCACCGCGCATACATGCGAAACAGCGCAAGAGCGCGGGGCGAAGGTCGCCTCAGCTCCTTCGCCCCGCCCGCTGCTCGTCCATCGGATTTGACAGGTTGCGCCATGCCTCCGTTATACAGCCGCCAGCTCGGCTTCCACACGTCGCCGCGCTGCCACAGCCGCCTCACCCCGGTACCGCTGGTCCAGCGCATCCGCCGCAATCCAGCCCGACATCATCACCATCGGCATTCCCGGTCCCGGATGCGCCGCGCCCCCGGCCAAAAACAGCCCGTCCACATCCCGCCGCCGGTTCGAAGGCTTGAACGCGCCATTCCACTTCCCATGGCTCGCCAACCCGTAAATTGCTCCGTTCAGGACTTTGTACCGGTTGTGGATGTCCACCGGGGTCAGCTTCCGCTCAAAGACAATTCGATCTTCCAGGTCCGGCATTCCCGCTGTCCGCTTCAGCTTGTCCAAAATCACCTGCCGATACTTCGGGAACATCTCATCCCAGTTGTGCTCCGGCCGCAGATACGGCGTATGTACCAGCACATACAGCGCATCCCCGCCCTCAGGCGCAGTCGCCCCTTCGGTCCGCGTCGTCGATGCCAGATAGCACGTCGGGTCCGGCGCTGGCTGCCCCAGTTCATAAATGCTCCGGAACTCCTCGTGCGGGTCGCGCGAAAACACAAAGCAGTGGTGCGCCAGGTGGTCATACCGTTTGTTCAGCCCCAGGTACAGCACCACACCGCTGCACGCTGGTTCGTACCCGCGCTCCTTCTCAAACTTCGCCGCCACGGGTCCGCCAATCAGCTCCCGGTACGTCCGCACCGCATCTTCGTTCGAAACCACCGCGTCAAATCGCAGTACATCGCCCGCGGTCGTCGTCAGTCCCGTCGTCTTGCCGCCCTCAATCAGCAGGCGCTCCACTTCCGTTGACGGGTGATACACCACGCCCAACTCCCGGCCAAGTTTCACCAGCGCCTCCGGAACCGCACGCGTGCCGCCCATCGGATACCAGATGCCCTCTTCCGACTGCATATGCCCAATCGCGCACAAAATTGCTGGCGAAGCATCCGGAGACGACCCCACATATTGCGTGTAGTGGTCCAGCATCTGCGCCACACGCGGATCCGGAATGTACTCGCGAATCGTGCCGCCTACTGTCTTCCCCAGGCGCATCTTCATCACGTCTTTCAGCACCTCCAGTTGGAACGCACCCTTCAACTCGAAGGTGTCCAGCATCGTCCCCACAGGCTTCCAGAAAAAGAACTTGTTGCTGATCTCATGCAGTTGCTCGCTCAGCTCCTGGAAGTCCAGAAAGCCCTTCCCCATCCCCGGCTTCAGCTTGTCCAGGCTTGTCGCCATCGCCTGCAGGTTGTCCTCCAGGTCCAGCACCAGCCCATCTTCAAAAAAGCATCGCCACTGCGGATCCAGCCGGACCATGTCCAGATAGTCCTCCAGCTTCCGGCCCGCCTCCGCAAAAATCCGCCGCAGCACCGACGGACGAATCAGAATTGTCGGCCCCATATCAAATCGGAAACCCTCTTCATGAATCTCCGCAGCCTTGCCGCCCAGCCACGGATTTTTCTCAAACACTTCCACCTGGTAGCCGCGCGCAGCCAGCGTCGCCGCTGCCGACAAACCACCCAAACCCGAACCAATCACTGCAACCTTCATACGCTCCACTCCTTGACTTCAAACTCGTATTACTGCAAATTCCTCGCAGCAGCCATCAGCCGCCGCAATCCCGCAAACTTCTTCCCCCATCCACCATGCAGCAGTTGGGTCAGCCCGGCAAACAGCTCAATATGCCCATCACCGGTCACTTCATATGCCCGCTTCGGCCGTCCTCGCCGTACCTGTATCGTCTTCGGCGTCGTCATCGCCAGCAGCCCTTCGGCCCCCCGCGTCACGCCGTAGCCACTGCCCCCGCGCCCGCCAAAGCTCACCCGGCAGTCCGCCGTCGGCGCAATCACATCGTTGATCAGCACATTCCCAACTCGCAGTCGCCCCGCTACCGCCCGAGCCTCGCGCTCCCGGCCAAAAATCGCTGCGGTCAACCCAAACGGGCACACCGCATCCGCCGCTATCGCCTCGCCCACGCTCGCCGTCCGCATCACGCTCACTACAGGCGCAAACACCTCGCTCCGCATCACAACCATCGCCGGCGTCGCGCCCAGCACCAGCGTCGCGCCCGCCTGTTGCTCGCCCTCGCGCAGTCCATTCACAGCCACCGTTGCGCCCTGCGCCCGCGCATCTTCCACTAAATCTCCCAGCAGCACCCGGCCTGCCTCGCTCAACTCCACCGGCTTCAGCCCTGCCAGCGCCTTCGTCAGCCCAGCCTCCACAAAATCCGCTTCACCTGCGCTTAGCCCAGCCAGCAAAATCCTTCTAGGCGCCATGCACGTAAACGACCCATTGAAGCGGAGCCCAAAGCTCATCGCCTCCACCACGTGCCTCAAATCCGCACCCGGCAACACCATCACCGCATCACAGCCGGAAAGCTCCAGCACCGCCGGCGTCACCGTCTCGGCCAGTTGCCGCAGCACTGCCCGGCCCGTCGCCGGCGACCCCGTCACCGCCACAAAATCCACTCTCGCCGCAATCGCTTCTTCCGCCGCCGCTACACTCGCATCCAACACCGTCAGCAACTCCGGCTCCAGCCCCGCCTCCAGCAGCAGTGTCCGCATCGCAAAGGCCACCGCCTCAGTTCCCGGAGCAGGCTTCCAAATCACGGCATTGCCCGCCACCAGCGCCTGCACCGTCTGCACCCCGGCCAGCAGCAGAGGATAATTCGCCGCCGCTATCACCAGCACAACGCCCCACGGCGCGCGCTCCACCTGCGCCTCAACCCTGCCCAGCCAAACCGGCCGCCCCTCGCCGCCCAGCTCCCGCGTCCGCAGAATCCGCCCCGATTCCCGGTCCAGGAACCGGCAGGCCTCAATCAGTGGCAGCACTTCGCTCACCAGCGTGTCCGCCACCGTACGGCTCAGCGCGCCCGCCAGCCGTGTAGGCACCCTCTCTGCCAGCTCACGTGCCCCGTCAGCCGCCAGCCGTCGGAACCTTCCCAGCACGCGTAGCCGGTTCGCCAGGGGAGCTGCCTCCCACCGTCGCTGCGCCAATCTCGTGCTCTCCAGCTCCAGCCTGCTCACGCTGTCTCTCCCGCTTTGCTCTTCAGGCCTGGCGCGCCGTGCCAAATACCGCGCTTTGTTCCATCTGTGGGGAATGGTGCCACTTCGGCTCCAGTTCCAGGTCGTTCAGCAACAGCCGCGAACTGATCCGGGCCGACTCAAATATCACCGGTAACCCGCTCCCCGGATGCGTCCCTCCACCCACCAGGTACACTCCGTCCAGGTCCTCAAACCGGTTATGCGGTCGCAGGTGCAGCATCTGGTCCAGCGAGTGAGCCATGCTGAATGTCGCCCCCATGTGCAGCCCAAAATTCGTATCCCACGTCGCCGGGGTCATCCGCTTTTCCACCCGGATTCGCCGCTCCACATCCGTCATTCCCAGCTTGCCCAGCTGCTTCAGCGCCAGCGCCCGGAAGTCCTGCTCCTGCTTCGCCCAGTCCACATTTGCACTCTCATGCGTCACCGGAACCAGCACATACAGCGTGCTCATCCCCTCCGGAGCCAGGCTCGGGTCTGTCACACACGCATTCTGCACATAAAAGCTCGGGTCTTCCATCGTCAGCCGATGATTCTTCTCAATGTCCTGCAGATTCTGCTGGTAGTTCTTTGAGAGATAAATCGTGTGGTGCGCCGCCTCGTCATAGCTGCCCTCAATCCCCAGATACATCATGAAGGTCGAGCAGCTGAACCGCTTCTTCTGAATCTTCTCGTTCGTCCATCGCCGCCGCAGATGGTTCGGAATCAGCCGCTGCGCCGCCTGCGCAAAATCGGCATTCATCACCACCGCATCCGCCTTCAGCGTCTCGTTGGCCGTGCGTACGCCCACCGCCCTGCGCCCTTCAAACACCAGCTCTTCCACCGGAGTATCGAGCTGTATCGTCACGCCCATCTCCGTCGCAATCCGCGCCATCGCCTGCGTTACTGCACCGCACCCGCCAATCGGGTGAAACACCCCGTGCTCGTATTCCAGAAACGACAAAATGCTGAACAAACTCGGACAGCTGAACGGGCTCATCCCCAGGTACTTCGACTGGAAGCTGAATCCCAGCCGAATCCGCTCATCCTCAAAGTGGCTCTTCAGGTCGTCGTCCAGGCTCCGCCACGGCCGCACCAGCGGCAGCAGCTTCAGCATCTCCGGCCGCATCAGGTCGCGCCAGCTCTCAAACGGTGTCTGCAGAATCGGCGCAAACCGCTCCAGCTTCTTCCGGTTGTCCCGGAAGTACTGGTCCAGCTTCTCAGCATCCCGCGGGCTGATCCGCGCCATCTCCGCCTTCATCCGCTCCACGTCTGAGGTCGCATCCAGTTGCCCACCGCCCCCAAACACCAGACGGTACTGCGGATCCAGCCGCACCATGGGCACTTCCTTTTCCAGGGAGTGCCCGGTCGCCGCAAAAATCTCCCGCAGAACCTGCGGGTACAGGAAGAACGTCGGCCCAATATCAAACTGGAAGCCGTCCTGCTCAATCGTCGCCGTCCGGCCGCCCACTTTCCCGCGCTTTTCCACCACGGTCACCTGAACGCCGGCCTTGGCCAGCAGCATAGCGCTGGCCAGTCCACCCGGCCCCGCGCCCACAATTACTACCCTGTCCGTCCGCTTACCTTGCTTTCCGATTCCCGGCATACAGTGTCCTGCTCTTCTTGTATTTTGCGCTCTGCAGAGCCTTCTCTTTACCACTCGTCACTACGATTCCCTGCCACTCGGCCTGGTTGCGCCTGCATCCAAGAGATTCCCCGGCAATTCCGCTGGATTCACTTTTATCGAAACATATTCCAGCACGGTCAAATTTTCCAGACCCAAACGCCAAAAGGGGCGTGGCACATTCCGCCGCCACGCCCCCTCCTTCCTTCGAGGTTTTCTCAATAAACTACGGCTTGGCGGCTCCCAACTCATCCTTGTACACCTTGCCGCCCTTCATCACAAACCCCACATGCTCCAGCACCGTCACGTTCTCCAGCGGATTCGCGCTCACCGCAATCATGTCGGCAAACTTCCCCGCCTCCACCGTCCCCTCATCCGCCGCCCGGTCAATCAGGTCCGCCGCGCTCTGCGTCGCCGCCCGAATCGCGCCCGCCGGCGTCATCCCGAACTTCACCATGTAGTAGAACTGCTTGGCATTGTCCCCATGCGGATACACACCGGCATCGGTCCCAAACGCAATCTTCACACCCGCCGCCACCGCCTTGGCAAAGTTCTCCCGCTGCAGCCGGCCCACCATCTTCTCCTTGTCCACATTCTCCTTCGGCAATCCAAACTCAATCGCCTTGCCCAGAATGTAGTCGTCGTTATAAATATCCGCAACCAAATACGTCCCATGTTCCTTCATCAGCGCAATCCCCTCGGCGTCAATCAGGCTTCCATGCTCAATCGAGTCAATTCCCGCCCGAACCGCATCTTTGATGCCCTCGGTTCCGTGCGCGTGCGCCGCAATCTTTCGCCCTGCCCGGTGCGCCTCATCCGCCGCCACCTTCAGCTCCTCGTAGGTAAACTGCTCCGCCCCCGGCTTGTCGCCCGCGCTCAGCACCCCGCCCGTCGCCAATATCTTGATCACATCCACCCCGTACTTGATCTGCTTCCGCACTACCCGCCGCACTTCATCCGGCCCGTCCGCAATCGCATAATCCTTCTCCGCCGGATACATCATGTTGCTCACCGCAGGCGCAAACCCGTTCATGTCTCCATGTCCGCCCGTAATCGAAATTCCCGGCCCACTCGCCACCACCCGCGGCCCCACAATGTAGCCCGAGTCAATCGCCTTACGCAAATCCACCGCAAAGAACGGCTCCGACCCCACATCCCGAACTCCCGTGAAACCTGCCATCAGCGTCGTCCGCGCATTCACCACTCCATTGAATCCCCCATCAAACGGTGTCTGCTTCACCTCGTTGATTGGGTCATACTTGTCCGCCCGCGCTTGCAGATGCGTGTGGCAATCAATCAGCCCCGGCAGCACCCACGCCTTGCTCAGGTCCACCACCGTGGCCCCAGCCGGAATCGCCACCTCACCCGATGCGGCCACCTTCACAATCCGTTCTCCTGTCACCACCACAACAACGTTGTCGCGCAGCGTATCGCTGGTGGCATCAAACAGGTGTCCCGCCTTCACATACACGGTTGCGGGCGCGGTTACGCCGGTCTGAGCCATCCCCATACAGGCGGCGGCAAGGCAGGGAATCAAGGCAATGCGGGCAATCACTTTCACTCGTAGGCTCCTCAGCGCGCTTCCGCGCAGTTCTCAGACTCAATTCCCACACTCTATCGGAAAACCCATCTGCAGCGGCACTTTCCCATTCACCTCATCCATTTCTGCTATTCCGGTCCGTTGTTGCTTCGACGCTGCTTTCTGCACAAATGCCAACAGTTCCGCCCTTGCCCGAGAGTAGAATTACTGGGATTTCGCCATCACCTCCAAACTTCTCCTGAAGGACTCGCTCATGCGCTCCGGCCTCTTCTCATCTCCTGTGTGGTCCAGCCTCCCGCTCTCTTTCCTACTTGCTTTTGGTGCCATTTCCGCCTCGGCTCAAACCCCTCCTGCCCCAGCCGTTTCTTCCACCTGGCCCCTGGTCGGCCCCGCCTTCTCAGCCCCGCCCGACGACCTCCGCAAGGCCGCCGCCGCCGTCTCGGCTGAGAAGTACATGCCCGCCACCATACTCTACGAGCGCGATGCCTACACCCTCCAGCCTGATGGCCGCATCACCCTCCGCCACTCCATGGTCTACCGCATTGAGACTGAGGCCGCCGTCCGTGGCTGGGGCGAAACCAGCATTCGCTGGGAGGCCTGGTACCAGAACCAGCCTGAAATCCACGCCCGCGTCTTCACTCCCGATGGCAAGGTCTCAGAGCTGGACCAGAAAACCATCACCGACGGCCCCGCCAGCGCCCAGGACGAAGGCACTTACTCCGACGCACGGATCCGCAAAGCCCCTCTGCCCGGCCTCACCGTCGGCGCAATCGTTGAGGAAGAGGCCTATGTCGAAGACAAGGCGCCCTTCTTCTCCGGCGGCGGCATCTATCGCCGTTTCTTCAATCGCAGTGTCCCCATCACCCGCTCCCAGCTCCTCATCGATGTTCCCAAGGGCCTCCACTTCGACTACAAGGTCAAGCTCCTGCCCCAGCTCGCCGTCTCCAGCACCGAAGACAACGGCATCCGCCACCTCGTCTTCGACCAGGCCGCCCAGCCCGCCTACGTCAACAACGACGTCAACCTCTCCACCCACATCCGCCTCCGTCCCCTTGTTGAGTTCTCTACCGGCGAGTCCTGGGCCGCCGTCGCCCGAACCTACTCTCAGCTCGCTGAGCCGCAAATCCTCCCCGCCAGCGTCCAGTCCATGCTCCCCGCCAACCTCGTCACCCAGGGGCCCGGCCGCCTCGCCACCATTCAGGCCATCGTCTCACGCCTCCATGCCGACGTTCGCTATACCGGGATCGAGTTCGGTGAGGCCGCACTCCAGCCCCAAACCGCTGCCGAGGTTCTCAAGCGCCACTACGGCGACTGCAAAGACAAGGCCGCCTTCCTCGTCGCCCTCCTCCGCGCCGCCGGCATTGAGGCGCACATGGTCCTGCTCAACCCCGGCTACGGTCCCGATGTCACCCCGGAACTTCCCGGCATGAACCAGTTTGACCACGCCATCACTTACGTCCCCGCCGACAAAAAAGGCGGCACCGAGCTTTGGATTGATGCCACAGCTGAGTATGCCCAGGTCGGCACCCTCCCCGCCGCGGATCGCGACCGCCTCGCACTCATCGTCGCCGACAACACCACCAGCCTCACCCGCACCCCCGTCGGCTCTCCGGAAGATGACGCCATCACTGAAACCCGCGACGTCCGCATGGCCCCCAACGGCCCCGCCGAGTTCACGGAAGCCTCTGACACCCACGGCGACATCGACGAAACCTACCGCTCCAGCTACGGCGGCCAGGAAACCAAGGAATCCCGCAACGAACTCGACCGCTACATCAAGAGCGTCTACCTCGCCAAAACCCTCGCCAGCATCGAGCACGGCGATGGGCGCGACTTCACCAAGCCCTTCTTCCTCCGCCTCAAAGTTGCCGAGGCCAAGCGTGCCAATACCGACATTGATGACGGTGCCGTAGCCATCCCCTTCTACTGGGTCTGGGGACGCCTCCCCGAGTGGTTCCGCCGCGACCCCGCTCCTGCCGGCCAAAAACTCACCCCCCAGCAGGAAGAAGACCGCAAAAAGTCCGAAGCTGCCCGCACCACCGAGTACCAGGTTCACCCCTTCCTCACCGAGTGGCGCTACAACATCTATCCGCCTGAGGGCTTTGAGCCACGCGCCATGCCCGAAAACAAAACCGTCCCCATGGGCCCCGCCACCTACTCCCAGCACTTTGAGACCGGTGCCGACGGCGTCGTCCACGCCACCCTCCGCTTCAACTCCGGCCCCGGCACCTACACCCTCGCCCAGGCCCTCGCCCTTCGCGATGCCGTCCTCGCCGCCTACAAGCAGGACATGGTCATGGTCCTCTTCGACCAGGTCGGTGCGCGCCTGCTCGCCGCCGGCAAAACCCGCGAGGCCCTCGCCGCCGATGCCGACCTCATTGCCCATCACCCCGACGAGGCCCTCCACCACACCCAGATGGCCTACACCCTCCTCCAGGCCGGCGTCGGCGACCGCGCCCGCGCCGAAGCGGAAAAAGCTACCAAACTCGATCCCAAATCCGCCGTCGCCTGGCGCATCTTGGGCTGGGTCTGCGAGTTCAACCAGATCGGCGTCCGCTACGCCCAGGGCTTTGACTGGCAGTGCGCCCACGACGCATTCGTCAAATCCAAGGACCTCGACCCCGAAGAGAACGTCACTCGCATCAACCTCGCCATCATTCAGGAGTACAACCAGAAAGGCGAGCGCTACGGCGAAGGCGCACCCCTCAAGGACGCCGTAGCCGAGTACCGCGCCCTCACCGAAAAGGACAAGGAGACCGGCGAGGAGTATCAGGACAACCTCCTCTTTGACCTCCTCTACGGTGGCCAATATCAGGTCCTCCTCGACGAACTCGCCAAGCTCTCCTCCTCCAAATCCCGCGATGGCATGGCCGTCGCCGCCACCACCGCCCTCCACGGCGTCAAGGCAGGTATCGCACGCGCTGAGCATCTCTCCGGGGGCTCTGAGGGTCGCACCGCCGCCCTCGCCTCCGCCGGTGCCCAGCTCCTCCAGATGCACATCTACGGCCCTGCCACGGAAATCATGGCAGCCGGCGTTGAGGGCCAGTCCGACTCCGCCCAAACTACCCAGCAAATCGAACTCTTCAAAAACCTGACCCGCTGGAAGGGCGAATACCTGCCCGCCACCAACCCCGCCAGCGCCGCCCAGCGCATGATGATTGCCTTCTTCTCCGGCGAAGTCACTGAGGCCAATGCGGCCCAGTTCGTCGCCCGCCACGCCTACGCCTCTGACGAAGCCTGGAAGCGCAACATCGAGAAGGCCAGCCAGGGCATCGGCCTCGTCCACTCCCTAGCCAGCCAGATGGACCTCACTGACTCCGTCGTCCTCGACCTTCTTGCCGGCAGCATGAAGTTCACCTCAGAGGGCGACGACAAGACCGGTTATCGCGTCTCCATGGAAAGCCTCGGTTCCCAAACCCAGCAAATCTTCGTCTCCCGCGACGAAGGGGGCTTCAAGGTCGTCTCCGACGGCTCAACCTCCTCCGAGGTCGGCAACTACGCCCTCTACCTCCTCTCCAAAGGCCGCGACACAGAGGCCAAATCTCTTCTCGACTGGCAACGCGATCAGCTCCACCGCGGCGGAGGCGACGACCCCCTCGCCGGCCCGGAACTCCCGCGCTTTTGGACCACCGGCGAAACCAGCGGCCACGAGGCCATGGAAATCGCAGCAGCCTCCCTCATCGACGACACCCCGGAGATCAAACCGCTGCTGCCCAAACTCAAGGCCATCTTTGACAAGGCCACCAGCGACGACGATCGGATCAACCTCGCGCTCATCCTCACCAACGGCTACGCAGCCGTTCAGGACGGTCCGCAGGCTCGCGCCGCCGCCGCCGTTCTCCTCAAGAAATACCCCTCCTCCCACGTAGCCCTCGGTGACGCCGGCACCGCCGATGCCCTCCTCAAGGATTGGAACGACTGGAACGCCCTCCTCGACGAGCAGCTCAAAAAGCACCCCAAAGACGAGATTCTCCTGCGCCTCAAGGGCCTCGAGGCCGAGTACGAAGGCAACTTCGCCCGCGCCCGCGAGTTCGACCAGAAAGTCTTCGACACCGGCAAAGCTACCGAAGGTGACTACAACAACTACGCCTGGGAGAGCCTCTTCGATAACCACGTTGATGACAAGGCCGTCGAAGCCGCCCAGAAGTCCAACATGCTCACCAAGGGCGAAAGCTACGCCGTCCTCCACACCCTCGCCTGCATCTACGCCGCCCAGGGCAAAACCCGCGAGGCGCACGAACTCCTCCTCAAGGCCATGAACGCAAACTCGCTCCCCCTGCCCGACTCCTCCATCTGGTTCGGTCTCGGCGCCATCTACGAGCAGTACGGTCTGCCCGACGCCGCTATCCAGGCCTTCCTCCACGTCGAAAAGCCCCCCGGCATCATCAGCCCCGGTGACACCTGGGTCCTCGCCCAAATGCACCTCAAGGCACTCACCCCCCCTGCAAAATAATCCGCCTCACCACCCAAGCTGCCCCATGTCCCGGCTCCCGGATGTGGGGCGCCTTCCCACCCCATCCTGTCATCCCACCGTCATCTGACCTCCCCTCAGTGACACTCGTCACAGTTATGCCTCCCATCTCTTGTAAAGATTTGGCGACAGGCAGCCCTCAGGCCGCCGGTCTGCACGCTCATCCCCCCGGGCCGGCAGAAGGAGACTCACATTGACGAAAGATAACTCCACCTTTGTTGCCGACCCCAGTCTTCTCAGAGAACTGGCGCCCCGGTCACGGGCCATTACGCTCTCCCACGACCGCATCCTCTTTCACCAGGGAGATCAGCCGGCCGGAGTTTACATCCTCCACGAGGGTTCCGTTGCCCTCAGCATGAACTCTGGCGACGAGATCACCCTCCGCACCGTCGCAGGCGCAGGCTCGCTCCTCGGCCTCCCCGCCGTCATCGGCAACAAACCGTATTCGCTCACCGCCAAAGCCCAGCTCAACGCGCGCATCAGTTTTGTCCGCAGTGAGGATTTCCTCGCCATCATGCAGGGCCAGCCTATGGTCATGTTCCGTGTCCTTCAGGTCCTCGCCCAGGAGATCCGCGCCGCCCGCGAGGCTTTCTCTGATTTTGTCGACGCATCCGGCGTCATCGGCTAACCCGCGCCTCAAGTTCTCCCTGTACCAAAAGCTTCCCCCCTTCCGGCTCCGGCATCTCCGGTGCCGGATTCTTTTTGGTGCTCGCCCCCTCCCCTCCAAAAGAAAAACCCGCCCCGGCATCTGCCGGAACGGGGCTCCCTCTGTTGCTCTTCCGGCTTACCGCCGGCCCTGGATTGTCTTGCTCTGTCCCTTGGTCGCACGCTTGGCCGCCGCCGCATGCAGCTCCCGGCCCATCGAGCTCTGGTTCATCATCAACTGGATGCCAAGGTTCAGCAGGTTGCCCGTGCACCAGTACAGCGCCAGGCCCGAGGCAAAGTTCCACATCGATACACCAAACACCGCCGGCATCATAAACGCCATCATCCGTCTCTGCGACTTGTCCATACCCGGAGCCGGGCTGATGAATTGCACCAGGAACATGCTGATGATGATCACGATTGGCAGAATATGATAGGGATCCGCTGCCGACAGGTTCGGCAACCATCCCCACGTCGCCTGACGAAGCTCAATTACATTCGCCAGCACCCGGTAGTATGCAAAAAACAGCGGCATCTGCACCAGCATTGGCAAACAGCTGCCATAAGGGTTGATCCCCTCCTGCTTGTACAGCTCCATCGTCTCCGTGTTCTGCTCGGCTCGCTTCGGGTCGGTCGCCTTCAGGTTCGCGTACTTCCGCTTGATCGCGTCCATCTTCGGCGCAACCCGCGCCATCTTCAGGCTCGACTTCATCATCGAGATACGCGTCGGCAGCATCGCCACATTGAACACGATCGTCACAATCACAATCGCCCAGCCCCAGTTGCCCACGTACCCATGCACCAGCTTCAGAAGCCAGAAAAGCGGCTCGGCAATAATCTTCAGCCAGCCAAACTGGATCAGTTGCTTCAGGTCCTGCCCGTTCGCGCTGCCGTCTGCCGCCGCCGTATGCACTCCGCCCAGCACATCAAACTGCAGCGGTCCCGCAAACAGCCGTGTATGCGTCACGCCGCTTGTGTCGCCAATCGCAGATCCAAGCACATTCGCATGGAAGCTCTTGCCCTGCGGCTGAGCCGAATCCACAGGCACATCCATCCCGTTGTTGAAGGTCACCACCGTCGCCCGCGAAGGTACACTCGGCAGGAAAACTGCACCGAAATACAAATCCAGCGTGCCCACATAGTCGTAGCTCTGGGTCAGCGTTCCCTGTCCGCTCACGCCTGGCGAAAACCACGTCTTGTTCGCGCCCGTTGAATCCCGCTTGCCCTCGCTCGACCATGCAAACAGGCTCTTCGTGTATTGCAGCGCCTCTTCCTCGTCGCCCAGGCCGCTCGGCCAGCTCAGCAGAGCCCGAACCGGGGCACCACCGTGCGTCACCGCCACCGTTGCGTCCACCACGTAGCTCTCGTTGAAGGCAAACGTCTTGGTCACCGTCAAGGGGCCATTGCTGTAGCGGAAGCTGATCCCTGCCGGCGCAGACACCGCGCCGGTCTGGCTCGGCACATACAGCGCCTGGTTCAGCTCATTCGTCTGCCCCTGGTCGTACGTGTACAGGCTCAGCGGATACCCAAAGTTCTTTGCCGCTCCCTGGTTAACGAGGTCCAGCGGCTTGCCCTTGCTGTCCTTGTACTTCTTCAGAATCCAGCTCTTCACCAGCGCGCCGCGATTCGTAAAGGTAATCCGGTACAGCTCGTTTTCCACCACCGTCGTCTGCTCGCTGGCTGCCGTCACCGCCGGTGCCGCGCCCGGTATCGCCACAATCGGTGTCGCCACCGCTGCCTGCTGGCTCGCCGCCTGTTGCTGGGCTTGCTGCTGCTGCTGCGCTGGTGCCACCGTGAAGTACTGGAAGGCCACCAGGGCCATCAGGGCAATCGCCATAAACACAAACAGCGAACGATTGTCGCCGCCGCCACCGCTGTTGCCACCCGGTCCCTGAAGGGATGCATTGGGATTACGAATCTCTGCCAAAGTTCAATTCCTGTCGTCTGCGCCTCAAGCGCCGAAAATGCCGTTGTCTTCTTATGGTAATGGGTCGTTACCGGGGCCCCGTGTAAGGATGTCGTGAGTTTTCGCCCACCCCTGGCAATGGCACCGGATCAAACCCGCCCCGCGTCCATGGATTGCACCGCAGAATCCGCCAAATCGCCATCCGGCCACCCTTCCAGGCACCGTACAGCTCAATCGCCTCCGCCGCATACTCTGAGCAGGTCGGCCGGTACCCGCACTCCCCCGGAAACACCGCATGCAACGCCGGAGATATCCACCCCCGGTAAACCTTCACCCCTGCCAGCAGCAATCGCTTCATGCCTTCTTCTCTGCCGGGGGTATTCCACCGCCCCTGGTCGCCGCTGCCCGTACTTGCGCAGCCGCCTGACGAAAGATACGCTGAACCTCGCTCTGAAGTTTCCCGAATTCCGCATCCCGCACCAGCCGCTTGGGGTGCAGAATCACATCCACCCCCGCCGGCAGTTCACCCAGGTTCGCCCGAACCGCGGCCCGCATCCGCCGCTTGATCCGGTTCCGGTCCACCGCCTTGCCCAGCACCTTGCCCACCGTCAGCCCCACCCTGGGTCCGGTCACCTCGGTCCGAACGCCACTGTCCTCACGCCGCGCCGCAAACCACGTCATCGCTCCGGAAAACTGCTTCCGCGACGCCTGGTACACGCGCTGGTACTCCGCATGTTTTCGCAAACGGGTATCGCGCGCCGTCATGCCGCCCTCTCGGTTGGCATCCGGCACGATTTTCTTCTCTGGGTTCATGGGGACGGCGGCCTCGTCTCGGGAAGTACCACCCGGATACCGGATGAGAGGCCAGGGCCTTCCTGCGGGGAGTGTCTCTTCAGGCTTCTGCAAACCGCCGGGGCATCCTGCCTCCCGGCTCTTCGCTCTCGGAGCCACCAGCTTGGGCTGCTCCCGCCTGCACCCCATAGGGGTCCGGTTACGTCAGCTTTGCCCGCCACCACAGGTCTCCCCGCGTGGCAGGCAACTCCAAACTGCTGTCAACTAGTCGCGGAAGCCGGCGCTCACGGCGACGCGCTTGCGTCCCTGCGCGCGACGGCGGCTCAGAACGGCTGCGCCGCTCTTGGTCTTCATGCGGGCCCGGAAGCCGTGGGTCTTGACGCGCTTGCGACGGTTGGGCTGAAATGTGCGCTTGGGCATTGGAATGCGCTCCTGTGTCTCTCTTGATTCGGCTGCCACTTACGCACACAAATGCGGCGCCTTGGCGGCAAGTCTTAAGTCTATCGCACTTCTGCTCCCAAATCCACCCCATCCCCCCACTTTTCCCCGTTATCCCCGCCGGTATACAATCCCACCTCCCCCAGCCGCCGCCCGACCGCTGCCTTTGCGGAAATGCGTTTCATGCTCTCGATGTCGGCTTCAAAAAGAGCGCGAAAATACTCGTTTGTCAAGCCTCCCATGCACCTTTCACCATCCTTGGTGCAATTGTGAATACAGCGTTGCAGAGCCCCCTTTTTGTGCTAACATCAACCCCGTTCACACATTGATTCTCGTGTCCCCGCAGTACTGAGTTGTCTCCGCGATTTCGATACAAACGGGCCCTCCAATCCCGGCCAATCACCCCACTGGCGCCTCACACATGGAATGCAAGGCAACACTTGCTTGCGCTCCCAAGAGGATTTGTATTTCCTAAATTGCACACAACCTGGGCTCTGACCGGAGTCATATGCAAGAGCAAGTAGAAGATTAAGGAATCGTTGATGTCATTCGCCACCACTCCCTCGCCGGCACCAAATCCGTGGATTCAGATTCTGGCCGCACTCGAAAAGAAGATGATCCGCCAGTCCTTCGAAACCTGGCTCAAGCCCACCCGCTTCAGCCACATCGACGGGCGCACCCTCTACGTCCTTGTCCCGGGAGAAGAGTTCCTCCACATTGGCGAAAAGTGGGAGAACCTCATCGATGAGGCCATCGAGTCCATCGGGCTCGACATCCACGACGTTGTCTTCATCCCTGCGGAAAAGCAGGCCCCCCCCCACTCCAAGCGCCGCGACGGCGGCTTCGGCCCCCTCTCCAGTCACTCCCCGCAGGCACCCCGCACCGCCGCCAACAACGCTCCGGCTCGCCGCCCTGCCACTCAGTCCGCCGCAGACCACCAGCTCACCATTGACTGGTCCACTGCCGCACAGCTCAACCAGCGCTACACCTTCGACAACTTCGTCATCGGCAACGGCAACCAGTTTGCCCGCGCCGCCTCCCTGGCCTCAGCGGAGCGCCCCGGCAAGGCCTACAACCCGCTCTTCCTCTACGGCGGCGTCGGCCTCGGCAAAACCCACCTCATGCAGGCCATCGGCCACGAGGTCAAGCGCCGGCAGCCCATCGCCAGCCTCTGCTACGTGACTGCGGAGAACTTCACCAACGAGCTCATCAACGCCATCCGTACCGATCGCATGACCAGCTTCCGTGACCGCTACCGCACCCTCGACATCCTCCTCATCGACGACATCCAGTTCATCTCCGGCAAGGAGCGTACCCAGGAGGAGTTCTTCCACACCTTCAACGCCCTCCACGAGAGCAACAAACAGGTCGTCATCACCTCCGATCGTCCGCCCAAGGAACTCGCCGAAATTGAAGAGCGTCTCCGCTCCCGCTTCGAGTGGGGCCTGCAGGCCGACATCCAGCCCCCCGACCTCGAAACCAAGGTCGCCATCCTGCAGAAGAAGGCTGAGAGCGAGCAGACCCACCTCCCCATCGACGTGGCCATGTTCATCGCCTCCAACGTTCGCACCAACGTCCGCGAACTCGAGGGCGCCCTCACCCGCCTCATCGCCTGGTGCCAGCACAACGGCATGGAGATCACCCTCCACTCCACCCAGCAGTGCCTAAAGCAGTTCATTGACACCCAAACCCGCAAAATCTCCATTGAGGCTATCCAGAAGTCTGTCGCCGAGCAGTTTGGCATGCGGGTTTCGGAGCTGAAGCAGAAGAACAACTCCCGCGCCGTTGTGGTGCCTCGCCAGATTGCCATGTACCTGGCCAAGAGCCTCACCGAGGCGTCGCTGCCCGAAATCGGACGCCAGTTCGGTGGCAAGCACCACACCACCGTGATGCACTCCATCGGCAAAATCGACGAACTCCGCCGCACCGACAAGGACCTGAACCGCACCATCAACAAGCTTCAGGAAACGCTCAACGGCTAACCGGCTGCTGCCAACCCAGACGAAAAGCCCTCGAACTTTCCGTTCGAGGGCGTTTTGTCTTTTGGGCATTTGCTTCTGTCGCGCCGCAGTCAGAGCTTCAATTCTGATTGGACTGTGAACAGGCGTGACGGGAGGACGCCAGCTTCAGGGGTGAATTTTTCGGGGGTAACCTCTGAAAAAGGGGTGGGGGGGGGTGTTTTTTGCGGGGAAAATGCCATCTATGTGATTGATAGTATGTGAGTTGCGGGGTGGTTACCTGGGCCATTCAAGTGCCTTTTTGTGCCCTTTTTGCGCGCTTTTGGGGGAATCTGGTTTGCTGCGGCGCCTTCGGGGCCTGGACAAATTTGTCGGATACCCTCTGCCATGGAGTTTGCCCTTTTGGGTGCCTGGCACTAATTATGGGCTTTTGAGGGTTAATTCCATGCAGCGAGGGGCGGGTCTTCGTTGCGGGCTTAGTGGTTTGGTTTATTGGGGTTGGGGATCGAGGGTTGAAGCTTGGGGGGTTGACAGGGGCTGAGGTGCCCCCCTGGACGGAGAGGTCAGTCCATGGAAAGTCCGCAGCAAAAGGAGGGGCAAAGCTGCGCCCCTCCTTCAAGCAAATCAATGACGAGTTGAGCTGGAGACTCCGCCAGCTCCGGTCGCTTTTCTATTTCGTTCTCCCGACCGGCAACTCAATCACCTCAACCGAGTATCCCGGCACGTTTCGCACGAGCTTGCCTGCTGTGACAGCTACGGCACTCTCCACCGGCACAATATGCCTCGGCTCGGCGATTGAGTTTGTATCCACGGTGCTCGCGGCATGCAGCGTCCACGCCTTGCCCGCGCCCGCCGTCGGCCCCGTCACCGCAACTTCCACCGTCTCTGCCGTCGGCGCGCCGTTCACCAGCTTGAGATACAGCTTCCCGTTGTCCCGGGTAACGCTGTACGCAAACCGGCTTCCGCCGCCGGTAAGCGAGGACTCCACCACCCGGTCGCCCAGATGGCCTGAAAACAGGCTGATCACGTAGTAGCTCGGCGACCCGTAGCTGTGCAGCCCGTCGTACCCAAGCAGGTTCGGATGCCACTGCATCCCCCCCGGATCCACCCGCACCAGCATTGGCGCATAGGCTGACATCACAATCAGGTCGCTGTTCCGCTCAATCCCGGTGAGCCACGCCGCATCCCCCAGCGCTGCCCCAAAGTCGGCTGTCGGCGAGCCTTCCATCGTCGCGTACTCACCGACAAAGATCTTCGGCCCCTTCCGGTCGGCCTTGTCATAGTGGTGCGAGTCGGCAAAAAAGCTCTCCGCCGTCAAGTAGTAGTGGTCGTCGATTACATCCGGCACCACGCTCGTCACCGGCGCCGTGGCAATCAGCGGCAGCGTCGGATACTTCGCCTTGATCGCCTTGTAGAACTGCGCGTACCGCCCGTCATAGCTCTTGGACTGGTCAAACTCATCCTCGTTGCCAATCTCCACATAGCTGATCTTGAACGGCGCAGGATGCCCATCCCTGGCCCGCCGAGCTCCCCACGTTGTTGTCACATCGCCGGTCGCATACTCAATCTCATCCAGGGCGTCCTGCACATACGGCTCCAGCGCCGGCCCCGGATCCGCATGTTCCTGCTTCATGCTGTACCCGGCATACACCCCGAGAACCCCGTCCATCTTGAGGTCCTCGCACCACTCCAGGAATTCAAGCAGCCCAAGGCCGTCAGACGAGTGATATCCCCAGGGGCTGGGATGGGTTGGGCGGTCCTGCAGGGGCCCGATGGTCTTCTTCCAGTCATACCGCTCGCTGATGTGGTCGCCTTCGAGGTAGTTGCCGCCGGGGAAGCGCAGAAACTTCGGATGCATGCCTGCCATCTTCTCCATCAGGTCAATCCGCGTCCCGTTCGGCCGCCCCTTGTACGTCTCTGGAAAGACACTTGCCAGCGTCAGCCAGACTTTGCCCGGCTTTGCCAGCGTCAGCTCCAGGTGGTAGCCCTGCCCCGCGGCAATCGCCCCGGTCTTCAGCGTTCCCTGGTACTGCTTCCATGCACCGCCCACGCCTGCAAAGGTCGTCGAGGCCACAGCCTTGCCGGTCTTGTCGCTGACCAGAGCTGCCGTGAGGTCAGCCGCCCCATCCGCCCTCGCCCACACGCTCACCTTGTAGCTCTTGCCCGGCTCCAGAGGATATCCCCAGTACCCGTTATTCCGGAGTCCTGCGGGCTCGGCTGGGCTCGCCGCCGTCACCGTAAGCCGGATGCTGTTTGGCAACGCTGCGGTGGGGCCTTCCTTCTCATCGTTCACAAACGAGGCACCGCCGGCGGCGTTCTGCACCACCATCCAGTCTTCCTGCATCCAGCCGCCATCCCGCATCGTCCGGTTGCGCACCATCTCCGGATACAGCCCGCCGTCGTAGCTGTAGTTGATTTCCTCGGTCATCATGCCATACAGCGATGGGCTCACCCCGTGCAGAGTCTTGTCGGCGGCAATTGTCAGTTGCGCAGCGGCCTTCTCAGCCTTCTTTGCCGGGGCAGAGGACTGCGCCATCATCGGCACGGCAAACAAACAAATCACAGAAAGGGGAAGGCAATGCAGCAGATGTTTCATTTCAACTCCACTTTGAGAAAAGGTTTTCACGCCTTGCCACTCTACTACTCAGCTAAATCGCTTGACAAGCGCATCCCCCTCCTTGCCCTCTCCGCTCCTCAACCGGTAGAGTCATCCCGAGGCTTCCATGAGGCTCCTACCCCTCCTCGTCTGTGGTGCTCTCCTCGCCGCACCGCTTCTCGTCGCGCAGTCCGCAGCCCCCGCGCCGGCTCCGGTCCCCACCTTCCGTTCCACCTCCACCCTGGTCTTTCTCGACGTAACCGTCCTCGACCGCAGCGAAACCCCCGTCACCCACGGCCTCACCCGCGACGACTTCACAATCACGGAAGACAACAAGCCCCAGCGCATCTTCTCCTTTGAAGCTCCGGAAGAGCACCTTCTCGACAAGCACTCCACCAGCGAAAACCCCGACGGCCACGCCCCGGTCACCATCTTTGTCCTCGACCTGCTCAACTGTTCCTTTGAGGAGTCAGCCTACCTCCGCTACGAGGCCCACGCTTACTTCCTCGCCCAGCCCCGCCAGCTCGCCGCTCCGGCTGAACTCATGGTTGTCGGCAACAACTCCCTGCAACTGCTCCAGGGCTACACCCGCAGCCGCGAAGACCTTCTCTACGCCCTCGACCACCTGCCCGCATCCCTCCCCTTCAAGCACATGAACGGCGCCTTTTACGCCGAGCGGTTCTCCCAGTCCGTTCAGGCACTCCAGCAAATCGCGATCCAGAATCGCGCCCTGCAGGGTCGCAAAAACATCGTTTGGCTCGGCCACGGCGGCCCCGCCATCCGCACCGCCCTCCTGGAACCCGGCACAGTCGAGCGCCTCAAGCAGTACATCCACCAAACCACCAACATGCTCGTCGACTCCCGCATCAGCCTCTTCATCATCTACCCGGGCCTGGATGTTGGTTTTACAAATTTTACCCCCGACACCATGTCCGCCCAGGCCAACCTCGGCAACAGCGATCCCTTTGCCGGCGACATCAACTTCGGCCTCCTCGTCGATGCAACCGGCGGCCAGCTCTTCTTCAATCGCAACGACGTCGACTTCGCCATAAGCCGCTCCCAGCAGCTCGGCTCCCAGTACTACACCCTCACCTACCAGCCCCCCGAGGGGCCCGACGACGGCCACTTCCGCCGCGTTCGCATCGCCCTCCGCAACCCCAAACTGCACATCCTGACCAAAGCCGGCTACTTCGCACCCGACACCAAAATCTACACTGACCCCGGTCAGCAACTCGTCTCAAACCTCGCCATCGCCTCCACGGCCAACATCCCCTTCTCCGCCATCCCTTTCACCATCGACAAGCTCATCCGCCACCCCGACTCCCGTTCCGCCCAGCTCACCGCCCACGTCCGCGGCAGCGAACTCCACTGGGAACCCACCGAGGATGGCCAATTCAAAACCGCCCTCATCTTCGCGGTAGTCAGCCTCACCGACACCCGCGACCTGCTGGCCTCCCGCCTCGAGCGCGGCGAGTTCACCGCTGTCACGGCTGACCGAGCCCGATGGGCCAATCGCACCTTCCCCATCACAATGACTGTCGCCACTCCGCGCCGCACCAACAGTATTCGGGTGCTGGTGGAAGCCGATCCCGAAGCACGGATCGGTTCCGTCGATATCGACCGCAAGCGCATCGAAGCCGCTCCCGCCGAGCCCACGCCGAAACCCCAACTCTCCTCCCGCCCCGAAACTACCCCCACCCACTAACCCTCAACCCGCCGCCACCGCCCTTCCCGGCACCCTCCGCCGCAAAACCGGCTTCCGCTGCCCAGTCTCCAGGCCTGCCTCGTTCCCTCCAGCCCCATCCCGCAGCAGCGTCGCCAGCCCCTGCATCCCGTCCATACGGCTCTCCACCAGCAGTGTTCGCGCTGCCCCGGCAAACTCCGGATGATGCTCAAAGTGCTTCGCCAGCGCCTGCACTGTCGCCACCACATGCGCCTCGCGGAAGCCCTCCCGCCGGAACCCCGCCACCCCAATCAGCATCCCCTTCATCAGCACAAACTGCGCCGCAATGCTCAGGAACTCCCGCGTCATCGAATACTCGATCGGCTCTGCATCCCCGCCCTCGGCCCACCTCTTGCCGAACGGGAACCTGCTCTGCACCATCAGGTTCGTCAGGTAGTTCTCGAGAATCTGCGGATGGCGGTCAAAAAACGGCGCAAAGTACCGGTCGTGCGCCAGCCCGTACCCCCGCGCCAGTGTCTCCAGCGTCGCCCCCGGCCCGTACCCGATTCCCTTCCGGAAGCCGTCCAGGCACTCCTCAAAGCGCGGCAGCACCTGCGACCGGTGCAGCATCAGCCCCGCCAGCCGCAGCACCACATCCATCTGTTCTTCCCCGTTGGTCTCCAGCGCTGCCAGCGCCGCACCCAGTTGCCCGCCCGCCAGCGCCGCGTCAAACTCCCCCACCAGGCTCTCTGCCGCCATCGGAACCGCATCCAGCCTCCGGCTGAAGAGCCCCAGCACCATCAGCCGCTGCCAC
The DNA here is from genome assembly GCA_903904755.1 of uncultured Acidobacteriaceae bacterium. Classification (GTDB taxonomy): domain Bacteria; phylum Acidobacteriota; class Terriglobia; order Terriglobales; family Acidobacteriaceae; genus Acidicapsa. The sequence continues at coordinate 23,046 of CAIVDV010000008.1, read as the reverse complement.
AGCGGATAGCTTCGCCGCCCAAGGAGCCGCAAAGCAAAATCCCGCACCCGCAGAAATCTCACCCGCTCCGCGTCCCGGCTCCCTCGCTCGCCGTCGCCCTCCACTCCCCGCCCTTCCACCATCAGCCCCGGCCCCAGCAGCACCACCCGTGCCGCCTCCGGGCAGCTCAGCGCCAGCCCGGTCTCAGGCTCCCCCCTCACCGTCGTGTGCGCTCTCGGATACACCCCGCAGGCCTGCGGCAGATACCCCTCCCCAAACTCTTCGTGCAGCCGGCACAGCCCGTCGTCGGCCAGCAGGGGACACATCCCCGCCTCCGTCATCCGGATCTGCGCAAACCGCTTTCCTCCCCCCGCCGCGCCAACCTGTGCCACCGGCACGAACGCCACCTCTACCAGCGCCCGCACCGCCCCCGCCGGCAGCGTCTGGCACCGCCCGTATGCCGCCTCGTCCACCGGCACCGTCCACTGCCCGCAGCAACAGTCCTCACACGCCGGGCCAATGCACCGGAACCGCTCCGCATACGAAGCATGCAAATGTCCAGCAGGCCCCATCTAACTCTCCCCGGCAGCTCTGAAGCTCAGCAACCGCCCGCAAATGGATTCGCGCACGCTTCCCGGTGCAATCAAGGGGCAAAGAAGGACGACGGCAGATTGGAAAATCTTCAAATGCCTCATCCCAAAATCCCCCATCGCCATGTACCCTTGCCCGAGGAGGCCCTTCGATGACCACACGCCCCTCGCTTTTTGCCGCACTGCTGCTCCTCTTCGCCCTCGCCCTCACAGCCCCAGCTCTTTCCGCCCAGGCCCCCGCAGCCAACCCCGATTCCGCCGCCACTGCTGAGGCAAGGGCCATTCGCGCCATCCTCGATGCCCAGGTCGCCGCATGGAACCGCGCCGATATCCCCGCCTTCATGCAGGGTTACGATGACTCTCCCGAGACCGCTTTCGTCTCCCCGCACGGCGTGGAGCGCGGCTTCCAGCCCATCCTCGACCGCTACCGCAAGGCCTACGCCACCCAGGAGCAGATGGGCAAGCTCACCTTCTCTGACCTCAACATTCGCCTTCTGCCCTCATCCACCGGCACCGTCGAGTACGCCATCGTCACCGGCCGCTTCCATCTCGACCGCTCCGCCTACGGCACCGCCCGCCAGGACGACGGCGTCTATAGCCTCCTCTTCCACAAAACCCCGACCGGCTGGAAAATCATCCTCGACCACACCGCCTGACAGCACCACCTCAGAACCGCGCCCGCAATCCAATCTCAAACTCCCGCGGCCGGTACGAGTTCGTCGAGTTCGCTGTCAGCGGCTTACCAAATTCAACCGTGTTCGACTTCAGCCCGGTCAGGAAGCTCAGCGTCGGCAGCTCCCCTTCTGTCGCGCCGCGGTCAATCGTGTAGCCCACCGTCTCCACCCGCGTCACATTCTGGTGGTTGAAGAGGTTAAAGCTCTCCGCCAGCAGCTCCAGCTCCCGGCGATTGGCAAAGTTGAACCGCTTGCCCAGCCGCAGATCCCCGGTCCACGTCGCGGGGTGCCGGTAGGTATTCCGTCCCACGCCGTAAACCCGGTTGTCTCCGCCGGATCCATTCATCCCCGGCCCAATCGCCTCAATCACCTTTTTGTTCGCATCCACAAATCCAGCCGTGTAGCCGCTCGTCCGCATCGTGTACGGCAGCCCGCTCCGGAACTGCCCCACGCCCGAAACATACCAGTGGTTCGCCACCCACCCCGCCCAGTCACGCCGCTTCCACGGTGTTTCCCACGTCACCTGTGCCGCTGCCGAGTGCCGTATATCCAGGTTCCCCGCCCCATATTCCAGCCGGAAATCCGCCGGGTCCAGCACATTGTCCACCGCCACATTTCCGCTTTCGTTCGGATTCCAGTCCGCCGCGTGCGCAAACAGGTAGTGCGCCCGCATGGTCAGCCCGTGCCCGCCCATCCTTGTCAGCTTCAGCATCCCCGCCTCGTAGGTGGAGTTCGCACGGCTCTCAATCGCGTCAATCTGCTGGTAGCCGCCATTGGGGCGCGAGTTCTCGGCCCTCCCCGGCAGGCTCACGTAGAAAGGCACCGTCACTGTTGTCCCCTTCAGCGGCCCCGCTCCCAGCCCATCCCGTACCGCGTACGTAATCGTGTCCAGCACCCCCAGCGAGCTTGGCGCAAGGTTCGTGTCCACGGAAATCGGCAGCCGCCGCCCCAGGCTCACCATCGCCGACGCCGCCACCAGCCACCGCCCCGGCAACTCTTCTTCCACGCTCACCACCGCCTGGTCCACCTCCGGCAGGCGGAAGCGCGGCCCAAACTCCACCGCTCCCGGCGCCACCGCCGTCTGCGGCTGCTGCGGGAAGATATACGGAAACGGCGGTGACCCCTGGTCGCTCGGCTTGAAGTAGAAGTTCAAATCCCCTTGCAGCGACCCGGTCTGCGTCAGTGCCGCCAGCGCCACCGCGTTATCCACCCGGCCAAAGTACATCCCCGCCCCGGCCCGCACCACGGTCCGCTTCCACGGCGACCACGCCATCCCCACCCGCGGTCCCCACACCACGCCCAGCCCCGGCATCTTCCCCGCACGGGGCAAATCCTGGTTGGCCACAAATCCAATCGCCCCCGGCAACTGCTCCATCTCCGCCCGCACCCCGGCTGTTACCGTCAGTTGCTTTCCCGGCTGCCACTGCTCGGCCAGGTACGCCGCCAGGTCGTTCGTGCTCAGGTGCCAGCTTTGCGGCCCAATCCGCTGCGTAAACCACGCATAGCAGGGCAGTGTTCCCAGCCCCAGAATCTCCGTCCCCGCTCTGTGTACCCGGCCCGTCCCGTCGCAGTTGTGCGGCTGCGCCAGCGGGTTGTTGATGTCCCCAAAGCCGCTCTGGATGTAGTTCGTCGCATCCGTCACCAGGTTCAGCAAATCCGCGTAAGAGTAGGTCCCATCCGCGTTGTGCAGCCCGTTCACCCGGTCCGCCAGGTGCAGAAAACTCGCGCCCCCCTTCATCAGGTGCTTCCCCCGCACCCAGCTCAGTGAGTCCTGCACCACCAGGTTGGTCTCGTCCGGATACTCCGTGCCGCCCATCCGCGCCAGCCTGCCCATCTGGAATCCGTACTTCGAGTCCGCGATAATCTCCGGCAGCGCCGCCCCCGCACCCATTTGCAGCCTGGCCTCCCACGCTGAGGGCGTCTGCGCCGTCTCCCCAATGCGCTGATGATTCACCTGCACATCAGCTTCTTCCAGCAGATTCGCCGTTACAAAGTGCTGCCACCGCGCCTGCCCCCACACGCCATCGCTCTGGCTGTTGCCAAAGCTGTGGCTGGCCACCGTCTCCCCGGTCGCCCGCAGCATCCCGCCCGGGGACCGGTACCGCGCCAGGTTCCCTTCCAGGCTCAGGTGGTCCCGCTCAGAAATCTGCCAATCCAGGCGTCCAAACGCCTGGACCTGGCTCACAGTCCGCGGCACCTCGCCCAGCAGCCCGGTCATCTGCTCCAGCGCTGCGGAATAGCTGCCCACTTCCTGCTCAAACAGGTCGGGTCCGGTGAATCCAAGCCTCGCCCCCAGCACCTGCAACTCGTCGTTTGTCGGCTGCTTGTAGAAATTCTCCGGCTGGCGCATCGTGGCCACCCCGGGGTCGTTCCGAAACATCCCGTCCACTGCGGCAAACCAGTAGAGTTTGTCGCGGCGTATCTGGCTGCCGAGGCCGAGTCCGAAGCTCTGGCGGCTGTTGGGCGGCGTGTAGCTTGTGCCGGTGAACTGGGCAATGCTGATGCCGCTTGCTGCGGCTGTCTCGGTCCATCGCTGGGTGAGCGGGTTGCGGGCATCCCACAGGTTGGCCCGGTCATAGAGGAAGAACTGCCCGTGCAGCCCGTTTCCCCCGCGAATCGTCTCCAACCGCACTCCAGCTCCGGTCGCCCGCCCCGCGCCCGCCCCTGCCAGGCCCGACCGCGGCGCCACCACCCCCACCGCACTCTCTCCCAGCCCCGGCGAGCGATCTTCCCGGCTCACTTCCCGGAACCCCGACGCTTCCGGCACGCCGTCCACCGTGGTTGCGGCCTCCCCGTGCCCCACTTCCCCCCGGCCGCCCTCCGCAGATTCCACCTCGCCAGCCTCCGCATCCAGGCCAGCGGGCGCGTCGTCCATCTCGGTCCGAGCGCTCGGCGTCCCTTCCACCCCGGCCTGCCAGGTGCGGTCATGCAGCGGCACCTGCCCCAGCTCTTCGCTCTCCAGCGTTGTCGTGACCGCCGGGCCCACCGGATCCAGTGGCGATCCCAGGTTCCGCGGCAGCTCCGGCGCAGGAGGCAGTTGCAGCACCAGCGCCGCCTGCACCCGGCTGGCGTGCCCGGCTGCCACCACAATTCCCTCCACCCCGCCATGGCCAAGGCTGGGCACATCCGCCTCCAGCCGGTATTCGCCCGGCGCAAGCCCAGCAAGGTGGTAACTTCCGTTCTTTCCGGTCGTGGTCTGGGCCGTCTCTCCCGAAGTCAGGTTGCGGACCGTCACCGTCGCCTGCTCCAGCGGAGCACTGTGCCAGTCCGTCAATCGGCCCTCGAGTTCTCCCGTGGGCGCACTCTGCCCCGCCGCCGCCACCGGCAGCAGTGCCAGTGCCAGCGCGCAAATCGCCGCCGAATACGCCCGTTTCCGTGTCATCGCGCTCCCCTGGGGACGGAAAGCACAACACTCACAGCCAAAACCGCAAAGGACGCTTTTTGCGCCTCGAATCGGTCGCAGGTTTGGCGCTTGAAATCAGCCCGTGTGAAAGTTACCAACGAGGTTAGCGCATCTCCGGTAAACTGGAAAGACGGTAAAGCAGGTTTTTCCTTATGTTCATTGATGAAGCACGGATTCTGGTGAAGGCAGGCGATGGCGGCAATGGCTGCGTCGCCTTTCGCCGCGAAAAATTTGTCCCGCGTGGCGGCCCCTCAGGGGGCGACGGCGGGCGCGGTGGCGATGTAGTGATGTGGGCCAGCCAGCAGCACAATACCCTGATCCACTTCCGGTATAACCCGGAGCACAAGGCCGAGCGCGGACGTCACGGCGAGGGCTCAAACTGCACCGGCCGCGACGGCGACTCCATCTTCCTCAAGGTTCCGGTGGGGACCACGGTCTACGACTACGAGACGGGTGAACTCATCCACGACTTCTCCCGCCCCGGCGAGGAATTTGTCGTTGCCAAGGGTGGCCGTGGCGGCCGTGGCAACCAGCACTTCGCCACTCCCACCCATCAGGCGCCCCGGGAATCCGAGCCCGGCCGCCAGGGCGAAGAGCGCCTGTATCGGCTGGAACTGAAGCTGCTGGCAGATGTTGGCCTGGTCGGCTACCCTAATGCCGGCAAGTCCACGCTGATTTCGCGCATCTCCGCCGCACGCCCCAAAATCGCCGACTACCCCTTCACCACCCTCGAGCCAAACCTCGGCGTGGTCACCGTCGGTCAGGCGCCCAACGAGGAGAGCTACGTCGTGGCCGATATGCCCGGTCTCATTCAGGGGGCGCATCTCGGCTCCGGCCTCGGGATCCAGTTCCTCCGCCACATCGAGCGCACGCGTGTCCTGGTGCATCTGGTCGACGTTTCCGATGCCAGCGGCCGCCCCGACCCTGTCGAGGACTTCAAGGTCATCTGCGCGGAACTTGAAAACTTCGGCCACGGCCTCATGGACAAGCCCATGGTCGTCGTCGCCACCAAGGTCGACACCGCCAACCCGGCCAAGCTCAAAAAGCTCTCCACCAGCGCCAAGCGGCGCAAGCTGGAGTTCCATACCATCAGCTCGGTCACCGGCGAAGGCATTGAAGACCTCAAGTGGGCCATCGCAAAGATCGTCCGCGAAGCCCGCATTGCCGAGGCAATCCCGGTCGCGCCAGTTTTCTAGGCACTCCGGTTCAGCAAACGCGCCAAAAGCGAGAAGAGGGTGGGAGCGATCCCACCCTCTTCTCGTCTCCTGCCCGCCTTACGTTTCCGACTACTCCAGCTTCTGCACCGGCGTTCCTTCCGGAACCATCACCTCAAACTGCGAGTCCTTCAGCGGGATATTCGCTGTCACCGTCTCCACGCCCATCACCAGCTCGTACTCATCCTGGGGCCGCCTCAGCGTAATCGTTCCCGGATACGTCATCCCGTGGAAGTCCAGATAGCTGCCGTAGATTACCTGGGTCTCCAGCGCACCCTTGTCGTCGTAAAGATCCTGCTCATAGGGCATCAGGTCTTCCCGGTGGAAGCGAATGATGCGCACCGGTGCCAGCTCCTGTGTGCCCGCCTTGCGCCGCATCACGCTCAGCACATACTCCGGTCGAGCGATGAGATGCTTCTTGGTGGCATCCTCTTCAGTAACGGTTTCCGCAGTCACCGAGTACAGCTCGTCCTCGCTCAACCCGCGCACCATCATCGCGTCAAACAGGAAGCCCGGCCGCAGATTCTCATACCAGTTCGCGCTCTTGCCCCGCCCCGCATTGAAGCCCGTATACGCCTTGCTCTTCGGCGGAACCATCAGAGTGAACTTCGTCCCGTCGCTGCCCAGGTCAAACAGGACCGACTGTACCACCGGCGCGAGTCCGCGAATCCGCAGCATCCCCGGCTTGCGCAGCAGCAGAACGCTGCGGAAGGTCGGATAGTCCGTCGCCTCCCCCTTCTTGTCCTGCAGGTGGCTCGCCTGGATATCCACCTTGGCGGTCATCGTCTCAAACTTCGCCCACTGGTCATTCAGCCGGCCTACCAGCTCTTCGCCGGTCACAGTCTGCACAATGCTGGGCGCCACCGGAACCGGCAGCTTTCGCTTGGAAGTCAGCAACCACGCGCAGCCCGTCATTCCGGGCACGCTGCAGGACAGAAGCGCCAGCGAAATCGCACGACAAAGGCCGGGGGGCAGCCTCACTTCCCACCTGCCTGTCTGGTGGCGGCGCGATACGCGGCCACATTCCTGTTGTGCTCCTCCAGAGTGGTGGCAAAGCGCGATCGTCCCTGCGGGTCAGCGCCGGCAGCGACAAAGTACAGGTAGCTCGTAGCCGCCGGATGAGCCGCAGCCTTCAGACTCTCCAACCCGGGGTTTGCAACCGGTCCCGGGGGCAGTCCCGCATGCTTGTATGTGTTGTAGGGCGTGTCCAGCGCCAAATCGGAGGCATAAATCGCCCCCCGCCATCGGCCTTCCATCGCGAGCCCGTAAATCACAGCAGAGTCCGTCTGCAGTGGCATCCGCGCGCCCATGCGATTCTCCAGCACACTGGCCACCAGCGGCCGCTCGGCAGGCACAGCCGTCTCCCGCTCGACCAGGCTGGCCAGAGTCACCACCTGGTGGAAATCCCGCGTGAGGCCAATCTGCCCAGCCTCCTGCCGGAATCGCCGCACCATCGCGGTCACAATCTGGCCTGGCGTCGCCTTGCGAGGGAATCGATACGTGTCCGGAAAGAGATATCCCTCCAGGCTGGTTGCCCTCGGGTCCATATCGGCAATCAGCTGGGTATCGTGAACCGTCGCCTCAAGGAAAGCATCCCGGCTACCCAAACCCGCCTGCTCAACCTTCGTGGCAACGTCAAAGCGGTTTGAGCCCTCGGGAATCGTGATTGCCCTGGTATAAACGTCCCCGCGGGCAATCCGGGCATACACTTCGGTCACCGCAGCCGCGCGGTCAAACCGGTACTCCCCGGCCTTCAGACGCCCCCTCTTCCACAGCCGCACCAGCTCAAAGCCATACCGGCTGCGGATCACGTGTGCCCGCTCCAGTTGAGCGGCAATCGCGGAGGTTGAACTCCCCGGCGCAATATCGACGAAGGTTTCCGTATCCGGCCCCGCCGGCAGCACCACAAACCACGCAAGGCACAGCGCCGCAATCGCCAAGGCCGGAAGGCCGAGCAAAAATGCCGCCAATCCCAGCCCCCGCTGTCCCCGTCGATTTCCTCGTCTACGCGTCACGCGCTGCTGTGCCCTCTCCTGAAACAGGTGTGTATGTATCTGACGCGCCAAGGCCCGACGCCGATGCTCTATTCATTGTATTCGGGACGATGATTCTTCGCCCGGGCTTACCCGGCGGGTTCTCCTCGAAGCCGCACAAACCAAAACCCGGTTCCAGCGTCCATACCATCAGCGATACTGAGACTGATTTGCTTCCGGAGGCATCTATGAGACTGCAAGCCGTTGCTCCCCTGGCCTGCGCGCTGCTTCTGTTGCTGGCTTTGCCCGCGGCATCGGCCCAGGTGCGCCCCAGCCTCAGCTCAGCTCCCCATGTGGGCGACATCTACGCCGGCGCCCTCGCCACGGGTTCCAATCCCAGCCTGTCCAATTACTCCTGGACCGGCGGCCTCGACCTCACGCTCGCGCCCTGGCTGACCGGCACCGGCGAGGTCAGCTTTGCCCCCGTATCGTTCTATAACGGCTTTAACAAAGCAGTGCTGACGGAGTACTTCGTCGGTCCGCGCCTCTTCCTGCCCGCATCCATCTCTCCCCACATCCATCCTTTCGCTGACGCGCTGGTGGGCCTTGAGAACGTCAACAACACCCGCACGGACCATAGCCCGCTGGTCGCCAACGCCAGTTCCCTCGCCTGGGCGGTGGATGGCGGTGCGGATTTCCGCCTCATGCGCTTCCTCTACGTGCGCCCCCAGGTTGGCTTCCTCCACAGCAGCTTCAAGTCCACCTTCACATCCCCGTCCTCCTCCGTTGGCAGCGGCCGCTGGCGCGTTGGCGCATTCCTCGTCTACCGCTTCTAGTGCGGCCGGGCCAGCTATCATCACTCCATGCCTGAACCTCGCTACCTCGGCCTCGATATCGGCACCAAGCGCATCGGCGTCGCCGTCAGTGACGAGCTGGGCCTCACCGCGCAACCCGTGCTGACGCTCGAGCGTAAACGCAACCCCCGCGACGACATGCGCTCCATCGCCCGCCTCTGCCGCCGCTTCGGCTGCGCCGGAATCGTCGCCGGCAACCCTCTCCATCTCTCCGGCGAGGCCAGCCTGCAAACCCAGCGCGCCCAGGACTTCGCCATCGGCGTTGCCGAAGTCGCCGGGCTCCCCCTCAGCCTCTGGGACGAGCGCCTCACCAGCCACGCCGCCCACGAGATCCTCTACCAGAGCGGGCGCGCCCGCCAGGATCACAAGGCTCTCGTTGATCAGGTCGCAGCAGTTCTCATCCTCCAGTCCTACCTCGACGCGCACCGAACCCCACCCCCCTCCGCGCTTCCGGAATCCTTGTGACGTTTCAAGGCATCGTATAATCAGGGTTTCAGGGGATTTCCCCCAACTCACTTGCCCTCAGCCTGCGGCAGACCCGGAAAATCAGCCAGATTGTCGCTGATTCCCGTTCCCGGAACCGCTTGTGCAAGGCCACGGAAGACGAATGACCGAACACATCAAGAAGCAGCTTCTCGTCGAAATCGCAAAGCTGGAGCATGAACTCACCCACGAGTTGCCCGCCGAAATCAAGAAGGCCGTAGCCCTCGGCGACCTCAGCGAAAACGCCGAATACCACATGGCCAAGCAGCGCCAGGACATCGTCAACGCGCACCTCGGCAAGCTGAAGAAGCGCATGGCCGAGCTCTCTCTCGTCAATCTCTCGAATATCCCACGCGACCGGGTTGCCTTCGGCGCAACCGTTACCGTCTTCGATACCACCAAGGACGAAGAAATCGTCTACAAGCTGGTGACGAGCGAAGAGTCCGATGTTTCCCGTGGGCTCATCTCCACCACCTCCCCCATCGGCCGCGGCCTCATCGGCAAGCAGGTCGGCGACGTGGCTACCGTAGTCACTCCCAATGGCAAGCGCGAAATGGAAGTCCTGAAGCTCGTCACCATTCACGACGAAGCGGCAGCGGCTGCCGCAAGCGAAGAAGGGAAGTAAACGAAGTGGCTTCCACCTGGACAAGTGCTTTTGGCCGCACCTGCGGCTGGCTGCTTGACCGCATCGTCAATGGGCTGGCCCTTACCCGCATCTCCCCCAATGTGCTGACCTTCATTGGTCTGGTCATCAACATCGGTGCCGCATTCCTCTTCGGCAACGCCAATGCCACCAACTCCGTAAGCATGTTTCTCTATGCCGGGCTCGTGATTATCGGCGCCGGCATCTTTGACATGGTGGATGGCCGCGTCGCCCGCAAAACCGGGCAGGTCACCGTCTTTGGCGCATTCTTTGACTCCGTCATCGACCGCTACTCCGACGTCGTCCTTTTCTTCGGCCTGCTCGTCCACTACGCGCGCATCAACCACATCCGCTACGTCCTGCTCGTCGCCTTTGTCATGGTCACCTCGCTGATGGTCAGCTACACCCGCGCCCGTGCTGAGGCGCTCATCGGCCAGTGCAAGGTCGGCTTCATGGAGCGCCCCGAGCGCATCGTGCTGGTCATCCTGGGCGCGCTCTTCTACAAGTTCGGCGTCATGGCCCCGGCACTCTGCATCCTGGCCGTCCTCTCCACGATTACAGTGATTAACCGGATTACCTATACCTACACCCATACCAAGGGCATGCCGTCGGCCGGCTAACCCTGGGCTTTGTGCATCCTGCAAGCGTTTGCTTCCATCCAACCAGCAGAGGCCAAACGAATGACCGACTTCCCCAGCCAGCCCGAGACCCCGGATATCTCTGCACCCCTGAACCTCAGCGAAGCCGAGTGGCGCGCGCGCCTCTCCCCGGCGCAATACGAGGTGCTGCGCAACAAGGGCACCGAGCGCCCCTGGACCGGCGCACTGAACCAGAACAAGGAGACCGGCGACTACCACTGCGCCGGCTGCGGCGCCAAACTGTTCGATTCGGATTCGAAGTTCGACTCCGGCTGTGGTTGGCCCAGTTTCTATATCCCCGCCGACTCCACAGCCATCGCCGAGCACGAAGACGTCAGCTTCGGCATGCGCCGTGTCGAGGTCACCTGCGCCAAATGCGGCGGTCACCTCGGCCATGTCTTCCCCGACGGCCCCAAGCCCACCGGTCTCCGCTACTGCATCAACTCGCTCTCCCTCAGCTTCGAGCGCCGCTGACCTTCGCCCAGCTCCAGGCTTCGGCCGTTACACCAGCGCGCCAGTCGCGACGGGTTGGTACGCAAGTGTGACCACCGTGATGTCGTCGTCCTGGCCAAAGGCTACGGCAGCCTGCACAATCTGGCTGGCGGGCTGGGTGCTCAACTCGCCCGTACGCTCAAAGCCAAGCAGCAAACCATCCGCCGCTCTCGCCTCCAGAACCCCATCGGTCAGCAGCGTCAGGTAGTCGCCTGCAGCCAGTGTCAGGGGATGCGTTTCCAGCCCGGGCTCCGGCACCAGCCCCAGCGGCAGCGATCCAGAGAAGCCCAGCGCCTGCCCGTTGAGATAGGGCGGCAGGTGTCCGGCATTGGCTAGCTCGGCATGGCCGTTTGCCTCAATCCGCAGCGCCACACAGGTGGCAAAGTGCCCACCGGCACGCCCCAGCAGCCGCTTATTCAAAGCCTCCAATATCTGTACAGGGCTGGCGCCCTGCTCCGCGCAGGTGCGAATTGTCCCCACCAGCACGGCTACCAGCATCGCCGCTGAAATCCCCTTGCCTGAAACATCGCCAACAACCACCAGCAGAGCGTCACCCGGCAGCGGAATCACCTGGAAGAAGTCTCCGCCGACCGTCTGTGCAGGGTGGTACTCGGCCTGGACCTGAAGATGAGCCAGGTGAATCTCCTCTGGCACCAACACCCGCAACTGCAGTTCGCGTGCCTGCTCCAACTCTCCGGCCAGGGTCTGCTGGCGCAGCCGCTCGACTTCGCGATTTCCAAAGTAGCGGCGCTGCATCAGCACGCCCACGGTCAGAACCATGACAAGCAGCGCCAGATTGCCGACCCCCACCCGGATACCCAATGGATAGATCGTGGTCTGAATCCGAAACCGGGTCAGCAGGTCGGTACTGTAAACGGAAAAGACAAGCAGCAACACAGCGGGAAACGCCAGCAGTCCCTCCACGCGACTGCGCCGGATGCCAAGGACAACGAGAACCAGCAATACAGTGGAACTCATCATTCTCATTCCAAGGCTGGCAGTGTCCATAAGCCCTGTGAATGCGAATTGCTCCACGTGATCTCGAAATAGCACAGCGCCGGTCAGGTCCATTGCAGCCGCGGCCAAAGCCAATCCAAGCAAGCCAAACAGCAGTCGCCGGCCACGTCGAAAGCCAAACCAGTCGTTCCAGAACAGGACCCAGAAGACCATCTGAATCCCCATTACCATTTGAATCGCGAGTGCGGTCTGCTGATAGACGGCATAGGAAAACATGCCCAGCATCAGCACAACGGTATCCACCAGCTCCATCAAGAAGGCTACCGCCAGCCACCCGTAGGTGCTGTCAAAGCCGGAAGAGAACCAGGCGTAACCGGCTGCAATGGCGAGGCCGAAAGCGAGAACCCCGAGAAATCCCTCAAAAAAGAAGGCATGCTGCGAGAGCCGGAACTCATTGTTTGCAATCGCAGTGGCCGTCTCAGGTAGTGCCACCAGCGGAGCCTCATGCAATCCTCCAGCATCGGGAGTGTTGCCGCCCAGCATCGTTGTCGGGTCGAGGTAGAAGCGCAGAGCCAGTGTCAAATCGCCCCGCTCATCCGGCGGCGGCAGCACAAACACCAGCGACCGCGACCGGTAGGCATAGACCCTTCCATCCGGCAGGAAGTCTCCCAAAGCCCCCAGCAGCTTCCCGTTGGCATACAACTGGTAGGCATCATCGACGTGGTGCGACATCTTCAGGGCGACGGTCTGCCCGGATTGGGTGAGGTGAATGCGCAGCCGGTACCAGACGTAGCCAATCAGGCGGGAGTATCCATGCGCAGCCAGGCCTGGAACATAGTCGGTGGTCCCGTAGGCCGGGTCTACCGACTGGCTTGCGGCGGTCAGGTCAATCGACGCCCAGGCCGAGTCGTTGAAGCCTGGCTGAGCCCATGCAAAGCTTCCTGAAACCACGGGCGAGTCACCCGGAGTGAACCGCCACGGCCCGCGCAGAGGAACGGCGGAGTCGCCAAGAGTGATGACCGGGATGGCCTCTGGTATTGCCTTTGCTGCGGCGGGCGTAGCCGCCAAAACACCGGCAGGTAACGCCAGCAACAGGCAAAGGCAGCTCACGCGGAAGGGGAAGCGCATGCCGCAGATGGTACCACGCAGAAGGTGGTGTGGAGCAGGGGAATGGTAAACACCAAAACCCCGCCGGTTACGGCGGGGGCTGGAGAAAGCTGGATAAGCCAGGAAAAGTGGTGGAGTCCCGAACCAGGCTGATTAGGCCTTGGCGACCTTGCCGCTCTTGATGCAGTTGGTGCACACGCGAATGCGCTTGCTGGCGCCGTTGACGAGAGCCTTGACAGCCTGGAGGTTGACGCTCCAACGGCGGCGGGTCACATTGTGGGCGTGAGAAATGTTGTTGCCGAACTGCGGGCCTTTGCCGCAAACATCACATACCTGAGACATTGCTGTAGCTCCAAATCCTGAAATCTTCGCGGTTTGTCCCTGATCCTGGCCCAGATGGGGTTGGAAGGGGATGGCTGCCTGCTGCCGCTGGTCTGGGCGCCGGAACGCTAAAGGCGCTCTGGAGGGATGGGGGGATGCCCCAAAAGCCACAACGCACACAGACGCGGCTGGCTGGTGAGCCGCCGAACTCTTAGTATACGCGGAAGTAGGATTCCGGGCAAAAGTGCACTGATATCAGGGCAGTCACGATCGTCGGGCCTGCTTCCCATGCGGCTCCAGATTCGGCAGCAGCGCTGTCAGCAGCCCCAGCGCCGGCAGCCACGCGCACACGTGGTACACCGTCTCAATCGATGTCATGTCGGCTAGTTTGCCGAGGACGGCTGCGCCGATGCCTCCCATGCCGAAGGCGAGGCCGAAGAAGAGGCCTGAGATCATGCCGATGCGGCCGGGGACGAGTTCCTGGGCGTAGACGAGGATGGCGGAGAAGGCGGAAGCGATGATGACGCCGATGAAGACCGAGAGGACGCCGGTCCAGAAGAGGTTGGCCCAGGGCATGAGGAGGGTAAAGGGGAGTGCGCCGAGGATGGAGACCCAGATGACGTATTTGCGGCCGATGCGGTCGCCGATGGGGCCACCGATGAGGGTGCCGGCGGCGATGGCTCCGAAGAGGAGGAAGAGGTGGAGCTGGGCGCTGGCGACGGTGATGTGGAAGCGGCTGATGAGGTAGAAGGTGTAGTAGCTGGTGAGCGAGGCGATGTAGAAGTATTTGGAAAAGACGAGTGCGACAAGGACGAGGAGGGCGAAGACAACCTGGCGGGGGGAGAGGTGGTGGTGCAGGTCGCGGTGGGTGGTCTTGCGGCGGGCGTGGTAGTGGAGTTCCTGCCGGTACCAGCGGCTGACCCAGAGGAGGATGGCGATGCCGGCGAGGGTGGCGAAGGTGAACCAGAGGACTCCGCGCTGGCCGACGGGGAGGATGAGGAGGGCGGCGAGGAGAGGGCCGATGGCGGAGCCGGTATTGCCGCCGACCTGGAAGAAGGATTGGGCGAAGCCGTGACGGCCGCCGGAAGCGAGGCGGGCAACGCGGGAGCTTTCCGGATGGAAGATGGCCGAGCCGATGCCGAAGAGGGAGGCGGCGAGGAGAAGCAGGCCGTAGGTGGGGGCAAAGGCGAGCATGACGAGGCCAACCATGGTGGTGGCCATGCCGATGGGCAGCGAGATAGGCATGGGGCGGCGGTCAGTAAAGTTGCCGATAAAGGGCTGCAGGAGGGAGGCCGTTATCTGGAAGGTGAGGGTGATGATGCCGATTTGGGAGAAGTTGAGCTGGAACTGGGTCTTGAGGATGGGGTAGATGGAGGGGAGGATGGACTGCACCATGTCGTTGATGCAGTGGCAGAGGCTGACGGCGGCGAGGACGCGGAGCAGCGTGCGGGGTGCGGAGTGGGCAGGATCTTCAGGGAGGACAGGGGAAGAAGGGTTCACTTCGGTATTTTACTGTTGCCCGTATCAGCGGACAGGAAAAGAACCCTTGATGTTGCACCACAAGCAGTGCAAGTGCTCCGGATTCGATCGGCAAGCCCTTGCGCTTGATTGACGTTGAGGCTGAAAACCGATAAACTGACTTAGTTTGGCGATTCTGCCTGTAGCCCTGTCGCGCAGGACTCGTTCGCGGTTTCAGTAGTATGCGGACTGGAGTGTTGCCGGGGTGAGCATTATTTGCCCATTCCAACTGGATTCTGATCGGGAGCGCGTGGGCCCTGATGGCCCTGAAAGCGCTGGAGGAAGTATGTACGCAGTGATTCGTACCGGTGGCAAGCAGTACCGGGTCGCCCCTGGCGATGTCGTCAAGATTGAAAAGGTTGAGGCTGAAGGCCAGACGGTTGAGTTCTCCGACGTTCTGGCTGTTTCCGGCGAGCCGGGAACGATCGCCAAGCCCTCCAAGGCCAAGGTGACGGCGGAAGTCGTGACGGAAGGCCGCCACGCCAAGATTCTGGTCTTCCACCTGAAGCGGAAGAAGCAGTACAAGAAGCTCCAGGGCCACCGGCAGTCCTTCACGGAAGTCCGGATCAAGTCGATTGAAGTGGATGGCGCGACCTACGAGGCGAAGGCTGTCTAAGAGTTCATGGGGCCGACGGGCTCCGGATTTCGAAAGGATTCATTGCAATGGCACACAAAAAAGGTGGCGGTAGTTCAACAAACGGGCGCGACTCGAACGCGCAGCGCCTCGGCGTCAAGGCCTTCGCCGGCCAGTTGGTTTCCGGCGGCTCCATCATCGTTCGGCAGCGTGGAACACCGATCAAGCCCGGTCTGAACGTGGGCATCGGCAAGGACGACACCCTGTTCGCCAAGGTTACCGGCACGGTCACCTTCCGCGATCGCGGCAACATGGGACGTTTCGCTTCCATCATCCCCGAAGTGGTTGAGTAGTTTTCTCCGCCGGTGAGGCGGAAGCAAGCGCAAAAGCTTGAGGCCGGAATCCATGATGGATTCCGGCCTCATTGTTTTTGGGCGAAGCCCGAAGAGGGGTGGGGCTAGATTTCAGATTCCTTCGCGCCGGCACTGGTCCGGGCAAAGGCGCGCTCCACGACCTTCTCCACGTCGGCCAGGAAGAATGTAGGCTGCGGCTGCACGGCAACCTGCGTCCCCTTGTGGCCCAGCGCCGAGGCAATCTGGTTCCAGCGGTAAATCGTCGAACTCACCGGCAGTGTAATTGGCTTGCGGACCGGCTCAGGCAACAGGGTGTAGGTCAGCCAAACGCCGAAAGCGCCAATGCTCATCGCCTGGGGCAGCAGTTGCAGCGCGCCATCCATCGGAACCTGGTGCGAAATCAGGTACGACTGGAACCAGTTGCTCAGCGAGAAAATCCCAAGACCCAGCGCAATCCCATACGGCTTGCTGCGGACCGGGAGATGAATGGCCTGCATGCAAATCGTCAGGAAGGCCAGCAGGCAAAGCTCAATCGTGGCCAGCGAACGCGAGGCCTGGGCAACGACCTGCAGAAAAAGATCCGAAGAGTGGCTCAGGGAGGTAAACGAGCTCGCCGTCACCAGCAGGGAGGCGACAAAGGTCCATCCAAACACCGCGCTCCCGATACGGGCCAATCCGGGAAGATGCGAGAGCGCCAGCCGGTACGTGTTCAGGCACACCATCAGCATCAAAACGGAGCAGACACTGAGACTGGCATACCACAGAACGAAGTAGGCTTTGGTATATGCCATTGGGCTGGCCAGCAGTGGGCCATGCAGCAGAAACTGAAGACCGACCGTCGTTATCGACTTCACGAGCAGATACGCAAACAGCCATCCGTGAATCCGGCGGAGGCTTGGGCGCCAGAAAATGACGCACAAAACCAGCGTCAGTATGTCGTCCGCATACCCGAGGAGGTTCTGAAGGAGAGAAAAATGCATAGTGGCGCTCTTCCCATTCTGAGGTTTCTTCAGAATAGCGCCAAAGTGAGGACTTGCGTATAAAGATTTTCCCGATTGGTACTACACCTTTAGTGTTACCGGTGGTTACCGAATCGTTCCACACTGCATCGTGAAGGGATTGCAGGTCGGCGTCGGCGAGCCAGGAGCAGGGTGGGTGGCGGCAAGCGTTCCATTGGCGGCGGCATGGCTGGCAACGGCTCCGGCGGCAACAATAGCGAGGGCAAAAATGCGGATGGCGGTCTTCATGATTTGGTCTCCCCTGAAAGTTGTATAGACGTCCACGGTTACTTCCGTGCATATTAAGAGATAACTCGAAATCCGCCTAAAGTCCAGCTTTTTTTCTCAAGTTGACGCTCCCCGCAACTTCTCTTGGTTACTTTAGTTACTACTTGATAACGGCCGCCCAAAGCCGCTTCCCGGGTGTTGCCTGGCTGAATTCCAGGCCCCTTCCGCCCCCCGGTTTCGCCGCATCGTGAACACCCGGCATGGTAAAATCAGACCAGGCCAGCGTGGCAAAAACCTTCGAATGCAAGGGGATTTGGCGGTAGCGCGCCGTCCGGTTTCCGGGCAAAAAAGGTAACCATGGCTGAGCCGAAACAACACCGGGTGACAATCCTGGTACCTGTCTTCCCAAGCGAGCCTATGTCCACAGACAACGCCTTCAATAATCCTCAGTCTGGTTCCACCCCTGCCAATGCCGGCACCTACACCAGCGAGAACATCAAGATTCTCGAAGGCCTTGAAGCGGTGCGGCTCAGGCCGGCCATGTACATCGGCTCCACTGGCGAAATGGGCCTGCATCACCTCGTCTACGAGGTCGTCGACAACTCGGTCGATGAGGCACTTGCCGGCTTTGCGACAGGCATCGAAGTCATTATCCACTTCGACAACTCCATCACCGTCATTGACGACGGCCGCGGCATCCCCACCGACATGAAGACGCTGCCAAACGGCGAGCAGATGCCCGCCGTCCAGGTCGTGCTTACCAAGCTCCACGCCGGCGGCAAGTTCGACTCCTCGACCTACAAGGTCTCCGGCGGCCTCCATGGCGTCGGTGTGAGTTGCGTCAACGCCCTCAGCCAGGAATTCAACGTCGAGATCTGGCGCGACGGCCTCACCTTCGAGCAGGACTACAGTTGCGGCGACCCCACCACCCCCCTGCGCCAAACCGGCACCAGCAAGCGCCGCGGGACCAAGGTCCACTTCCTGCCCGACAAGTCCATCTTCGCCGTCACGGAGTACAACTACGACACCCTGGCCCAGCGCCTCCGCGAGCTCGCCTTCCTCAACAAGGGCCTTTCGATCTCTCTCACCGACGAGCGCACCCCCGATCCCAAAACCGGCGAAGCCCGCCGCACGGAGTTCCGCTACGCCGGCGGCATCTCAGAGTTCATCAAGCACCTCAACAAGGGCAAAGCGGTCCTGCACGAAAAGCCGATCTCCATGGAGGCGGCTCGTGACAACGTGGAAATCGACATCGCCTTCCAGTACAACGACGGATACTCGGAAACCCTCTTCAGCTTTGCCAACAACATCAACACTGTAGACGGCGGCAACCACCTTTCCGGCTTCCGCACCGCGCTCACCCGCACCATCAACGCCATCGGTCAGTCTCTGGGCCTCTTCAAGGACATGAAGGAGAACCTTTCCGGCGACGACGTCCGCGAAGGCCTCGTTGCCGTCGTGAGCGTCAAGCTCTCCCAGCCCCAGTTTGAAGGACAGACCAAGGGCAAGCTCAACTCCGATATCGGGGGCATCGTGCAGGCTTTCGTGAATGAACGCCTCGGTGCCTACCTCGAGCAGAATCCCCAGGTTGCCAAGAAGATCATCTCCAAAGCCATTGAAGCCTCGCGCGCGCGTGAGGCGGCTCGCAAGGCCCGCGACCTCACGCGCCGCAAGGGTGCGCTCGACGGTGGGGGCCTGCCCGGCAAGCTCGCCGACTGCAGTGAACGCAATCCAGAGAAATGCGAACTCTACCTCGTCGAGGGCGAATCCGCAGGTGGAACCGCCAAGCAGGGCCGCGACAGAAAATATCAGGCAATTCTGCCCCTCAAGGGCAAAATCCTCAACGTCGAAAAGGCCCGCTACGACAAGATGCTGGGCCACGAAGAAATCCGCGCGATGATTACGGCGCTGGGCTGCGGCATCGGCAAAGACGACTTCGACCCCGCCAAGCTCCGCTACCACCGCATCATTCTGATGACGGATGCGGACGTTGACGGCTCCCACATCCGCACCCTGCTGCTCACCTTCTTCTTCCGCCACATGACGGAGCTGATCAAGCGCGGGCACGTGTACATCGCCCAGCCGCCGCTGTACAAAATCAAAAAGGGCCGCTTCGAGCAGTACATCAAGGACGATCGCGAATTCCTGAAGGTCATGGTCAAGCGCGCGTCAGAAGGTATCACCATCCGTCACGGCGAAGGTGCCGAACTCATCGAAGGCGCCAACCTCACCAAGTTCATGAGCGTCCTCGACGAGTACCTCGGCTTCTTTGACAAGGTAGACAAGCGCATCCGCAACGAAAAGGTCACCGAGCTCATCGCCCGCGCCGAACTCGTCAAGCGCGCCGACTTTGAAAGCTCGGAAGAGGGCGTCGCCCCGGCCAAGATTGCCGCTCTCTACGCTGAGCTGCAGCCCCTTGCCATCGAGTTCCAGTTCCGCGCCCTGCATGAGCCCGCGCAGGACGAGGAGCACCGCACCTGGTCCATCCAGTTCACCGATCAGCAGGGTACCCCCCGCAAAATCGACTGGATGCTCGCCGCCAGCCCGGAGTTCCGGCAGATGATGGTCCGTTTCGCCGTCATCAAGGACCAGCTCGCCCCGCCCTTCCTGGTGGAGTTTGGCAAGCCCGTCGTCGAAGCCGTGGAAGACGAAGAGCCCGGCGAGGGTGCAGAAGCCGTTGCCGCTGCCAGGCCCGCCGCCCGCCGCTCCGTCCGCGCCCAGCGTGAGCCGGTCGAAAAGCAGTCCGCCCGCGAGCTTTTTGAGTACGTCGTCGACCAGGGCAAAAAGGACTACCAGGTCCAGCGCTACAAGGGCCTGGGCGAAATGACCAGCGGCCAGCTCTGGGAAACAACCATGGATATGTCGGCCCGTACGCTGCTCCAGGTCAAGCTCGAAGATATTGCGGAGACCGAACACATCTTCACCACGCTCATGGGCGAAGATGTCGAATCCCGCCGCAAGTTCATCGAAGAAAACGCGCTCGACGTGAAGAACCTGGATATCTAAGTGTTACTCAAACACGCAGCAAGGGAAATGCCCCGGGGGAACACCTCCCGGGGCATCTTCTTTGATGCGCGTTGCAATCTGCCTCTCGAGCGCGAAAATACATCAGAAATCCTGCAAACAGGCGTACAGTAGCGGCGTAGGTACATTGCATCCATGGGACGCAACATCAATGAACCCTTAAATGCCGGTCCGGACTGCAAAAACGCGGCAAGGAAGCCCGCAAGAACGGCACCCATATCTAACTCGAATGCTCCCTGTGAAAGATGGTCTCCCCCTATGAAGTCTTCATGGTATTTCGCAACCGCCATATTGGTTGGCCTGCTGATTTGCTCCGCCACAGCCTATTCCCAGGACTTCGGCCCAGTCGCCGTGGGTACCAGCAAGGCCGATACCATCACCGTCACCGTCGCCAAGGCGGGCACCGCAGGCAGTCTTTCCGTTCGGTTCCTTGGCGCAGAAAACCTCGATTTTACTGACGCGGGCGGGGGAACCTGCGCGGCCGGCGCCACCTATGCGGCCGGGGCGACCTGCACTGTGAATGTCACCTTCAGCCCAAAGGCTGCAGGGTGGCGTTCGGGGGCGGTGGTGCTCTTCGATGGGGCCGGTGGCACAGGGACCATTCTCGCAAGCACGCCAATCCTCGGGACCGGGATGGGTGCGCAGATTGCCTTCAATACTGCGCGAGCAATCGCAATCAAGCCAAAGGTGAATGGTATTGGATTGAGTTTCCCCGCAGGCGTGGCGGTGGATGGCGCGGGAAACCTCTTCATCTCAGACAAATATAACGCTCGGCTGATCAAGGTTCCTGCGGGAGGCGGGGCTCCAACACTGGCGCTCAACAACGGAGACTCAACCAGCGGTTCAATCCTGGATGGCGCGGGCGATATTTACGTCGCGCTGGTCGACAATGGAAGGGTGGTTAAGGTTCCTGTCGGCGGTGGACCGCCCGTGGACATTAGCATTGCTGGGGTCATTCCGGTGAGCGTGGCTCTCGATGCGGCTGGCGATTTGTTCGTGGCAGATGCCTTGTTCGGCCAAGTGATTGAAGTACCTGCAAACGGCGGTGGGAATATCCAATTAGCGCAGGTTGTCGCTGGAATCCCCTTGCGTTGCAACGGTGTTGCCTCAGACAGGGACGGCAACGTGTTGATTGCTGACTCGGGCAACAGCCGATTGATCAAGTTCCCAGCCGGGGGAGGGACGCCAGTCGTTCTCAACCCCGTTGCGGATGGCAAGGGGCTGAATGCACCCAACTACATCGTGCTGGATGGCGCAGGGAACTGGTTTGTCGCAGACGCGGGAAACAACCGCATTGTCGTTTTGCCGGCGGATGGAAGTACGCCGCTCGCAATGGATCCGGTGGTGGATGGAGTAGGCCTTGCACTGCCATACGCACTCGCTCTGGATAGTGCAGGGAATCTCTTTATCGCGGACGCCCATAACAATCGCGTAGTCGAGATGTTCCGCGGTTCGGGGCCGTCGATGACATTTGCAGACACTCAAGTCGGCTCTCTAAGCACAGACAGTCCGCAGGCCGTACAGGTGCAGAACGCCGGAAACCAGGCATTGAGCTTCAGTGTCATCAACTTCCCGGCGGATTTCTCGCCCGGCTCCGGGTCAGGCGAATGCACTGTCAGCGCCGGTCTGGCCGCAGGGCAGAGTTGCGTAGTTTCCATCAGTTTTGCGCCTTCGGCCGCGGGAGCACTGAGCGAGAATGTCACTCTCACCGATGACGACAGAAATCTCACTGCGGCAACACAACTGATTTCGGTGGCAGGGCTCGGAAAGCCCGGTTTGAAGGTCCAGACAATCACCTTTGCACCGTTGCCGAATGTGGATTATGGTTCCGGGCCGATTGCGCTCACCGCCACTGCGAGTTCGGGATTGCCGGTGAGCTACACGGTGACAGGACCCGCGAGTGTGTCCTCCAATATGTTGACCCCGACTGGAATTGGACTGGTGACGGTCACAGCATCGCAGCCCGGAAACGATGTCTATTCTGCTGCCCCGTCAGCAACACAGAGCTTCCTGGTACAGGCCTCCTCCACGACGGCGCTGCGTGTCGTATGGCCGCAGGTAACAGTCGGCGCCCCGGCATCGTTCCGGGTTTTGGTTCAGGGTATTGGGGGCCTCCCGACTGGCACTGTGACCTTCTATGCAGATGGCAATTCGCTCGGCCAGGCGACACTGGCCGCCGGGACGGCGGTCTTCACTACAAGCAGCCTGCCGGCGGGAAGCCACAGGATCACTGCGGTCTATGGCGGCGACCAGGCGCACGTGGGTTCTGCGTCCAGCGCATTCCCCGAACTCATCGTCACCACACCGACGATGCAACTCACGGCCGCGCCCAATCCGCTTCCCGCGGAGGGATCGACAACTGTGTCGGCCACCATCGAGCACGTCTCCGGCAGTCCCGTGCCGACCGGGAAGATCAAGTTCTATCTGAACGGCACCGGCTTGGGCACCGTGCCCGCAGTGGCGGGGGCAGCGACCTGGACGCTCCAGACCCTCGACCCCGGGACCTACCAGGTGGCCGCGCAGTTCACTGGCACAGGCGGCTCACAGAGCATTCAGGGAAGCTCCATGGTGGTCACGGTCGAGAAAGCACCCACAATCATCACACTCGGGCTCTCCGACTGGGCTCCGCCGGCGGGGACCCCCGTGACTCTCTACGGGGCGGTCCACGAGGTGCTGCCCGGGAAGATACCCGGCGGGACCGCGAGTTTCTACGTGGACGGTCAATGCGTCGGTACTGTGCCGCTGGTGAATGGCACCGCGAGCTATCCGATTCCAGGACTCGGCACGGGATGGCATACGATCGCCGTTCAATACAACGGCGACCAGAATTATTTCGTTCCGCCATCGGAGCGTTCGCAAAATTGGGTGCAGTTCCGGGTGTTCTAGGGCCTGTTCACACTACCTGGATGGATGGCGTTGCGAGCGAGAATCGGGCCAGACAAGAGCGAGCCCGAGAGCTGTGGCGACCCCACCGCCGAGGGTGAGAGCGAAGTATGGCCCGATTTGCGCCGCAACCCGCAGGG
>CAIVDV010000007.1 GCA_903904755.1 uncultured Acidobacteriaceae bacterium | reverse complement strand
GGTGGCCAATTCCGTGTGCGCCACCCACAAATCCTCTTGCCGCTCTCGATGTTGCCGCTTGCCCATCGCCATACCGTTTAGACGTTTTCAAGCTCGTCCCGTACTGGCGCAGAACACGACTTTTACCACGGGCTGCTAGGGAGTTTAAGTCTCCTGCGCTGACCTGAGCAGAGAAGGACAACTCCACTGCCAGGTGTTGCCAGAACTGCGGCCCTCGTTAGTCAGAAGGTTGGGTATTTCACTCCGCCGGGCTCAAAGTGCATCCATTCTCCCGCCTTGAAAGATGCGACAAACTCGGTATCGGCCCAGACCGCTGAGCCGGAGAACTCCGGCCACTGACGAACGTTCAGGTCCTCGGGCCATTGATCCGGGCTGCCGCCTTTGGAGCGATGCCCTCGGTCTGTCGAATAGACACCTAGTTGAATTGCCAATGCTGTGCCGAGTTGTTTGAAATGAACTTTGCATCCTGCCGCGCGGCTCTCCTGAATCAGGTAACGGGCATCATCCAGTGTCATCAGATTGGTGTCGTCTTTTGAACCGGACTCGCCGCCAACCACTGTCCACGCGATCTTGTTTTTGCGCAGGATCGCTCTCAGCTTCGGGATAGCTTTCCTGAGGGGCTCGTTCATATCGGAGATCCACGGCTCGAACGACAACCACCTCAAGTGAGCGCCAGTGGCACCCAGTTCGTCGATTCGCTGCATTTCAACGGGCTTTGCGGAGCAGACCGAGACGCCCTGCCAGACATTCTCCGGCCATGCGCCAAGTTCGCGAAGGATCACTGCATTCATGTCCTTGAGGCGAGAGCCTCGCTTTGTCAGGACCTGAAACTGATGCCAGGATGCCGCCTTGAATACCCTGAAGTGCTCGAGAATCACCTCTTCGGGAGTCGCCGAATGAAATAAGTCCGAGAACTCATTCACAAAGATCATCTTCGGCTTACAGTCCTTCAGCACTGCATAAAGATGGCTGGGGTCAAACAACAGCCGGTTGGTGAATCGAGCCGTGGTCCGCCCGTCCGCCAGAGTGATTCTTTCGACCAAGCCATCGAAACGTCCGTCCTGATGGAGCCGCGGGTTCTGCGAATGTCTGTAGACTCGATTGACGGCGTAGCAGAGCCGACAACCGACGGAACACTCCTTGCAGCCATAAAGACTGTTCAGCGTTCCATCCGTCCAGCTGATTCCGGATGCATCAAGGCTCACGCAACCTCCCGTCGCGAGGGTTTGGGAACGAGAGTTGGCCGGCCGTAGATCTTCAGATCCCGGATATCGGCCCGCAATGTGTTCACCACGAGTTCGAGGACATATCGAACTTCCGCATCCCGTTCATGTGGTGCACTAGAACCATACCGGGACTCAAATTGCTTGACGATCTTCTGGGCAAAGTCCTCCAATTCGCTCCCAACAGGAGTCTTCGCGCTCAACTTCTTACGTGCCAGGTTTTCCTGAATGGCGACATTCACAGCATCTTCTGCGTCTTTGGCAGACTTCGGCTTGGGCATCTCCAGCAGCTTCTTCACTACCTTAAGATTCTTCGCCGCAGCAGGATCGATGTTCATCTCTTGAAGAGCGTTGATTGTGACTGGCGGAAGCTGGGATGCAATCTCGTAGTCGCCAATGATCCGATAGACGGTTCTCTCATTGCGGCCAATTGCAGCACCGATTGCCCGTGCCGCGACGACCCAGCCCCGCTCGGCCCGAAAGTACTGCTTGTACTGAAGCAGCATGTGGCCAAGGGCGAATCGACTGCCTGTGTACTTTTCGATAGCTCCGAGCAAAGCGCCTCGGGTGCGTGTCAAATCTTCTCCCTGGGCATCGCCAAACGAGTTCTCAATCCGTTCGAGTTCCCCTGCCAAAACTGACATTTTGTCAAATTTCTCTTCAGCCATTTCGTTTCTTCTCCCGTTGTCTCAAGCAGCCTGTGATTCCTTTATAGGGAACAGAGGCAGAGTCCCGCCTTTGCTCCAGCCAGTGCGCTTCTGCAGCACCCGAAAGCGCCGTGAGTCAAGCAGCCGCCTTTCTCGGGGCGAAGTACATCGCGTATATGCGGGTCGCTGTAGATTCGGGAATACGCAGGCTTTTGTATCCGCGCTTGTGCAGCCGTTCGGGGCGATCGATCTTAAGCACCCCGCCGGATTCTTCGCACCAGCGACGGACCGTATTGGCCGCAACGTGCCAAAGCTCAGCGAGCTGGTCCGGCGTGTAATGCTTCTCGAAGGGGCAAACCACTGAAGAGGGTGATGATTGAAGCTGTCTTGAAGCCAAAGGCGCATCCGTGCCCGGCATTGCCGGGAATCCCCAAGATGGGGTATTTGAAGATGAATAGGTGAGTTTTTCTATCCTGCCGTTGCCCCCGCTAAACGCTATAAACGGTTCGCTCCGGACTTCTTCGCACTTTGGCTAACGCGAATGGCCTCTCGCGCTGGGAGGGTCACCACGTTCCCGTTTCCCCCGGGATCAACTCGTGGTCGGCACTGATTCCTATACCGTGCCCGTAGATCAGTAGTCAAGAATATCACAATATGATCGAGTTCTCGAAGAACAATGGCGCATGATCTGCTCAGCGAGCGTTCAGCACGCCGGTTTCTGAGCGGGCGTTTTGTGCTAATTTGTGCTAATGCTCCGTCATTCCCTGCATTTGTTGAATTCTATCCCTTTTAGAATCAGATAAATCCTTTGTTTCCGATGCCTATTGGGGTTCGATTCCCACCGGGTCCACCATCTTCCGGCAGGTTTCAGGTTGAGCGCACGGGGAATTGAGGAGCGCGCGGAACCGGAACAAAGCCAAGTGTTTGGTCAGACGATGATCAGGCAAACGCCCACTGCGAAGTGGGCGTTTTTGTGTTTGGGATGCGGGGGATTTCGGGGGAAGCGCAAGTTGTGGGTTGATGGGCTGGGTGGTGGCGTGTTCTAATCTGCGCAATGATTCTGAGTTCCATTGGTGTTGTTTGTCCCAGCCATGCCTGTACCAGGCAGTTGCCGAGGTGCGCTGTGCAGCGGGGATGAAACCGGGACCAGAGTTTGAGTTTCCATCCAGAGGGCCTGCGCAGGGAAGCGCGGGCCCTTACGGTTTTTAGATATGCGGAATGCCTGAAGGAGGCTGGACGAGATGGTGAGTGGAATGCGGTTTGGGAATTGGATGCGATTTGGCACGGTGCTGGCGGTGGCGGCAGGGCTTCTGCCGGTGGCATTGGGACAGAAGCCGGCAGCGGCGGATGCTGGGCGGTATATCAACGATGTGCGGACGCTGAGTGCCCCGGATATGGAGGGGCGCGGGGATGGGTCGGCCGGGCTGACACGGGCGCAGAAGTTGCTGGCGAAGCGGTATGCCTCGCTGGGGCTGGAGCCCAAGGGGACAAAGGGTTTTCTGCAGCCGTTTGACATCATCATTGGCGCGGAACTGACGGGTGCGAACAGCCTGAAGGTGACGGGGGCGGGTGTTGCGCAGGAGCTGAAGCTGAAGGAGGACTACACACCGTATGCGTTTTCAGCTGCGGGGCAGGCTTCGGGCGGGCTGGTGTTTGCCGGGTATGGAATTACCGCGCCGGAATGGAAGTTTGACGAGTATGCCGGGCTGGATGTGAAGGGGAAGATTGTGGTGGTGCTGCGGGGAGCGCCGGCGTTTGCCACGGCGCATGCGCCGAAGGGGGAGAGCTCGCCGCATGGGGAGCTGATTACCAAGGCGATTCTGGCGCGGAAGCACGGTGCGCTGGCGGTGATTGTGCTGAATGGCAAGCTGGGCAAAGGCGAGGAAGACCTGTTGCCGCGGTTTGGCGGTGAGGGCAGCCAGGAGGATGTGGGGATTCCGATTGTGGCAGTGAAGGGGGCGTTGGCTGCGGAGTGGTTCAAGTCAGCAGGGAAAGATTTGGGTGCGTTGCAGGAGTCGATTGACAACACGGGGAATCCGGCGTCGCAGGAGTTGCCGGTGAAGGGGGCGCTGGATGCGGGGGTGAAGCGGAAGCATGCGGAGGTAAGCAACGTGCTGGCGTACCTGCCGGGCAAGAGCGATGAGTACGTGATTCTTGGCGCGCACTATGACCACCTGGGCAAGGGCGAATATGGCGGGTCGCTGGCGCCCTCGCAGATTGGGCAGTTCCATCCGGGTGCAGATGACAATGCGAGCGGGACGGCTGCGCTGCTGGAGTTGGCGCGGGTGCTGGCGCCGCTTAAGGGGCAACTGCCAAGGGGGATATTGTTTTCGTCGTTTGCGGGCGAAGAGCTGGGATTGCTGGGCTCTGCGGCGTGGGTGAGGAACCCGACGTTGCCGCTGGCGAAGGCGGACGCGATGCTGAACATGGACATGATTGGGCGCATCCAAAAGGAGACGCTGTATGTGGGCGGCGTGGGCACGGCTGCGGAGTTCAAGGGGATTCTGGAAAAGGGCGTGGCAGCGACGGGGTTGAAGGCAGAGTACTCGGAGAGCGGGTACTCGTCGAGCGACCACACGAGCTTTGTGGTGAAGCAGATTCCGGTGCTGTTTTTCTTTTCTGGGCTGCACTCGGATTATCACAAGCCGAGCGACACGTGGGAGAAGATAGACGCGAAGTCGGCGGTGAAGGTGGTGGATTTGGTAGCCGATACCGGGCTGGCGATTGATGAAGCGCCGGGGAAGCTGCAGTTTGTGACGGTGGAAGAGAAGCACACGCAGAGCACGAGTTCGGCTTCGGGCGGAGGTTCAGGATATGGGCCGTATTTTGGGTCGATTCCGGACTTTGGGCAGGTGGAGACCGGAGTGAAGTTCTCGGATGTGCGGCCTGGGTCGCCGGCGGCGAAGGCTGGGCTGAAGGGCGGCGACACGATGATCCAGTTCGGGGATTCGACAATCAAGAACCTGTATGACTTTACCGATGCACTGCGCCGCGCGAAGGTAGGCGACAAGGTGGCGGTGACAGTACTGCGGGACGGAAAGCCGTTGACGGTGACGGTGACGCTGGAGCAGCGGAAGTAGGAAGCTGACGGCGGGAATTCGGAGGTCGAGTCACGATTTTGCGTGGTTCGATTTGCATTCCCGGCAGAGGCAAGCTATATTGCAAGGAATAACTACGTGATGAAGAGCAATCGCCAACTCGCAACTTGTTGTTACGACCGCGGCCATTCGTGTGTCAGAACAAGTGCGTTGTCACGGTGTTGTATTTTCTAGCCAACCCGCACTTATACCGATACTGAACGGCCCACGATTCCTGATCGTGGGCCGTTTTCTATTTGCGCTCAGACTGGCCACAGTCTGCGCCCTTTTCTATACGGAGAAGAAGGATTATGAAGACTCATTTCCATTTTGCACGTGTGCAGTTTTCTGCATTTTTGCTTTTGGTTTCTGCCCTGGTTTTGAGCGGAGTTACAAGCCCGGCGGCGCTGGCTCAGACCTTTCGTGGCGCGATTCACGGTTCCGTGACAGATGCCGCCAATGCTCTGGTAACCAGCGCGTATGTGACGGCGAAAAATAAGGCGACCGCGCTGGGTTATGCGACGTTGAGTTCGAACTCGGGTGTGTTTTCGTTTCAGGATTTGCCGATTGGCAGCTATACGGTGACGGTGCACAAGGCGGGATTCCGCGACACGGTGGCGGACAACGTTCCGGTGGAGGCGGGCAGCGTGTATGAGCTGACTGTGCCGCTGGCAGTGGCCTCTGCGGTGAATGCGGTTGAGGTGACGGCGAATGCGGTGGCAGTGGAAACGTCAACGGTGACGCAGTCGAATGTGCTGGATGCGGTGACGGTGGAAGGTGTGCCGCTGAACGGACGAGACTTTACGCAGTTGCTGGCGCTGAGCCCTGGATACTCGGGGTATACGGTTGGATTTCTGGGAGCGATCAACGGGACGCAGGCTTCGCAGATTAACTGGCAGATTGAGGGCGCGGACAACAATGATTTGTGGAACAACACATCGGCTGTGAACCAGGGCGGTGTGTATGGCGTGCCGGGAGTGCTGCTGCCGCTGGATGCGGTGGAGGAGTTTTCGCTGGTGACGCAGGGCAGTGCGGAGGCGGGCCGGAATCCTGGTGGTGTGGCGAACCTGCTGCTGAAGTCGGGCACGAATGATTTGCACGGCGCGGCGTACTACTACAACCGCAATGAGGCGCTCGCAGCGGGGAATCCGTTTGCGGCAGTGGGCCAGGACACGCAGAAGATTCGCAACGAGCAGTACGGCGGCTCGCTGGGCGGGCCAATTTACCGCGACAAGACGTTTTTTGAGGCGAGTTTTGAGCGGCAGAGTTTTGTGATTGGGCTGCCGGAGCAGGTGACGGAGCCGTCGTTGGCGTACCAGGCAGCGGCTACGGATTTGCTGAACAATCCGGATGGGAAGTATGGCGAGTATGCCCCGGTGGAGGTGAATCCCGTGCAGCTGAAGTTGCTGCAAACGCTGTGGCCTGCGGATGCGCTGACGGGCGCTGCGGCGCCGGGGAATTACTTCAATCCGGGAGTTGAAAACGGGTACAGCGACAATGGTGTGCTGAAGCTGGACCACGCCATCAACGACAGGAATCGGTTGAGCCTGAGCGTGTTTGTGGGCGATGGCACGCAGACCGCGCCGACAAGCTCGTACCTGACTCCTTACTTTGAAGTTGCGCCGCTGCACGACGAGAACTGGGCGCTGGTTTATAACGCGACGATATCGCCCCGGCTGACGAGCCAGACGACCTTTGGCTTCAACTTTTTCCACCAGACATTTGCTGACCAGAACCACAGCTATGACGCGGTTTCGCTGGGGTTCAACACGGGTGTGACGGAAGCAGCGTTGTCGGGTGCGCCGAAGATAACGATTGGCAGCTTTGACACGATTGGATCGACTCCGACTTCAGGGCGTGAGGACATCACGGCGCATCTGACCGAGGCGGTCTCGTATGTGGTGGGCAAGCATGAGTTGCGTGCCGGCGGAGAGTTCCGCCGCGGGCAGGTGTATGCGGATTACCACACAGGGCAGCGTGGGAGCTTCAGCTTCCAGGAGTTGGGGAGTGAGCCGTGGGCGCAGTCGGCGCTGGTGACGGATGGCAATGTTGCGGCGCTGGCGGATTTTCTTGCCGGCGAGGTTTACTCGGCGAATATTGTGCAGGGGAATCCTGTGCGGAAGGTGCATGAGAATTCCTTCTCACTGTTTGCGCATGACAACTGGCAGGTGACGCCGCGGCTGAATCTGAACCTTGGATTGCGTTACGATTCAACCAGCCCGATTGAGGATGGGAAGCAGGATCTCTCGACGTTTGTTCCGGAGAAGGGCCTGGTGCTTGTCGGCGATGGGCTGAAGTCGCTGTACCCGCATGACTGGAGCAATTTTGGACCGCGTGCGGGCTTTGCGTGGCAGCCGCACGGGACGAGTGATTTGGCGATTCGCGGTGCATTTGGC
The DNA here is from genome assembly GCA_903904755.1 of uncultured Acidobacteriaceae bacterium. Taxonomy (GTDB): domain Bacteria; phylum Acidobacteriota; class Terriglobia; order Terriglobales; family Acidobacteriaceae; genus Acidicapsa. Next base: position 49,695 of record CAIVDV010000007.1, on the reverse strand, counting down.
GTGTACTTTGACACGGTGAATGTGTCGCCGTTCCTAGACAACAGTTTTGTATATAACGGTGGGCCGAGCGGCGTGGCGGGGAACCCGATTGGGAGTAATCCAGCTGTGAGTGTGTCGTTGCCGCCGGGCAGTGTGTTGCCAGCTGATGGGTCGGCGATCTTTACGGATGCGAGCGCGGGCGGATTTGCGAATCTGTATTCGGTGAGCCAGAAGTTTCACACGCCGTACACGTACAACTTCAACCTGAATGTGCAGCAGGCTTTGCGGCACTTTGGAGTCTTTGAGCTGGGGTATGTTGGCAGCCTGAGCCGGCATCTGCTGCAACTGATTGATTTGAACCAGGCAGCGCTGGGGAGTGATTTCAATCCCTTTGGCTTTGATGACAACCGCAACAACACGTCCCGTCCGTATTACGCAAAGTACCCGAACTACGGGGTGATTGACGAAGTGCAGAGCCGGGCGAACAGCAACTACAACTCGCTGCAGGCTTCGGTGCGAGTGTCGTCGTGGCATGGTGTTGCGGCGCAGTTGCACTACACTTGGGCGCACACGCTGGATGAATCGAGCTTTGGTGGCGCACCGCAGGACAGCACAAATCCGAATGGGGATTACGGCAACAGCGACTTTGACACGCGCAACAACTTCACGGCGTTTGTGGAGTATGCCTTGCCCGGGAGTGCGTATGGTCCGCGGTGGCTGACGCATGGATGGACGGCGAGCTCGACGTTGAGCTTCCGGAGTGGGCTGCCGTTTTCGCTGGATGCGATTGGAGACTGGAGCGGAACGGGTGAGAACCTGGACCGTCCAAAGCTGATTGCCAACCCGTACAGCAACGTGTCGCACAAGGTGACGAGCGACGGAGTGTACTGGTTTAATCCGTACTCGTTTGCGTTCCCTGATCCGGGGAGCTTTGGGACGTACCGGAGGAACCAGCTCTTTGGACCTGGATTTGGCGACATCGATCTTTCGGTGACGAAGAACACCAAGGTTGCCGAGCGGGTGAATGCGCAGTTCCGTGCGGAGCTGTATAACATTGTGAATCGCGTAAACCTTGGGAATCCGACGTTTCTGGGAGCGAACCTGCTGATTCCGGCAGGGCCCGGGGTGAACTTTACGTTGCCGATTCAGTCGACCAACGGTGAGCAGTTTGGACTGCCGGGTATTGGGCCGGGCGAGCCGTTTAATGTGCAGCTTTCTCTAAAGCTGAACTTCTAGGAACCAAGACAGGGCGCTGAGGAGGCGCTCTGGCATTGACTACATTCAGGAAAGGAACGAGAGAGATGAAGGAAGTGGTAATGCAAGCGAAGTTGAGCAGGAAATTACGCGGGTTGGGTGCCGTCGCGCTGGCAGGCGCAGTGGCGACGGCCGTGGGCTATGCACAGGCGCCGGCGGCTGCGACGCCACCGGCTGCTGCGCCGGTGACGGATACGAGCAAGGAGTTGCCGGTGCATCAGGTGCCCAACCTGGGGCCCGGTGCGGAGTTCTACTTTGCGCCGGACAACGAGCACATTATTGGGAATGCAAAGCGGGATGGGGACACGAGCTATCACGTGTACACGCTGAAGATTGACGGGACAGATATTCGGCGGATCAATGACAAGGGCGATGATGCGTGCAGCTTCTATTTCCCGGACGGGAAGCGGATTATCTGGACCTCCACGAAGGATCATCCGGAGCTGGACAAGTCGAATTTCTCGGACCCGAGCGCGTATCCGCAGGGGTCTGAGTTGTACACGTCGAAACTGGACGGCACGGATGTGAAGCGGCTGACGAACAACACGGTGTATGACGCGGAGGTGAGCGTGGCACCGAACGGGAAGTGGATTTTGTTCGGGAGCCAGCGGAGCGGGAAGATGGAGCTGTGGAAGGCGGATGTGGATGGAAGCAATCCTGTGCAGGTGACGCATTTGGATGGCTGGGAACCTGGCGGGTCGTTCCTGTTCAGGGACGGCAAGACGATCATCTTCCGTGCGTGGAAGAGCGAGGATGCGAAGAGCGGGAAGCGCGGATTGCCGATGGAGTTGTTTACGATTCAGGCCGATGGAACGGGCTTGAAGCAGTTGACCAACGATGGGCAGACGAACTGGAGTCCGTTTCCTGCGCCGGACGGGCATCATTATGTGTTTGTGCGGGTGCTGGAGCCGCATAATTACGAGATATTCCTGGGCGATTTGAACAGCACGGAGCAGGTTCGGCTGACGTACAACGATGCGTTTGACGGGTATCCTTCGATTTCGCCGGATGGGCACTGGCTGGTATTTACCTCGACGCGGGGTGGAGCGCCGGGGAGCCACCAGACGGGCGTATTTCTGGAGGATATTTCGAGTCTGAAGCTGGGACCGAAGTAGGCACCGGGAGTAGAGGGGTAAATGGTGGGCCGGGGAGCGATTCCCGGCCCGCTGCTTTTTGCGGCGGGATGAAGGGTGCCTGATATTCTGGGATGGGTTGATTTGCTGGGCCTAAACGATTGCGGGCGGCGGAGCAAGGCTACGCGCGGCCTATTCAGAATGAGGATGTATGGCGGCACTGATTGAAGCCATCGGCGTGAAGCGGAAGATGGCGTTTGAGCACGAGGGAACCCCGTTCCTTTGCATGGATGTGGAAGTATCGACGCCGACGGCGCGTGGCGGGCAGACGCTGGTGCGGCTGAAGATGCGGAACCTGCTGACTCGCGCGGTTTTTGACAAGACCTTCAAGGCGAGCGACAAGTTCAAGGAACCGGATCTGACGACGGTGGAAGTGAGCTACCTGTACTCGGATGGGGAAGGCTCGCACTTTATGGACCAGGAGAGCTACGAGACGCTGACGCTGCAGCCAGAGATGGTGGGCGATGCGCTGGATTTCATCCTGGAAGGGCAGATTCTGCAGATGGACAAGTTCAACGGGAATCCGTTTGGACTGACGCTGCCGCAGCAGGTTGAGCTGGAAGTGGAGTACACCGAACCGGGTGTGCGCGGGGATACGGCGAGCGGCGCGGTGACGAAGTTGGCCAAGCTGGAGACGGGGATTGAGATTCGCGTGCCGTTTTTTGTGAACACCGGAGAGAAGGTGAAGGTGAACACGGAGACGCGGGAGTTTGGGGGAAGGGCGTAAAGGCAGGGACGCAGAGACCAGGGGTTTGGTCACACACACAACAAGGGCGAGGCTGATGGCCTCGCCCTTGTTGTGTTTTGAGCCTGTGCTGGTTATTTTCCGAGTGCAGCTTCGATGGCGGTGATGACCTCGGGGGAGTCGGGTTTGGTGGCGGGCTCAAAGCGGGCGATGGGCGCGCCGGAGCGGTCAAAGAGGAACTTGGTGAAGTTCCACTGGATGTCGCCGCCGAATTTGGGGTTGGTGTCTTTGCTGGTGAGGAACTGGTAGAGAGGGGTGATGTCGTCTCCCTTGACGGAGAGCTTGGACATGATGGGGAAGGTGACGTTGTATTTGCCGGTGCAGAAGGTCTTGATCTCGGCGTCGGTGCCGGGTTCCTGGCTCATGAAGTTGTTGGCGGGGACGCCGACGATGACCAGGCCCTTGTCCTTGTACTTCTCGTAGAGTGCTTCCAGGGCGGCGTACTGGGGGGTGAAGCCGCAGCGGCTGGCGACGTTGACGAGCAGGACAACCTTGCCCTGATAGGAGGAGAGCGCGGTGTGGTCGCCGTCGATGGTGCGGAGGGTGAAGTCGTAGATGGACTTGGGCGTTCCGGCAAAGGCGGTTGCCGCCAGAGCGAGGAAGAGGGTGACGAGTGCCAGTTTGCGCATGTGAAGGAACTCCGTTGGGGAGGGGGTTGGAGTCAGGCCTCGATGGGGAAGAGGTAGAGGCCTGACTCTCTGTTGAGTGGATGCGGGGGCAGCTCAGGCGGACGCATTTTTGTTGAGGCGCCAGATGCGGTAGAGGTTGACGCCGGTGGTAATGACGGCGATGAGGAGGCACCAGGGGTATAGGGTGATGAGCCAGTGGTTGATGGTCTGGGCAGCAGCCACGGATTGGCCGGGTTGGATGTCGGGGTCGAAGATTGCGGCAAACGGGTTGGAGCGGAAGAGCGTGCAGAAGAGGATGGAGCCGAGAAGATCGACGGCCAGGTTGACGATGGCGCGGCTGCGCGTCCAGCAGGGGTGAACCAGGTGGGCGACGGCGATGGCGCCGCTGCACAGGGAAACGAGCAGGAAGCCCCAGAAGAACCACGGAAAGCCGCTGGTGAAGAGCAGCGAAACGTGGAGCATGGGGAAGTTGACGGCCGGGGGAGCGTGCTTGATCCACCAGCAGACGAAGAGGATGGAGACGGCGAGCTGGATGGCTGAGCCGCTGCGGGGGACGTGGTGAGGATTGCGGACTGCGGGGAGGCGGTGGGGTTCCCAGCGGGTGAGGAAGTTGGTGCGCTGGTTGATCTGCTCCAGGATGGCGAAGGCGAGGGTGGTGGTGGCGATGGAGGAGAAGGCGAGGCTGATCATCGCGTTCCAGAATGCGCCGAAGTTTTGGAACTGCTGGCTTGCGGAGTGTGTGGCCCAGAAGGAGTGGGACAGGAGCAGATTGGCAAGGCCGATGACGACCGAGGGGATGAGGCAGACGAGGGCCAGAATGCGCAGGATGAGCAGGTAAATGGGCATGAGCAGCGGACCGATGAGGGAGCGCTGGGGCAGGTAGCCGTTGGCGACAAGGATGGGCGCGCCGCGGCGGCGAAGGAGTTCCTCGACTTCTGGGACGGTGATGGGGCGGTCGAGGGCGGCTTCGCGGTCGTCGATCTGGGATTGGATGTCGGCGGCGAGCTCGGCGGCGATGTCCTGGCGCTGGGCGCGGGGGAGCCAGAAACTGACGGCCTGGAGGTAGCGGGCGATGAGGTCTTGAGGGTTAGAGATTGCCATGGGAGTCCTCCTGAAGGATGGCGGCGAGGGATGTGCCGATGGAGCGCCACTCGGTGAGCAACTGGTTGAGGATTTCAGTGCCTTCGGCGCTGAGCTGATAGAAGCGCTTGTTGCGCTTGTCCTCCTCGCGCCACTGGCTGGTGAGCAGGCCCTGGGCTTCCAGGCGGCGGAGCAGCGGGTAGAGGGTGCTTTCCTCTATGTCGAGGCCGTTTTCGGCGAGGGTTTTGCGGAGGGTGTAGCCGTAGCGCTCCTGGCGGAGGGCGGCGAGTGTGGCGAGGACAAGGGAGCCTCGCCGGAGTTCGAGTCGGAGGTTTTCGAAGGATTCAGAGGTCATGGGTTCACCATGCAACATACACTATGTGGTATACAGTGTGCGTGTCAAGGTATTTTTGAATGGTCAGTGGTAAGGGGTCAGTTTTATCGCGATGCGCACAATTGGGGCCCCGCTCTCAGAAGCGAGACCGGGGGCACCCGGCGATTATGCGGGAATGGGCTCAGGCGGGTTCGTCGCTGGAGCGGTCTTTGAAGGTGATGAGGAAGAGGAAGAGGATGAGCGTGGAGGCGGCGGCGGGGACGAGCCAGATGCTGCGCCAGGCGTAGGTGAGGGTGCCGATGGGCTGCGCGAGGGCAAAGCGCTCGACGATGAAGCCGGAGAGCCAGGAGCCGACGAACATTCCCGCGCCGTAGGTCAGGAAGGTGATGAGTCCCTGGGCGGCGGCGCGGAGGGCTGTGGAGGCTTTGCGGTCAATGTAGATTTGGCCGGTGACGAAGAAGAAGTCGTAGCAGATGCCGTGAAGAAGGATGCCGGCCCAGAGCATCCAGACCTGGTCGCCGGGGTTGCCGAAGGCGAAAAGTACGTAGCGGAGTGCCCAGGCGGCCATGCCGGCGACAAGCATGTATTTGACGCCGAGGCGGCGGAAAAACCATGGGATGAGGATCATGCAGAAGAGCTCGGAGAGCTGTCCGCCGGTCATTTTGCCGGCCGCGTTGACGACGCCGACCTGGTTGAGGAAGAGGTTGGTGAAGGCGTAGTAAAACTGGAGCGGAATACAGATGAGGAAGCTGGCCAGGGCGAAGATGGCCATGGAGGGTTCTGCGAGAAGCTTGACCGCTTCAACGGGGAAGACGCTGGCGACGGTGACGGGGCCGGGTTGGGTGATGGGCGGGGTGTGGGGCAGGGTGAGGGAGTAGATGGCCATGGCGAGGGAGGCAGCGGCTGCCAGTTGCATGGGCAGGGCGGTGGCTTCGATGCGGAGGTGGCCGATGAAGAGGCCGGCGACGATCCAGCCGGCGGTGCCGAGGACGCGGATGGGGCCAAACTCGAGCTGGGGCGAGGTCATCTGCCGAAAGGCGAGGGAGTTGGTGAGCGCCAGGGTGGGCATGTAGCAGAGACAGTAGGCGAGGACAAGAGCGTAGAGGGGGGTAAAGCCGGGCTCGCGGCTGGCGAGGAACAGGAGCAGGGCGCCCACGCCGTGGAGGACGGCGAGAACTTTCTGGGTGGCGAAGAGGCGGTCGGCAACGAGGCCGACGAAGAAGGGGGAGACCATGGCGCCGATGGCGGTGGCTCCGGCGGCGAGGCCGACCTGGGAGCCGGAGAAGTGGAGACCCTGACCGAGGAATGTGCCGAATGTGACGTACCATGCGCCCCAGATGAAGTATTCGAGGAACATCATGAGGCAGAGGCGGACTCGGATGGCGAGGGTCATGGTCGGGGTGGTCCTTCCGGGATGGAGTGGGCTCGATTGTGGGGACGGGACAACGATACAGGATTGGGGATGGTTTCGGGCAAGCGGCGCTGCGGGGTTCCCGTGCAGGTATGCCCAGATAAAGGGTTTCTGGGATAGGATTGCGAGTATGCCAGGGCTAGCGGTAGTGACGGTATCTGACAGGTGTTCGGCGGGCAAGCAGGTGGATACAGCGGGCCCGGCGGTGGTGCGTTTGCTGGAGCAGACGTGGCCGGGGACGAGCGTGGGCCGGGGGCTCGTGCCGGACAGCGAGGAAGCGATTGCTACGCTGCTGCATGAGCTGTGTCATCAGAAATATGCGTTGATTTTGACGGTGGGTGGCACGGGGCTGGGGCCACGGGATGTGACGCCGGATGTGACGCGGAGGATGCTGGACCGTGAGGCACCGGGGCTTGCGGAGGCGATTCGGGCAACGTGCGCGCAGAAGTTTCCGCACGCGTGGCTGGGCCGGGGAGTGGCCGGGCTGCGTGGCCGAACGCTGATTGTCAACCTGCCGGGGAGCGAGCGCGGCGCGGTGGAGAGCCTGGAGGCGATTTTGCCGCTGCTGCCGCACGCGTTGGAAGTAATTGGCGGGGGGAGTGGGCATCCTGTTTGAGGGACCAGGGACGTAGGGACCAGGGACTGGGGACTGCGAACTGGGGACTGGATGGAGCTTCGCTCGATTATGGATTGGGGGCGTGGGAGTCCTTACTCCCACATCTGACCGCAAAAAGCGCGGCCAGATATGGGACAACCGGCATTTTGCTGGAGGGACCAGGGACTGACGCGGTTGGGGGATTTGGGTTTGGGGTGTGGGACAGTAGATTGGAGCCATGATGAAGGGCATTTTGTTGGCGGGTGGATCGGCGACGCGGCTGTATCCGGTGACGCAGGTGATTTCGAAGCAGATACTGCCGGTGTATGACAAGCCGATGGTGTATTACCCGCTGTCGACGCTGATGCTGGCGGGGATACGCGAAGTGCTGATTATCTCGACGCCGCGCGATACGCCCAGCTTTGAGGCGTTGCTGGGCGATGGCAGCCAGTGGGGGATGAAGCTGAGCTATGCCGTGCAGCCAAAGCCGGAAGGGCTGGCGCAGGCGTTCCTGATTGGCCGGGAGTTTATTGGCGAGGACGGTTGCGCGCTGGTGCTGGGTGACAATATTTTCTACGGGCAGAACCTGAGCGCCTCGCTGATGGCGGCGAGCGCGCGGACGAATGGCGCGACGGTGTTTGCGTATCCGGTGACGGACCCCGAGCGGTACGGCGTGGTGGAGTTTGACGCGGCGGGGCGGGCGAAGAGCATTGAAGAGAAGCCGGCCAAGCCAAAGTCGCGATATGCGGTCACGGGAATCTACTTCTACGACAGGGAAGTGGTGGAGATTGCGGCGAACCTGAAGCCGAGCCCGCGCGGAGAGCTGGAGATTACCGATGTAAACCGGATTTACCTGGAGCGGGGCAAGCTACAGGTGGAGGTGATGGGGCGCGGCATGGCGTGGCTGGATACGGGGACCCATGACTCGCTGTTTGAGGCGGGGCTGTTTATCAAGACGATCGAGCAACGCCAGGGGCTGAAGGTGGCGTGCCCGGAGGAGATTGCCTGGCGCAAAGGCTGGATTGATGCCGATGCGGTGCGGGAGTTGGCTGGCCGGGCGGCGAAGAGCGGATACGGAGAGTATCTGCTGGCTCTGCTGGAGGAACCGGTGCTGCCGGGTCAGGAGAACCAACTGTGAACGTGATTGAGACAAAGCTGGCCGGGGTGCTGGTGCTGGAGCCGAGGGTTTTCCGGGATGACCGGGGATGTTTTTTTGAGACGTTCAACCTGGCGCGAATGACGGAACTCGGATTGCCGGCGGAGTGGCGGCAGGACAACTGCTCCGTTTCCAGGAAGAATGTGGTGCGCGGGTTGCACTACCAGGTGGGGCAGGCGCAGGGGAAGCTGGTGCGGGTGCTGACGGGTGAGGCGCTGGACGTGATTGTGGATTTGCGGCGCACTTCCCCGACCTTTGGGCAGCACGTGGCGGTGGAACTGACCGAAGAGAACCGGCGGATGGTGTGGATTCCGGTGGGTTTTGGGCATGGGTTTACGGCGTTGACTGAGCATGTGACGCTGAGCTACAAGGTGACCGACTACTGGTCGCCGGCGGCGGAGCGGACGCTGCTGTGGAATGACCCGGAGCTGGGGATTGACTGGCGGGTGCGGCCCGAGGATGCCGTGGTTTCCGCCAAGGACCTGGCGGGTGTCCCGCTGAAGCAGGCGGAGGTCTTCGCATAATGGCTGTGCGGGTACTGCTGATAGGCGCGGGGGGACAACTGGGGCGCGTGCTGCGCGGGATTGGTAATGCTTCATCGAAGTGGACCGTGGAAACGCTGGGGCGCGCCGAGCTGGATTTGGCGAGCCCGGACGGCGTTCGGGCGGCGGTGCGCGGGGCTTTTGGCGGACTTGGCCCGAGGATTGTGATGAATGCCGCAGCCTACACGGCTGTGGACAAAGCCGAGCAGGAGCCTGAGCTGGCGCGGGCGGTGAATGCCCTTGCGCCGGCGGTGATGGCTGAGGAGATGAAGCGGCTCGGCGGCTGGCTGGTCCACTACTCCACCGACTATGTTTTTGATGGGTCGGGAACACAGCCGTGGCGGGAGACGGATGCGACCGGGCCGCTGAATACCTACGGGCGGACGAAGTTGGAAGGGGAGCGGGCGATTGCGGCGACGGGGTGCGAGCATCTGATCTTTCGGACGAGCTGGGTGTACGCCGCGGTGGGAAAGAATTTTCTGAATACGATGCTGCGGCTGGGCGCGGAGCGGGAAGAGCTGCGGATTGTGGCAGACCAGATTGGCGCCCCGACGACGGCCGAAGCTCTGACGGCAGCTACGCAGCGTGCGCTGGAGCGGGTCGCTGGGAATAACGCCATGCATGGGGTGTACCACCTGGCGTGCGGGGGCGAGACGAGCTGGGCGGGGTTTGCGGAGGAGATTTTTACGGCGTTTCGGGAGCGGCAGAAGGCTCCGCGAGTGGTGCCGATTGCCTCCAGCGAGTATCCGACGCCGGCGAAGCGGCCGTTGAATAGCCGGCTCAGTTGCGAGAAGTTTGAAGTGGAGTTTGGCTACCGGATGCCGAAGTGGCAGGCGGCGCTGGATTCAGTGGCGGCGAAGGTGCTGAAGGGCTAAGGATGAGGAGCGCGATGGCGAAGGCAGGGAAGAGCATCACGACGGTCAGCAGCCAGGAGGTCTACAAGAACCACTGGATGCGGGTGCGCGAAGACCAGATTGTGCGGTCGAACGGGAAGCCGGGAATTTACGGCGTGGTGGAGAAGGACGACAGCGCGATTATTCTGCCGATTGACCAGGGGAAGGTGTGGCTGGTGGAGCAGTACCGGTACACGGTGGAGGAACGTTGCCTGGAGCTGCCGCAGGGCGGCTGGGAGATGGGCGAGGTGGACGCCGAGGACCTGGCGCGCGGGGAGCTGAAGGAAGAGCTGGGACTGGATGCCACGGAGATGACCTACCTGGGCTGCCTGTGGATTGCCTACGGGTTTACCCGGCAGAAGCAGCATGTGTTTTTGGCGCAGGGGCTTGCGGAGACGGAGAAGGACCCCGACCCGGAAGAGCATGATTTGGTGGTGCACACGGTGACGGTGGAGGAGTTTGAGGCGATGATGCTGGACGGGCGGATCCGGGATAATTGCACGCTGTCGGCGTGGGGGCTGTATTTGCTGTGGAAGCAGAAGCAGGAAAAATAGGGCCGCAAAAAAGAACGACACGAACGGGTCAGGTTCGTGTCGGGATGCCAGTGACGCAACTTGCTGCGGTTGAGAGAGGGAGACTCTGTACCAAACTCAACTGCGTTATCTACACAATAGCATAGATTCAATTCTGGTCAACTATTAATTTCGATATATTTTTGGCGAAGATTTTAGGGTTCCGGAAGGGGGCGGTGACCGGTGGGGGTTACGGTGGTTTTGCAAGTGGTTTGAAATCACAGGATGTTTGGGATGTGGCGGGTATAATCGGGCACGGGCGCAGGATTCGAGTGGAGGCCCGTTGGCATGGCGGACGAAGGGCAGCAGCGGGAGACACGGGAGAGCCGGCCGAGGGTTGTGGGCGCGGTTCCGGTGGGATTGATTGCGGCGGCGTCGGCGCTGGTGGGCGGGCTGGCGGTGGCGTGGTGGCACCGCAAGACGCTGGAGCGGATTGTGAATACGCCGCATCCTGAGCCTGGGCATGGTGGGCGAGACGACGAGTTCGGGGAGTAGTTTCGCCGGGGAGCCACCAAAAATAGACAACGACAAGGTCTGGTGTTTGCGGCACCGCGGTCGCGCTTTAGTCGACGCGGAAGTTTTGCACGTGGGTGTGCAGGTCAGTTGCGATGCGGCTGAGGGCGGTGCATGCCTCGACGGTTTGTTCCTGGGATGTTGAGGCGTGCAGGGTGAAGTCGGTGATGGCGCCCATGTTGTTGACGACGGTGCGGGTGAGGCTGGTTTGTGTGTGGGTGGCCTCGGCGATCCGGGAGACGGTTTCGCGGGCGTCGCGGGCGGCGCAGACGATGGCTTCGAGGGCGTGACCGCAGGCTTCGGCTTTGACGAGTCCGGCCTGGACTTCAGATTGGCCGAGGTGCATGGTGTCGACGGCCTGGCCGGTTTCCATCTGGATGGTGTGGATCATTTCGGAGATCTCCCGGGTGGCCGAGGCGGTGCGTTCGGCCAGCCGGCGGACTTCTCCAGCGACGACGGCGAAGCCGCGGCCGTGTTCGCCGGCACGGGCTGCCTCAATGGCGGCGTTGAGGGCGAGCAGGTTGGTCTGGTTGGCGATTTCGTCAATGACCTGGGCGATGGAGCCGATTTTCTCAGAGCTCGCACCGAGGGTCTGGATGGTGTCTGCGGCGTGGCCGGCTGAGGAGACGGCGCGGCGGATGACCTGGAGAGTGTCGTCGATCATGGCCTGGCCGCGGCCGGCGGCGGTTTCGGTTTCCTGACCAGTACGGGAGGCTTCTTCGGCGGCAGTGGAGACGCCGTCGATGGCGGAGGAAATATCGTCCATGGCGGAGGAGATTTGCTTGGTGTCGCGTGCGTTGCGTTGGGCACCCTGGGCGGTTTCCTCGGCGGTGGCGGTGAGTTCGGCGACGGCGGCGGCGAGGGTGTCAGTGGCGACGGTGACAGAGCGGATCATGCGGCGGAAGGTGCCGATGGTCTGGTTCAGAGCTTCTGCCATGTCGTGCATTTCGTCACTGGTGTTGACCTTTGCCACGGTGGTGAGGTCCCCGTTGGCGAGATTCTGGAGGGCGGCGACGATGGTGCTGACCGGCCCGAGGATGCCGCGGGTGATGACAAAGGCCATGGAGGCGACGACGAAGCCGGCGATGAGCAGCAGAGTCAGCATCGAGATGCCGCGGGAGCGGGTGATGGAGGCGGCATTCTTTTCCTGGGAAGGAATCCAGTCGGCGGTGAGGGTGGAGAGCTTGTCGTTTCCAGCTTTGTGCTGGACGAACAGGGGATTCATCTTCTGGATGCGGATTTGTCGGGCGCGGTCGTGGTCGCCGGCCTGGAGGGCGGGGATGTATTCGGATTCTGCGATGGCGAACCACTGCGCGCCGGGGGGGTTGACCTCTTCGGTGAGGACCTGCCGGATCTGGCCTTTGGGCAGGACATCGGCGTAGTGCTTTTGCGAGGTTTCGAAGGCCTGGTGGTCCTGGCGGAGGAGGTCGATTTTGGCCTGAGTGTCCTGGGGGGTGGTGGCGTCTTCCGCTGCGATGGCGGCCGGGAGTGTTCCGACAAGACTGGCGGGCGGGTCGTAACAATCGCCGGCAAGCTGATAGGCAAGCGCGATGTCCTGATAGAGGGGGGAGTTGACCTGGACGGCGCGGAGGACACTGAAGGCGAGAGAGGCAAAAGCGAGCAGGGACAGGATGCTGATGCCGGACAGCAGAAGAAGTTTGGAACGGAAGCGCAGGTTCTTGATCACGGGGTTCTCCCAGAGAATGCAACTGAGAGAGGTATCGGCGTGGGGGAGTGGTGCTGTATGGCACTTTTGGGGAAGGCGGGAGGGGGGATTCCCGAATTGGCTTGCGGGGAAAGGTACTGGGGAGGGTGGGGTTAGAGGACGGTGGCGATGGCGCGGGCGAGGTTGATGTCGGCTGCGGTGATGCCGTGGGCGTCGTGGGTGGAGAGGGCGAGGCGAACGCGGTTGTAGCGGATGTCAATGTCGGGGTGGTGCTGCTCGCGCTCGGCGAGGGCTCCAATCAGCTGGACGAAACTCATGGATTCGCGGAAGTCAGTGAATTCGAAGTTGCGGATGAGCTGACCGTCTTCCAGACGCCATTCGGGGAGAGCGGCGAGTTCGGCTGTGATTTGGGCGGCGGTGAGTGCGGTCATGGTGCGGCTCCTGGATTGGGCGGATTGGGATGCCCACTCAACAGGGTAACAGGAGCTAAAGGAGGGAGGCTGTTACAGCAAGTGCGGCAAGTGCGGCCGTCTCAGCACGCAGGATGCGCGGGCCGAGGGAGGCAGGGAGCCAGCCGGATTGGGCGAAGAGGGCGAGTTCGTCAGGTGCCCAGCCGCCTTCAGGGCCGACGGCGAGGTGAATGGCTGGGAGGTCGGCTGAAGAGGTGAGTGCCGCATGGAGGCGCTGGGAGAGGGTGGTGGCGCGCTCGTCTTCGGCGAGGAGGATGCGTGTGGCTGAGGATGGTTGGCGAAGGCGCGTGGCGAGGGGGATGGGGTCTTCGATGACGGGGATGTCGGCGCGGCGGGATTGCTTGGCAGACTCCAGGGCGATGCGACGCCAGCGCTCGACCCGCTTGTCGGCGGATTGGGCGAGGTGCTTTTCGGTACGGCGAGCGAGAACGGGGACGATGGTCGCGACGCCGAGTTCTGTAGCTTTTTCGATGGCCCATTCGAGGCGGTCGAATTTGAAGACGGCGAGGAGCAGGGTGAGGGGCAGGGCGCGCTCGGCTGGGATTTCCTGGAGGAGGTCGAAGCGGACCTCAGCGGGCGAGACGGCGGCGATAGCGGCGAGGAAGACGCGGGAGCCGGCGACGATGTCCGCCTTGGTGCCAGCGGTGGCGCGGAGGACACGGGTGAGGTGCTCGGCCTGGGGCCCGGTGAGGGCGGCGGAGGTGTCGGTGTAGGTGTCGGCAATCCAGCGGCGGCGGGTCATGGAGAGATTTTAAGGGGTCAGGGGTCAGGCTTAGACGCGAAGCTGAGCTAGGGAGATGTCAGGAGGGGTGTTTGGGGAGGTTGTTGATTTTGTCGAGGAGGTGGTAGTTGCGGACGAGGACGAGGAGCATGCCGGTGGCAAAGTCGTGCCAGGCGTGGGCGATCATGCCGGGGACAAGGGAGCGACGGTATAGGGCGAGGATGCTGAAGAGGGCTCCGTAGACGCCGATGGTGACCATGCCGCGGGCACCCTCGTAGCCGTGGGCGGAGCCGAAGATGAGGGCCGAAAAAAGGATGCCGAAGGGGAGGGTGCGGAGCCAGGCGATTCCCTGGGCCATGAGGTAGCCGCGGAAGACGAGTTCCTCAGAGAAGCCGACGAGGAGGCAGAGGAGTCCCCAGGCGAAGCCTTCCGTGAAGGTGGTGGGGGCGAGACGCATGAGGTTGCGGGCGTTTTCGATCTGCTTGTCCTGGGGATTGGGGGTGGGGGCGGGTGCAGGCTGGCCAGGTGGGTGGGGTTGCTGCTGCTGGTGGCGGAGCTCGACCTGGTAGATGCGGTTTTCCACGGCGACCCAGGTGATGCCGACGGTGGCCAGGACGCACATGGAGACGAGCCAGAAGATGGCGGCGGTGCCCAGGTCGATGGCGATGGCGCGGGGAGTGCGGGGAACTGCTCCCAGGATGGTGCGGAGGGGCTTTTTGTGGAGGCGTAGGCCCCAGAGTGCCCAGAGGACGAGGGCGATTTCAAGCAGGGCAGATGCGCCGTAGTGGGCCAGCAGGGGGACGCGGTTGGAGATGGGGCCGGAGCGCGCGCCGAGGAAGGAGTAGCCGAGGATGATGGCGATAAGGATGGCGGAGTGCCAGATGGGGGCAATGGAGCGGAAGGGCGGGGGCAGCTCAGCTTCAGTGGGGAGCAACACGGGGTCGCTCGTGGAGGCTGTGCCGTCAATGAACTGTTGCGGTTCCGTGGTGTCGGGCAAGCCAGCCCTCCCTCTTGGTGAATGATAGCGGATGTCCGTGTGGGAGCTCGTGCAGCCTCTCCCGCAGTTTGTCGTTTCTTTGTGTTGGAAGCGGCACAGCTTCGGCGCACCTCATTTTTTGTCAAGCCCTTGAATCTTCCATGGCATCGCAAAGCTCAACAAATCAAACCCTTACGACCACAGAAAAATCGGTCCGATGCTGCAGGGAATTGCGCCCGAAAAGCTCACAATGGAAGCGGTCCCTCAGAGCGGAGAATTCCATGCCGACAGACACCCGAAATCCCGGCCCCGAATCACCGCACCAAACCAACTTCCCCCAAAACGCGCAAAAAGGGCACAAAAACGCTATGAAATAGACCAGGTAACCAACCCGTAACATAAATTAAATCAAATACATAAGGCGGATTTACCGCGAAAAAACACCCCACCCCCCCCTTTTCACAGGTTACCTTCGCAAAAATCACGCTGGAAGCTGGCTTCACAACGGAATGCTTTCCTTCACGCATCCTTGTCCGCAGCGCAATCAGAATCGAAGCAATCTGTGAGCAGCAGCACTAGCACTCGATGACGTTGAGTGCGAGGCCGGCAAGGGAGGTTTCCTTGTAGCGGGACTGCATGTCGAGGCCGGTGAGGTACATGGTGCGGATGACCTGGTCGAGGGAGACTTTGTGCTCTTCCGGCTCCTGCATGGCGATGCGGGTAGCGTGGACGGCTTTGACGGCGCCCATGGCGTTGCGCTCGATGCAGGGGATCTGGACGAGGCCGCCGATGGGGTCGCAGGTCATGCCGAGGTTGTGCTCCATGGCGATTTCCGCAGCGTGCTCGATTTGTCCATTGGTACCGCCAAGGGCTGAGGCTAGGCCACCGGCGGCCATGGAGCAGGCAACGCCGACTTCTCCCTGGCAGCCGACTTCCGCGCCAGAGATGGAGGCATTCTCCTTGTAGAGGATGCCGATGGCAGCGGAGGTGAGGAAGAAGCGGAGGATGCCCTCGTCGGAGGGGTTGGAGGTGAAGTTGGTGAAGTAGTGGGCGACGGCGGGTATGACGCCGGCTGCGCCATTGGTGGGAGCGGTGACGACGCGGCCACCGGCGGCGTTCTCTTCATTGACGGCCATGGCGTAGACGGTGACCCAGTCGAGTGGGGCGAGGGGGTCGCCGAGACGCTGCTCGGCCTGCCGCTCGCGCAGGCGGGTGGCAAGGCGGTGGGCGCGACGGCGGACGTTGAGGCCGCCGGGGAGGATGCCTTCGGCCGCGATGCCGCGCTCAACACAGGCGAGCATGACGCGCCAGAGGTTGAGGATGTGGTCGTGGACCCAGGTTTGGGCCTGATCGGGGCTGATGCCGCGGGCACAGGCGATGGCGCATTCGTTGGCGAGCATGAGCTGGTCGATGCGAAGGTTGGCCGCATGGGCGTGGGCGAGGAGTTCGGCAGCGCTGTGGAAGGGGTAGGGGAGATCGACAACTGTGACAGCGGTGGCGGGGGGCGCTGCGCCGTCTTCCGTGATGAATCCGCCGCCGATGGAGAACCAGGTGCGCTGGGCGAGGGGGGAGCCGGAGGCGTCAAAGGCAAGGAGGCGGACTCCGTTGGGGTGTTGGGTTTGGGCGCCGGGCGGGTAGAGCTGGTCGCGGTGGAAGAGGAGGTTGGTGGATTCGGTGAAGGGGATGGAGCGGGAGCCGGCGAGGGGAAGCTGGCCGGTGGAGCGGATGAGGGCGATGGTGGAGTCGATGGAATCCGGGTCGATGGTGGCGGGGTGGTGGCCGGAAAGACCGAGGAGGATCGCGCGATCGGTTGCGTGGCCGATGCCGGTGAGGGCGAGGGAGCCATAGAGGTCGCACTGGAGGCGGGCGATGGAGGCGAGCAGGGGCCCGAGGGATTGGGTGAAGGTGAAGGCGGCCAGCATTGGGCCCATGGTGTGGGAGCTGGAGGGGCCGACGCCGAGTTTGTAGAGGTCGAAAAGGGAGGTGGGGAAGCCGGATTTGGGGGCTGCGGTCACGGGGAGATTGTAGCGCGAATTGGGGGTAGCTGGATGAAAGGGCCGGCCTGTGGGGAAGCACAGGCCGGGGAGATGGGTGGGAGAGCAGAGAGGGAGTTAGCGCGGGTAGACGTTTTGGGTGATTGGGGTGGAGGTGGAGGTGAGCAGGTAGGGCGCACCGTTGTAGACGGCAGTGAGCAGGGAGGGGCCGTTGGGAAGGACTGAGTCCGTGAGGCTTGCCTGACCGTTGACGACGTTGGAGGTGCCGATTAGGGTGGCGCCGGAGTAGAAGCTGACGGTGCCGCTGTTGACTGCCCGCGGCGTACCTGTGACGCTGGCGCGGAGGAAGACGATTTGTCCGGGCACGGAGGGGTTGGGTGAGGTGGTGAGGGTCGTGGTGGTGGGTTCGTTGGTGATGATGCTGACTGTGGTGGAGGATGTGGCGACGAAGTTGTGGTCGCCGGTGTAGTTGGCGACGACACTGTGATTGCCCACGGGAATGGTGGTTTGGAGGGTGGCTACGCCGTTGACAAGTGGCACGATACCGAGCGATTTGCCGTATCCGACGAAGTTGACCGAGCCTGTTGGGGTACTGACCGGAGAAGAGACTGTGGCGGTGAAGGTAGCGAGGTCGCCTTCGTTGATAGGTGAGGCCGGCCCGGAGAGCTCGACGGTGGGGGAGATCTTCCTGACTGTGACGGTTTGTACGGCAGAGTAGCTGGCCGTGTCGAAGCGGTCGCCGATGTAGCGGGCCTGGACAACCCATCTGCCTGCGGTGAGGTTGGAGACCTGGACCTGACTGGGCGTGCCCGGAACGATGCCGACCGAGGCGATGGGTAAGTTGGTGAGGGTTTGATTGAAGCTGATGGTGCCGGTTGGCGGGAAGAGGGCGGAGCCGGTGACCTGGGCGGTGAAGCGGGTGGTGTCGCCGTAATTGATGACGGTGGGGCTGATGGTGAAGAGGGTGTGGGTGGGAGTGAGGATAGAGGTGAAGACTGAGTTGGAATTGGAGGGGGTGAAGGGGCCGGTGGGGTGGTAGACAGCGAAGAAGAGGTGGCTACCGGCCTTGATGGAGGCAATTTGGAAGGAAGTGACACCGCCATGGACTTGAGAGGTGCCGATAAAGACCTCGTTGTCGTAGTAGGTGACGTAGCCATCGAGGGAAGGGGTGGTGATGGCGGGGTTGGTGAGGGTGAGGGTAGCGGTGATTTTTGCTGCCTGGCCGGCGACGAGCGTGCCGGGCACCGAGTTGGGATTTTTGACGGTGATTTGCAGGTTTACGGGAGCCTGGATGGTGAAGGCGGTGGTGGATTGTCCTTCGACATTGCCTGCGACGTCTGTGCTGGAGTAGGTGAGTTTGTGCACACCGGCACCGGGAACGGTGAAGGCACCGCTGTAGGGCACAACTGGGGAGGAGTCGATGCTGATCGAGGTGGTGTTGACACCGGAGAGTGCATCGTAGGCGTTGAGGGAGACGTTGACGGGGCTTTGGTAGTAGTCGCCGAAGTTTGAGCCGGAGAGAACGGCGGTGGTGGTGGGCGGAGTGAGGTCGATTTGGATGTCGGAGTATGCCGGGGCGGAGAAGTTACCGGCGTTGTCCTGGGCGAAGGTTTGGACTACGGAAAGGCCTTCGGCGGCGAAGACCTGGGGGCTGCGATAGATGCGGCAGGCGGAGGTGTTGGTGGTGGAGCAGGAGGCGTTGTTGATGGAGTAGTAGATGTTTGCAAGACCCGATGCTTTGTTTCCCAGATCTCTTGCATTGGCGGTGAGGGTGACGGCCTGGTTGTACCAGCGGCTGGTGGGGAGGACGGGGTTAAGCGAGTTGGAGACGGTGGGCGCGATGGTGTCGTAGCAGATGGGGCCGTAGGTCTGGATGCCGGAGCTGGTGCCCTGATTGGACCAGCCATCGACGTAGAGGATGTGGCAGCCCTGTGGGTCAGAGGGCAGGGGGAGGGAGCAGGACGCGCCGGTCAGGTCGGCACAGCCGGACGAAACGCCGGGCATGGCGGGGCCGGTGAAGTAGGAGTCGGCGAGGTTGCCCGTACGGGGTACGAAGGGGGTGTCGGTTGGGCTGGAGTCCCAGACTACGGTGGAGCCGACAATGCCGACGGCGTCGGATTCGGCAGGGTTGGGAGTCTCCTGGACGGACCAGTTTACGACGGGATCGGTATTCGTCCAGTTGGTGATGTCTGGTCCGGAGAGCGTTGCGGTGACGCTGCCGTCGTATGGAGCGTATTCGGTGGCAATTGCGTAGGCCATCTGGAGGGCGTTGAAGGAGCCCCAGCCGGTGACGAGATCGTAGCCGGTGCCGGCGCAATAGGCGGTGAGGCCGTACTGGACAGTGATGTCGTTGGACGAGCAGCCTGCGGTGATGTCGTAGAAGGGGTTGTGCTCGGGGAGATTGAGCGCTGGGTTGCCGCTGCTGAGTGCGGCG
Organism: uncultured Acidobacteriaceae bacterium; assembly: GCA_903904755.1. Lineage (GTDB taxonomy): Bacteria > Acidobacteriota > Terriglobia > Terriglobales > Acidobacteriaceae > Acidicapsa. Next base: position 30,598 of record CAIVDV010000007.1, on the reverse strand, counting down.
TCGTAGATGGCGAAGTTGGCGTTGCCCATGGGCGAGCAGGGGCCGTTGCCGGTGAATCCGCAGGTGAAGCCGAACGCACCAAGGAAGGCGTTTGCCTGGGCGAAGAAGCCGGCAACCTTGGGGGCAGCGATGGATGTGCCGCCGCCGAATACCCAGGATCCATTGACGATGATGTTTTCACCTGCTGCGGCGTCGAGGGAGATGTCAGGAGTGGCGCGATAGGGCAGGCCCATGGGGGTCTGATAGCTGGGGGTTCCGTAGAGGGTGCTGTAACCGCCGGTGCTTCCGCCGCCGTTCGAGGCGCAGGCCCCTGGGGTGTTGCTGCCCTGCCAGCCGGTTTCATAGCCATTGGTGGAGTTTTCAGAGAGCAGGGTGCCACCGACGGCGGTGACGTTGGGGTCGACGGAGGGGAAGCCGTCGTCGAGGCCGTTGCCGCAACCGGCGACGGCGCCCTGGTCACCGGTGGCGGCGGCGATTGACCAGCCTTCTGAGACCATTTCGGTGAACGCGTTATCGAGGGAGTTTTCTGCTCCGGAGTATCGGATTCCTGTGGTCTCGGGCCATCCCCAGGAGATGCTGAGGACCTTCGCGGGGGCGTAGTTAAGGACGCTCACAATCAAGTCGACGTCTGTAGATGTTTTGGTGTCGGCGCCTTCGTAGACGAGGACCTGTGCGGTGTCGGTGGAGTTGTGCAGGCTGTTGCCGGTGGCGATGGTCCATTCGGTGTCGATCGAAGCCTCGGTGCAGTTTGCGTCGGGATAGCTGCAGCCATAGGTACCGTCTACGGCGAATTTGCTGACGTTGAAAGCAAGGTAGGGATAAGCGGCCTGAAACGCGTTGATATCAGCGAACTGGACATCGCCGGGGATGGCGACGGCGATGGAGCTTGCGGGAGGGGAGCCGCCGGGGTTGTTGGCCAGGTTGCAGCAGCGTCCGATGTTGGTGAGGCCCTGGTAGTTGTATGCACTGGGGGCGAGGACCTGGGCCGGGGAGTAATAGCCGGGGTTGGGATTGGCTGCGGCCGGGTGAATGGCCTGGCTGGAGGCGGGTTGAGTGCGGGTGTAGGCGGGGTTTTTGCTGGCGGCAGCAACGGCGGTGGGATCAGCATCGGCCTGGATGTGGTCGAGCATTTTCAGCGTGGGGCCGGGGGTGTAGTCGGGGTTGACGGGGAGTTTGCCACCGATGGCCGGGCGGGAGAGGAGGATGGACTCGAGGCCGGCGATGAAGGTGATTTTGCCGTGGAGAGAGGCGGGGACGGAGGGGTCGCGGTCGTTGGCAAAGGCGAGTCGTGTGGAGCCGTCCGGCTCAGAGACCTGATAGCGGTTGATGGAGACCTGGAAGGCCTTTTCGATGGTGGCGACGGGGGCTTCCAGGTCGATGACGCCGCCGTTGGGGAACTGGGCGGTGATGGTGAGTCCCTGGGAGCGGGCCCAGTCGACGATGGCCTGTTCAGCTTCCGGGGTGGGGCCGAAACGGGCGCGGTACTCGGGGATGGTGAGGAAGTGATGGAACTCCGGGGAGTGGGGATCATGGATGCGCTCGTTGAAGGCGCGTGCGCCGCCGAGGTCGCGCGGGGTGAGGGCGATGGCGAGGCGAAGCATGTTGGTTTTGGGATAGGCAGCGACGAAGGTTGCGCGGCCGTCGAGAACCTCGGGCGGGGTGTGGGCGACCATGCGGGCGAGTTCCGGCTGAGGGGGAGCGGGTTGGGCGGGGATGGAGGGAAGGAATGCGAGCGAGGCAATGGTGAGAGCGAGCGCAGCGAGGCGCAGAGAGTGAGAAGAGGCGTCGAGCAAGGCATCCCTCCGGGGGAAGTCGGGTGGTGCGGGGTGTTACGAATTTTGGGCTGAGAGTTACGGCTGGATTGTAGCACTGGCGAATGTTGGGAAAGCAAGAGGATTAAAGTAATCGCGGCCAGTAACGCGGGTGTGGTGACTGGGGCAAGATTGGGAGCCGTCAACGGTGTTACACTCGCTGGCAACTCTCATGTTAGCCAAAGTTCTTTCCGCTGCTGTGTATGGCATCGATGCCAACTTGATCGATGTGGAAGTTGACCTGTCTGGAAACATCACCGAGGAAGAGAAGTTTCATACGGTGGGGCTGCCGGATGCGGCGGTGCGGGAGAGCCGCGACCGCGTAAAGGCGGCGATGAAGAACTCCGGGTATCTGATACCGCCGACGCACATCACAATCAACCTGGCGCCTGCGGATTTGAAGAAGGAGGGCGCGGGGTTTGATCTGCCGATAGCGGTGGGGATTCTGAGTGCGTATGGGGCGCTGAATCTGCGGGATCTGTCGGGGTTTCTGCTGGTGGGCGAGCTGGGGCTGGACGGGACGCTGCGGCCGGTGCCGGGGGCGCTGTCGATTGCGGTGCTGGCGCGGGCGCGGGGGATTGCAAATTTGATTGTGCCGGCGGTGAATGCGCCGGAGGCTGCGGTGGTGGAAGGCGTGAATGTGTTTCCCGTGGCCACGCTGGGTGAGGTGATTGAGCTGCTGAACTCGACTGTGCTGGGGCATGTGCAGAGGGAGCCGTTCCGGGGCAAGCGGCAGGAGTTGCTGGACGAGTTGCAGCACTTTGGGGTGGACTTCAGCGATGTGCGCGGGCAGCAGACGGCGAAGCGTGCGCTGGAGGTGGCTGCGGCGGGTGGACACAACATCCTGATGATTGGGCCGCCGGGGAGCGGCAAGACGATGTTGGCCAAGCGGCTGCCGTCGATACTGGCGCCGCTGAGCTTTGAAGAGGCGCTGGAGACGACGAAGATTCACTCGGTGGCGGGGGTGTTGGATGCAGCGGCGGGGCTGGTGACGCAGCGGCCGTTCCGGGCGCCGCACCATACGATTTCAGACGCCGGGTTGATTGGTGGGGGAATTATTCCGCGGCCGGGCGAGGTGTCGCTGGCACATAACGGGCTGCTGTTTCTGGACGAGCTGCCGGAGTTTCCGCGGAATGTGCTGGAGGTGATGCGGCAGCCGCTGGAAGACCACACGGTGACGATTGCGCGGGCGAGCATGAGCTTGACGTTTCCGTCGCGATTCATGCTGGCGGCGGCGATGAATCCGTGCCCATGCGGGTTCTTCAACGACCGGAGCCGAGAATGCAGCTGCACGCCGCCGATGATTCAGCGATATGTGTCGAAGGTGAGTGGGCCGTTGCTGGACCGGATTGACATCCATATTGAGGTGCCGGCGGTGCAGTACAAGGAACTGCGGGGCGGGGCGGCGGCGGAGGGCTCGGCGCAGATTCGCGAGCGTGTGATGCGGGCAAGGGAGCGGCAGCGGAAGCGGTTCCTGGAGCGGGGGGAGAAGATATTCAGCAACGCGCAGATGGGGACCCGGCAGGTGCGGAGCTACTGCGAGCTGGGACAGGATGCAGAGCGGCTGCTGGAGCGGGCTATGCAGCAACAGGGGCTGACGGCGCGAGCTCATGACCGGATATTGAAGGTCGCGCGGACGATAGCGGATCTGGAGGGCGCGGCGGCGCTGGCGGTGAGCCATCTGGCGGAGGCGATTCAGTATCGGACGCTGGACCGGAGTTACTGGAGTTGAGGGCGGGGCGAGTGAGCGGGGGTGGCTGGAGATGGGACAGTTACCGCGTCTTCACCGTACCTCGGTAAGCAGAAGACTCACAGGGAGCAGACCGATACACAACTTGTGAACCGGTATAAGGGCATTGAAAATGTGCCGGTTACAGGGAGCGTGTCGGAATGGATCTGTCGAGTTGGCAGGAGGGCTTGCTGTTTGGTGTGCCAATGGTCGCGATGCTGCTGGCGATGTTTTTTCATCTGGATGAGCTTTGGACGGGGCCATCGAATGGTGTGGGGCGGCGGCTTGCCGGGGGCGTGGACCGGAACGGAATGCCCATATGCCTCGAACCGGATGGCCGTGAGCTAGGGCGGATGTTGAGCCATGCGGAGTTTCGTCGTCTGACGGGGCGGGGCGGGGATTGGTCTAGGGTAGAGAGGAAGTAGAAGGGATTGTTGGATATAGGGGTTGCTCCGAATTGGGACATTTCTTGAGCTGGCTTCCCAATTCACAATGTGGTACACTAACGTTGGCCTGTGCTATAAAAAAGAGTTGACCTGCGGTTGGCATAGGTATAGATTCGAGAGTGCTATCCAGCAAAGCTGATCTATCGTTACCCCTGCGGCGACACCAGCTTTTTGCGTAAATTCCGCGTCATGTTCTGAATTGAGCATCCCCGTAACGGGTGTGATGGCAGTGTGTGTATGTGCGGAGATGGACGGAACCCGGAAGACACGAATTTGTGGCCGGCAGGAACAGGGAGAACGAACTGCGGGGAATGTAAAGTGCAGTTTTTGGAGACTTAACCCGGAGTTTTGCGTCTTAATCATCAGCATGGCAATTGTGGCGACGAGCCGCAGGAACAAATAACAGGGAAGCGGATGGTATCACGAGCTTTCCAGGGGCCGGAATGACCGGTCAGTGCGCAATCTAGAAGGAGATTCTTATCATCATGCGCTCGGAACTAATTTTTGGAGCATTGACTCACGTGTCGAACCGCTACCAGCTTTGTCAGCTGGCGAGCAAGGCGACGCGTAAGTTGCATAAGCCGAACAGCCGTTTGCAGGACACGACGAATGAGGTTCTGTATCGTTTCCGTACCGCCAACCCTGGCGCACCCGCGCCGGTGGCCGAAGTAGAAGCACAGCCCGAGGAACAGCGCCGCGCAGCCTAAGCGCGGCCTTACCTCGTTTTTCTCCGCACCACCCCTCCCTTCCTTTCTGGAGTTCCCTCCAATCGACTTCCCCCCTTCCATCCGCGTAGTTGCAGGTACCCATGACCATTGCAGAACTGAAAGAAAAAAACATCACTGAACTGAGCCGTATTGCGCGCACTCTGGAAATCCAGGGCGCGAGCGGCATGCGTAAACAAGACCTGATCTTCAAGATTCTGCAGGCGCAGAGTGAGAAGGAAGGGCACATCTTTGCCGAGGGCGTGCTTGAGATTCTGCCTGACGGCTACGGGTTCCTGCGTTCACCGGATTACAACTACCTGCCGGGGCCGGACGATATTTACGTTTCGCCGTCGCAGATTCGCAAGTTTGATTTGAAGACGGGCGACACGATTAGTGGCAATGTACGGCCTCCGCATGAGGGGGAGAAGTATTTTGCGCTGGTGAAGATTGAGGCGATCAACTTTGAGTCGCCGGAAGAGACGCGCAACAAGATTCTGTTCGACAATCTGACACCTTTGTATCCGCAGGAGCGGGTGAAGATGGAGACGGTGCGTGAGGCGACGAGCGGCCGGGTGATGGATTTGCTGACGCCAGTGGGTAAGGGCCAGCGTGGCCTGATTGTGGCCCCGCCGCGTACCGGCAAAACGATGCTGCTGCAGTCGATTGCGAACTCGATTTCGACGAATCATCCGGAAGTGGTGCTGATTGTGCTGCTGATTGATGAGCGTCCGGAAGAAGTTACGGATATGCAGCGGTCTGTGAAGGGCGAGGTTATCAGCTCGACCTTTGACGAGCCTGCGGCGCGCCACGTGCAGGTTGCCGAGATGGTAATTGAAAAGGCCAAGCGGCTGGTGGAGCACAAGCGCGACGTGGTGATTCTGCTGGACTCGATTACGCGCCTGGCGCGTGCGTACAACACGATTGTGCCGCCTTCGGGCAAGGTGCTTTCGGGTGGTGTGGACTCCAATGCGCTGCAGCGGCCGAAGCGGTTCTTTGGCGCGGCGCGCAACATTGAAGAGGGCGGCTCGCTGACGATTATCGCCACGGCGCTGGTGGATACGGGCTCGCGCATGGACGAAGTGATCTTTGAAGAGTTCAAGGGCACGGGCAACATGGAAATCATTCTGGATCGCAAGCTTGTTGACAAGCGTGTCTTCCCGGCAATCGATATTCAGCGCTCGGGCACACGTAAGGAAGAGCTGCTGATTCCGAAGGAAGATTTGTCGCGCATCTGGGTACTGCGGAAGGTTTTGAATCCGCTGAGCCCGGTGGAAGCGATGGAGTTGCTGGTGAGCCGGTTGGACAAGGTACGGAACAACGCCGAGTTCCTGATGAATATGAATCACCTGTAAGTGGTGAGTGAACAGTGGTCAGGTATTGAGTTGTTCTGGCTGCTGACGCTGTGCACTGATGGGCGGCCGTGGAAAAGTGGCGGGCGGTTTGCTTGCCATTTCCGGCGTGGCTGGTAGAATAAGAAAGTTCTTTCCCGATTGTGGGGCTGTAGCTCAGCTGGGAGAGCGCCTCGTTCGCAACGAGGAGGCCAGCGGTTCGATCCCGCTCAGCTCCACCAAAAATTTTGAAGAGAAAACGCCACCGAGATCAGCTCGGTGGCGTTTTGTCGTTTGGGGTTATTTCGTTGGGACGGGGAGGACGGAGTTGGAGGTCCAGGGCTGGGCGAGGGTGAGTTTGACGATGGTGTCCAGATTGTCTGGCGCGATGGCGGGTGGGGTCAGGGAGAGGGTATCGGCGGTTTGCGTGAAGGGGATGGCGGGGCCGTTGAGGAGCTGGGCGGAGAGGACCTTCACCGGTGGTGCCGGGAGGGAGAGGGTGCCGCTTTCGGGGGCTTTGAGCAGGTGGAGGTAGACGGCGGTGCCGTTGTGGGTGGAGACGCCGTAAGGGCCGGGGAGCCAGGGGCCGCCGCGGGTTGCGTAGATGCTTTCACCATTGTGGGCGAGCCAGGTCCCGATTTCGCGGAGGCGGTCGGCCTGGGGTGGGTCGATTTGGCCATCGGGGCGGGGGCCTACGTTGAGGAGCATGTTGCCATCGCGGCCGGCGGCACCGACCAGGAGGCGGATGAGCTGGGCGAGGGGTTTGACCTTTGCGCCGGGCTGGTAGCCCCACGCACCTTCAGTGATGGTGGTGCAGAGCTCCCAGGGCTGGGTATTGTCGAAGTCGCCGAGCGCGCCGTCGCCCTCCCGGGAGCGGAAGTCGGCGGGGGCGTTGGTGCGGTCGTTGAGGATGAGGGAGGGCTGGAGCTGGCGGAGGTGGCCGACGGTTTTGGTGTCTTCCCAGTCAAAGGAGCCGGCGTAGGGCTGGGATTTGGGACGCTGCTGCCAGCCGGAGCCGGTGAACTGGAGTCCGCCGAAGCCGAGCCACTCGTTGCCGCCGCCGTCGAACCAGAGGATGTCGAGTTTGCCGTAGTGGCTGGCGAGCTGGTCGATCTGGCGGGCGTACTGGGCTTTGAGCTCGAGGGCACTGGTCTGGTAGAGGCCGGGGAAGTAGAAGCCGGGGAAGCGCCAGTCGAGGGGGGAGTAGTAGAGGCCTACGCCGAGGCCGGCTTTGCGGACGGCGGAGACGTAGTCGGCGACGAAGTCGTGGTGTGCGGCGGATTTGGTGGCGGTGAAGGTGGAGCCGGGGTCGTCAAAGAGGGCGAAGCCGTCGTGATGGCGAGCGGTGAGGACCATGTACTTCATGCCGCCGGCTTTGGCGATTTCGGCCCAGGCGTTGGCGTCGAAGTGTTCGGGGTGGAACTGGGTGGCGAGCAGGGCGTACTGGTCGACGGGGATTTGCTCGGCAAACTGGACCCACTCTCCGCGGCCGGGGATTGAGTAGACGCCCCAGTGAAGGAACATGCCGAAGCGAGCCTGCTTCCACCACTGGATGCGCTGCTGGGCGTCGGGGTCGTGGGTGAGTGGCGCCCACTGGGCGTGGAGGGAGGCGGCGGAGAGTGCCGCAAATGCAACGAGGAGCAGGCTGCGGAGGCGGTTCATAGGGCGGGTCCTTTCGGGCTGTGGTGGCACCTTTGGGGCTGATGGAGGGCCACAGGACGAGGAATTGGGATAGACTTTAGCACGAGCAAGTTTACATGCCTGGTAAACGTTGTCAATCGGGATAGTGAGGTTTTGTGTGATGGAGGTAAAGCGATTTATATGGATGGCGGTGTGGGTGTGTGGATTGACAGCGGGGACGATGGCGCCGGCGCAGGCGCGGTTGCATTGGAGCTTTGACGAGGCCGACGGCAGGACTGTTGCGGTGACGGCTGAAAAGTTTGCCGGAGGATCCGGAGACGACCATGTGGAAGGGTTTTCCCGACGGGTGGACGGAGTGCGGGGAAGGGCGCTGGCATTTGATGGGATGACGACGCGCGTGGTGCGCGGGGCGAAGCTGGTTCCGGCGCTGGGGCAGGGGTTCCGGGTTTCGGCCTGGGTGGCGCTGGATAACTATCCCTGGAACTGGGTGCCGATTGCGGATCAGAGCAGGGATGGGCAGGTGGGTTTCTCGTTTGGGGTGGATGCCTTTGGGCATGTGGGATTGGGATTGGCGGTTGGGGGCAAGTGGGTGGTGGTGACGACGGCCAGCAAGTTGCCGCTGAAGCGGTGGCAGCGGGTGACGGCGAGCTTTGACGAGGCGACGGGGATCGCGGTGTATGTGAACGGCGAGCTGGCGGCGCAAGAGAAAACGGTGGGGAGCTTTTCGCAGGCAGAGGAAGAGGATTTGATCATGGGCCGAACGCGGGTGGCGGTGCTGCCGTATCCGTCGTGGCTGATTCATCCGCGGGATCCGTTTTTGTATTCGCTGGACGGGTACCTTGACGAGTTGGAAGTGGTGGCTGCGGGGACGAGCGCCGGGGAAGAGAGAGCTGAATTTGCAGCGGTGAAGGTGCCGGACGGAGATGTGATTCCGTATGCAGTGCTGCCGAGCGGAGCGCCTGGGCCGGGTGAGTTTGGAGCGTATGTGGAGACACTGAAGTATTCGCCGAACTGGGATGCGCCGCGGCGGATTGGGCCGGAATCGGATGTGGTGGTGCGGTTTGAACAGTCTGGGATGCGGCTGGTGTTCTGGCAGGGGTTGAATTATGTACCGGCGTGGGTGACAGCGAACGGGAAGTGGTACCTGGATGAGTTTTTGGAGGCGTGGGGGCCGAAGTGCGTGGATGGGGAGGACTGCGAGCCGATGTCGGACAAGCAGAGCCGGTACTCGCGGGTGAGTGTGGTGGCGTCAAGCGCGGCCCGAGTGGTGGTGCACTGGCGGTATGGACTGGTTGAGACGCGAGGTGGGAAGGGCGCGAATGTGGATCCGGACACCGACTGGTTTGACTGGGCCGATGAGTACTGGACGGTATATCCCGATGGAGTGGCGGTGCGGAAGCAGGTGCTGTGGAGCAGCGACCTTTATCCGAAGGGATGGGTAAACCATGAGTGGCAGGAGACGATTGTGATCAACGGGCCAGGGCAGAGGCCTGAGGACAATATTGAGCCGGATGCGCTGACGCTGGAGAACATGGCGGGCGCGACGCATACCTACCATTGGGACCAGAAGTTGGATGAGTTGTTCACTTTTCCGAAGGGCCCGGGGAAGCTGGAGGAGCCGGCTGGGGCAAACATCCAGGTGGTTCACCTGAAGTCGAAGGAGCAGCCGTTTCAGATTGTGGCGCCGGTGGGAACCTCGTTTGACACGTATAACGCGGAGAAGAGCTATTCGATGTTTGAGTGGTGGAACCACTGGCCGGTGGCGCAGATTCCGTCAAGCGGGCGGCCGGCGGTGGCAGCGGACAGGCCGTCGCATACCTCGCTGTCGCATATATACTGGGCAGCCTATGGCGAGACGGAACAGACGACGACGAAGCTGCTGATGGATGGGTTGACGACGGGCGATGCGGCGGGACTGCTGCCGCTGGCGCGGTCGTGGACGACGCCGGCAGGGGTGAAGGCGAAGGGAGCCGGGGTGACGGGTGCGGAGTATGACCCGGCTCAGCGGGCGTTTGTGGTGCATCGGGGGGCTGGGAGTGCAGGAGTGGTGACGGTGGAGTTGGCGGCGAGTGGGGCAAGCCCAGTGGTGGACCCGGCGATTGTTGTGGAGCAGTGGAAAGGAGGCTCAGCCGCGACGGTGAAGGTGGATGGGCAGGCGGCAAAGGCTGCAGTTCGGCTGGGGGTTGAGAAGCACCTGGAAGGGGATGCGCTGGTGGTGTATTTGCCGGGGACGGAGTCGCAGCCGCTGGTGGTTACGATTCAACCCTGACCTCCCACGCGAGAAAAAAGCCCCGGGTGCCGTGAGTTGGCGTGCCGGGGCTTTTTGTTGGCGGCTCAGAATTGCGAAAGGCTTGTTACGGGGCGCAGAGGACGAGGAATCTAAGGCTTCCAGGGCGGGAGGAGCCGCTTTTGGACTTTGCCGAGGGCGGTGCGGGGGAGTGCGTCGACGGGGATGAAGGCGCGTGGAATCTTGAAGGACGCAAAGACGCGGCGGCATCGGGCCTCCAGGTCAGCGGGGTCGAATGGGGAGGTGGCGACGATATAGGCGACGGGGACTTCTCCGCGGACGGCGTCGGGCTGCCCGGCAATGGCGGCTTCTGCGACCTCGGGCTGCTCCAGGAGGAAATCTTCGATTTCGCGGGGGTAGATGTTGAAACCGCCGGAGATGATGAGGTCAGATTTGCGGCCCAGGAGGGTGTAGTAGCCGTCGGGGGATATCTCGGCCATGTCTCCGGTGCGGAACCAGCCTTCAGCGAAGGCTTCGGCGGTGGCTTCGGGGCGGTTCCAGTAGCCGGCGCAAAGGTTGGAGCCGTGGAGCTGGAGCTCACCGTTTTGAATTCGAACGGAGACGCCAGGCAGGGGCAGGCCGACGGTGCCGGGGCGGCGCTCGCCGTGGTAGGGGTTGGAGATGTTCATGAGGGTCTCGGTCATGCCGTAGCGCTCAAGAATGGTGTGCCCGTAAAGGGTGCGGAATTCCTCGAGGACCTGGGCGGGGAGGGGTGCGGAGCCGGAGACAAAGAGCCGCATGAAGGAGCCGATTTCCCTGGCCTGGGCTTCAGGGAGGCCAAGCAGACGGACGTAGACGGTGGGGACACCGAAGAAGAGGGTGGGGCAAAAAGCGAGGAATTCGCGAGCGGCCTTCTGGTGCTCAAAGCGCTCGAGGAGCTTCATTCGGCAGCCGGAGGCGAGCCAGCAGTGGAGTCCGTTGCCGAGGGCGTGGACGTGGAAGAGTGGCAGGGCGAGGAGGAATCTGTCGTCTGCGGTGATTTCCCAGCAGGCATTGAGGTTGATGGCGTTGACGATGAAGTTGTTGTGGGTGAGGATTGCTCCCTTGGAGGTGCCGGTGGTGCCGGAAGTGTAGACGAGAGCGGCGGGTGTGTCGCCGTCGAGAGGGATGCGGGCATCTGGTGCGGAGCCAGGGAGGCTGAGCTCGGAGGCGATCCAGAGGGGGGTGTTGCCGGGGATGGGATCATTGGCGACGACGGCTTTGGGTTGGGCATCGGCAAGGATGTGCAGAATTTCGCGTTCGCGGTAGAGGATGTTGATGGGCACGAAGATGATGCCGAGGCGGGTGCAGGCGAGATAGAGGTCAAGGAAGGTGAGGCAGTTTGCGAGGTAGATACAGAGGCGGTCGCCCTGGGTGAGGCCGCGGCTGGTGAGGAGAGCAGCCATGCGGTTGGCGCGGTCATCGAGCTGGGCGAAGGTGAACTGCCGGCCCTGGAATTCGAGAGCGACCTGGTGGGAGCGGCCCCGGAAGGAGCGGTCGAAGAGCTGGGTGAGATTCATGGGTGGGTGACTTTCTGTTTGGGAAGAAATGGGACAGCGCCAGCGGCAATGAGGGTGAAGACGGCGAGGGCCAGGAAGCTGGTGCGGAAGGAACCGGTGGAGTCTGCGAGGGCCCCGATGGCAGGTGCGCCGGCAAGAATCATAAGGATTCCAATCATATTGACGAGGCCCATGGCTGCACCAGCCCGGCCGGGGAAAAGTGCGGCTGCGCGGTTGAAGCTGCCTGCATAGGGGATTCCGCAACCGAGGGCGAGGATGGCGATGGCGGCGAAGGTGGGGAGTGCGGAGTGGGTGACGGCGAGGATGAGGCAGCCGGCGACGTTGAGCAGCAGGGCGGAGCCGAGCAGTGGGCGAAGCGGGAGTCGGTGGGCGAGCCATCCGCCGAATGGGCGGGTGAGGATGCCGAGCAGCAGGACAAGGGAGCCGAGGAGTCCGGCGGTTTTGAGATTGAGGCCGAGCGAGGCGTGAAGGAGGGTGGTTATCCAGGTTCCGATGACGATGGTGAGGCCGAAGGATGCCATCTGAATGACGCCGAGAAGCCAGAGTTCAGGGTGGGAGAGCATTTCGCCGATGCTGGCGGGGGGCGGGGTGACCGGGATAGGATGGGGCGCGAAGAAGGCACAGAGGAGGCAGACGAGGAGGGCAACAGAGGCGCAGGCGAGGAATGAGCCGCTCCAGCCGATGTTGCCAAGGAGTTGAGGGATGGCGAAGATGACAAAGCCAGCACCAAGGAAGACCGAGCCGCCGTAGAGTCCCTGGGCAAGCTGGAGGGAGGCTCCGCGGAAGCTGGCGACAACGTAGCGCGCGCCGGCGGCGAAGCAGGCGCCTGTGCCTAGGCCTGCGAGGGACTTGAGGGCGAGCAGGGAGAGATAGCCGGGGGCGAAGCTGAGAGCTGCGTTGGTTAGGGCAACCCAGGCCAGGGCAAAAGTGAGGACGCGGAGGGGGCCGAAGCGGTCGGCAAGGCGGCCGCCGGGGATTTGCATGAGCGCGTGGGTGAGGAAGATGGCGGTGGTGAGCGCGCCTGCCTGCGCCTGGGAGATGGCAAAGGTCTGCCGGAGAAGTGGCAGCATGGGGGCGTGGTTGGTGTAGTTGACGGAAAAGGCGAAGCCGGCGGCACAGGCGGCAGAGAGAGCTGGTTTGTTCATGAAGTGTGGGTGGGAAACGTGGCAAGGGTAGCATCTGGCTGGACAGGGAGTCCAGCCAGGGCTCGGGTGCGACTAACGGAGGGGAGTGAGGTCGAAGGTGTCCCTGGTATCCCATGTGGGGTTGGGGGAGTCGGGGTTGGCGAGGCGGTGCATTTCTGCATGGACGACTTTGCCGTCAAAGCGGAAGGTGAGGTAGTGGTAGTTAATGTCGTCGGTGCCTTTATAGAGGTCCTGGGGGTTGCGTTCGACTTTATACGGCTTGGCCGCGCCGCCGCCAGCGACGAGGTAGGTAATGCCGTCTTTTAGGAAATGCTCGTAGTTGTGGACGTGGCCGCAGAGGACGGTGATGCGGACCTTGAGGGTGGGCGCGGTCGCGGCGAGGAACTGGCCGAGGGCCGCCTCGTTGGAGCGGACGTTGTGGGTGGAGAGGGGGAAGTCGTCGCCGACGATCGGATGGTGCATGACGATGAAGACGAACTGGACTGTCTTGGGGAGGGCTGCAAACTGGGCGGCGATCCAGGATTGTTGGGGGCTGCCGGCGGTGAGGGGGGCGTTGGAGTCCAGGGAGAGAATCCAGGCATTGCCGAAGGAGACGGAGTACCAGCGGCGGTTGTTGAGTTCTGGGAAGGTTGCCCACCAGTTTTTGAGGCCGACAGCTTCGCCGCCGTGCATTTCGTGATTGCCAAGAGCGGGATAGACGCGGAGATGTGCGTCGCGCCATGGCTGGGTTTCTGTGCGGTAGACGGTGTAGTCGTTTTCGACATTGCCGTTCAGGGGCAGGTCGCCGGAGATGAGCAGTGCGTCTGGTCGTTCGGAGGCGATCTGGTTGACGAGGGCGCGGCGGACTGAGGGGTTGGTGTTCTTGGTGTCTGCCGGGTCAGTGAAACGGGTGTCGCCGTAGCCGATGATGGTCCAGTGTTTGGGGATTTGGGAGGCGGGAATGGTAAAAGTTGGGCCTGCTTCGGACAGGCCCGGGACGGTGGGTGTAGCGACGGCGTCCTGGGCGTGGAGCAGCGGGGTGGCCAGCGAGATTATGGCGAGGGCGAGAAGCGGAAGAATGCGCATAGAGGTATTGTCGTCTTTGCGGCGCGGCCCAGCAAATGGCTGGGCCGCTGGTTTGATGGAGATTTATGGATTGTTTACTTTTCGCGGCTGGCGCTCCATCGGAGGCCAGCGGAGAAGGTGGGTGCGTAGTACTCGCGCTGGACGACGTACTGGGGGCTGCCGTTGTAGAAGCCGAAGACTTCGTTATTGAGGTTGAGGCCGGAGACGACAAAGGTGAAGCCGCGAGGCAGGCGCCAGGTGGCCTGTGCATCGGTTTGCAGGTGAGTGTAAAGGTAGTTGTCGCCGACGGGACCGGCCTGGTTGCCTACCTGGGGGTTGGGGATGGTCTGTAGTTTGCCGTTGACGCTGATGGGGTTGCCATTGTCGTCGGTGGCGTAGGCGAGGTTTTCGTATTGGTAAGCGTAGATGTTTGCCTGGTTATAGCTGAGGCCGAGCCGGACGGAGAGGGGGCCGCGGTCATAGGTGGGGCTGAGGTTCCAGGTGTTTGGGGCCTGTCGGAGGAGGGCAGGGGAGTCGGTGCGAAGGGGGTCAACGCCGGTAGCTTTGGAGGCAGTGTAGCTGTAATTTCCGCTGAAGCCGAGCCCGCCGAGGAAGCCAGGCAGGTAGGAGAGGCGCTGCTGGTATGCGATTTCGAAGCCAGTGACCCAGGCGCTGCCTGCGTTGTTGGGCTGGCTGACCTTGTTTCCGGCGTAGGTGCCTGTGGTGGGGATGGTGACGATGGAGACGATGGGCTGGCTGAGGTCCTTATAGAAGAAGCCTGCCTGGATCAGCCCGAGGGGATTGAGGAACTTCTCAAAGAGGAGGTCGTAGTCGTTGGCGTACTCGGCCTTGAGGTTTGGATTGCCGAGCGAGATGGTGTAGGGGTTGGTGGATTGGTCCTCGGTGACGGAGGGGATGAGGTCCTGGGGATTAGGCCGAGCGATGCCTCGGCCGTAGACGGCGCGGAGGTCGGCATTGTTGGGCAGGTTATAGCGGAGCTGGACGCTGGGAAGCGCGTCGAGATAGGAGCCGGTACCGTGGACGGGGGTGGTGGAGATGTAGTTGCCGTCGGCGTCGTTGGCGACAAGGTAGCCGGTGTTCTGTTCGTTCGTGGCCTCAAAGCGAAGTCCAGTTTGAAGGTGGAACTTGCCGAAGGTGATGGTGTTCATCAGGTAGCCGGCGGTAATGCGCTCCTGAAGGTTGAAGTTGGAGGCATCGGAGCCGAGGTGGGTGGCGGCGATGTCTTCGACAAAGAGGGAGGGGTTGGCCTTCTGGAAGGCAACAATCTTGTTGTAATCGACGAGCGGGCCCATCCGGTAGCTCTTGTCGTAGTAGTTGTCGTTGTGCAGCGGGCTGAGGAACTGGCTCATCAGCAGGTCGCCGGGAAGGTTGTCATAGACAGGCGAGAAGGCGAACTGCCCCTTGTGCGCATTGCGGATTTTGAATCCGGCCTCAAAGGTACCAAAGTGGCCGCTGGCGGTGTAGTTCTGAGCGTAGCTGGCGGAGCCCTGAAGGTTGAGCTGGGTGGTTTGTCCGCCAGTCAGGTCGAGCTCGGTGAGGTGGTACTGGGTGGGGTCATAGACCGGGGAGCCGGGTGCGGTGCAGGCGGGCTGCCACTGGGGGCGGTTGAGGGTGACGGTGGCACCGGGGTCGAAGGCGCAGTTGGCTGCGGCGAAGTCGGGAATGGTTCCGTGCTTCAGAGGCTTGAACTTGTCGCCTGGGTTGCCGGCTGCGGCGAGTTGACGGCCGCGAGAGCCGGTGATTTCCCAAGAGAACCAGGAGTTGCGGAAGACATGTTTGCCGCCGAGGGCGAGTGAGGCGATGCCGTAGTCGGGCAGGCGTTTGGAGTTCGAGTACTTGGGAGTGTCGCCTTCAAAGGTGGCAGGGTCGCTGGGGGTTGCGCCGGGGGTGACGACATCATTGAGGGTATAGACCCATTTGTCGCCCCAGTCCTTGAAGTCGGAGTACATGCCGCGGGCATAGAGGTCACTGGCTTCGTTGATTTTGTAGTCGGCGCTGCCGGCGAAGCCGTAGCGGGTGCGGTCGTAGCGGTATTCGCGGAGATCGATGCTGTCGTAGGTGGGGGCGAGGGTTCCGGGGTCGGGCGAGGGTTCCAGATCGTCGATACCGCGGCCGTTGTAGTCGAAGGTGAATCCTCCGAGGACGCCGAACTGATGGCTGGCGCCGTAGCGCTTGCCGATGGTGATGCCGTACTCGCTGACATGGCGGGTGTCAAATATGGGGGTAACGCCGCCAAGGCCGTATGCGGATATGGTGGGGTACTCGCCGGCGAGCTTGGTGACGAGGTTGACGGAGCCGCCGATGGCATCGCCGTCCTGGTTGGCAGAGAGGGTCTTGTTGATTTCGACGGATTCGACGATGTCGGAGGGGATGACGTCTAGCTTGACCTGGCGGACGCCGGCCTCGGGTGAGGGCATGTTGATGCCGTCGATGGTGACGTTGCTGAGGCGCGGTTCGGTGCCGCGAATCTGGACGTATTTGCCTTCGCCCTCGTCACGCTCGAGGGTAACGCCGGGGAGTCGGCCGACGGCATCGGCGATATTGGCGTTGGGCAGGGACTTGATGACATCGGAGGGGAGAACGTTGAGGATGTTTTCCGACGAGAACTCGCGGTTGACGGCGACAGCATCGCCATGTTCGCGGTCGGCGTAGACGGTGACGTCCTGCTTGTTGCTGGCGACTTTGAGGGCGATGTCAATGTGCTTGACGCGGCCGGGGGTGAGTTCCACGGTGGTTGTGGAGGTCTCAAAGCCTACGAAGGAGACGGCGACTTTGTAGGAGCCCGAGGCGAGGGCGGTGATGGCGAAGTTGCCCTGCACGTCAGTGGCCACGGGTTGCGCGGCGGGCTCGAGGTCAATGCGCGCGCCCTGAAGGATGGCACCGGTGGTGTCTTTTACCGTGCCAGCGAGTGTGGACTTTGCATCCTGCGCGTTGAGGCGCGGAAGAAAGAGAGCCAAGGCGAACAGAAGGACGAGAAAATATGGCCTTTTCAAATTTCTATACAAGGAGAGCCTCCATAACAAGACAGAAAATGAACAGAATGTCATGTGGGCCAAGCTTGCGCCATGTATGGTGACGGCACGCTGAATGGGGTGTGACAAGTGTGTGAATTCCTTGAGCGGAGGGGGAGGAATGCGTCGTTTGTGCTGCATTCTGGTTGAGAATGCCGGCCGATTGGCGGCTGAGGAGAGATAGATGAAATTCATAACTGGATTTGTATTGCTGGCATTGGTTGCTATGCCGGTGGGCGTTTGTGCGCAGGCAGTGGAATACAAGGTGACGCAGGCGATTCCGCTGGGCGGCGAGGGAAGCTGGGATTATCTGCGGGTGGATGTTGAGAGCCAGCGGCTGTATATTGCACGATCAACGCGCGTGATGGTTGTAGACCTGGCGAGTGGCAAGATGGTGGGCGAGATTCCCGATACGGCGGGCGTGCATGGAGTTGCGCTGGTAAAGGTTGCCAAGCGCGGTGTGACCAGCAACGGGAAAGCCGATGCTGCGACGATCTTTGATCTGGAGACACTGAAGCCGATTGCAGTGCTGGCGACGGGCGGCAAGCCGGATGCGATTCTGTGGGAGCCGAAGACGCGGACGGTGATGACGATGAACGGACGTTCGAACTCGATCAGCGTGATTGATCCGGTTGCGGCGAAGGTGGTGGGGACGATTGCGCTTCCGGGTCGGCCTGAGACGGCGGTGAGCGATGAGCAGGGCCGGGTGTTTGTGAATCTGGAAGACAAGGCTCAAATTGCCCAGGTGGACGTACTGAAGGGTACTGTGACGGGAGTTTGGGATCTGGCCGGATGCACGGAGCCGACGGGGTTGGCGATTGATTTGGCGGCGAAGCGGCTGTTTACGGGGTGCCACAGCGGTGTGCTGATTGTGGTGGATGAGGAGACGGGGAAGAACGTGGCCAAGCTGCCGATTGGCAATGGTGTGGATGCCGTGGGGTATGACGCGGCGCGGCATTTGATTTTGACGTCGAATGGAGAGGGCAGCTTGAGCGTGATTGCGCAGAAGGGTGCCGACAGCTATGCGAATGTGCAGACGGTTACGACGCTGCCGGGTGCGAAGACACTGGCTCTGGACCCAGCGAGCCACAAGGTGTACACGGTGGCCAACAAGGATGGGGTGTTTACGCTGCTGGTGATGGAAGGGAAATAGACGGGTAGATATTGAGATAGAGGGCCGTGCGGAGAGACGCACGGCCCAATTTGCCTTTAGAGGTGGCCGAAGTGGACGAGAGCGCCAGCGAGGGCGGCGCCCGTGAGGTCGCCGACGATGGGGACCCAGGCATAGCCGAAGTTGGAGCCACCCTTGCCGGCGATGGGGAGGATGGCGTGCATGATGCGCGGGCCGAAGTCCCGGGCGGGGTTGATGGCGTATCCGGTGGTGGATCCGAGGGAGAGGCCGATTCCCCATACGAGGCAGGCGACGAGGAGGGGAGCGAGTCCGCCGGCGGTGCCGTTGGGGGCGACGCCGTGGGAGCCGATGGCATTGGCGACGAGGACGAGGACGAAGGTGCCTGCAACTTCAGAGAGGAAGTTTGAGGGCAGGTGTTTAATGGCGGGGCCTGTGCAGAAGACGCCGAGCTTGGTGGCGGGGTCGGGGGTGATGGCCCAGTGTGGGTAGAAGATGAGCCAGGTGAAGATGGCGGCGGTCATGGCACCGAGGAGTTGGGCTGACCAGTAGAGGGCGAGCTGGGAGAAGTCGCCGGAGTTGACGGCGTTGGCGAAGGTGATGGCAGGGTTGAGGTGCGCGCCGGAGCTGCCGAAGGCCTGGGCGGTGAGTACGCCGCAGAGGACGGCAAAGGCCCAGCCGGCGGTGACGACGATCCAGCCGGCGCCTTTGGCGTAAGTCTTTTCGAGGGATGTGCTGGCGCATACGCCGGAGCCGAGGAGGATGAGGATGAAGGTGCCGAGGTATTCGCCGAGCCAGACAGAGTGCATGAGGTCGTCCTTGGGGTTGGGGTGGGCGGTGCGGGGCAGAGCGCCTGGAATCAGGAAAACGTTGTCAAAAGGCAACGCAAGCATTGTGCATGGTTTAGGTGTGGTCCGCCAAGAGGGAATTGGAGTTGTGTCGCAGGAATGGGGAAATGCGTGCTTTCCTTGGGGTTTGGGGCGCGTCTATGGAGCAGGCTTTGGTTTAGCCGCAGGACTGGCAGCGGGAAGTGCGGGTCAAAATCACGGGGAAAGGCGGTAAGAGCGCCAAAGACTGCCCCTGGCCAGTTACAATGCTTATTGAACGGTGTGCCGAATTGGTGCGCCCTATCGACAAGGTGGACTTGCACGTTGAGGCCAAAGCGCCAACGGGGCAGTCGCGAGGTTCAGGACCGAATGAAGAAAATTGCCCTACTTGTACTCCTGTGCACCGTTGGATTGGTGACAGGCCGAGCTCAGGAAAGCCGTCAGGATGTGAGCCTGAGCGGCTCGGTGCAGATTCAACCCTTTGTGGCGAGCACAACGGACGTTCAGGTTGGGGCCAAGCGCGCCATCGGCGGCCTGGCGAGCTATCGCTTTATGCTGACGCCACGCGGCGCGGTTGAGGCCAACTATGGTCTGAACCAGAACAATATTCTGTATCGTGGACCGTCCTTCCAAAAGGGCTACCAGGTGAACGTACGGCAGCAGGAAATTTCGGCTGCGTATGTGTACAACTTCAACTTCAAGAACTTCAATCCGTTTGTGGAAGCCGGCGGCGGAGCGCTGCTGTGGCAGAACATCCGCAACCTGGCGACGACGAGCCTGGATGTGAAGAACCAGACGACGATTGGCGGCCTGTACGGCGTGGGCGTTGCCTATGAGATCAGCCCGAGCTTTGATATCCGCGCCGAGTATCGTGGTTTTGTGACCAAGGTGCCGGACTTTGGCTACAGCCCGCTGAACACGAACAAGTTCTATAACATCTACAACCCGGTGATTGGTATCGCATACCACTTCTAAGGTTGAAGGAGTTTGATGATGAGCCCCTGGCGCAGGCCGGGGGCTCTTTGTTGTTTGTGACGAGTTCAGGAGCGCTGGATGGCCTGTTTGGCAGCGACGGGGAGAATTTCGAGGAGTCGAACCTGGCGATAGGCGAAGGTATCTTCCATTTGGCCGCGGACGAAGAGGGAGTTAGCGAGTGTGCCGAGCGGGCCGAGGGGTAGGGTGTACTCGATTTCGTCGAGGATGCGGGTGCCGGGGAGATTTTCCTGGGATTCGGCGGAGATGCCATGGCGGTGATGCCAGGTGGCGAAGGGGCCAGTGATCTGGGCGTCGCAGAAATGGGAGTTCCACTGGAATTCGTTGACCTGGGCGAGCCAGCGCTGGCGGAGGGGGATGCCGGGGAAGAGGCGGAAGCTGATGAGCATCTCAGAGCCGACGCCGGCAGCAGCGCTTTTGAAGCGGAGTGAGGGATCTTCGGCGAGTGGGCGTGGAGGGGGCGGAATGAGGCGGGAGCTTTCAATCCGGGCTCGCTGCCAGGGTGGCATGAGGTGAGGCAGGTTCGTGGGGTTTGCGAAAAAGGCGAATACCAGCTCGACCGGGTAGGGGACCCACTGGGATGTGACGAGGGTTTCAGGCATGGGCTGGCTCCGGTTCCAGAGTATCCCAATGGAGAGGTCCGCGCGGTACGTGGCTTTGCCGCAGGAGTAAAAAGGGATTAGGGCGAACCGGGCGGCATCAGGTAACGTAAGAGCAAACAGGCAGCGAGAGCGCGAACGAGGACGCTCGGGAGTGCGAGCCGATTGGGTAACCGGGGAGCCAGGGTGCAAGCGAGCACGAAGAAGCGGCGGAACAGATGGCTGGAGCTGATTGCAGCCTATAAATTGCTGCAATCGCTGCTGCTGACGGCGGTGGGCGTGGGTGCGCTGCGGCTGGTGGGCCAGGATCTCGGAGATCTGCTGACGAACCTTGCGCAGGAAATCAAGGTGAATACCGAAGGCCGGCTGGTGAGCTTTCTGCTGGAGCAGGCTGCGTACGTGGATGACAGGATGCTGAGGAACTTCAGCATTTTCGTTTTTTGCTATGCGGCAGTGGGTTTGGTAGAGGGCGTGGGATTGATGTTGGAGAAGCGCTGGGCGGAGTATTTGACGGCGATTCTGACCGGGTCGTTTCTGCCTTTGGAGATCATGGAACTGATGCACCGGGTGACGGTCTTCCGGGCGGGACTGTTTGCCGTAAATCTGGCGGTGCTGGGGTATCTGGTGCTGCACCTTCATGCTGGCTTGAAGCGTGAGGGCGCAAGCGGGGAAGAAGACACGGCTGATAACGAGAAGCAGGACTCTGCAGGGTAAACACCACTGGTTGTGGTTTCCTGGGCGGGATGCATTCTGTAGTGGTTCTTTTTGCGGTTTCAGGTCGGAAACCGTAATTTCGCACTGAAAGCTGGGCAGAGTTTGTTGGCTCTGAAAAGGGGTCGGGGAAGTCTTGGGGAAAAATAGTGGAAATTTGTGGGAAAAAGTGTCATAGTTCTTCTTGTCTGACGTAATATTGGTCTAGTTCAGAGGGGCTCCGGAGGGATTATCGGTAATTTGGCCGACGCACCGGGGTTTGAGATGAGGCAAAGAGATGTTCCGCGGATCGTATGAGGTCAAGGTCGACGAGAAGGGGCGAATCAAGCTCCCGGGCGGCTTTGCGAAGGTTCTGGAGCGGAACAACTGGGGCCGAGAGTTTTTTGTGACGTCGTATGACGGGCAGATTGGTCAGATATGGCCGCTGGTGAAGTGGGAAGAGAAAGAGGCCGAGTGGGCTCTGATTCCCGATGAGTCGCGAGAGAAGCAGCGATTCATGGACCAGGTGAATTTTTATGGCCAGCAGATTGAGCTGGACGGGCAGGACCGGTTGCTGTTGCCGCAGCGTTTGCGTGGCAAAGCGAAGTTGGCCGGGGAAGTAGACATTCTGGGCTCGGGCTTGTTTATGAAGATTGCGAACCACGAGTTGATGGAAGCGATGGTCGGCGGGTCAGGCGGCGAGCAGGCAGAGCCGGTGACGATGACCGAGAGCATGGAATACATGGCCGAGTTGGCGATTCAGTTGCGCAGCCAGGCGAAGGCCTAACGATTTTGGAAGCCCCCAAGGGGGAGCACATGGCGGAAGCAAAAAGACGACATGTGCCGGTTCTTTCTCAGGACGTAGTCCAATACCTCGCCGTTCGGAAGGGGGGCACCTACCTCGACTGCACACTGGGCTTTGCAGGACATGCGAGCCAGATAGCACGGCTGCTGGGGGCGGAAGGTCACCTGATTGGTTTTGACCGGGATCCGCAGGCGCTGGAGCTGGCCCGGGAGAAGTTGGCCGAACTGGCAGTGGAACTGGGGGCAGAGATGCCGAGAGTGACGCTGGTTGGAGAGGCCTTCAGCAAGGCAGCAGAGTTGGTGGCGCCGGAGAGTCTGGATGGGATGCTTGCTGATTTTGGGGTGAGCAGCATGCAGATAGACCAGGCCGAGCGGGGATTCAGTTTTATGGCGGATGGACCACTGGATATGCGACAGGATACGCGCCAGGGGGTAACCGCCGAACAAGTGGTGAATGAGATGGACGAGAGAGATCTCGCGAATCTCATTTACGAATACGGAGAAGAGAGGAGGTCGTGGAGAATCGCCAGAGCCATTGTGAGGGCGCGGCCGATAACGACAACGGGGCAATTAGCCCGTGTGGTTGCCGGCAGCGCCCCAGCAATGAAAGGAGATCGGATTCACCCGGCGACGAGAACCTTTCAAGCGATTCGTATTCATGTCAACCGGGAGTTGGCAGAGATTGAGGCGTTGCTGAGGGCCGCACCGAAGTTGCTTAAGCCCCACGGCAGGCTGGTGGTAATCAGTTTTCACTCGCTGGAAGACCGCATTGCGAAAGACGCGTTGCGGGACGATGCGGCGAAGGGTATTTGGACGGTTCTGACGCGGAAGCCGGCAGTGGCGACCGAGGCGGAGATGGATGAGAATCCGCGGTCGCGCAGCGCAAAGCTGCGAGCGGCAGAGCGGTTGGGGCCGGAGGGCGCGGCGGCAGGGAAGCAGGCAGAGTTTGCGAGGCTGGACGGGCCCCGGGCAGGATTTGGCAGCAGCAAGCATGCGGCGAAAGCGGGTCGCAAGAAGAAATAAACGACAGGCCGGAGATCTGGCCAGAGGCGGGGAAGGGGCAGGCGATGAGCACATTCACAGGCCAGAAGAGTTCGGCATCCGTGATTGCGGAGCGCAATGCTCGCTTGTTTGCTGAGCAGCAGCGGCTGCGCCGCGGCCCAACGCTGGAATTCAACTTTACAAAGCGAATCGACAACAGCCGGCTGGTGAAGGCGCCAGACACAGTGCGCATCCACGAGATGCGGATGTTCACGATTGCGATGGGTTTTCTGCTGACGCTGGCGATGGCCTATGGCTGGCAGCACTTCAAATCAATCCAGGTGGGTTACACGGTTGAGCGTGAGAAGCAGCAATTGGAGCAGTTGAAGGAAGAGAACCGGCATTTGCGGCTGGAAGAAGCGCAGTTGACGCAGCCGGGTCGGATTGATGCGATGGCCCGCGAGCTGGGCATGGTGGAGCGGCAGCCGGGACAGGTGGTGCGCAGTGGCGAGCAGCCGGATGTGACGGTGCCGGCGAATGGAAATGCTCCGGCTCTGGCGCAGGTACTGCCACAGGATGCGGCGCTGGTGGTGCGTTGAGCGCCCGCGAGAGAGCCGAATGAGAGTTCAGCCGAAATCGTTCTCCCCCAGCTTTGGAGTTGCATCCGGTGTCCGCATCCAGTCTGAGAGCTAATCCTAATCGAGGGCGCGAGTCCCGAGACCTGCCACCTTCAGTGCGGTGGCGGTTCTGGCTGGCCGGGTTGCTGATGTTGGCCTGGGCGTTGGCGATTTGCCTGCGGCTGTTCTGGCTGCAGGTGGTGGAACACCAGCATTACGTTGAGGTTGCGCGGAAGCAGCAGGTGGGAGTGCATCCGCTGGCGCCGCGGCGGGGTGTGGTGTATGACCGCAACCGGCGCGAGATAGCTGTTTCGATTCATGCTGATTCGATTTCGGCCGATCCGGCGCTGATGGTGAGGCCGGATTTCTGCGCACCCGATGGCAAGCCAGTGAACACGACCGACAGTTGCCCGACGAGCGCGGCGAAGCTGGAAGCTGAGGGCTTGCAGGCGGAGATTCACCAACTGGCACAGGCGCTGAATGCGGGCGGGGAAGACCCGTTTACGCAGGAAGACCAGATTCGGCAGCGAGTGGACACGAGCCTGGACCAGATTATTGCGCGGAACCGCGCGGCGAAGTGCCGGGATTGCAGCCATGGGCTGGTGTGGATTGCGCATCGTGTGACGCCGCAGGTAGCTACCCAGGTCAAGGCGCTGAATCTGCGGGGGATTTACCCGGAGAAGGAGTTTTTACGATCGTATCCCGATGCTGTGCTGGCGGCGCAAGCGCTGGGCTATGTGGGCGATGATGACAAGGGACTGGGCGGGATAGAGCAGAAGTTTGAGCCGCAACTGCACGGGAAGCCGGGGTCGCGACGGGTATACATTGACGCGCACGGGAAGCCGTTGGGGTCTGAGGACAAGGCGGCGGAGGCGGGCGAAGACCTGATGCTAACGCTGGATGAGAATATCCAGTTCCTGGCAGAGCGGGCGCTGGACCAGGCGATGGCGCGGACGCAGGCAGCGAATGGGACGGTGGTGATTCAGGATGTGCATACCGGGCAAATTCTCGCGCTGGCGATTCGACCGACCTTCAATCCGAATGATTTCCGGCATACGAGCCCGGCGTTGCTGAAAAATCACGCCATCAGCGATGTGTATGAGCCGGGGTCGACGTTCAAGCTGGTGACGTACTCGGCGGCGCTGGACCAGCACCTGGTGACGCCGGATGACATTATTGATTGCCAGGGCGGCGCGATTCAGCTGCCGGGGCGGGTAATCCACGACGACAAGTCGGACCACTTCGGGAAGATTACGATTCACGAGGCGCTGGAGCACTCCAGCGACGTGGCGGCGGTGAAGCTGGCGCTGAAGATGGGGCCGCAAAACTTTTATCACTACATTCGGGATTTTGGATTTGGTTCGCGGTCGGGGTTGGAGTTGCCGGGCGAGACGCGCGGGCTGCTGAGCAACGGGAACAAGTGGACGATTTCGACGCTGGGTTCGGTTTCGATTGGGCAGGAAGTGGCGGTGACGCCGCTGCAACTGGTGTCGATGGTGTCGACGATTGCCAACGGGGGCGTGTATCTACCGCCGAGGATGGTGATGCCGATGCCGCAAGGGAAGCCGGGCGAGCCTGCGCCGGCGCTGGTGGCACAGCCGTTCCATGCCGGGGAGGAGCTGCCGAACCCGCTGCCGTCGGGCGCGCACCGGGTGATCAGCACGATGACGGCAGCCCAGATGCGAAAGATGATGGAAGGCGTGGTGCTGTTTGGCACAGGCAAGGCTGCGCAACTGAACGGGTACAGCGCCGGCGGCAAGACGGGGACGGCGCAGAAGATAGATCCGGCAACGCGGACGTATTCGAAGACGAAGCATGTGGCGAGCTTTGCGGGGATTGCGCCGGTGAACAACCCGGTGCTTGCGATGGCCGTGGTGCTGGACGAGCCGAAGGGAGATTATTACGGCGGGTCGGCCTCGGCACCGGTGTTTGCCGAGGTGGCGCAGCAGGTGCTGGAGTACCTGGGGGTTCCGCATGACGAGGAAGTGCATGCGGTGCGGGCAGCGAAGCAGATTTTGCCGAAGGATACGGAGCCGATTCAGGAGCACTCCGGTGACGCGCGCGTGCTGCTGGCGGCGGCGCAGGAGTTGCCGGAGGATGATCCGCTGAGGCAGGCTGCGGAGGCGAGCCTGGCGGGGGCGAATGGCGGGCATGTGCCGCCGACTGCACCCAGCTCGGCTGCGCCGGCCCAGGAGACCGCCGTGGTGACAGTTGAGACTGGGAAGCGGGTGAAGGTGCCGAACCTGGTGGGGATGCCGGTGCGGCAGGTGGTGGAGGTGATGGCGGTGGCCGGGTTGGTGCCGGAGATTACCGGACGTGGGCTGGTGCGGAGCCAAGAGCCGGCAGCGGGCACGGACGTGGCGGCAGGCAGCAAGGTTGCGGTGCGGTGCGCACGGTAGGGAAGAGGGCCGCAGACGTAGAATCGGAGTCGAGATGCAGTGGAGCGAGCTGAGTACGGGACTTACGGCGAAGGCCGTGGAGACAGGCGCAAACCCCGAGGTGACGGGCGTGGAGTATGACTCGCGCCGGGTGGTTGCCGGAACGGTGTTTGTGGCGATGCGCGGCGGCTCGACGGATGGAAACCTGTATGTTTCCGGGGCCGTAGCGGCGGGTGCCGCGGCGGTGTTGACGGACTCCGATGAAGCTTACAAGAGGCTGGGAGTGGAGCATCCTGGGGTGGGCCGGGCTCTGGTTGCGCATGGGCGGAAGGCCCTGGCGGAGGCTGCGGCGGGGTGGTTTGGGCATCCCGAGCGGAAGATGCGGACGACCGGGGTGACTGGGACCAACGGAAAGACGACGACAGCATTTCTGCTGGAGGCGCTGCTGGCGGCGGCGGGGCGGAAGAGCGTTTTGGTGGGAACGATTGAGTACCACGTGGCGGGCGAGGTTCGGCCATCGGCGCATACTACGCCGGAGTCGCGGGATTTGTTTGAGTTGATGGCCGATGGCGTGGAGCGGGGCGCGACGGAACTGGTGATGGAAGTGTCAAGCCATGCGCTGGAGCAGGGGCGCGTGGCGGGTGTGTCATTTGATGTGGCGGTGTTTACGAACCTGACACGGGATCACCTGGACTATCACGGCACGATGGAAGAGTACTTTGCCGCCAAGCGGTTACTGTTTGACGGGAGTCGGTATGTGGCTCCGCGGGTGGCGGTGGTGAATGTGGGGGATGGCTGGGCGCCCAGGATGGCTACCGCAGCGCAGGCGGCGGGCGCGGAGGTGGTGACGTTTGGGTTGAGCGCTGGCTCAGATTGGCGCGCGGAAGAGTTGCGGCTGACGCCGGGCGGGGCGGAATTTGAGCTGGTGAGCGTGGCGGGGCGGGCCAGGTTGAAGTCCGGGCTGGCGGGCGAGGTGAATGTGCTGAACCTGCTGGGTGCGCTGGCGGCGGCGCATGCGCGGGGAGTGGAGTTTGCGACGCTGGTGCAGGCAGTTGGGGAGCTGCGGCCGGTGCCGGGGCGATTTCAGCCGGTGGATGCGGGGCAGCCGTTCACGGTGATTGTGGACTATGCGCATACGGATGATGCGCTGCGGAACCTGACCGGGCTGGCCAAAGGATTGGTGAAAGCAAGCGGCGGCAGGGTGATTTCGATGTTTGGCTGCGGCGGAGACCGGGACCGGACGAAGCGGCCGAAGATGGGGCTGGCGGCCGGGGAAGGCAGCGACTTTGTGGTGGCGACGAGCGATAACCCACGGAGTGAAGAGCCGATGGCGATTTTGGCGGAGGTGCTGCCGGGGCTGGATGCGACCGGCGTTGCGTATGTTGTGGAGCCGGATCGCGGGCTGGGGATTGCTGCGGCACTGGCTGAGGCGAAAGCCGGAGATGTGGTGCTGCTGGCGGGCAAGGGACACGAAAAAGAGCAGGTGCTGCGGGACAGGACGATTCCGTTTGATGATGCTGCGGTAGCGCTTTCTGCGTTGCGCGGGTTGGGATATGGTGGAGGGCAATGAGACTGACGCTGGCAGAGATTGCGATGGGAGTTGGCGCGCGGCTGGAGGCCCCGGCGAGCGTGCAGGCGGTGGGTTCTCTGTTGGCGGCAGGTTACTCGATTGACTCGCGGACGATTGGCGAGGGTGAGCTGTTTTTTGCTGTACGGGGCGAACGGCACGACGGGCACGCGTTTCTGGGCGCGGCGTTTGCGCGGGGTGCGGTGGCTGCGGTGGTAAGCGTGACGCAGGTGGCGGGTTTGCCGGATGAGGTGCTGGAACAGCCGCTGGTGGTGGTGGAAGATCCGCTGGCGGCGCTGCAGCTACTGGCCAGTCATGTTCGGCGGCAGTGGGGCAAGCGGGTGGTGGCAATTACCGGCAGTGCGGGAAAGACGAGCACGAAGGATGCTGTGGCAGCAGCGCTGGGGGCAGGGTTGCGGGTGCTGAAGTCGG
The DNA here is from genome assembly GCA_903904755.1 of uncultured Acidobacteriaceae bacterium. Lineage (GTDB taxonomy): Bacteria > Acidobacteriota > Terriglobia > Terriglobales > Acidobacteriaceae > Acidicapsa. The sequence goes on along the minus strand of CAIVDV010000007.1, from coordinate 2,912 downwards.
CGGGAAATCTGAATAACGGATTTGGGCTGCCGCTGCAGTTGTTGCGGTTGGAGCCTGAAGATGATGTGGCGGTGGTGGAGATGGGGATGAACCACGCTGGGGAGATTGCGCTGCTGGCACGGATTGCGGCTCCTGACTGGGGCGTGATTACGAATGTTGGCCGGGCGCATATTGAGAATTTTTCAGACGGGCAGGCGGGGATTGCTCGGGCCAAGTATGAGCTGGTGGAGGCGCTGCCGGAAACCGGCGTGGCGTTTCTGAATTGTGATGACCCGTATGTGAGCCAGTTTGGGCGGGATTTTGCGGGCCGGACGGTGTACTTTGGCGCGGGGCCATGCGCGGATCCGCAGATTGTTCGGTTGGATGAGCGGGCGGTTGCGGACGGGCTTGTGATGACGGCGCGGGTGAGCGACGACGAAGTTACGCTGCGGCTGAAGTTGCTGGGTAGGCACAATGCCCTGAATGCGGCAGCGGCGCTGGCGGTGGCCAGGGAAGCGGGTGTGGCGACTGCGGCGGCGATTGCGGCACTGGAGGCACTGACGCCTGGCGACCGGCGCGGGCAGGTGCTGGAGGCGCGCGGTGCGACGTTGATCAATGACTGCTACAACTCGAATCCAGAGGCATTGAAGTCGATGATATTGGCGTTGGCGGCGCGGAAGGCGGAGCGGCGAGTGCTGCTGGCCGGCGAGATGCTGGAGCTGGGCGAGTACGCGCGCGAGCTGCACGAAGAGTGCGGCGAGGCCGCTGCTGCGGCAGGGATTGATGTAGTGGTGGGAGTGCGCGGGAACGCGAAGTACCTGGCGGAAGCGGCTGCAGCATGTGGCGTGCGCGCGATGTATGTGGCGGATGCGACGGAAGCCGGGGAATGGCTGAAGACGAATCTGCGGGCCGGCGATGCGGTGCTGCTGAAGGGCTCACGCGGTGTGCGGTTGGAACAGGCGCTGGCGGGGCTGGAGAAAGAGGCGGCGCGATGAGAAGAGCATTGCTGAAGGTCGCGATTATGCTGGCAGTGCTGGTGTGTGGTGTGGCGGGCATGGCGGCGGAGCATCCGGAATGGACCACGGCGCTGGAGCCGTTCCGGATTGCGGGGAATTTGTATTACGTGGGCAGTGAGGATTTGGCGGCGTACCTGGTGGTGACGCCGGCGGGGCTGATTCTTATCAATGGAAATCTGGCGAGCTCGCCTGGGCAGATTCGAGCGAGTGTGGAGAAGCTGGGGTACAAGCTGGGGGATGTGCGGATTCTGCTGACGAGCCATGCGCACTATGACCACTGTGCCGGACTGGCGGAGCTGAAGCGGCTGACCCATGCGCGGGTGATGGCGATGGATGCCGATGTGGCGACCCTTGAGTCGGGTGGACGGAAGGATTTCCACTACGGGCAGGATGCCACGATGTATTTTCCGCCGGTGAAGGTGGACCATGTACTGCATGACGGGGACACAGTGGCCTTGGGCGGCACGGTGCTGACGGCGCACAAGACGGCTGGACATACGCGCGGGACGACGACCTGGACGCTGGAGGAGCCCGTGAACGGGCGGTCGATGCATGTTGTGATTGTGGGCAGCCCGAGTGTGAACCCGGGGTACCGGCTGGTCGGCAATCCGGCCTATCCGCAGATTGCGGCCGATTATTCGGCGGGTTTCCGGGTGCTGAAGTCACTGCAGTGCGAGATTTTTCTGGGAGCGCACGGAGCGTATTTTGATTTGGCAGAGAAGGCGAAGCGGATGCAGGCCGGGGATGCGAATGCGTTTGTGGATTCAGAGGGGTATAGGGCTTATATAGCAGAGCGGGAAATGGCGTTTGAGCGCGAGTTGGCGCGGCAGAAGGCGGCTCGGTAGGCGGGCCGGAACGGGGCGCGGAGTTTCAGGCCGAGAGACTGCGCCGCGTAGAATCAGGGTTGTGCGCCCGGTGACCGGGACGGAGGGAACTTGCTTTACTGGCTGCTGTATCAGAAGTTATTTCAGTTTTTTCACCCGTTCCGAATCTTCCGGTACCTGACGTTTCGCACTGCCTTTGCGAGCCTGACGGCGCTGTTGATTGCGCTGCTGATCGGGCCATTTGTGATTGAGAAGCTGCGGAGCTTCCAAATTGCGCAGTACATTCGGGATGAGGGGCCGGAGTCGCACAAGAAGAAGAGCGGCACGCCGACGATGGGCGGAGTGCTGATAGCGATTGCGATATTGCTGCCGACATTGCTGTGGTCGGATTTGTCGAACCCGTTTGTGTGGATTGTGGTGTTTTCGACGCTGGCGTTTGGGGCGATTGGGTTTGCGGACGACTACATCAAGGTGGTGAAGCGGCGGAACCTGGGGTTGACGGCAAGGGCCAAGATGTTCTGGCAAGTGCTGGCTGGACTGGCGGTGAGTTGCTCTCTGGTGGTGATGCAGCAGTTTCACCTGTTTTCAACGCAGTTGACGGTGCCGTTTGCGAAGAGCTTCAGGCCGGATTTGACGGTGGGCTGGCTGGGCGGGATTCCGCACATGGGGTTCTTGGCCTTGCTGCCGTTTGTGGTGTTTGTGACGCTGGTGCTTGTGGGATCAACGAACGCGGTGAACTTGACGGACGGGCTTGACGGGCTGGCGATTGGATGCACGATTATTGCCGCGGGCGCGCTGACGGTGCTGACGTACGTGAGCGGGCACGTAGTGTTTGCTGACTACCTGGAGTTGCAGCGGATGCCGATGGTGGGTGAGCTGACGGTGTTCTGCGGTGCAATGGTGGGTGCGTCAATTGGGTTCCTGTGGTACAACGCGCACCCGGCGGAAGTGTTTATGGGCGATGTGGGATCGCTGGCGCTGGGCGGGGCGATTGCGACGGTAGCAGTAATTATCCGGCAGGAGCTGCTGCTGCCGTTTATTGGCGGCGTGTCTGTGCTGGAGGCGGTGAGTGTGATTCTGCAGGTAGGCAGCT
>CAIVDV010000006.1 GCA_903904755.1 uncultured Acidobacteriaceae bacterium | reverse complement strand
GGATCGCTGGCGCTGGGCGGAGCGATTGCGACGGTAGCGGTGATTATCCGACAGGAGCTGCTGCTTCCGTTTATTGGCGGCGTGTTTGTGCTGGAGGCGGTGAGTGTGATTCTGCAGGTAGGCAGCTACAAACTGCGGAACAAGAAGCGTATTTTCAAGATGGCTCCACTGCACCATCATTTTGAGCTGGTGGGTTGGAAGGAGTCGAAGGTGATAGCGCGGTTCTGGATTGCGGCGCTGGTGTTTGCACTGTTTGCACTAACGACGCTGAAACTGCGGTAAAGGGCAGTGTGGGCTGGCGCGGGAAGTGCCAGACTGGGAGCACGTTCGAGAGTAATGAGTACGGCGGGGGCGGGGCCGGTAACGACGCCCAGGCAGGACGCGAGTGATGGAGTTGAAGGGCAAGAAGGTACTGGTGGTTGGGCTGGGAAAATCTGGCTTGTCGGCGGCCTTGTTTCTGCGGCGTCAGGGAGCGCAGGTAACGGTATCGGATGTGCGGAGCGCGCAGGCGCTGAGCCGTGAGTTGCCGGCGCTGCTGGAGGCGGGAATCATGGTTGAGTCGGGCGGGCACGGGCTGTTGACCTTCCGTCGGCAGGACCTGATTGTGGTGAGCCCAGGGGTGCCGCTGGATACGCCGGAGCTCTTGCAGGTGCGGGCGTTTGGGCTGCCGGTGATTGGGGAGTTGGAGCTGGCTGCGCGTTACCTGCGGGGAAAGATTCTGGCGATTACGGGTTCAAACGGGAAGACAACGACCACGACGCTGGTAGGCGAGATACTGGCAGCGGCGGGGTTGCCGACGCAGGTGGGTGGCAACATTGGCGTGCCAGTGGTTGAGCTAATTGATGGGAGCCGCGAGGATAGTTGGGCGGTTCTGGAGGTTTCCAGCTTCCAACTTGAGAGCACGAAGGAGTTTCACCCGGCGATTGCGGTGATTTTGAACATTACCCCTGACCATCTTGACCGGCACGGAACGTTTGAGAAGTACGTGCAGGCGAAGGAGCGGATTTTCCAGGCGCAGGGCACGGAGGATGCGCTGGTGCTGAACGCGGGCAATGCGGGGGCAGTTGCTGCCGCAGCGCGGTCGCATGCACGGGTTTACCTGTTCAGTCTGGAAGAGGAGGTTGAGCGGGGAGCGTGGGTGGAAGCCGGGCACGTCTACTTTCGGGATGGAGCTGAGGCTGCAGTCGAGATGATTCTGCCGCTTGCTGCGATTCCGTTGAAGGGTTCGCACAATGTGGAGAATATTCTGGCGGCGGTGTGTGCTGCGAGGTTGGCTGGCGCGCCGGTAGAGGCAATCCGGAATGCAGTTTGCGCCTTTAAAGCTGTGGAACATCGGCTGGAGTTTGTGACGACCGTGAACGCTGTGGACTTTTATAACGATTCCAAAGCGACGAACGTGGACGCGAGCGCGAAGGCGGTTGCGGCGTTCCCTAGTGGGATACACCTGATTTTGGGTGGCAAGGACAAGAACTCGAATTATGCAGATCTGAGCGATCTGCTGCGGGCGCGGGTGCGGGCGGTGTACACGATTGGCTCGGCAGCGGCGAAGATTGAGGGCCAGTTGCGCGGCGTGGTGCCGATAGTGAGCTGCGAAACGATGGAGCGAGCAGTGAGGACGGCCGCAAAAGCTGCTTTGCCAGCAGAAGTGGTGCTGTTGTCGCCGGCGTGTTCGAGCTTTGACCAGTTTGAAAATTACGAGCACCGGGGCAGGGTCTTCAAGGAACTTGTGGTGGAGCTGACCGAAATGGACAGCCTGCGGAAAGAGTAGCAATGGCCAAGCGGGTATCGGTGGACAAATGGCTGTTCTGTGCGACGCTGCTGCTGGTAGTGGTGGGGCTGGCGATGGTGTTTTCGGCCTCGGCGGTGATGGCGCAGCAGAAGTTTGGGTCGCCGTATACCTTCCTGGGCAAGCAGGCGGGCTGGGCGGCGCTGGGGGTGCTGGCTATGCTGGCGCTGATGCGGGTGGATTATCGCTGGTATAACTCAAAGAAGTTTGTCTATCCCGCAATGGCGGTGACGCTGGCACTGCTGGTGGGCGTGTTTCTGATGCATGACTCGCACCATACGCACCGGTGGATAAGGTTTGGCGGGTTCTTTACCTTTCAACCCTCGGAGATAGCCAAGCCGGTGCTGGCGATTTACCTGGCGTGGTTTTTGAGCACGCGACTGGGGCGAATACGGGATATACGGCATACTCTGTGGCCGGCGCTTTGGCCTGCGCTGATGTTTCTGGTCCTGATTTTGAAAGAGCCGGATCTAGGTACCGGGCTGGTGGTGGCGGCGATGACAGTGGCGGTGCTGCTGCTGGCGGGGATGGAGTGGAAGTGGGTAGGGGGGCTGGCGGCAATTGGCGCGCCGGTGCTGGCCTTTATGCTGACCTTCTATCCGTGGCGGCTGGCGCGCATCCTGGCGTGGCTGCATCCGGACGATACGAAGCAGGGGGCAGGATTCCAGACCTACCAGAGCCTGATTGCGGTAGGGACGGGGGGCTGGACGGGACACGGCTACATGGAAGGTGTGCAGAAGCTGTTTTATCTGCCGGAGCCGCATACGGACTTTATTTTTGCCAATATTGCCGAGGAGTGGGGGTTGCTGGGGTCCGTGGTGCTGGTGGCGCTGTTTGTGGTGCTTGGGTTCCGGGGATTCCGGGCGGTGCTACTGCTGCGGGATCCTTTTGCGCGGCTGCTGGCGTTTGGCATCACGATGACGATTTTGATTCAGGCGTTTTTCAATATGAGCGTGGTGGTGGGGCTGTTGCCGACCAAGGGCATTACGCTGCCGTTCATCAGCTCAGGGGGAACGAGCCTGTGCATCATGCTGGCGTGCGTGGGGATTCTGCTGAACCTGACGCGGGAAGTGGATTAGTGTGAGCGGGCCGCGGATTCTAATAGCTGGCGGGGGGACGGGCGGGCATATCATTCCTGCGCTGGCGGTGGCGCGCGAGCTGGTGGAGCGCCATGGGGCCGAGGTGCTGTTTGTGGGCACTGCGCGAGGAATGGAGCAGCGTCTGGTGCCGGCGGCGGGATTCCGGCTGGAGCTGATTGAGGTGGGGCCACTGAACCAGGTGAGCTGGGGGACGCGGCTGAGGTCGCTGATGCAGATTCCCATGAGCCTGGTGGCGTGCCGGCGGATCTTGAAGGAGTTTGGGGCGCAGGCGGTGCTGGGGGTGGGAGGGTATGCCAGCGGGCCGGGGATGGGCGCGGCGATTTTGGGTGGAGTGCCGACGATGGCCTTTGAGCCGAATGCGGTGCCGGGGATGGCAAACCGGATTGTAGGCCGGTGGGTGCAGGCTGGAGCGGTGAATTTTGCGCCAGCGGCCAAGTGGTTCCGGAATGCCGAGGTGACGGGGATTCCGGTGCGTGAGGAGTTTTTCCAACTGCGGGCTGCGGAGGCGGGGACCGCACCGCACCTGCTGATCTTTGGCGGGTCGCAGGGGGCACGGATTTTGAATACGGTGATACCGCCGCTGGTGCCTGCGCTGCTGGAAGCGGTGCCGGGGCTGACGATTCTGCATCAGGCAGGGGCGAAGATGGCCGAGAGGACGCAGGGAGCGTATGCGGCGACGGGGGCGGATCCAGCGCGGTGGCGGGTGGAGGCGTTCCTGGAGGGGATGGCGGTCGAGATCGGGCGGGCGAGTCTGGTGGTGGCGCGGAGTGGGGCGAGTACGGTTGCCGAGCTGTGTGCGGCGGGAAAGCCGGCGCTGCTGGTGCCGTTTGCTGCTGCGGCTGATGACCATCAGCGCAAGAATGCGGATGTGATGGTGGAAGCGGGGGCGGCTCGGCTGATTACTGAGAGCGAGTTGCCGCCGAAGGATGGGGGCGGGGCGGAACTGATGCTGCGGACGCTGTTGGAGTTGCTGGGAGATGCGGCGGAGTTGGCGCGGATGGGGGAGCTGGCGCGAGCCTTGGCGAAGCCGGAGGCGGCGGAGCGGATTGCAGCTCGGCTGGTGGAGTTGGCTGGACGCTAAATTTTGATTGGAAAAGCAGAAGGGGGCGAGTCGGTTGACTCGTCCCCTTGTTAATTCAGGAATTGGGATTAGCGGTGTCCGCCGCCGCCGTGGTTACCACCACCGCCGCCTGCATGACCACCACCACCGCCACCGCTGAAGTGGCCGCCGCTGCCGCCGAAGCCGCCGCTGGGCCGACCGCCACCGAAGCCGCCGGAAGGCCGGCCACCACCATAGCTGCCGCCGCCACTGGGGCGTCCTACTCCGCCGCCGAAGCCGCCGGAGGGACGACCGCCGCCATACTGGCCGCCGTACCCGCCGCTGGGACGTCCGCCACCGAATTGGCCACCGCCGAAGGTGCCGGGAGGCCGGCCACCATAGTTGCCGTAGCCGGGCCGACCGGCAGAGAAGCCGCCGCCGTTATAGCCGGGGCGGGATACGCCGGGGTTGCCGTAGGTGGGGCGGTTGCCGGGGTAGCCGTTACCGGGGCGGAAGCCGTTGCCGTTGTATTGCGGGCGGCCATTGCCATTTCCCGGACGGGGGCCGTAGTTGTTGTTGCCGTAGTTGTTGCGGCCGTTTTCGCCGCGGTTGTCCCGGTTGCCGTCGCGATAGCCTTCACGACCGCGATCGCGGTCCCATCCTCGGTCGCCACGTCCGCCGTAGCCGTAGCCGCGGTCCCATCCACGGTCGCGATCCCAGCCGTAGCCACGATAGCCCCATCCGCGACCCCAACCCCAACCGTACCAGGGGCCGACGCCGATGAAGGAGCCGCCGTAGAACCAGTCGGAGCTGTAGTAGCCGTAGGGGGCGCAGTCGTAGGGGTACCAATTGTAGTAGCCGTATTCGCAGACGGGCGCGTCATAGACGGCGGGGACGGGAGCGATGACGGGGCCGAAGCCGACGCCGATGAAGATACGAGCGTGCGCGCTGGGGGCAGCGAGCGCGATTCCGGCGAGCACCAGCGCCAGGGTTGCCAGGTGAAGTTTGCGCATCATATGAACCTCCGTTGCTGCCGGTGCTTCCAGAAATTCCGAACTTGCACGGACTGGAGGAAGGGGGCCTACCCCTGTCGGTCAGCGGTGGCCGATTTCGGCCTGCCTGCTGTGTTGAACATCATTGTCGCCGATTAGTTGCGGGGGGTGGGGGAAATCTTTTTGAGGGAGAGGGCGGCAGGCAGGGAAAAGCCCTCTCCGCTGGGGCGAAGAGGGCTTTGGAGTGGAAGGAAGGGGTTAGCGGCGATCGAAATGATCGCGGTGGTCCCGGTCGCCGCGGAATTCGTGGTGGTCGCGGTCAAAGCCACGGTTGTGGTCCCATTCGCGGTCCCATTCGCGGTCGTAGCCGAAGCGGACAGCAGGGGCGTAGCGGACGACGGGAGCCTGGTAGACCCACTGGCCGTCGACCCAGTAGCCGTCGTTCCAGTAGCCGGCGACCCAGACGTAGTTGGGGCCGGGGCAGGGTGGGACGTAGTTGACGTCGACCTCGGTGCGGTATTCCGGGACGGCGTAGGCGCGGTAGTTTTCGCGGTAGCGGTCGTCGTGGCGGAAGTCGTGGCGGGCGCCATTGTAGCCTCGGTCGTTGTTGCGTCCGTCGAACTGGACGGGGCGTTCGGGGCCGACGGGCCGGATGGCGTCGCGTCCGCCGAAGTTGCCGCGGGCTTCGGGGCGGTTTTGCTGGCCGAAGCGGGCCTGGTCGCGTCCGAAGTTCCGGTCCTGGGCGTTTGCCGGTACGGCTGCGGTGGCAAAGGCGGCGACGAGAGTGGCGGCGAGAGCAACGGGGAAGATGTTCCGCATGGTACGCATAGACCCAACTTTCTTGCCCGGGGGCCGGTGAGGGCTGAGGGCCGGTGGCTTGTCCTGTTGGGAGCTTGGATGCTGCTGCTCGCCGGGGCCACTGTTCATGGTTGTACAAACACGGGTCTTGGGAGGAGTTGTCCAACTTTGGGTGGAGAGGGGTGAAGTTTTTTCGAGCGGGGCTAGCGGAGTTAGCGGGGTTAGCGGAGTTAGCCGGATTGGTAGCTGGCCCGCGTTGGGGCCTGACGGGGGCGTTTGCCGGGGTAAAAAGGGGGGGAGGGGGTGTTTTTTGTGGAATTTTGCTCCTATGTTGTTGATGGGTTGAGGGTTAGTGGGTGGTTACCTGGTGCGTTACGTGCACTTTTGTGCATGTTTTATGCGCATTTTGTGTGCGTTTTCGGGGGTTGAGGGGGTGAGGCAATGTTACTTGGGTAACGTGGTTTGGAATTCGGGGTTTTCGATTGCTGGATTGATTGTGCGCCTTTTGGGGGAAATTATCGGCAAGGTGGGAGAAGGTTTTTGAGGGGTCAGGGGTCAGGGGAGGAGGGGGAGGGAGGCGAGTTGGTTGACGAGGCGGACGGTTTCGAGGGAGACGTGGAGGACCTGACCGATGAGGCGGAGGATGTATTGGGGATCGTCGGGACGGTTGGGGTCGTTGGTGATGCCGGAACGCTTGTCAGTGGAGACCTGGTACTGGTCGATGATCCATTCAAGGGCGCTGCGATTGCCGAGGCGGTATTCGAAGGCGTCTGGGGGGATGCCGCGGAGGGTGAGGAAGGTGTTGTAGCGGAGTTCGGTGCGGTCTTTGGAGAGGGACATGCGCTCGACGCGCCAGTTGAGGGGGCCGGACTCGATGCGCTGGAGGGGATGCTCGGGCTGCTGCTCGTAGCCGATGTGGAGGGCCATGAGAATAACGCTATGGCCTAAACATTTCTTAGAAATGATATAGATTTCCTTCGAAGATTGGGACGATGCGCTTGAATAACTGACTCGGAGGGACGATTCTGGATGGAACTCATTTTGATTTGATTGGACTTTCCCAAGATGGCGCGACTTTCCGTAGACTTGGCTCATTGCGTTCCCGAGATTCCATCGATTGACTGGTTTAACCCGAATGCAAAGGTACCTTGTGGCGTCACCGTGGATCACATTCGGAGCGCAATGGTTGAGTTTACGGAGTTCCTCGGGTTCATCGACACGCAGCTGGTCACGAAAGGAATGGCAAGGTTCGAGGATATGCTTATGCCAGCCAATTTCAGTAGCATCGTTGGCGAGTTCATGACGGCCAGCATCCCGAAATTTTGTTCGACTGTGGCGAAAAACGCTTACCACAACGGTCACCCTGATCTTGTGCCCGCAGGAAAATACCCCAATAACTCGGCGCAACATGCGGGTGCTGACGGGATCGAGGTGAAGTCTTCGCGCTACCTTAAAGGTTGGCAGGGGCACAATCCAGAGGATTCGTGGCTGATGGTATTTGTGTTTGAGGGCGGGAGGCCGACGGACAAAGCCAAGGGAATCTCGGCCAAGCCCTTCCGGTTCCTGATGGTGTGTGGGGCATTGCTCGATAAGAGTGATTGGCGATATGCCGGACGCTCGGCGACAAGTCGCCGCACGATAACCGCGAGCGTGACGAAGACCGGCTACACCAAGATGATGGCGAACTGGATTTATCGGGCTCCGGGCTTAAGCGAAAGCTAGACTCGCCTGATCTCGATCGGAACTGAGTCTTGAGAGTGGTCCGATGCTTTCTTTCGCCATCTCGTAGTACGTTCGATTTTTCTCAATTCCGATGGCAGAGAGTCCTAGTGCCTCGGCGGCGGCGATTGTTGATCCGGAACCCGCAAAAGGGTCCAACAACGTACCTTTGCCGAGCGGAAGCACCGAATATACCAATTCCCGCAAAAGGGCCTGCGGCTTCAAGCTCGGATGGTCAGCGTGCAGACGCTCCGATTGGGAGGTTCTACCTGATTGAATGAGGTCTGAAAATGGAAGTCCGTCGGGCAAGCGCCTCAGCCCTCCCGTCTCATATCGCCTCAGACAATCGCTTACGGTGAATGAGTTCGGGAGAGGCTTTCGGAAGATTCCCCAGGGTTCGTAACTTCCGCGAGGAAGCGAACACACATCAGGGAACTCCTCCTCCGCATTCTTAGGCCGATCTCCGCCTCGCAAAGTTCGGACGACTCGAATGACCTGGCCACGGAACTCGAGGCCCCCTTCGACGAGGGCGGAATAGACTGGCTGGCACAGGAATGAGTTCGTCGCGATAAATGCGTGACCGCCTGGACGCAGAACGTGAGCCGCGACCTTGCCCCACTCTACAAAGAACCTGTAAAGCTGATCTCGCTCCTTGGGGTTGAGCGCCGTGAATCGCGGAAGTGGAGAGCGGACATTGCCATCGAAAGATGGAGGGATTCGCCAGATGCCTCCATTGCCGTTTGCCATCTTGGCAAGCTGATCGAACTCGTATTCCTTCACTCCATAGGGCGGATCGGTCACTATTCCGTGAATCGAGTTCTCGGGAATCCTACCCATCCATTCGAGGCAATCCGCGTGGATGAGCAGGGACTGCCCTATCCTCCAGTGGTCGTATTCAAGGGTGAATGGGGAAATGTTAGGCACAACATCATTCTACTGCGACCTGGATTTTTCGCGTTCCGGGGCTCTGTGAAAAAAGTCTGTGTGGCCCTTAACAGCCCGTGGTGCAAGTAGCTGAATTCCAGAAGTTCCGGCATCGGGACTTGATGCGATGATCGTCGCCGTTTGAGTTGAGACCCGTGGGTGTGCGGGGTTCAAGCTTTCAGTGAGGCCGATTCCGGCCGGTAAGC
>CAIVDV010000005.1 GCA_903904755.1 uncultured Acidobacteriaceae bacterium | reverse complement strand
TCCGCCTTCGCCGCCTCCCGCGCCATCGCCGCCGGCACCGCGCCTGAGGCTGCCCAGAACGCCCTCTACCTCCTGCCCCTCGCCACCCGCATCCGCTCCCTCTTCAAAATGGACTTCGCCGAAGCCCAGTACATCTCTGAGCTCCGCTCCGGCCCCGCCGGACACTTCTCCTACCGCCGCGTCGCCTGGGAAATGTACCTCGCCGTACAGCGCCAGCACCCCTCCCTCGCCAAATACTTCCGCGTCACCGACTTCACCCAACCCATCGACCTGCTCAAGCGCTAAGCTTCGCAACCCGATTTATATCGAAATTATCGAATCCCGATAATTTCCCTAATTTCGCTAAAATTCCCCGGTTTGCTCCAAAAAGTGCGCGAAAACCATAAGGCAGTCTCGATGCGGGAACCGACAAAATTCCCCTGCACGGTCCGAAATTTCAGTGGGCCTTTTTCGCCGTAGAATGAGGATGTCATGGGAAAACTTCTACGCCTCTTCCCCGATTTCGAAGACGACGCCTCAATTGAGGTGCAGGAGCATCCGCGCAACCAATGCGAAATCGTGATTGGCGATGCCATGCGCGTTCTTCAGGGATTTCCGGATGGCCTGTTCCAGACTGCTGTCACTTCTCCGCCCTACTGGGGGCTGCGCGACTACGGAATTGAAGGACAAATCGGCGCTGAAATGGAGGTCGACGAGTACATCTCGGCCCTTGTAGCCATCTTCAGGGAAGTGCGCAGAACTCTCGCCGACTCTGGCACCCTTTGGCTCAATATCGGAGACAGCTACACCAGTGGCGGAAGAACCTGGCGCGACGACGACGCAAAGAATAAGGGCCGGGGAATGTCCTACCGCGCGCCCACCCCAAACGGTCTCAAGCCGAAAGATTTGATCGGCGTCCCGTGGCGCCTTGCATTTGCTCTTCAGGCAGACGGTTGGTATCTGCGGACCGACATCATTTGGAATAAGCCCAACTGCCAGCCGGAATCTGTCAAAGACAGACCAACGCGCTCACACGAGTACATCTTTCTGTTTTCAAAATCAGAGAAATACTTCTACGACCACGAAGCAATTCTCGAACCGGCACAGGACCGAAACCAAAAACAAAAGAACAGACGGAGCGTTTGGAATATCAATACGGAGCCCTACGCGGGGGCTCATTTTGCGGTATATCCGCGCTCACTGGCTCGACTCTGCGTAGCTGCGGGTTCGAAGCCGGGAGACAGAGTGTTGGACCCGTTCTTCGGTGCCGGCACCACTGGAGTTGTGTGTAATGAACTCGGCCGCGCCTGCACGGGAATCGAGATTAATCAGGAATACGCCGACCTAGCACGCCAGAGACTGCTCAATGGGCGATGATGAAAACTTCCAAGTCGCATGGACGACGCACAACTCTTTGCGAATTCCTTTGATCTGAAGCTTTCGTTCCGTCCCACCATCGAAATACAGCGAAAACTTGAGATCCCCAGAGGTATCAAAGACATAACCATATCCGGGCTTGGGCTTCTGTTTACTCTTGCGCTGAACCTCCAGCTTTGCCGTCGCGCCTTCAAGCAACAGATCCTTTGGAATCTCCACAAGTTCGTAAAAATGCGAGTTGGCCTTGTCGCAGAAAAAGCGTAGTTGGAATATTCGCTCGTAGCTGCGCAGGTGTTCCAGGAACGAATTCCTCAACAGCGGCAACGACCACTCTCCCTTGCCTAACTCCATAAACTTGCTGATATGAAGCGAACCCTCGCGAATATTGGCATCGGCCTGCGTCTTCAAGCTGACGGGCACGCCATTGATCGTAATGTCGTGCCCAGGATTTGTCCGACTCTGCACGAGTTGAGCGGCGGCCCCCGCCTGATTTAGAGCAAACTCCAGTGCAAACTCAAAGCGATCTTTGCTCAGTGCCTGCCTGCTGAACGCGTGATGCACCCGAAGCACATCGCCAAAAACATCCAGAACCTGCTCGGTAAACAAGTCGGAAGCAGGATCCCGCCAAAACTCATGCTCCATTCGGAACTGGTTGGCAATCGCCGCTACCCACGCCAGCTGCGATCTGCTTAAGCCGGAGGTGTCTGGTTGCAACTCTGGAGCATTATTTGCATTTGAAGTCATTTCCCACGATAGTACGGCTCAGTTTGGGCAGCTGCGATGGAAACTCCCCCACGGAACCAAGACCGTAATCGGTGCCAGGCACCGTCAACTCATCCATCCCCCCAACCAGTGCAATAATCTCCCTAGGAGAGGGCCACCATGTTCGTCATCCTCTGGCAATTCGACATCGCTGAAGACAAAACCCCAGCCTTTGAGGCCGCTTATGGCCCCACCGGCTCCTGGGCCACCCTCTTCCGCCGCTCGCCGGAGTACCTCGGCACCGAACTCCTCAGCGACGCCTACGTCCCCGGCCGCTACGTCACCATCGACCGCTGGGCCTCTGAAGATGCCTTCCGCGCCTTCCGCCTCCAGCACGACGCCGACTACGAAGCCGTCGACCGCTCCTGCGACGCCCTCACCTCCGCCGAATCCCGCATCGGTGCCTTCACCGTCTAGGTGCCCCGCTGCGGACAAGCATCTCCGTCTTGTCTGGAACGAATGTCGAAAGGACAGCGCCGACAATGCAGATTAAGCAAGATGACCTGCTCCTCGTCGTAGACCTCCAGCGCGACTTCTGCCCCGGCGGCGCGCTCGCCGTCACACAGGGCGATGCCGTCATCCAGCCCATCAATCAGCTCGCCACCCGTTTCGAGCACGTCGTCCTTACCCAGGACTGGCACCCCGCAGACCATCTCTCCTTCGCCTCCCAGCACCCCGGCCGCCATCCATACGACACCATCGAAATGTCCTACGGCCCGCAAACTCTCTGGCCCGACCACTGCATCCAGGGCTCCCGCGGTGCAGAATTCCACCCCGCCCTACACATCCCCCACGCCTCCCTCATCCTCCGCAAAGGCGTCCATCGCGAGGTTGACTCCTACTCCGCCTTCTACGAAAACGACCACCAGACCCCCACCGGCCTCGCCGGCTGGGTTCGCGACCGCGGCATCCGTCGTGTCTTCGTCGCCGGCCTCGCCCTCGACTTCTGCGTCCGCTTCACCGCTGCCGACGGCGCAGGCTGCGGCTTCCAGGTCGTCGTCATTGAAGATGCCTGCCGCCCCGTCAACCTCCCCGGCTCCGTGGAGGCTACCCACAAGCAATTCCGCTCCCTCGGTCTCAAACCCGCAACCGTCGCCCAGCTCCTCGCGGGCAGCTGATCCAGCCTTATCCGTCGCTCGCCTACCTCAAATATCCCCAAATTCGGCAAAATCCCCCGGTATTCTCCCGAATTTGCCTCCACTTACCCCTCAGAATCCCACCCACTTCGGCTGTATTATCACTGCCAATGGAACTGGATTCTTTTCTCCCCATCCCCCGAACTCCGCTTCCCCCCGCCATCCGGCCCATCGCCGTCGCGGCCTTCTTTGTCCTCTTCGCCTCCCTTTGGACCCTCGTCCTCCAGCAGGCGCTTCCCTATCCCTTCCTCTTTCTCTTCATCGGCGCGGTCATGGCTAGCGCCTGGTTTGGCGGACTCCTCTCCGGACTCATGGCCGTCGCCGCCTCCTCGCTCATCGTCGCCTTCTTCTTCATCCCTCCTTACTTCTCCTTCTCCATTGCCACCGTCGCCATTCCCTACTTCATCTCCTTCGTCATTCTCGCCTTTGCCGTCGGCTGGGTCACCGCTTACCGCAAACGGACCGAGTTCGTCGTCCGCCAGGCCCGCGACCTCCTGGAAGTCCGCGTCTTCGAGCGCACCGTCGAGCTCGAGCGCTCTCATGCCGATCTCGCCCGCAGCGAAGCACGCCTCCGCGAGCTAGCCCAGGCCATTCCCCAGCAAATCTGGTCCACCGGCCTCGATGGCAATGTCGACTTCTGCAACGCCCATCTCCTCGACTGCGTTGGCCGCTCTCTCGCCGAGCTCTGCGGTCCCGGCTTCCTCGCCCTCATTCACCCCGACGAGCGCGACCACTTCCAGGAGTCCTGGGTCCACTGCCTAGCCTCTCGCCTGGCCCTCGACGGCGAGTGGCGCGTCCAGGTTGCCTCCGGCGACTACCGCCGCTTCCTCATCCGCGCCCGGCCCCAGCTCGACTCCCACGGCGCCGTCTCCCGCTGGTACGGCACCCTCGTCGACATGGAAGACCACCACCTCGTCCAGGCCAGCCTCCACCAGGCCCAAAAAGATCTCGAATACGCCACCCGCATGATGAGCATCAGCGAGGTCTCCGCCTCCATCGCGCACGAGGTCAGCCAGCCCCTCACCGCCATCGTCGCCCACGCCCACGCCTGCCTCAGTTGGCTCAGCGGCAAGCAGGTCGACCACAACCGCGCTCTCCTCTCCGCCCAGCGCATCCTCGCCGACAGCTCCCGCGCCCGCGAAACCCTCGACCGCCTCCGCGCCCTCTTCCGCCGCGAGCGCCTCACCTGCCGCAGCCACCACATCTCCGCCCTCTTCCGGGAAACTGCCCTCCTCCTCCGCGAAGAGTCCATCTCCCGCGGCGTCCGCCTCCGCATCGAGGCCCCCTCCACACTCCCCAGTGTCCAGTGCGATGCCGTCCAAATTCAGCAGGTCCTCGTCAATCTCGTTCGCAACGCCATGGAGGCCATGGCCGATACCCCCCTCCGGCTCCGCGAAATCGTCCTCCGCGCCGAGCTCGACCCCGCCGGCCAGCTCCTCGTCAGCGTCCTCGACCGCGGCATCGGCATCCCCGCCGATCAGGAAGAAAAAGTCTTCAACTCCTTCTTCACCACCAAGCCCGACGGCCTCGGCATGGGGCTCTCCATCTGCCGCTCCATCGTCCAGGCCCACGAGGGCTCACTCTGGTCCTTCCCCCGGCCCTCCGGCGGAACCGCTTTCCAGTTCACCCTCCCGGCCGCCGCATGACCCACTCCGCCCCATCGTCGCCAACCGTCTTCGTCGTCGATGACGACCCCGCCGTGCGCGAAGGCCTCTCCGACCTGCTCGCCTCCGCCGCCATCCGCGCCCTCTGCTTCCCGTCCACTGAGGCGTTCCTCGCCGCCTGGCAGCCCCACAGTCACGGCTGCCTCCTCCTCGATATCTGCCTCCCCGGCCTCACCGGCATCGACCTCCAGGAGCAGCTCAACCGCCGCGCCGTCGATATCCCCATCATCTTCCTCACCGCCAACGGCGACATCCCCACCGTCCGCAAAGTCATGAAGGCCGGCGCATTCGAATTCCTCACCAAGCCCTTCCTTCCCCAGGAACTCATGGTCGCCATCCAGCAGGCCTTCGACCTCCACGCCCGCCTCCAGGCCGCCCGCCGCCAGCGCGACAAAATCGCTACCCGCTATCGCCGCCTCACCCCCCGCGAACTCGATGTCCTCCGGCTCGTCTACGCCGGGCACCTCAACAAACAGGTCGCCGCCGAACTCGGCCTCAGCGAAATCACCGTCAAGCTCCACCGCCGCCACGTCATGGAAAAAATGCAGGCCAACTCCCTCGCCGACCTCGTCCGCATGGTCCAAAGCCTCGAATCCGCAGCCTGATTCCCCTGCCCGCCCCCGGCACCTATACCAAGGTATAGCTATTCCAATCCCCGCCCTCCCGGTACCTTCGTCATAAGGCTGAATCCAAATTCCATAGCCCTCGCAGCTCTCCCCCAACCTTGCGATGGCATAAACCTTGTCCCGCCGCCCCCCGGCCTGGGACTGTCGTTTGCACCACTCCACGCCGCAATACCCTTCAGCCACGCGGCTCTACAAGACAACTGAGACCGAAAAGGAGAACCCAGATGAGATTCCGAGTTCAACAAGAGAAATCCCTATCTATGTCCCAGAAGGTCACCCGTCTGGGTGAACGCTTGCGACAGCCTGAATGGCGCAAATACGGCGCCACCCTCCTTGCCGGCAAACTCTCCGGCGTCGGCATCACGCTGCTCATCATGCTCGCCGCCAGCAGCCTCATCTTCACCAAGGTCCTCGCCTACGACGGCTCCCCCGTCAAGGCCGCCGACATCGTCAATCCCGTCAACACCGCATGGACCCTCATCGCCGCCTTCCTCGTCTTCGGCATGCAGGTCGGCTTCACCATGCTTGAGGCCGGCTTCTGTCGAACCCGCGAAACCGTCAACGTTCTCATGGAGTGCATCGTTGACACCTGTCTCTGCGGACTCCTCTTCTACGCCATCGGCTTTGCCTTCATGTTCTCCCACGGCAACGGCTTCATCGGCTACCACTGGTTCTTCCTCCAGGACGCGCCAGAAACCTACGAAGGAACCGGCGTCGCCTTCCTCGCCGTCTGGATCTTCCAGTTCGCCTTCGCCGATACCTGCTCCACCATCACCTCCGGTGCCATGATCGGCCGCACCAGCTTCATCGGCGACCTCCTATACTCCCTCGCCGTCTCCGGCTTCATCTACCCCATCATTGGCCACTGGGCATGGGGTCCTGACGGCTTCCTCGCCACCATGGGCTCGGCCGGAAACTTCCTCCCCACCCTCGGCACCAGCTTCCACGACTTCGCTGGCTCTACCGTCGTCCACACCATCGGCGGCTTCGTCGCACTCGCCGGCGCAATCGTCCTTGGCCCGCGCCTCGGCCGCAAATTCAAGCGCGACGGCGGCGGCCCCATGGCCCCCCACGACCTCACCGTAGCCGCCGCCGGTGGCCTTCTCCTCTGGTTTGGCTGGTACGGCTTCAATCCCGGCTCCACCCTCTCCGCCATGGACTTCTCCGGCATCGGCCGCGTCTCCGCCAACACCACCCTGGCTGCCTGCGCCGCCGGCCTCACCGCCATGTTCTACGCCTACCTATCCCTCAAGAAGTGGGACCTCGGCGCCACCACCAACGGCTTCCTCGCCGGCCTCGTCGCCATCACCTGCCCCTGCTACTGGGTCTCACCCACCGGCTCCATCATCCTCGGCGCAGTCGCCGGCGTCCTCGTCGTCATGGGCACCGACCTCCTCGAATACCTCCGCATCGATGACCCCATCGGTGCAGTCCCCGTACACGGCTTCTGCGGCATCTGGGGAACCATCTCCCTCGGCTTCTTTGCCTGCGGCAAGTACGGCGCCAGCGGACCCAACGGCCCTGACAACTCCGCCGCACTCAACGGCCTCTTCTACCACGGTGGCTTCACCCTGCTCAAGGCTCAGCTCATCGGCAGCGCCATCATCACCGTCTCCACCTTCGCCGTCTCCATGCTCGTCATGTACGCGGTTCATCTCACCGGTCACCTCCGCGTCTCCAGGGAAGGCGAGCTCTTCGGTCTCGACCTCTACGAGCACGGTATCTCTGCCTACCCTGAGCATGTCGTCTCGGCACTGGCCGCTCCTGAAGGTCTTCCTGTGGACCTCAAAGGCGCTAACTAGCCAGCAGCCGTGCAAGGTGGGATGAAATCCACGCCTGTTGTGGGCGGGCGTGGATCCTGCCGATACCCCCTCCCCGGAATCGATTTCCCCCCCTCATGCGTCTATCCTTGTGTCAGGCACCATCAACACGCCTGCAAACGGAGACAAAACGATGGCATGGATGAGATCTTCCAACCCCACTCTCAATGACAAATCCTTTCAGGGCATCGCCATCGATGGCACCGCCCGCATGACCCTCGACGGCACCGTCAACAAAACCGGCATCCTGCTGGTCTGCGCCATGGCCACCGCCTTCCTCACCTGGCGCTCCTTCCTCTCCACCGGCGAACCCGGCGCAGCCTCCGGCTTCCTCGTCCTCGGCCTCATCGGCGGGCTCATCTTCGCCATGGTCACCATCTTCAAGCGAGAGTGGTCTCCCGTCACTGCCCCCGCCTACGCCCTCTGCGAAGGCCTCGTCCTCGGCGGCATCTCCGCCATCTTTGAGGTTCGCTACCCCGGCATCGCCATGCAGGCCGTCGCCCTCACCTTCGGCACCTTCGGCACCCTCCTCGTCGTCTACCGCACCGGCATCATCCGCGTTACTGACAAGTTCCGCCTCGGCGTCGTCGCCGCCACCGGTGCCGTCGCCCTCTTCTACCTCCTGCAGATGATCCTCGGCTTCTTCCACCTCCAGTTCACCTCCGTCTATGGCGGCGGCATCATCGGCATCGGCTTCTCCCTCATCGTCGTCGGCATCGCCGCCATGAACCTCATCCTCGACTTCGACCTCATCGAGCGCGGCGTCGCCTATGGCGCACCCAAATACATGGAGTGGTACTCCGCCTTCTCTCTCCTCGTCACCCTCGTCTGGCTCTATATGGAGATTCTCCGCCTCCTCTCCAAATTCCGCAGCCGCAACTAGGGCCTCCATCTACCCCATCCATGTCGCCGCCCCAGCGACATGGATGGGAATCCCACCTCACTCCCTGACCACGAATCCCTGACCACTGACCACTAGTCCCTACGTCCCTAGTTCCTGACCCCTGACCCCTGCGTTACACTTCTCTGTTCCCGCTCTCTCCGGAGGAGCCCCACATCCATGCGTCTCACTCGCCTTATCTCTACCGCCCTTTTCCTCGTCTCCCTATGCGCCATCGCCCTTCAGGCCCAGCCGGCAAAGCGCCCCATGACCTTCCAGGACATGATGGCCATGCGCCGCCTCGGCTCCACCGACGTCTCCCCCGACGGCAAATGGCTCCTCTACACCGCCATCGACGTCAACCTCGCGGCCAACACCAAAACCGCCCAGCTCTGGCTCCAGCCCATCTCAGGCGGTGATTCGCTCAAGCTCGCCAACACCCAGCCCGGTGACGACGGCGCGCGCTTCTCCGCCGACGGCAAACAGATCCTCTTCCTCTCCTCCCGCGACGGCTCAACCCAGCTCTACATCGCCCCCTTTGACCCCGCCAACGGCGCCGCCGGCACCTCCCGCCAGCTCACCCACCTCCCCGGCGAGGCCGACTCCGCCATCTGGTCCCCCGACGGTAAATCCATCGCCTTCCTCACCCAGGTCTACCCCGACTGCCCCGCCATCACTCCCGCCGACCAGCTCTCCGGCCCCAAATGCAGCGCAGACCGTGACGCCGCCCACGCTGCCTCCAGGGTCAAGGCCCGCATCTTCGACCACCTCCTGTACCGCCACTGGAACGCCTTCACCGGCGACAAGCGCAGCCACCTCTTCCTCGCCGACGTCGCCACCGCAACCCTCCGCGACCTCAACCCCAACGACCCCCGCGACATTCCCCCCTTCTCCCTCGAAGGCGGCTGCGGATGCGCCTTCGCCCCCGACTCGAAGGAACTGGCCTTCACCGAAAACCTCGACGAAGAACCCGCCATCAGCACCAACGCCGACATCTTCACCCTCGACCTCACCAACTCCACGGCTAAACCCGTCCAGATCTCCACCTCCAAAGGCGGCGACTTCTCCCCCGCCTACTCCCCCGACGGAAAGTATCTCGCCTGGCGCTCCCAGGCCCGCCCCGGCTACGAAAGCGACAAGTTCCGGCTGATGCTCTGGGACCGTGTCAGCATCTTCCGGACCACCCAGCGCCCAAAGGACCTCCTCCCGAAGTTCGACAACTGGGTCGACGAGTTCGCCTGGGCCTCAGATTCCCATTCCATCGTTTTCGTCTCCGGGGCCAATGGAGAATCAGGCATCTACTCGGTCAGCCTGACGGAACCTGCGGTTGTATCCCTAACACCCCGAGGCGACGCAGCAGGCGAATTTAGTGGACTTGTCCCCCTCCCAGAGCCAGGTCATTTCCTCGCCAGCCGTATGACTGTTGCCCAGCCGACTGAGGTCGTTAAGCTTGTTCCATCGAACGCGATTGTCGAAAGGACGAGCCCAAAAGGAGAATTCGGGCCAACCGCATTTCCTCTCGACCCAGTCCCCATCACCCACCTCAACGACGCCCTCCTCTCCCAACTCGACCTCCCCAAAATGGAGTCCTTCTGGTTCCCCGCCGCCGACGGCGTCAAAGTCCAGGGCTTCCTCATCCGTCCCCCCGCCTTTGACCCAGCCAAAAAATACCCCGTAAAATTCCTCATCCACGGCGGCCCCCAGGGCGCATGGGGAGACTCCTGGTCCTACCGCTGGAACGCCGAGCTCTTCGCCGCCAACGGATACGCCGTCCTCATGATCAACCCCCGCGGCTCCACCGGCTACGGCCAGGCCTTCGTCGATGGCGTCAACGGCGACTGGGGCGGCAAGCCCTTCACCGACCTCATGCTCGGCCTCGACTACGCCGAAAAGACCTACCCTTTCCTCGACAAATCCCGCGAGTGCGCCCTCGGCGCAAGCTACGGCGGATACATGGCCAACTGGATACTCGGCCACACCAACCGCTTCCGCTGCATCGTCACCCACGACGGCATGTACAACCCCGAAGCCGCCTACGGACAAACCGAAGAACTCTGGTTCAACGAGTGGGAGTTCAAGGGCCAACCCTGGAACTACTACGGCAAACCCGACAGCGAAAACCCCTTCAGGAAGTGGTCCCCGGCCCTCTCCGCCAAAAACTTCAAGACCCCCACCCTCGTCGTCCACAGCCAGCTCGACTACCGCCTCGACGTCTCCCAGGGCTACGACCTCTTCACCACCCTGCAGCGCCTCAAAGTCCCCAGCCGCATGCTCTACTTCCCCGACGAAGGCCACTGGGTCCTCAAACCCCAAAACTCCCAACTCTGGTACCAAACCGTCAACGCCTGGGTCGACCAATGGACCAAACCGGCAGAAAAGGCAAACTGATGCCCTTCGCCCGCTCCAACAAAACCCGCCCCCACCTCGACGAGCCCGCCCTCTACGACTACGCCCTCGCCTGCCTCGGCCGCCGCATGAGATCCGTCTCCGAACTCCAGCGCCTCCTCCGCGCCAAAGTCGAACCCGGCGAGCACGGCCAGGCCATCATCGACCGCACCCTCGCACGCCTCCGCGAGTACCGCTTCCTCGACGACCAGGCCTTCGCCGACAACTACACCCAGCTCCGCCAGCAAAACGAGAAACACGGCGCACGCCGCGTCCGCCAGGACCTCGCCGTCAAGGGTGTCCCCGCCGACGTCATCACCCAGGCCGTCGAAGCCCGCTACGCCGAGGTCTCCGAAGAAGCCCTCGCCCGCGAGCACCTCGAGCGCAAACGCATCCGCAAGCCCGAAAACGAGAAGGAAACCGCCCGCATCATGCGCCGCCTCGTCACCGCCGGCTTCTCCCCCACCGTCATCTACAAAATCCTCCGCCAGTGGTCCATCCCCGACGAAACCCTCGCCGCCCTCGACAATCTCGACGACGAACCCGCCCCGGAAGACTAGCTCATCAAGAAATAGCTGCGATCGAAAGCCCAGGAATCCCAAAGTCCCGCTTGTTCTCTGTCGCTACTAAGTACCCTGCATGCAACGCAGTCGCGGCAATCATCAGGTCAACAAGGGTATGTGTTCTGCCTTCTTTCGCGCAGGAAACCCTCAAATCGCCGGCAACCTTGGCAATTTCTCCGCTCAAGGGAAGGCAATCCAGCAGCCGGAAGAGCCGTGAAGTGCGCTCCTCTTCCCCAACCCTCATTCCGGCATAGAGCTCTGCAACGCACACTGCCGAAGTTGCCAGCGTAAAACCCTCATCCAGCAGCCGGTCCAGCCGCGACTGAACCGTTGCGTTACCACGCAGGATCTCAATCAGGATCGAAGTGTCGAGAAGAATTCCCTTGCCCGATGTACCCTCATCCGGCATCGTTCAGCCCCATTCTTTCGTCCAGTTGCCGCTGCCGGTCGCTCTTCTCCCGCCGCAGTTGGTGCACCCAGGCCGCGCTGCCCATTGCAGCAATCTCTGGATGGTTGGCGTCCGTCCACGCAGGCTCCTTGCTTCGCAGGAACTCTCTCAGCGCACGCCGCTTAAGCTCTCGCTCCGCCGTCTGCACCAGAAACGCACTTCGTCCCCGCGGTCCAACCAGAGCGTCAATCTCCCGCGCCAGCTCCTCAGGTAACACTACGTGTGCTCTTACTGTGGCCATCAGCAAAGCCCACTCCCGATGGGCTAATTCCAGCATAGGCCTGTTCCTCTCCCGAAGCTACTGCTTTTCGTGCCACCAATGCCGTTTCAGAGTAGAATTCTGCCTATGAGCGAGCTTGTCTTCGAGGTCATTCAAGAAGCGGATGGCGGCTATACCGCCGAAGCCCTCGGCGAAGCCATCTTCACCCAGGGCGACACCTGGGAAGAACTTCGCGCCAATGTCCTTGAGGCCACCCAAGCCTTCTACTTCGACCGCCCAGCACCCACCGGCATCCGCCTCCGCCTGGTTCGCGACGAAGTCCTCTCCGTCGCATGAAACTCCCACGAGACCTCGCCGGGGACGAACTAGCAGATCATCTCTGCAAGTTCTGGGCCTACCAGCGAGTTCACCAGGTAGGTAGCCACGTCATCCTGCAAACGCAAACCCCATCCCCGCAGCGCATTGCCATTCCCGCGCACAAGGCGCTTCGCATCGGCACCCTGAACAGCATCGTTCGCGAGGTTGCCAGGCACAAGCAGGTTGACCGGGAAGCCATTCTCGACGACCTTTAGAGCCTGAAAATCCCCCCAACCCCCTCCCGCCGATTACACTGGAATTGCCATGCAAACCAGAACCGGCAATGAAATCCGCGAGATGTTTCTGCGCTTTTTTGAGTCCAAAGCGCACCGCCGTGTGCACTCCAGCTCCCTCGTACCGGCCAATGACCCCACGTTGCTCTTCACCAACGCGGGCATGAACCAGTTCAAGGACCTCTTCCTGGGGGCCGAGCGCCGCGACTACTCCCGCGCCACCACCAGCCAGAAGTGTGTCCGCGCCGGCGGCAAGCACAACGACCTCGAAAACGTCGGGTTCACCCGCCGCCATCACACCTTCTTT
The DNA here is from genome assembly GCA_903904755.1 of uncultured Acidobacteriaceae bacterium. Taxonomy (GTDB): domain Bacteria; phylum Acidobacteriota; class Terriglobia; order Terriglobales; family Acidobacteriaceae; genus Acidicapsa. The sequence continues at coordinate 63,631 of CAIVDV010000005.1, read as the reverse complement.
GAAATGCTCGGCAACTTCAGCTTCGGCGACTACTTCAAGCAGGACGCCATCGCCTTCGCCTGGGAGCTCATCACCAGCACCGAATGGTACGCCATCCCCAAAGACCGCCTCTACGTCACCATCTTTGAAGGCGACCCGGCCAACAGCGTCCCCCGCGACGACGAAGCCGAGCAGTTCTGGATCGCCGCCGGCGTCCCCAAAGAGCGCATCCGCGAGTACGGCCTCAAGGACAACTTCTGGCAGATGGGCGAAACCGGCCCCTGCGGCCCCTGCTCGGAGATCTTCTACGACCTCGGCCTGGAAGCCAGCGAACATGGCCGCGACCTTCCCTTCGGCGAAGACGACGCCCGCTACGTCGAAATCTGGAACCTCGTCTTCATGCAGTTCGACCGCTCCGCCATCGTCGAAGGCGGCAAAACCGTCGGCTACAAACTCACCCCCCTCCCCAAGCCCTCCATCGACACCGGCATGGGCCTCGAGCGCGTCTCCGCCGTCCTCCAGGGCAAGCTCTCCAACTTCGAAACCGACCTCTTCACCCCCCTCATCGCCCGCGCCGCCGAACTCACCGGCCTTGTGAACGAATCCACCGGCCTTGTGAACGGATCCGCAGGCTTTGTGAAAGGGCACGACTTCAGTCGTGCCGATGCTGCCCTAGAAGAATCCGGGGCTTTAGCCCCTGAGGCCATCAACGCCCTCACCGCCAACGCCAGCCTCCGCATCATCGCCGACCACGCCCGCGCCGCCACCTTCCTTATCAACGACGGTGTCCTCCCCTCCAACGAGGGCCGCGGCTACGTCCTGCGCAAAATCCTCCGCCGCGGCATCCGCCACGGACGCCTCCTCGGCCAGCAGCAGCCTTTCCTCTTCCAAATGGTCTACGCCGTCCGCGACCTCATGGGCGGCGCCTACCCCGAACTTCACGACTCCGCCGCCCGCGTCGCCAAAGTCGTCGAAGCCGAAGAAAAACAGTTCGACCGCGTCCTCAAGCTCGGCATGACCAAGCTCGATGAAGAGCTCAAGGGCGACTTCACCGGCGCAGCCGCCTTCCACCTCTACGAAACCTTCGGCCTGCCCCTCGACTTCATGGTCGATGCCGCCCGCGATGCCCACGTCGCCTTTGACCACGAGGGCTTCGAAGCCGCAAAGGAATCCGAACAGGCCCGCGCCCGCGCCTCCTGGAAGGGCGGCAGCCAGAAATCCGCCTCCCCCGTCTTCGTCGAGCTCCCCAAAACCGTCTTCGAGGGCTACACCTCGCTCGTCGCCCGCGATTGCCAGGTCCTCGCCATCGTCAAGGACGGCGTCGGCACCCCCGCCGCAGCCCCCGGCGATCAGGTCGAGCTCGTCCTCGACCACACCAGCTTCTACGCCGACTCCGGCGGCCAAACCGGCGACACCGGCTGGCTCCAGTCCGTCGACGGCAACTCCACCGTCGCGGAAATCTCCGGCTGCGTCGCCCCCGTCCAGGGTGTTCGCGCCCACAAGGCCCTGCTCAAGCAGCCTGTCGCCGTCGGCGACCGCGTCACCGCCGTCGTCGATGGCATCCGCCGCGACGCCATCAAGCGCAACCACACCGGCACCCACCTGCTCCACGCCGCCCTGCGCCAGGTTCTCGGCACCCACGTCAAGCAGGCCGGCTCCTCCGTTGACCCCACCCGCCTCCGCTTCGACTTCTCCCACTTCGCCCAGGTCGCCGACGAGGAACTCTCTGAAATCGAGTCCATCGTCAACCGCGAGGTCCTCGCCAACTCCGGCGTTGAAACCCTCGTCGATGTCCCTATTGACGTCGCCGTGAACGAATACCACGCCATGGCCCTCTTCGGCGAGAAATACGGAGACAAGGTCCGCGTCGTTCGAGTCTTGGACGGCTTCTCCACCGAGCTCTGCGGCGGAACCCACACCTCCGCCACCGGCGAAATCGGCCTCATCAAAATCCTCTCCGAGTCCTCCGTCAGCTCCGGCGTCCGCCGTCTCGAAGCCATCAGCGGCTTCGGCTCCCTCGCCCAGTTCCGCATCTACGACGCCGTCGCCCAGGTCGCCGCCCAGGCCGCCCCAGGCCCCGACCCTGCTGACGCCCTGCGCCTCAAGTTCGCCAACCACGAGGAGGAGCTCAAGCGCCTCCGCCGTGAGCTCGACGATCTCCGCATGAAGTCCGCCTCCGCCAGCCTCCACGACGCGCTCTCCGCCGCCGTCGAGGTCTCCGGCATTCGCGTCGCCACACTCCGTGCCGACGCCCTCGACCGCGGCCAGCTCCGCACCCTCGTCGACAACCTCAAGGACGCCCTCACCCAGAAATACTCCGAAGGCATCGTCGTTCTCGGCAGCGCCCAGCCGGAAGGCAAAGTCGCCATCATCGCCGGCGTCACCCCTGGGCTGACCAAGCGAATTCAGGCCGGCAAGCTCGTCGGAGCAGTCGCCAAACTCGTCGGCGGCTCCGGCGGCGGCAAACCCGAAATCGCCGAAGCCGGCGGCAAAGACCAGGCCCAGCTCGCTAACGCCCTCTCCGCCGTCCCCAACCTCGTCAAGGAACTCCTCGGCTAGGCAGCACAACCTCATCCCAGATTTTCTGATTGACTTCTTTCTGGAAATGGATGAATCTGGTAACAACACGGCCGACCCCTCTTCGCAATTGCGTACGGGTCGGTTTTCTTTTATATGAGCACGCCCCCTGTTGCTCCCCATATCTACGCCAAGCCTTACCTGTCCATCCCGGACCAGCTCACCCTCCTGAGCGGTCGTGGCATGGAAATCTCAGACCGAACTGCCGCCGCTTCATGCTTGGAACGAATCGGATACTACCGTTTGAGCGGATACTGGTATCCCTTCCGGAAGTTCACATGGAGAATGGACGAGGCTGCAAAGAAGTCACGGCGATTCGTTGAGAACTCCTTCCAGCCCAACACATCGTTCCAGTCTGTGATGGAACTTTATGTCTTTGACAAGCGGCTTCGTCTCCTTTTCCTCGATGCGATTGAGCGCGTTGAAGTCGCTCTCCGGGTCGATATAGCCCTTTTGCTTGGTACTCGCGCTCCCTGGGCACACCGCGATCCACATCAGCTCCACGGAAATTTCGCGAAACGCACAGACCCCAATACCGGCCAGACGGAATTTCACAGATGGCTCGCAACACTCGACCAGGCCTTCACTCGGTCGCGGGAAGAATTTGCCCTGCACTTCAAGGGAAAATACCCTGGAGATACGCCACCCATTTGGATTGCAATTGAGCTCTGGGACTTTGGAATGCTCTCGGTCTTCCTGTCTGGGATGAAGTTCGCAGATCAACAGAGCCTTGCATTGAAGTATGGCCTCCCTCGCCCGGAGCTGCTTACATCTTGGGTTCGCAATTTAAACCACGTTCGCAACATATGCGCTCATCACAGCCGCCTTTGGAACCGCTCCCCGGTAGACCAGATTGCTCCCCCAAAATCAGGGGAAATCCTACTTCTGAATCACCTTGTCAACAATCAGCAGAGCCTAAGTCGGATCTACGCCACTGCGGCTACACTTCAATTCCTGCTCCACACAATTCACCCGGGCTCATCCTGGGCAGAGCGACTCAAACAGCACTGCCAATCATTCCCGACCTCTCAAATCGTTCGGCTCGGCCAAGGCGGCTTCCCGCAAGATTGGTGCGATTTACCTCTGTGGGGAAAGCCCTGCCAGCCCCCCTCAGACATCTCCCGCCAGGTTGGACCAAACCTAAACTAAGATGGGCCGGTAACCTGATCCCTGCTGGAACTCTTCTTTTTCCCCACCCCCATCTCCCCCACCCGCTCCGCCACCAGCCGCTCCACCAGCTCCCGTGGCAACCCCTTCTCCAACCCAAAGTGAATCGCCCCCTTCGTCGTCTCATACCCCGCCAACTCCGAGGCCAGCCGCGAAATCACCCGCCCGCTCATCGGATAGTAGCTGCCATGCTTCTTCGCCGCCGCATTCCCGGCAATCGACTGCGTCGTTCGAAATGCCGGCACCCCGTAACTCATGCACTCCACCGCATCCTCGGGCACCACCTCCAGCAGCATCGCCCGCAGCCGCCGCAGCGTCCCCTGCCCCGGCTCCGCCACCCCTGCCAGATACGCCTCCACCTCTGCCGGCGCAACTCTCACCTTGCTCATCCCTTCCTCCTCATGCAATTTCCCGGCTACCCCTTGATTTCCCGTCCCCGATAGTCTATTCACCCATCCAAAATCGGTAAAATAAAGGGGCGATGACAAACTCTGCCGCTCCCAAAACATTTGCCGACCGCATAGGCCGGATTGAGGTTTCGGCCACCATGGCCGTTGCTGCCGAGGCTGCCAAGCTCCGCGCCCAGGGTGCCTCCCTGGTGGATTTCGGAGCCGGTGAGCCCCATTTCCCCACCCCCCGCCACATCAAGGACGCGGCGATTGCGGCCATCGAAGCCAACTTCACCCGCTACACCGTCGTCCCCGGCATCCCCGACGTACGCAAGGCCATCATCGATCGCCACGCCGCCGACTTCGGCTCCGACTACTCCATCGACGAGGCCATCTTCACCGCCGGCGGCAAGCTCGCCCTCTTCAATACCCTCCAAATCCTCATCGAACACGGCGACGAAGTCATCCTCCCCGTCCCCTACTGGGTCAGCTTCAAAGACATCATCCAGTACGCCGGCGGCAAGGTCGTCTTCCTCGAAACCGAAGAGTCCGAGAGCTTCCGCATCACCGCCGACGCCATCGAAAAGGCCATCACTCCCAAAACCAAGGCCATCATCCTCAACTCACCCTCCAACCCCGCCGGCTCCGTCGTCTCGGCCGAGGATTTGGAGCGCATTGTCACCCTCGCCCACCAGCGCGGCATCTATCTCCTCCTCGACGAGTGCTACGTCTACCTCAACTACGAGGGCAAGCCCGTCTCCGGTGGCAGCTTCACCTTCGCCAAAGACCACATCATCGTCCTCGGCTCCCTCTCCAAAACCTACTCTATGACCGGCTGGCGCGCCGGCTACGCTCTCGGCCCCAAGGCCGTCGTCGCCAACCTCAGCAAGCTCCAGTCCCAGTCCACCTCCAACGCCACCAGCTTCGTGCAAAAGGGCGCAATCGCCGCCCTCGCCGGCTCCCAGCAGTGCGTCGAAGAGTTCCGGGCCGAGTTCATCACCCTTCGCGACTACATGCTCGCCAAACTCGCTGAAATCCCAGACGTCACCTGCACCAAGCCCGGCGGCGCATTCTACGTCTACCCCAACATCGGCGCATATATCGGCCGCGGCGGCATCAAGTCGGCAACCGAACTCGCCACCCGCCTCCTCCACGAGGGCCACGTCGTCACTGTCCCCGGCGAGGCATTCGGCACCGCCTCCCACGTCCGCCTCAGCTACCCCGTCACCAAAGAAAACATCGACGAGGGCGTCCGCCGCATGAAGGACTTCCTCCTCAAGCTCTAACCCGCCACCTTCTTGAAACCAAACGCCCTCTCTCCACCGCAGGCCTTCCAAAAGCCTCCCCGGAGAGGGGGCGTTTCACATTCCGGCATACCCCTGGAAAATAACTCCTCTATCTGCAACACTTTTGTTCACTTACACTCGCCAACCCTGTTCCCGTTGGGGTAGGATAGCGGTTTCATGCGTACTGATATCGACTTCCGCCCCGTGATTCTGGCAGGAGGCAGCGGCACACGCTTCTGGCCTCGCTCTCGCCGCGCCCATGCCAAGCAGGTCCTCGCCCTCGACGGCGACCGCTCCATGCTCCAGCAAACCGTCGACCGCCTTGAGCCCCTCGCCGGCCAGGACAAGGTCTGGATCATCACCAACGAGCTCCTCTCCGGAGAAATCCAGAGCCAGCTTGAAGGCGTACCCTCCCGCCAGATTGTCGAGGAGCCCGCCGCCCGCAACACCGCGCCCGCCTGCGGCCTCGCCGCCTTTCTCATTGAGCGCGAAAACCCCGATGCCGTCATCGGCGTCTTCCCCTCCGACCACGTCATCGGCGACGAGCCCCGCTTCCTCAAGATCATCGAGCACGGCATCGCCCTGGCTACCCAGTCCGACGTCATGGTCGTCCTCGGCATTGAGCCCACCCGCGCTGAAACCGGCTACGGCTACATTGAAACCGGCGACGAAGCCCCCGGCGACGCCCTCCACGTCCGCCGATTTACTGAAAAGCCCAGCCGCGACCGCGCCGAAGTCTTCGTCGCCGCCGGCAACTACTTCTGGAACTCCGGCATGTTCCTCTGGTCCGCCCGCACCCTGGCCAACGCCATGCGCGAGCACCTGCCAGAGACCGCACCGCTGCTGGAAGAAATCGCCGCCGCCTTCGGCACCCCACGCTTCGAAGAAGTCTTCGCCGAGCTCTACCCCCGCTGCGAAAACATCTCCGTCGATTACGCCATCCTCGAACCCCGCTCCGCCAAGGGCGAGCATCACTCCAGGCTCTATTGCCTCCCCGCGGAGTTCGGCTGGAACGACCTCGGCTCCTGGGCCAGCCTTTACGAGTACCAGCTTGAAACCCGCCTCCGCGGCGATGAAGAGGGCAACGTCAGCGAAACCGCCGGCACCCTCACCATCGAGTCCAGCGACAACTACGTCTTCAGCCCCAAAAAGTTCGTCGCCATGGTCGGCGTTCAGGATCTCGTCGTCGTGGAAACCGAAGACGCCCTGCTCATCACCCACCGCGACCACTCCCAGGACGTCGGCAAAATCGTCAAGGAACTCGCCTCCCGCGGCCGCACCGACCTCATCTAACTCCGCCATCCTTTCCGGGTGCCCCCGGTCTCGCTTCCGAGACCGGGGCCGCATTCGAGCACAGCTCGAACCGCTTTCGCCCTTGCTTTTCCACCTGCCATTCCGACGGGAACCGGCTGCCCCATTCCCATTTCCCGGAATCTTCCCACTCCGCCTCATCCCGCACATCCCCCCGTCATCCCCCTCCATTTACACTGTCAAGACTGACTCTTCACCCAGGGGGCTCGCATGGCGCATCCAGTCATCAAATTCGGCACCGACGGTTGGCGGGGACTCATCGCCCGCGACTTCACCTTTGACAACGTGGCCATCGCCGCCCGCGCCGTCGCCGCCTACCTGCACGCCAGCACCAACCCCGCTGAAGCTCCCTCTCGCGGCATCTGCATCGCCTACGACTCCCGCTTCCTCTCCAACGAGTTCGCCCGCACCTGCGCCGAAGTCATCGCCGCCACCGGCATCCCCGTCCGCCTTGCCCGCGAAATCACCCCCACGCCCGCCCTCTCGCTCGCCGTCCGCGACCTCGGCGCAGCCGGCGGCATCATGATTACCAGCTCCCACAACCCCTACCAGTGGAACGGCGTCAAGTACAAGGCCTACTTCGGCGGCTCCGGCAGCCCCGCCATCATCGCCCAAATCGAGTCCTTCCTCGGCGCCCCAGTCCCCGCCGCCGCCACCCCCGCCCCCATCGAGCTGGTCGACTTCATCACCCCCTACATGGCCGCCATTCAGGCCTTTGCCGACCTCGACCTCATCGCCAAATCCGGCTTCAAGTTCGCCATCGACTCCATGTACGGCGCCGGCCGCGAACTCCTCTCCGGCGTTTTCACCCGCCTCGGCGTCGATCACATCCAGATCCGCGGCAACATCGACCCCAACTTCCCCGGCATCAACCCCGAGCCTATCGAGCCCCACATCCGCGCCCTCGGCGAAGCCGTTGTCGCCAACCACTGCCAGGCCGGCCTGTGCACTGACGGCGATGCCGACCGCATCGGCGCAACCGACGAGCACGGCAACTTCGTCGACCCCCACAAAATCTACTCCGTCCTCCTCAGTTGGGTCCTCAAGTACAAGGGCTGGACCGGCGACGTCACCCGCGCCTTCAACACCACCAAAATGCTCGACCGCATCTGCGCCAAATACGGCCGCACCCTGCACGAGCACGGCATCGGCTTCAAATACGTCGTCGACTACATGCAGGAGCGCGAAATCGTCATGGGCGGCGAAGAGTCCGGCGGCATCGGCTTCCAGCGCCACCTGCCCGAACGCGACGGCATGTTGAACGCCCTGCTGCTCGCCAACGTCATGGCCCAGGAAAACAAGACCCTCGGCCAGCTCGTCGCCGATCTCCAGGCCGAGTACGGCGAGCACCAGTACGGCCGCATCGACCTCCACATCCCCGACGACCTCAAGAACTCCGCCATCGCTCGCGCCCGCGCCCTCCAGCCCGGCGACGTCGCCTTCGCCGGCATGAAAATCCTCAAGGTCGACACCATGGACGGCGTCAAGTTCTACCTCGAGAACCCCCAGGCCGCCACCAAACCCAACGCCGCCGAAACCTGGCTCCTCCTCCGTGCCTCCGGCACCGAGCCCCTCATGCGCATCTACTCCGAGTCCTGCTCCACTGAAAGCGTCACCAAACTCCTCGCCGCCGCCAAACAATTCGCCCTCGGCAGCGAGGACTCCCAGACTCTCGGTTGTGGAACAAAGCCCGCTAAGGCAACTTGATTTCGGGGTGTTTTGTAACAGGTTACGACTTCAGTCGTGCCGCAAATGCCTGATAGGAAAGGGTGGGCTTCAGCCCCTGCCTCCCTTCGGCGACGAAAATTCGGCCCCAACCGGCCGTCTGCCACCGCCGATTCCGAAAGGATACCCCCATGTCCACCCAGACCCCCAGCCTCCGCATCCGCCTCACCCTCCTCATCCTCCTCGCCACCCACCTCCCCTCCGCCCGCGCCCAGCAGCCCGACGGCACCATCCTCGCCTCCCGCCCCAGCCCCCCTCTCGTCCCGTACGACTCCCTTGACCAGTTCGGCCAAAGCTACTTCCCCCGCGCCGTCTACGAGCAGGCCCGCACCCAATCCGACTTCGACATCCTCCAAATCACCTACGCCAGCGATGGCCTCACCGTCCCCGGCATCCTCATCCGGCCCCGCCAGCCCGGCTCCCAAAAGTGGCCCGCCATCATCTTCAATCGCGGCGGCAACGGCAAGCTCGGCAGCCTCCTCACCGACCCCGCAGCCCCCTGCGTCGGCGACGACTCCTCCTGCCTCGACCTCGCCGACCTCTACCTCCTCGCCAAAGCCGGCTACGTCATCATCGCCTCCGACTACCGCTACCAGGGCCCCACCCTCAAGCGCGACCAATGGGGCGGCGACGAGGTCAACGACATCCTCCATCTCATCCCCGCCCTCAAATCCCTGTCTTACGTCGACCCCCAGCGCGTCTATATGCTCGGACTCTCACGCGGCGGCACCATGACCTACCTCGCCATCAAACACGGTATCCCCATCCGCGCCGCTGCCGTCATCGGCGGCGTCACCGACGTCAAAGCCTGGGTCGACTCCCGCCCCTGGATGCACCTCGTCCAGGGAAATCCCTTCACCGACGGCTTCGCCAGCAATTGGCCCGACTACGCCCACCGCGCCGACCAGGAGTACCGCGACCGCTCCGCCGTCCAGTGGGCCGACCAGATCAACACCCCCATCCTCATCCTCCACAGCCGCACCGACAAAATGGTCCCCGTCTCCCAGGCCCTCCGCCTCGCCCAGGCCCTCGAGGAAAACGGCAAAGTCTTCCAGCTCCACATCTACGACAACGACATGCACCCCCTGCCACTCAACCGCGAAGACCGCAACCGCATGATCCTCGACTGGTTCTCCCGCAACGCCCCCGCCGCCGCTCCGCAGTAGCCTGCACCCGAACAGCCGTCAGGCCCCTCGCCGCCTGCTCCTCCCACCCGCTCCCAACATCCGAAAGGCCCCCATGTTCATCCACATCTTCGGCTTCCGCTGGCAACCCGCCGTCACCGAATCCGACAAATCCCGCACCGCCGACGCCATCCGCGCCTTCGCCGGCAACATCCCCGGCCTCCTCGCCGTCCACGCCGGCCCCAACCTCTCCCCCCGCAGCCAGGGCTACGCCTTCGCCGGCCTTATGACCTTCACCACCCGCGAAGCCTACGAGGCCTACACCACCCACCCCCAGCACCTCGCACTCCTCACCTGGCTCATCCCCCTCATCGAACCCGTCGAACTCGACTTCGAAGCCTGACCCCTCAGCTCGGCCGCTTCCCCAGCCGCACATTGAAGGTCCCCGGCCGCTCCAGCACCGCATCCAGCTCCCAACCGGCCCCATCCGCCAGCCCTCGAAACTCCTCCAGCGCCCTCGGCCGCAAAGCCATTCCGCCCCTCTCAAGTGTCCGCCGCACTGACTCGCAATCCCGCGTCACCGAGCCCACCACCACCGTCCCCGGCCCAGTGCCCGCATCAATCGCCTTCAGATTCGCCACAATCTCCTCGTCCGATCCGTACTCAAACAGCCCGCCCTCCGAAGACACCGCGCAAACAAGCTTCCGCGCCTCCCATGCTTCGAGATACGCTGCCAACTCTTCCGCCTTCGCCCAGTCATAGGGGTGATACTCCCACGAGACCGGGATCTCGCCAAGCGGATTCCCTGCCTCACACAGCGCAGACATTGCCTTCCCGCCAAATTCCGGCGCCGAGGCATCCATGTCCAGCACCCGCACGGCAACCGCTCTCGCCGCAATCAACGGCGCGCTCTCCTGCTTCAGATAAAGCAGCGTATTCCAGGTCTCTGCCGCCGCTCCGCCTGCAAGGCAGGTCAGCAGGATATTCGCATCCGGCTGTTCGACTAGTCTTGGCTTCAGTCCGTCCGCCAGCAACCGCGCCATATCCTGCAATCGCTGCCGCACCAGCGTCGCCGCCGGTGACCCCGCAATTGCTCGGTCAATCGGATGCGCACTCGCACAAATACCCTGCAACCCCACCTTCAGGTAATAGGTCGGAATCGCCCCCAAAACCCCGCCCGCTGACGCAACCAGCGCCCTGCCAATTACCGATCCATGGAATCGCTCAAGAATCTGCGGCGTCACTTCCGGCTGGCTCCGCATCTGCTGAACCTGCTGCTCATGCGCTGCATCCAGATCCTCCGGCGACAGCCCCAGCGCAAACGCCGGGTGCGTCACATCAATCACCGGCAGATCCAGGTCGTCCTCAGTGCTCACATACAAAACACCCGGCAAATCCAGGGCAGCATCGTTCGCCAAGTCACCCTCCTTCACCCAAACTCGGCCATAGTAACATCATCCCCAAAACGCAAAAAGCCCCTACCTCCTTTCGGAAGCAGGGGCCTTTCCTTTCCAACCAGCGCTTATCCCAACCGCACCAACTGCGCCTGCAGCAGATTCGGCACCTTCCCCAGCGCCTCCAGCACCTCAGGCCCAACCGGCTCGTCCACCTGCACCACGCTCAGCGCCTTCACCGGCCCGTGCACGGGCGTGTGCGGAGCAATCCGCTCGCGGCCCAGCGCAAAGTTGGCAATGTTCACGCCCATCTTGCCCAGCACCGTGCCAATGTTGCCGATAACGCCCGGGAAGTCCAGGTTCCGGCACACCAGCAGCGTCCCGTCCAGCGGGCTCTCCACGTCGATGCCGTCCAGCTCCAGCAACCTCGGCTGCTCGCCGTGCAGCACCGTCGCGCTTGCCGTGCTCTTGCCCGTCGCGTCGTGCAGCGCAATCGTCAGCACGCTCGCCGCGCCGCCGCGCCCGTTCTCCTGCTTCTCTTCATGCAGGCGAATCCCGCGCTCCGCCGCAACGCTCGCCGCGTTGATCCGGTTCACGTTTTCGCTCCCCGCCAGCAACCCGGCAATCGCCGCATTCCGAATCAGCTCCGTCTTGCCCTCGGCCAGCGTGCCCGAGTAAGTCAGGTGGATGCTCTCAATCGACCGCGTCGCTGCCTGGCTCAGGAAGCTGCCCAGCCGGCCCGCCAGGTCAATGTACGGCGCCAGCACCACATACTCCTCGTGCGTCAGGCTGGTCACATTCACCGCATTCTGCACCACGCCCAGCTTCAGATACTCACGCACCTGACGCGCAATCTGGATGCCCACCGCCTCCTGCGCCTCGCCCGTCGATCCGGCAATGTGCGGCGTCAGAATCACGTTCGGCAGGTTGTGGTACGGGCTCTCCTTCAGCGGTTCGCTGCGGAAAACATCCAGCGCCGCGCCCGCCACCTGGCCCGTCTGCAACGCCGCCACCAGCGCCGCGTCTTCAATCAGCTCGCCGCGCGCGCAGTTCAGGATGCGTACACCCTTCTTCATCGTCGCAATCGTGCGCTCGTTGATGATTCCCGCCGTCTGCGGCGTCAGCCCCACATGCAGCGTCAGGTAGTCGCTCACGGCAAACAGCTCTTCCGTCGTCACCAGCTTGATGCCCGCCTCGCGGGCCACCGCCGGCGACACAAACGGATCATGCCCCACCAGCTCCATGCCAAATCCCCGCGCTCGCTTCGCCACTTCCAGCCCGATACGTCCCAGGCCCAGAATGCCCAGCGTCTTGCCCCTCAGTTCCACACCCTGCAGATTCTTCTTCTCCCACTTGCCCGCGTGCATCGTCGCATTCGCGGCAGGCAGCTTGCGCGCCAGCGCCAGCATCAGCCCCAGCGTCAGCTCCGCCACCGCCACCGCATTCGCACCCGGCGTATTCATCACCACAATGCCCCGCCGCGTCGCCGCTTCCGCGTCAATGTTGTCCACGCCAACGCCCGCACGCCCAATCACCCGCAGCTTCGGAGCATGTTCCATCAGCGCATCATCGGCCTGCACCGCGCTCCGCACCACCAGCGCATCCGCATCCGCCAGCGCCGCCGGCAACCCACCCGGGATCTCCGCCACCTGGTCATGCGTCAATACCTGCCAATCCGGCTCGCTGGCCAGCACTGCCAGGGTCGCGGGGGAAACCTTCTCTGCAAGAACAATCTTCATCGGAATTCCTTTGCCTTTCTCCGGGGTTGCGTAATCTTCAAAATGTATGGCGTTCTGCTCGCAGAACATCTCAAATAGCCGCACCACTGCCGCCTGCGGCTTGCCTTCGCCCTGCTCATACTTCCAAATCGAGTTCGGATGCACGCCCAGCTTCTCGGCCATCTGGTACTGGTACAGGTTCAGCTGCTTGCGCGCAATAATCAGCTTTTCGCCAAAAGTCAGTTCGTTCATCTTGCCGTCCTGAAAGTCGAGCGGCCCTCCCGTGATCGAAATGGCGGGTTAGCCATTCCTGAAGAGAAGGACCGCTCCGGTTGACTACTTCGAGTTCGCGAAAACTTCCTGCGCCGCTGCCACACCCTGGCCAAACTTCACCGGCAGCTTCAGCGTGTCCTTGGCCACCAGCTCCAGCGCGCCCAGCAACGCAATCGTGTCCATGTAGTCAAAGAAGCCCAGGTGCGCGATGCGGAAGATCTTGCCCTTCATCTCGCCCTGGCCGTTCGCGATGACCGCGCCAAACCGCGCCTTCACTTCCTTCACCACCGCGCTCGAATCCAGCCCCTCCGGCACCGCAACCGCAGTCGCAGCCGCTGCCGGAGCAGTCGGCGCAAACAGCGTAAAGCCCAGCGCCACCAGGCCCGCACGCGTCATCGCCGCGCAACGCTCGGCATTGTCCACCAGCAGCTTGCGGCCTTCCGCCAGGTTCCCGCCGGCCTGACCGGCAATGTAGTCCAGCGCCGCGCCCAGCCCGGCAATCAAGGCAACCGCCGGTGTATACGCGCTCTCGCCGTTCTTGGCGTTCTTCCGCTCCTTGCGCAGGTCAAAGTAGTAGCGCGGATTCTTGCTCGCATCCATCGCCGCCCACGCCCGGTCGCTCACGCTCAGGTACGCCAGCCCCGGAGGAATCATCACTGCCTTCTGGCTGCCGCCAATCAGCACGTCCACACCCCACGCATCCACGTCAAAGTGCGTCGTGCCCAGACCGGTAATGGCATCCACCACCACCAGAATCTCCGGCTGCACCGCCCGCACCGCTGCCGCAATCTCCTGCACATCGTGCCGCACCGCAGTGCTCGTCTCCGTGCCCTGCAGGTACACAGCCTTCGTGTCCGGCTTCACCGCGGCCTTCACCACCTCCAGGTCAAACGTCTCGCCGTAGGGAACCGAAACCAGGTCCACCACGCAGCCAAACGCCTTCGCCAGCGCAACCCAGCGCTCGCCAAACTTACCGCCGCTCAGCACCAGCACCCGATCCCCAGGCGACGTCAAATTGCTCACCGACGCTTCCATCGCGCCCGTTCCAGAGCACGAGAGCATCAGAACGTCGTTCTCGGTTCCCACAAACTCCTTCAACTGCGCCAGCACGCGGGTGTACAGCGCGCGAAACTCAGCCGTGCGGTGATGTATGTCCGCAGCAGCCATCGCAAATTGGGCGGCAGGCAGCAGCGGCGTCGGTCCGGGCGTATAAAGACGGGTCTTGCGAAACATCGTGGGCTCTCCTTGGCCACCGCTCCATCGCAGCAGCAACAATCACAGAATACACAAGAATGTGAGAAATGTGAACAATCACACGACATTCCCCACAAAATCCCCCAAATCCCCTCTGGAAATCACACCGCCACTCACAAAACTCACACAACTCACACAGGTCCCGCAATCGAGCACAGCTCGATTCCCCCTGCCCCCTGATCCCCGCCCCCAGATCCCTAGCCACTGACCACAGAGTCGCTACAATAAATACGTCCATCGGAAAGGAAACACCCATGCCCGAAACCCTCGAAGCCCGCGTCAAGGCTGAAACTATCACCGCCATGAAGGCCCGCGACGGCGAGCGCACCACCACCCTGCGCCTCATCACCACCGCCCTCAAAAACAAGGCCATCGAAAAGCGCATCGAACTCACCGACGCCGAGGCCCAGCAAATCCTCGCCACCATGATCAAGCAGCGCCGCGACTCCATCGAGCAGTTCACCAAAGGCGGCCGTCCCGAACTCGCCGCCAAGGAAGCCACCGAGATCGCCATCATCGAGGAGTTTCTCCCCAAGGCCCTCTCCGCCGACGACCTCCACGCTCTGGTCGCCTCCGTCGTCGCAGAAATCGCTGCCGGCGGCGCGAAACCCGGCCCCAAGGAAATGGGTACCGTCATCAAGGCAGTCCAGGCCCAGCTCGCCGCCAAAAGCCTCCGCGCCGAAGGCCGCCTCGTCTCCGAAGCCGTGAAATCCGCCCTCGCCTAACCCTCTGTCAGACAAGCCCTCCGGGTGCCCCCGGTCCCTCGCACTTGGGGACCGGGGAATAACCATCCCCCCCACAATCCCAAACCGCAATCGAGCGCAGCTCGACCCCCTGACCCCTGCATCAGCGTGACATCTCCCCCCTTCCTGCCCTACCATTGCCCCGGGAGCTGCCCATGACCACCCGCCGCACATTCCTCGCCAACACCCTCAAGGCCGGCGCATTCGCCTCCGCCCTCCGCTCGCCCCTCTTCGCCGCGGAAATCCCACCCACCGCCGCCGCTCCCCTCGCCCTCTTCCACTACCACGACGTCACCCTCGACCCCGGCCTCGCCCAGTCCCAGTTCGAGCAGACCCAGTCCGTCCTCATGGGCCTCGACGAGGACGCCCTCCTCGCTCCCTGGCGCATGCGCGCCGGCCTGCCCGCGCCCGGCCCCCGTCTCGGCGGCTGGTACGACCAGGTCACCCCGCTCCAGCACTACGGCGGCGGCGAAGGCTTCGCCCCCGCCCACGCCTTCGGCCAGTGGATCTCCGCCCTCTCCCGCGGATACGCCATCACCGGCGACCCCGCCCGCAAGGCCCGCGTCCAGCGCCTCCTCGACCTCTACGGCCAGGCCCTCAGCGAAAAGTTCTTCATCAACTTCCGCTTCCCCGCCTACGACTACGACAAGATGCTCATCGCCCTCACCGATGCCCACGAGTTCGCGCAGATTCCAAACGCCTTCGCCCTCCTTGACCGCACCACCGCCGCCGCCGAGCCCCACCTGCCCCCCACCGCCATTGACCGCGACGATGTCCAGCGCCGCTGGCGCGCCTCCGTTGGCGACAACACCACCGACGACTACACCTGGGACGAGCCCTACACCCTCGCCGAAAATCTCTACCTCGCCGCCCAGCGCGGTGCCGGCGACCAGTATCGCGTCATGGCCCGCCGCTACCTCCTCGACCCCACCTGGAACGACCCCCTCAGCCGCAACGAGAACGTCCTCAACGGCCATCACGCCTACAGCTTCTGCAACTCCCTCAGCTCCGCCATGCAGGCTTACCTCTCTGACAACAGCCTCAAGCACCTCGCCGCCGCCAAAAACGGCTTTGCCATGATTCACGCGCAAAGCTACGCCACCGGCGCCTGGGGCCCCGACGAGAGCTTCCGCACCCCCGGCACCGGCGCGCTCCTCGCCTCCCTCACCAACACCCACCACCACTTTGAAACCCCCTGCGGCAGCTACGGCCACTTCAAGCTCACCCGCTACCTCCTCCGCGTCACTCGCGACGGACGCTACGGCGACAGCATGGAGCGCATCTTCTACAACACCGTCCTCGGCGCGCTCCCCCTCCAGGCCGATGGCCGCGCCTTCTACTACTCCGACTACGCCCCCGGCGGCACCAAGTTCTATCACGACGACAAATTCCCCTGCTGCGCCGGAACCCTCCCGCAGGTCACCGCCGACTACCGCATCTCCACCTATCTCAAGGACGACGACGGCATCTGGGTCAACCTCTACCTGCCCTCATCCCTCACCTGGACCAACTGGGACGGCGACCAAATCCTCCTCCGCCAGTCCCACAACTACCCCATCGACGGCAACCTCCATTTCGAGGTCCAGGCTGGCAAAGGCACACGCGCCCTCCTCCGCCTCCGCATCCCCGCCTGGGCCCAGGGCACCTCACCCACCGTCGAGGTCCGCATCAACAAGGCACCCACCCGCCTTGTCGTCCAAAACGGATTCATCACCATCGACCGCCACTGGGGCAAGAGCGACAAAATCGAGCTCACCCTCCCCCTGCCCCTCCGCCTCGAAGCCATCGAACCCGAGCACCCCAACACCGTCGCCCTCGTCCGCGGCCCGCTCGTCCTTTTCGCCCTCGGCACTCAGGCCCCGGCTTTCACCCGCGACCAGCTCCTCGCCGCCCAGCCCGTCCCCAAATCCCCCATCCCCGAGTGGCAAATCCCATCCGCCTCCGGCCCCATCCGCCTCCGCCCCTTCTTCCACATCCACGACGAGCACTACACCACCTACCATTCCGTCTGACCCAACTCCGGGTGCCCCATGTCCTGCTGGGACATGGGATTAACCACTCCCCCAACCTCACCAATCAAAGAGTTTTTAGTCCCTGCGTCCCCAGTCCCTGCGTCCCTTTCCCCCTACCCCCTCATGTAAAGTTCTAAGATGCCCCAGCCGCCCGCCACACCCCTCCGCCGCATCCTCGGCCTCGGCTTCGGCCTCGCCGTCATCTTCGGCGGAACCGTCGGCGTCGGCATTCTCCGCCTCCCCGCCACCATCGCCGCCCAGCTCCCCAACCCCTGGCTCATCGCCGCCGTCTGGCTCTTCGGCGGCGCATACGCCCTCCTCGGTGCCATCCAGGTCGCCGAACTCGGCGCAGCTCTCCCCCAGGCCGGCGGATTCTACGTCTACACCCGCCACGCCTGGGGCCCCGCCGCCGGATTCGCCATGGGCTGGGCAGACTGGCTCAACAACTGCGCCGTCGTCGCCTACGGAGCCGCCGCCGCCGCCGACTACCTCACCGCCCTCATCCCCGGCCTCTCTCCCGGCCTGCTCCCCGCCGGCCCCCACACCCAAACCGCGCTCGCCATCGCCATCCTCGCCCTCTTCTCCTCCATCCACTGGTTCGGCCTCCAGCTCTCCAGCCGCCTCCAGCAGGTCACCAGCTCCCTCACCGCCGTCACCTTCCTCGCCCTCGCCATCGCCTGCCTCTTCCATTCCTCCTCAGCCGTCGCCGCACCCCACCCCACCGGCAGCCTCTTCGTCGCCATCGCCCCCCTCATGGCCGCCCTCCGCGCCATCGTCGTCACCTACGACGGCTGGTACGAGGCCATCTACTTCACTGAAGAGGACACCAACGCCGCCCACCACCTGCCCCGCGCCATGATCGGCGGCGTCCTCACCATCATCGGCCTCTACCTGCTCATGAACCTCGCCTTCGTCCACGTCCTCAGCCTGCCCGCGCTCGCCGCCTCCACCCTGCCCGCCGCAGACGCCGCCCGCATCGTCTTCCCCGCCGGCAGCGCCCAGTTCGTCACCGCCCTCAGCCTTCTCACCCTGCTCTCGCTCATCAACGCCGTCCTCCTCGGCGCGCCCCGCATCCTCTTCGCCATCGGTCGCGACGGCCTCTTCTCCTCCCGCGCCGCCCAGGTCAGCGCCGGCGGAACCCCACGCCTCGCCCTAGCCATCTCCGCCGCCCTCGTCGCCATCTTCCTCCTCAGCGGCCAGTTCGACCAGATCATTGCCGTCGCCGCCATCCTCGTCGCCGCCATGTACTGCGTCAACTACTCCGCCGTCCTCTGGCTCCGCATCCGCCAGCCCAATCTCCCCCGCCCCTTCCGCGCCTGGGGATACCCCTACACCACTCTCCTCGTCCTCGCCGCCTCCATCATCTTCCTCGTATTCGACCTCCGCGACGATCCCGCCAGCGGCCTCCGCGCCGCCGCGTTGCTCCTCGTCGCCCTCCCAACGTATCGTCTTCTCAGCAGGCGCTCCGCCGCACAGCTTTCCTGAAAGGCCCTGAACCATGCACTTCTCCCGCGCCATCGTCCGCACTCCCTGCGACAACTTTGCTGACGGTCTCACCACTGTCGATTTCGGCGTTCCCGCCCTCGATCAGGTCCTCGCCCAGCACGCCGCCTACTGCCAGGCACTGGAAGGTCTCGGCCTCTCCCTCACCTGGCTCCCCGCCGACCCGGCCTTCCCCGACTCCACCTTCGTCGAAGACGCCGCCGTTCTCACCCCGCACGCCGCCATGCTTACCCGCCCCGGCGCAGCCAGCCGCCTCGGCGAAGTCTCGGCCATCGCCCCCACCGTCCGCAGCTTTTACCCCGATGCCGCCCAAATCACCGCCCCCGGCACCCTCGACGGCGGCGACATCTGCGAAGCCGGTACCCATTTCTTCCTCGGCGTCTCGCTCCGCACCAACCCCGAGGGCGCAAACCAGCTCGCCCACCACCTCGCCGCCCAGGGCTACACCAGCTCCGTCATCGACATCCGCCACATGACCTCCATCCTCCACCTCAAAAGCGGCATCGCCTTCATCGGCGACAACACCCTGGTTGTCATGGAAGAAATGGCCGCCGACCCCCAGTTCGCCAGCCAGTTCGCCGGCTACCGCATCATCGTCGTCCCCCAGGCCATCAGCTACGCCGCCAACTGCGTCCGCGTCAACGACCGAGTTCTCGTCGCCCAGGGCTATCCCACCTTCGAGCGCCAGCTCACCGACGCAGGCTTCCACCCACTCGCCCTCGACATGAGCGAGTTCCGCAAAATGGACGGCGGCCTCAGCTGCCTCTCCCTCCGCTTTTAGCGTGTGATTCCCCAGGGGGGGCGCCCCAGCCCCCAACCGCCCCTACCCCAGCAGCGTCATTCCCGCCGCCCGCGCAGCATCCTTGTCAAACGTGAAGGTCGCAGAGCACCCAGATTCCCGGCCACCCATCGCAATCACGTGGTCGCCCAGGCCGGCACTGCTCCGCTCGTAGCTCTCCAAAGCCCTCTCCAGAAACTCCCTGTATTCAAAGCGCAAATCCTCTACCTGCAACAGCATCTGGTAGCAAATCACAACATCGGCCCGCTTCATCCGATACGACCGCGACAACACCCACTCCAACTCCACCGCCGTCACCAGCGAAACCCACCCGGGATTCTTGGGGGAAAGCTGGTTGAGCAAATCCACCGCCAAGGCCCACTGCTGCCTGTTGTCCTCGGTGATAAACCGCACCAGCACGTTCGTATCAATCCCAATCACGCCGCATCCACCTCGGCCATCTTGCCCGCCCCAACCGCCGCGTCCCTTTCGTCCGGCTCAGGCAGCCCGGCTGCTCCACGGGCAATCGCCTCGTCCATCTCCTCCAGGCTCACCACCCGGTTCACCTTCGGAAATTGCCCCTTCAAATCCCGAATCGACTTGGTCCTCGCCAGAACCCAATACCCGCCAACAGGATTCCGGTAAAACATCACAGAATCCCCAGCCTTCAACCCCAGCTCCGCCCGAACCTCCGCAGGAATCGTAATCTGCCCCTTGCTCGTCACCTTCGCCAGCGCCATCACCCCTCCTTACATCTACCCCACTATCCTTACTTTACCGAAAAAGTAAGGATTATTGCAAAATGTAAGGGTCCGCGCGATAAGTATTGAAATCTAAGAAAAGTAAGGAACTCCGCCCCGAAGAAATCTCCCAACCCAAACCACCCAGGGTGCCCCAAATCTACCGGCCTCTTCTAACGGGAGATGTGGGACTCACCAATCCCACGGCAGCCCACCGTACTCGAGCGCATCTCAACCCAGCGAATAGCTGGAAGCTGCCTCTCACTCCCGCACAATCTTCACAAATATCCCCTCCGGCAACTCGCCCTCCAGGATATGCACCACCCCATTCTTCACAAACCCCTCCAGCACCACCCGCGGTGCCTTCACTGCCGCCTTCGCCGCCATTGGCCCAGCACTCCCCGTCCGCACCCCACCAGCACCTGCTCCAGTCGCCGCCGCCCCAGCCGGTACCCGCCCCATCCCCCGGTCCATCGCGTCATTCGCCAGTTGGTCCGCTTCCTTGTTCCCGCCCCGCAGCGTGTGGTGTATCTCAAACCGCTCCAGTTGCCCCGCCCGCTTCCGCGCCTCCTCCCACAACGGCCGCAAATCCGGGCTGTTCACCCGGTACTTGCCCTGCATCTGCTTCACCATCAGTTCGCTGTCAGCCACCACCCGCAGCCGCCGGTAGCCGTTCTTCAGGCACCACTCCAGCACCCCCAGCAGCCCCGCATACTCGGCAAAGTTGTTCGTCCGCTTGCCCAGGAACTCGCTCAGCCGCCCAATCACACGGCCCTGCATGTCTTCAATCACCGCGCCATAGCCGGCCGGCCCCGGGTTGCCCCGCGAACCTCCGTCGCAGTGGGCTACCACCATCTCTTGCGTGGACTTTCCTTCGGCTTCCTGGGGAAACAAACTCGCGCTCATCGCGTTTGATTCTATCCGCCCCGCCGCCATCCCCGTTGTGGATTCCCCAACCACCCGCACCGCAAGTCCAAAATTTCTCCCGTGCTCACCTCCCACCCCAAAAACCGTCTATCTCACTGTCGACACCAGCGTTTGCTCCGGAGATTACGCACATGGCAACAGACGCACTTCCCCTCCCTGCCTCGGCAGGCGCAGCATGGTCACCCACCCTCGGGGTACAATCCTCACGAGGCATGGCCGCGACTACCAGAGACCGCCGACGCGAACCCGACTCCGAAGAGCGGCTCCGCGAACGTGCCACCGAGATGGAACTCATCCGCGAAGCGCAGGCCGGCTCGCGTGCCGCCTTTGACTCTCTCGTCCGCCAATACGAGCATCAGGTCCTCCGTCTCGCCCTTCATCTCACCGGCAGCGAGCAGGACGCCGAAGACATCTATCAGGAGGCATTCCTCAAAGCCTACCGCTACCTCGGCAACTTCCGCTTTGAGTGCTCCTTCTACACCTGGATCTACCGCATCGTCACCAACCTCTGCCTCGACCAGATGCGCCGCCGCAAAACCCGGCGTGAAGACTCCGCCGTCGTCCTCGACAACTCCGGCGACGAAATCGACCTCATGGCATCGGTCTCTGACGATCGTTCTTTCTCCAACCCCGCCCGCGAGCTCGAACGCAAGGCCCTCGGCGAATCCATCCACCAGGCTCTCGACAAACTCACCCCCCGCGAGCGCATGGTCTTTGAACTCAAGCACTACCAGGGACTCCGCCTCCGCACCATCGGAGACATGCTCCACACCACGGAAGAGACCGCCAAGAACACCCTCTTCCGCGCTACCAAAAAGCTCCGCGCGCAACTCGCGGGCTTGCGATAATTCCGGCCACGAGAGTTCGCCAGCCAGGGGCCCAAGCCCCGGCAACAAGGCAACCCAGGGCCAAGGCAACAACGCAACACCTTTTGAGGCAAGACAGGACGTACACCATGAATTGCAATCAGAGCCATCAGAACATCGCATTGGCCGCCTACGGCGAACTCGCCGATGACCAGCGTCATCAGCTTGAGCTACACCTGGCTGGCTGCGCCGACTGCCGCCAGGAGAATGCCCGCCTCCAGGCAATCAAGACCCTCGCCGACTGCTGGCCTGTCGAGGAGCCCAGCCCCAACCTCGTCGCCCGTTCCCGCGCCCGGCTCGACGAAGCCCTCGACTCCTTGCCTCCGCTGCGCTGGTATCAGCGTCTTGCCCAGTGGTTCACCCGCACCGCCGGCAGCCTCCAGGCCGCTCCCGCCGCGGCAGCCCTTCTGCTCGTCGCCGGCATCGGCATGGGCTCAGTCGTCGGCTTCCAGCTTTCTCAGCGTCACGCCCAGCGCCAGGCAGCCCAGCTCGCCGCCGCCCAGCCCGTTGCCCTTCCCGTCGCCGCATCCGACGTAGCCGGCAGCCCCCAGGGCACCGTCTCCGAATCCATCCCGCAAATCTCCAGCGTCTCCCGCATCGTCCGCCAGCCCAACTCTGAGCAGGTCGAGGTCAGCTACAACCAGGTCGAACCCCGCCAGCTTCGCGGCTCCCTCGACGATCCCCAAATCCGCCAGCTCCTCATGGTGGCCTCGCAAAACGCCTCCAGCTCCAACGTCCGCAACGACTCCATCGCGCTGCTCGCCGATGAGTGCCGCGCCGGCCACGCCTGCCGCCAGGCCGATATGCAGGGCACCGGCATCCGCGAGGCTCTCATGGTTGCCCTCCGCTACGACCGCAGCGCCCAGGTCCGCTCCAAGGCGCTCCAGGGCCTTGAGCCCTTCGTCGAAGAGGACATGCAGGTTCGCGA
Organism: uncultured Acidobacteriaceae bacterium; assembly: GCA_903904755.1. Taxonomy (GTDB): domain Bacteria; phylum Acidobacteriota; class Terriglobia; order Terriglobales; family Acidobacteriaceae; genus Acidicapsa. Next base: position 40,937 of record CAIVDV010000005.1, on the reverse strand, counting down.
CGCCATTCTGGAAACCCTGATGAACGACCCCGACTCCCGCGTTCGTTCCCAGGCCATCAGCATCCTGCAGCCGGTCGAGGCAGACACCAGCGTCCGTCAGGTCCTCTCCACAGTTGCACTTTCTGACCAGAATTCCCAAATTCGTAACACCTCCCGTATGGTGTTGCGACGCGTTTCCGAAGTACAGTAAATGCACAGGCAGCCCGCTGCCGCCATGTCTCACCTTCTTCCCCCTCCCGCGTCCCACAAGACAGGGAAACAAGAAGAGTAAGAGCCAGGCAAAGTGGGCGGGAGCAGTACCAATGAAGAACTTTTTGAGGCCAATGGGAAATACGAAAATCCTCCTCGCTGGGACCATCCTCCTTGCCGGCGCAACACTCGCCTGCGCACAGGCCCTCCAGCTCCACACCCTCACCGACGAAACCACCCCCCTGCTCCTCCGCACCGCCTCCCAGGGATACCTCGGCGTCTACCTCGGCGATGTTGACTCCGAGCGCGCCCAGGCACTCCGCCTCGGCTCGCCCCAGGGTGCGGAAATCACCCTCCTCGACCACGACGCCCCCGCCGCCAAGGTCGGCCTGCGCGTCCACGATGTCATTCTCCAGCTCAACGGCAGCCGCATCCAGTCCGCTGACCAGCTCCGCAAGCTCCTCCACGAAGTTGCTATCGGCCACAAGGTCGAGCTCGTCATCAGCCGCGACGGCGCACGCCAAACCGTCTCCGTGCAAATGGCCGACCGCCGCAAGGTCCAGGAGCAGGCCCGCCAGGAAATCGGCAGCGGCGGCTACTCCGCCCCCGCCTTCGGCTTCGTCTCCGGTGCCGCCTCGCCCGACGCCCCCGCCGGCTTCCACCTCTGGTCCATGGGCCACTCCCTCAACGTCGGCGCGCTGGTTGAGCCCCTCGCCCCGCAAACCGCGGAAATCCTAGGCGTCTCCTCAGGCCTGGTCATCAAGAGCGTCGCCAGCAAAAGCGCCGCCTTCGCCGCCGGCCTCAAACCCCGCGATGTCATCCTCCAGGTCGGTCCAGACACCATCGCCACCGTCTCTGACTGGGAACGCGCCCTCCGCTCCTCCGAAGGCAAACCCGTCCAGGTCGAGATCTTCCGCGACCGCTCCAAGCAACTCGTCCTTCTCCAGGTCATCGCCCCCAAATAGCGCTTCCGGCTAACCCGCGGGCTGATTCTCACGGCCGTCATCGATCGCAGCTTGATCTCTGCCCCCAGGGCCGCTAGCCCCCGAGACCCACAGCTCCCGCTAACTTGCTAACCTGCTATCGCAACGCAGCCGCAGCTAACTCGCTAAACACCAACCCCGCCCCTACTTCCCGCCCCGCTCCCCCGCCATCGCAACTTCCGTCGTCCCCTGGAACCGGCTTCGAGGCACCACAGGCTTCCGCGTCCGCACATAACGCTCCACCCCCGCCTCCAGCGCCGCCGCTATCTTCTGCCGGTACGCCGGCTTGGCCAGCTTCTTCGCATCGTCCTTGTTCGTCAAAAAGCTGATCTCCGCCAGCACCGCAGGCATCTGCGCCCCAATCAGCACCATGAACGGAGCCTTCTTCACCCCGCGGTCCTTCAGCCCCGGATTCCCCGCCTTCAGCGCCCCATACAGCTTCGCGTCCACATCTGCCGCAAACTCCCGCGACTCCTCCACCCGCTCCTTCAGCGAAATCCGCCGCACCATCTCCGATAACTGCCCCACCTCGTGCCCCGCCACATTGTTCTCCCGCTCCGCAATCGCCACCGCCCGCGCATTCGCCGTCGCGTTCAGGTAGTAGGCCTCCACTCCCCGCGCATCCTCGTCGCTGGAATTCGCATGAACTGACAAAAACAAATCCGCCCCAGCCCTGTTGGCAATCGCAGTCCGCGTCTCCAGCGGCACAAATGTGTCATCCGACCGCGTGTACAAAATCTCCGCACCCAGCTTCTCGTGCAGCAGCTTTCCCGTCCGCAGCGCCACATCCAGCACCACGTCCTTCTCTTCAATGCCCCCCGGCCCCAGCGTCCCGCTGTCGTGCCCGCCGTGCCCGGCATCAATCACAATCCGTATCGGCGGCGCGGCTTTCCCGTTCTTCCCCGCCTTCTTGGCCACCCCGGCCAGCACCAGCGCCGGCTGCGGAATCTCCTCCTCCGTCCCCACCACCACCGGCCGGCTCGTCGGCAGCCGCGTTGCCGCCACACGTCCCGGCTCCGTGCTCAGCTTCGCCACATCGGCATTCCCGTCCCTGCCATTCTCCTGCGCTCCCGCCTCCGCCATCAGCGGCGCATCCTGCTTCGGCACCGCCGGCGCGCTCATCGGCGTCTTTTTCGGCCCACTCGCCGCCCCATGCACATCAATAATCAGCCGCCACGGATTCGGCATCAAAAACGCCGAGTACTCCAGCACATCGCTCACATCCAGCACCACGCGCACCACATCCGGCTTGAACTGCGCCGACCGTATCCGCGACAGGTACCCGTCATCCACCTGCTCCGTCACCTGCCCCCGCGTTCCCGCCGCCAGGTGCGCCCCGTGCAGGTCAAAGTAGATCCGGTCAGGATTCTTCAGCCGCACCGCCTGGTACGTCACCTTCCCCGTCAAATCAATCGCAATCCGCGTCGAAGTCGCATTCGACCAGTGCCGCATCCCCGTAATCCGCACCGGCCCGCCCGCATCCCCACCAGCGTCCTCAACCGCATCCGGAATCCTGCCCAAATCCGGCGACGGCGCAGCAGCGTTCGTCACCCTCTCCGGAGCATTCACCGGCCCCGGCCCACTCTCCGCCCGTGGATGCAGCGGCGGCAGCCGCGGTGCTGCCCCAATCTCCGGCCTCGCCGGCGGCAGCTTCGGCGCAGCGTCCACGTGCGGCAACAGCGGAGCCGCATCCATCTCCGCAGCCCCGGTCACATACGCATGCTCGCCCGCCTTCGGCGCAGGCAACTGCTTCAGCTCCAGCTCCGCCTGCTCGCTGAAGCTCGTATTCGGGAACGCCACCACCACGCTCGACAGCTTCTGCCGCGCGCATCCGTTGTCCCGCAAGTCATCCCGGCAAAGCTCCGCCTCCAGCAACAGCGCCAGAGCAGCATCATCCGTATGCGGATACTGCTTCCGCAGCAGCTCATACTGCAGCATCGCCGCATGGAACGCACCATCCTCATGCAGCAGCTTGCCCCGCTCCACCAGCAAATCCGCCACCGCTGCCACCGCCTGCGGAGCCCGCGCAATATTCGGGTCCAGCCGGTACACCTGCCGGAAGGCGTCCATCACTTCCTGGTATCGCTCCGCCGTACGCTGCTCCGCCGGCATCGCCTCCAGTTGCGTCCGCAGCCGCACCGCCCGCTGCCAGCCAATCTCTCCCGGTTGCGGAGGCTTGGCATCCGGCTCCAGCGCGCACGCCGAGCCCGCCGCCAGGCAAATCCCCAGCAGCCACACCACTCCGGGCCTGCGCAACACACTCATCCGCGCTCCAGCGCCACAGCTCGGCGATTCCTGCGGCTCAACAACCGACACAGCTTCGCCCGCCCATCGGCGGCTATCAACTTATAGGATGTGCCAGTTACGCTCCGCATGACCGCAGAAAGCGCTTCATCGGAATCAGGTTTGCCATCGGCCCGCCGCCAAAGGCGCCTCGTTTGCCTCTACATCCGCTCGCCAGTCACAATCGGCATCGCGGCGCTCGGCTTCCGTACCTGCTTCTTCAGCCGCTTCAGCACATTCGCCGGCACCAGCCCCGCCACGTCCCCGCCAAAGCTGAACACTTCCTTCACCATCCGCGAGCTCACGAACGAATAACGACCCGCCGGCTGCAAAAAGACCGTCTCAATCTCCGGCGCCAGCCGCCGATTCATCAGCGCCATCTGGAACTCGTACTCATAATCGGAGATCGCTCGAATGCCGCGCAGCACAGCATGAGCCCCAATCATCCGGGCAAAGTCCACCATCAGCCCGTCAAACGTCGCCACCGACACATTCTCAATCTGCCGCGTCGACTCCCGCAGCATCTCCACCCGCTCCTGCACAGTAAACAGCGGATTCTTGATCGGATTCGACAAAATCGCCACCGTCAAATGCTCAAACAACATCGACCCGCGCTGAATCAGGTCAAGATGCCCGTTCGTCGGCGGGTCAAACGTTCCGGGATAAATAGCTTTGACGCTCAATGGCCGCTCCCATTACGGATTCTAGCAGCGGTCTCCAAAAAACAGTGCCACACTCCGGTGCGCACGCTACTCTTGGCAGCAGAACGGACACTCTTTTGCATCGGCATACCCAAATGAGTCCAACAGCAATTGCGCAGCCTTCCGTTCTTCGATGGGTCCGTGCCACTTCCCATTCCGACCGCTGTCCACCGGTTGGCTCCCTTGCCCCTCCCGACAATGGCGACATTCCCCGCGGTGAAGTCGTGCTCTTTCTCGATGCCAGTTTTGGTAAACATAAAAATCCATGGCAACCTCCTTAAAACAGTTTGCCGTCGAGCCCAACGATGAATTGAATCCCGCTCACCTTCAACCGCTGCAATTGCTTGTCATTCGTGACAAACACATCCACCTTTGCCAGGGCGGCACTTGCCAAGTGGATCGCATCTCCAGGGTGCACCCACGTTTCGGCCCGGATTCCGGCAAAGCGTTCCGCCGTCTCGATAGTGAATGGCAATATCTCCACCACACCGCTGAGGAAGAAGCTCTTCAACCGTGCCTCGGTTGTCGTGTCCTTCAGCTTCCTCGGCCCGGTCAAGACTTCACCCACGCCAAAAATGCTCGTACATAAGGTATCGCCACGTGCCACCAGCGAAGTCAGCATTGCATCCACCTGCGGGCCAAACGCTGGATTGCCTTCCATCACATAAGCGAAAAGCATCGAGTCCCAATAGATTCGGCTCAATTTCATTCCGCCTTTCGTGATTCCTTAACTCGTTGTGCCTCCAACTTCTCCCACGGGTCTGGTCCCCAGGCATCCCGCTCCGCGCGCATGAACGCCTCTGCACCGCCCAGTTGCTTGTACCCATCCGCGAAGATCCCCCAAAGGTCCATCAGGCGAACGCCGCTCCCAGCTCCCGGCCCCTGTGAACTCCTCACATCGTCGCTTGTCGCAGTCTCCTTGTTTATCCGATAGGTGAACTCTACGGTTGAGCTTTGGCCCGAGGGCGGCCCCTGCTTTGCCACAAGCTCCGTACCCGCCTGGTTTCCGAACTTCTGTGATGCCAGAGCAGAACAGATCTGGGGCATCTTCTTCGTCTCCCAGTTCATCTCCCGGCAGATATTCCCAGACCGAACCGTCACTGTACTCGCACCCAACCTGCGTGCTGGCACAATATAGGCCGTCTTCACATAATCGCGCACCCGGTCACTGTCTCGCATGGGACAATCCTCAGAAACAAAGCATAGATAACAATAGATAGACTGTCAACCGCGGTCAAAAAAAAGCGGCCACCCAAGGCAGCCGCTTCCCGTTCCTTCCGGATCTTCCGCCAGGCCTTACTTCCGCCCGCGTACCACCTGCGCCGCCGCCACCGGGCCATCGGCGGGAACCGGCGGAATCTCCGCCTTCGCCCCCGCACCAATTCCCAGCTTCGCCCGTACAGCCGCGTCCATCTTCACATAAATATCCTTGTTGTCCTTCAGGAAGGTCCGCACATTCTCGCGACCCTGCCCAATCCGCTCGCCGTCGTAGCTGTACCACGCGCCCGACTTCTCCACAATATTGTGCAGCACCGCCAGGTCCAGCACATCCCCCTCGCGAGAAATGCCCTCACCATACAGAATGTCGAACTCGGCCTCGCGGAACGGTGCCGCAACCTTGTTCTTCACAATCTTCACCTTGGTGCGCGAACCCACAACAACATCGCCTTCCTTCACCGCGGCAATGCGCCGAATATCCACGCGCACCGACGAGTAGAACTTCAGCGCCCGCCCGCCCGTCGTCGTCTCAGGATTGCCAAACATCACGCCAATCTTCTCGCGAATCTGGTTGATGAAGATCAGGCTTGTCCGCGACTTCGACACCGTGCCCGTCAGCTTCCTCAGCGCCTGCGACATCAGCCGCGCCTGCAATCCCACATGCGAGTCGCCCATCTCGCCATCCAGTTCCGCCTTCGGAACCAGCGCCGCAACCGAGTCCACCACCAGCACGTCAATCGCGCCCGACCGCACCAGCGCTTCGGTAATCTCCAGCGCCTGCTCGCCATAGTCCGGCTGCGAAATCAGCAGGTTGTCCGTATCCACGCCCAGCTTCTTCGCATACGCCGGGTCCAGCGCGTGCTCGGCATCCACAAACGCCGCCAGCCCGCCGGCCTTTTGCGCCTCGGCAATAATCTGCAGCGTAATCGTCGTCTTGCCCGAGCTCTCAGGCCCAAAAATCTCAATCACGCGTCCACGCGGAACCCCTCCCACCCCCAGCGCGGCATCAAAGCTGATTGAGCCGGTCGAGATCACTGAAATCGGCACAATGGCTTCCTTCGAGCCAAGGCGCATGATCGATCCCTTGCCAAACTGCTTCTCTATCTGCGAAAGCGCGCTCTCTACCGCGCGTGCCCTGTCTTCTGCCAAACCCATGGGGAGGTCTCCTTTATCTTTGCAATCAGCCGCAAAACGCCCCCCAAACAGGCAGGAATCCAGCGGAAATTGTCTTTGCAGTTCGGTTGGATTGTAGCAGGATAGTCGCGCCGGACACTAGAAGAAAAAGCGAAAGTCCGCGCGAAATCAAAAATCGCTCCCTGCCCCGCAGCTCGCCCCTTCGCCCCTCTTTCGGCTCACTCCACACGCCGCTAAATCGCCCAGTCCAGCTCCGCTTCCGTCAGTCCCAGTTGCCGCGCCAGCCGCTCTTCATCCGCCGCCGTCAGCACCTGCTCGCCTTCCAGAAACGCCTCCAGCTCGCCCACTGGCAACCCTTCGCGCGTCGTTACCCCAATTGCCCCGGCCAACTGCGTCGCCCGCAGCGCCGCGGCAAATCCAGCATCGCCAATGTGCTCGTCGTCCAGGTTCACCACCGCCTGGCCTCGCGCCCGCAGCGCCTTCGCCACCGTCGCCGCCAGCTCCGGCTTGCCCTTCGCATGCACCAGCACCGGCAGCACGCGCGTCCGTCCCGCCGTCTCTTCTTCCAGCGCCTCGGTCAGCATCGCCGCGCCCACCGTCGCATTCGTAATCGGGTCAATCAGGATGAAATTCCCCGTCGCCCGGTTCTCCGCGTAAGCGTCAAAAAACAGCGGCTTCGCAGCCTCAAACTCCACCACAGCAATATCATTCATCGCCAGGGTCGTCGCCGGCACCTTCTCCATCGTGTGGATATCCACTCGATGCCGAATCGCCGCCACCCGCGCCCGCACACTCCGCGTGGAGTGCTTCACCACGTAGCTTGCGCCCAGCTTCAGCGGCTCCTCGTGCATCCAAACCACGCTCGCCGCAAAGTGCCGCGCCATGTGCGGCCGCGCCTTCGGTGCCACCAGCATCTCGCCGCGCGACAAATCAATCTCGTCCGCCAGCTCCAGCGTCACGCTCTGCCCGTTCCGCGCAACCGTCAGGTCGCCATCCCAGGTCACGATCCGCTTCACCGTCGTCTCGCGTCCGCTCGGCAACGCCACCACACGGTCGCCCTGCCGCACCACGCCGCTCGCCACCTGCCCCGCATATCCGCGAAACTCCATATTCGGCCGCAGCACCAGTTGAATTGGAAAACGCAACGCCCGTCCCTGCACATCCTCCGGCTCCAGCTCCGCGCCTTCCAGTTGCTCCAGCAGCGTCGGCCCCGTGTACCACGGCATCTCCGCGCCGCGCTCCACAATGTTGTCCCCTGCCAGCGCGCTGATCGGGATCACCACCACGTTGTTCAGCCCCAGCTCACGCGCAAACGCCTGATACTCCGCCTCAATCACGCGGAACCGCGTCTCATCGTAGCCCGCCAAATCCATCTTGTTCACCGCCGCCACCACGTGCGGAATTCCCAGCAGTGCCGCCAGGAACGTGTGCCTCCGCGACTGCGGCAGCAAGCCCCCCTTGCGCTCGAACGCAATCGCATCAATCAGCACAATCGCCAAATCCGCCGTCGACGCGCCCGTCGCCATATTCCGCGTGTACTGCTCATGCCCCGGCGTGTCCGCAATGATGAACTTCCGCTTCGGCGTCGCAAAGTAGCGGTATGCCACATCAATCGTGATGCCCTGCTCCCGCTCCGCCTTCAGCCCATCCGTCAGCAGGCTGAAATCAATCGGCCCGCTCGACCGGTTCAACCGGCTGTTCTTCAGCGCCGCCAGTTGGTCATCGTAGATGCCCTTCGTATCGTGCAGCAGCCGCCCAATCAGCGTGCTCTTGCCATCATCCACACTGCCCGCCGTGGAAAATCGCAACAGCCCGCGATCCATGTGCTGATTCAAAAAGTCTTCAAACTTCTCCGGGGCATCCTGCTCGTTCGTCGCCTGCAACTCTGCAATCGTCATCTTAGAAGTACCCCTCGCGCTTCTTCACTTCCATTGAGCCTTCTTCATCGTGGTCAATCACGCGGTTCTCGCGCTCGCTCCGCCGGAAGGCCAGCATCTCTTCAATAATCTTCGGCAGCGTATCCGCCTCCGATCGAATCGCGCCTGTGCACGGCAGGCACCCCAGCGAACGCATCCGGCACATCACCGGCTTCGGCGTCTCTCCTGGCAACAGCGGCAAATGGTCATAGTGCACAATCAGCGATCCGCCGCGCTCCACCACCAGCCGCTCCTTCGCAAAGTACAACGGAACAATCGGAATCTTCTCCATGTGGATGTACAGCCAGATATCCAGCTCCGTCCAGTTCGACAGCGGAAACACGCGAATCGACTCGCCCTTCCTCAGTCGCGAGTTGTAGATGTTCCACAACTCAGGCCGCTGATTCTTCGGGTCCCACTGTCCCGCGCCATCGCGAAAGCTGTACACGCGCTCCTTCGCGCGCGACTTCTCTTCATCGCGCCGCGCTCCGCCAAACGCGGCATCATACCCGCCTTCCGCCAGCCCATCCAGCAGCGACCGCGTCTTCAGCAATCCGCAGCAGTTCTGCGTTCCCAGCGTGTGCGGATTCGCCCCCGAGGCAATCGCTTCTTCATTGCGATGCACAAGCAGCTCCGCGCCAATCTCCTTCGCATACCCATCGCGAAACGCAATCATCTCCGGAAATTTGTAGCTCGTGTCCACATGCAGCAGAGGAAACGGAATCGGCCCCGGATAAAACGCCTTCTGCGCCAGCCGCAACATCACACTCGAATCCTTGCCAATCGAATACAGCATCACCGGCTTGGCAAACTCCGCCACCGCTTCGCGCAGAATGTGAATGCTCTCCGCCTCCAGTGCCTGCAAATGGCTCAGCGAGGGCAGCGCTCGCTCGCGCAGCGCATCAGTTTGCTCAACGACTGTACTTACCGTGGACATCGTATGGATACCGCCTGCATCTGTATGGTGGTGTGCGCTTTCAGCCCGCCGCAGCGACACTCTGCCGCTCGTTCTGCTCACACGTCTCTTGTGGGGGGAATTTCCCTAAGCTGTCACTGTGTCAGGGAAGAAGGGGAAGCGATTAGGCGCAGCAACAACACGCGTCGGGCGACACGCGACAACAACCGGGCTGCGCAATCAGCTTCATCCACTCCAGACTATCGAATCTCCCCCAATCCGGCAAACTTGACACACAGCCCAACCTTCCATAAGGTAAGCACAGTTGCAAATTATGTCTTCCCGCTCCCATCGTCGCGCCTGTTGTTGTCTCTGTTGTTGCTAGCACTCGCTGGCCCGTTCTCTCCTGCCCGTAAGGCCTGAGGGAACCCATCCCGAACACCTCGGGATTCCCAACACACACATCGCGCACAATTTCCCGGAGCTTCCCCATGCAGTCATCCATCAGGAACAACCCTGCCTCGCGTGCCCTCGCACCGCAGCGCATCCGCGTCCATGCGCGTTGTTGTCATTCCTGTTGTTGATTCCCGCCCGCCGGCCCCGCCGGCCCGCCTGCAACATACCGTCACAAATTGGAAACCCCTCCCAGCGAAGCACCCGCTTCCCCACGTCCCTGGAGTAATGAAATGCATCGCTTCCAAGCCTCGAATCTCGGTCGTTACCTCTTCCTGGCAGTTGCCCTCCTTCTTGCCGCGCTGCCCGCATCCGCACAGCTTGTCGGCGGTACCATCGCTGGCGAAGTCGTTGACCCCAGCAACTCCTCGGTCAACCAGGCCCACGTTGTCATCCACAACGTTGAAACCGGCACCGAGCGCCACCTCCTCACCTCCGCAGACGGCACCTTCTCCGCGCCCTCCGTCTCCGTCGGCACCTACACCGTCTCCGTCAACCACGACGGCTTCGCACCCCTCAACCAAACCGGCATCACCGTCACCGTCGGTCAGGGCGTCCATCTCCACCTCGAACTCACCGTCGGCTCCGTCGCCCAGGAAATCACCGTCGTCGATACCCCCGTCAGCGTGGACACCTCCACCCTCCAATCCCAGGGCCTCGTCAACGAGCGCCAGGTCAAGGAACTCCCCCTCAACGGCCGCAGCTTCGACCAGCTCCTCCAGCTCAACCCCGCATCCGTCAGCTACTCCACCCAGCGCTCCGGCGCCGTCGGCACCTCCAACTCCTCAGTCGGCAACATGTACTCGGTCTCCGGCCGCCGCCCCCAGGACAACCTCTTCCTCCTCAACGGCATTGAGTACACCGGCGCATCGCTCATCAACGTCACCCCCGGCGGCACCAGCGGCCAGCTCCTCGGCGTTGAGGCGGTACGCGAATTCAACGTCGTCAGCGACACCTACGGCGCCAACTACGGCAAGCGCACCGGCGCCCAGGTCTCCATCATCACCGCCTCCGGCAGCAACCAGTTCCACGGCTCCGCCTACGAGTTCTTCCGCAACAGCGCCCTCGACGCCCGCAACTACTTCGACCAGGCCGCCATTCCCCCCTTCCAGCGCAACGACTTCGGCCTCGCCGCCGGCGGCCCCGTCCTCAAGGACAAGCTCTTCGCCTTCGCCAACTACGAGGGCTACCGCCAGCATCTCGGCCTCTCTGACGTCACCTTCGTCCCTGATGCCGCTGCTCGCGCCGCCGCTGTCCCCGCCGTCCAGCCCCTCCTGGCCCTCTGGCCCACCGGCACCGTCGAGCTCGGCAGCGGCATCGCCGAGGCATTCTCAAACCCCCTCCAGCGCATTCGCGAAGACTTCGGCACCACCCGCGTTGACTCCAACCTCTCCGCCAACGACCTCTTCTTCGCCGCCTACACCGTAGACGACAGCTCCGCCACCACCCCCACCGCCAACCCCTTCTCCTCCATCGACGAGCGCCTCCGCGAGCAGGTCCTCAGCGCCCAGGAGCAGCACGTTTTCTCCCCCAGCTTCCTCAACACCCTCCGCGTCGGCTTCTCCCGCGCCGTCTTTGGCTTTGACTCCATCGTCTCGGGCGGCGTTCCGGGCTGGGTCGCCAACGGCCCCGTCGGTGCCGTCGTCATCGCCGGCTCCACCGCCAGCAACGGCGCATCCCAAATCACCCTTGCCGGCGCAAACACCGGCAGCGGCAACCGCACCGCACGCAACCTCTTCACCGTCGACGACCACGTCTACTGGACCCGAGGCAAGCATCAGGTCGAGGCCGGCCTCTGGCTCCAGCGCCTCCAGTCCAACGACTTCCTCGCCCAGAACCAGTTCGGCCAGGCATCCTTCTCCACCCTTGCCGCCTTCGAACAGGGCCAGGTCTCCAAGTACACCATCGTCGCCGCCCCCACCGCCCTCAACTGGCGCTCCCTCTTCGGCGCGGGCTTCATTGAAGATGCGTGGAAGGCCACCTCCCGCCTCGAAATCCGCGCCGGCTTCCGCTTCGAATCCTCCAATGGCTGGAACGAGGCCCACGGCCGCGCCGCCAACTACGACTTCACCGACGGCGTCTTCAACGCCACCCCCACCGTCGGCAACTCCGCCCTCGCTCAGAATCGCGCAACCTTCCTCCCCGAGCCCCGCGTCGGCCTCGCCTGGGACCTCTTCGGCAACGGCAAAACCGCCCTCCGCGCCAGCTTCGGCCTCCATCGCGCCCTCCTCGATACCCTCGACTACCGCCTCGACCAGGTCGCCCCCTTCAACACCACCCTCTCCTTCAGCAACAAGAGCGTCACCGCCCTCCCCGGCCTCTCCCTGCCCACCTCCACCGGCGGCAAGGTCTCCCCCAGCAACGTCCAGCGCGACATCCAAACCCCCACCGTCCTCGCCTGGACCTTCAAAATCGAGCAGCAAATCGCTCCCCGCACCACCCTCACCGTCGGCTACGTCGGCTCCCACAGCTATCATCAAATCCTCTCCGAAGACCAGAACACCCCCCCCTACGTCATCTGCCCCGACCCCGCATGCCCCGGCTCCCTCTCCGCGGGCGCCATCTACTACACCTCGCAAACCCTCGCCAACTCCACCCTCGCCAACTCCACCTCATGGGTTTCGCAGGGCATCAGCAACTACCACGCGCTTGAACTCGATGCCCGCCGCCAGTACGCGCACGGTTTCCAGCTTCGCGGCGTCTACACCTTCTCCAAAAACCTCGACGACGGCTCCGCCTGGAACACCAGCGTCTCCTCCAACACCCCGGCCTTCGTCTCCTTCCCCGGCAACCCCAAGCTCGACTACGGCCGCGCCGCCACCAATGTCGCTCACTCCGCCGCCTTCAACGGCACCTGGGATCTCCCCCTCGGCCAGGGCCATCGCATCTTCTCCAACGTCCCCTCTTCCGGGCAGCAGATCGTCTCCGGCTGGAGCCTCTCCACCATCGTCTCCCTCCAAAGCGGCTTCCCCTTCTCGCCCCAGCTCGGCTACAACCCCACCGGCAATGGAGACACCCGCAACCCCGCCCGTCCCCAGTTGAACCCCGACTTCCACGGCAAACTCTATCCCCACACCGCCGCCCAGTGGTTCAATCCTGACGCTTTCATCGCCCCCACCCCCGGCAGTTACGGCAACGCCGGCCGCGACGCGCTTACCGGCCCCGGCCTCACCGACGTTGACCTCTCGCTCCTCAAGAACGCCACCATCCGCGAGCGCCTCCACGCCCAGTTCCGCGTGGAATACTTCAACCTCCTCAACCACACCAACTTCACCACCCCCAACGCTGTCGTCTTCAGCTCCGGCCCCACCCCGGCCAAGCCCGGTGCGGCCACCGTCGCCTCACCCACCGCCGGTGTTGAAACCGCCACCGCAACCACCTCGCGTCAGCTCCAGTTCGCCTTGAAGCTCCTCTTCTAGGCGCACCAGCCGGCACGGCAACCAAAACCCACCGCATTCCGGGCGGCCTGCCATGGCTGCCCCATGCCGTCTCTCACCCACACAGGAGCACTCGTCCCATGAGCAATTCCGCCGCCGATCCCACCCTCACTCCAGCCGAGAAGGCCACCGTCGCCCAGCAACTCGTCGCCAACGAGCTCGCCGCCTTCCCCCAGGACGTGGTGCTGACCAACAGCTTTCAGGCGGAAGATATGGTGCTCCTCCACATGGCCCGGCAAATTCGCCCGGAAATCCCCGTTGTCTTCCTCGACACCGGCTACCACTTCCCCGAGCTGCTCGAATACCGCGACCGCCTCGCCGCCCAGTGGCACATGAACCTCATCAACATCCTGCCCGAGCAAACCGTCGCTCAGCAGGAAACCCAGTTCGGCATCCTCAACCAGACTGACCCCACTCAGTGCTGCGGCCTCCGTAAGGTCAACCCCCTCTTTGCCGCCCTCGCCGGCTACAAGCTCTGGCTCACCGGCCTCCGCCGCGAACAGGCCAAAAGCCGCGCCGCCCTCCGCCAAATCGAAGACTTCGCCCTCCCCACCGGCCGCTCCATACGCAAAATCAGCCCCCTCTCCGAGTGGTCAACCCGCGATGTCTGGTTCTACGCCCAGGCCCACAACATCCCCCTCGTCTCCCTCTACGACAAGGGCTACTCCAGCATCGGCTGCGCCCCATGTACCTCGCTCCCGTCTGACCCCAACGACCCCCGCTCCGGACGCTGGGGCGGCCAAAAACTGGAGTGCGGCATCCACATCCAGGCCCAATAACTCCCTTCACTGCAGCATTTAAGGACCACCCCCATGGACTTCGTCATCGGATTCTCAATCGCCGTCATCATCGCCCTCACCGGCGTTGGCGCGGGCACCATCACCGCACCCCTCCTGCTGCTCTTTCTCAACGTCCCCGTCGAGATCGCCGTCAGCACCGCGCTCGCCTACTCCGCCGTCGTCAAGCTCATCATCGTGCCCGTCCAAATCTTCCGCAGGCAGGTCGACTGGCGCATCCTCGGCTGGATGACCCTCGGCGGCCTTCCCGGCGTCATCCTCGGCTCCCTCGCCTTCCGTCAGGTCGCGCTCCACGGCCCACGCCAGGCCCTCTACCTCGCCCTTGGCGCCATCATCATCTTCACCTCCGGCTGGCACATCTTCCGCCACTTCAAGCCCCTCGCAGTAGACCGCGCCGTCAAGCAGCGCACCGGCTGGCTCGCCGGCCTCATGCTCCCCATCGGCGTTGAGGTCGGCTTCTCCTCCTCCGGCGCAGGCGCGCTTGGCACCGTAGCCCTCCTCGGCCTCACCCCGCTCACCACCGCTCGCGTCGTCGGCACCGATCTCGCCTTTGGACTCATCCTCGCCGTCGCCGGCACCGGCGTCCACTTCTTCGGCGGCGCCTACGACACCACCCTGCTTCTCCACCTCGCCCTCGGTGGCATCCTCGGTGGCCTCGTCGGCAGCTTCGTCGCCCCCCTCATCCCCAACCGCCAGCTTCGCCTCGCCCTGTCCGTCTGGCTCGTCTTCCTCGGCGGGCAATTCTGGTACCAGGCCATCTTCACCCACCAGGCCGACCACAAATCCGCCGCCGTACCCGCCCTTCCCCTGAAGGCCGCCGCCTACCCCGGCCCCTCAGCTCATTAAGGCTGCACCACCGCCACCGCCGCGTGGCTCAGCGCCCCAGCCGGTACATCCGTCAGGTGGAATCCCGGCCCCTTCCACATCAGCCTCGGCACACCGGGGCTCACGCTCTCCAGCGTCTCAATGTGTACCCGGTGCCGACCCGCCCGCAGCCCGATGCTCCCCCGCGCAAACCGCATCGCATTCTCCGGCGACCCGCATACCTCCCCAAACGGCGTCACCGTCCCCGCCACCAACTCCCCGTCAATCACAAGCCTCGCCCCGTCCCGCGCCATCAGGTCAAAGCTGTATCCACCATCCGTCGGAGCTTCCAGGTACCCTTCATACACCGCCGCATAGCTGCTGTACCCCCTCGGGTCCGCCCCTGCCAGCGTCCTCGCAATCCCGTAACCCACCACCCGTTCTTTCGAAAAATCCGGCATATCCGGCCACGTCCCCGCATACATCCGATACTCCAGCCCAGGCTGCGTCGTCTCCGCCCCCGCCGCCGCATCGTGCCACTTGCCCACCACCACCAGCCCCTGCGCCATCCAGTCCTCATGCCCCGCCGCATCCGTCACCTTCAGCAGCACCCGGAACCGCCCCGCTCCCAGCCGCTCTCCATCCAGCTCCGTCCCCAGAGCATCCCCGTAGCGGTGGCTCACCCGCCAACCTGTCGCACTCGTTCCATCCCCAAACAACCACGTGTACTTCACCTTTGCCCCGCGTTGCGGCTCGGCCGTAAACCGCACCGTCTGCCCCACCCCCACAATGGCCGGCTCCACGGTGAACGCCGCTCGCACCCCGGCCACTCGCCCGTACTTCGGCTCTTCCGCCCCGTTACCCACCACCAGCGGAACCTGCGCGTCCCCCACAACCTCCGTCCCCCCATACTTCAGGTTCTCCACCCGCACACCCTTCACCACGCCCGACAGCACAGAGTCCACCAGCGGCGGCTGGTCAATCGCCCAGATATTCCGGAAGGTAAAATCACTCAGCTCCGGCCCGTCCACCTGCATCTGCATCAGCGAGTACCAGTCATCCAGCCACAAATTCTCAAACGTGTACCCCGCATGCCGCCCCGCCGCTCCCTTCGCGCCCCAGAACGTAAACAGCGCAAACGCCGGCCCGCAACTCCCAATCCCCCCATGCAGAATGTCCGAGTTCCTCAGCGTAAAATTCCGCGAGTTGAACTGCTTTTCCGGCCACCCCGCCCGCACAATATTCGAGATGCTCGTCGACAGCACCGAGTCCTCAACCACAATGTTCTGCACATCATGCCCCGGCCGCCGGATATCCTCCGGCTTGTACCCGTCCCAGTTCCCCTGCATCGCAAACACATCATCCGACGCCCGGAAAAACGAGTTCCGCACCACCGCGTCCCCGCCCCCCAGCCAGTCCATCCCGTCCTGGTTCGCATTCCCCGGATTCCCGCCAATCACCCGCACATCGTCGTATAAAAACCCCGTCGAATCCTTCATCTGGATCGACCACGTCCGGCTCCGCACCACGCACGTCAGCCCCCGCACCTCCACCCGCTTCGCCTCCACCGCACCCACACAGTGCCAGTCCGGTTTCTGCATCCACCCATCATCGTTTTCCGGATTCTGCGGCCCGTCATACACCACCACCCCGCGCCCCAGCACCTTCACATTCTCCACATGGAACAGGTTCACGCTGCCCATCACCACCGCCCCCGGCTCCAGATACCACGTCTCTCCGCTCTTCGGACTGATGCTCTCCCGGTGCACCCCTGCCGCCACCACATGCACCTGCTCCCCCACCGGCGGCCCATCCGGCCGCACCCCGGCAAACAGAAACAGCATCTTCGCGTGATTCAGAAAATCCCCGGGCCGCGTAATCGACAGCTTCGCTGGCCCCGCCAGCCGAAACGTAATCGTCCGCCCCGCTCTAAGCGGCCGCATCCCCAGCCGCCACGGCTGTATCTCCACACCCTGGTCCCAAAATCCATCTTCGGCCGCCGTCACCGCCACCGTTACCGGCGTCGCCTTCGCCCCCGGCTTGCCGGCATCCATGTCAAAGCTGGCAAAATCCAGGCTCGACGCCGCATGGGCCACCTCCACCGCCTGCCCATTCACCGTCACCGTAAACCCAGAAGACCGCATCTCCGCCGGCACCGGCACCGGATGCACCGCCCCCCACACCGGCACAGCCCACACACTCAGCAAAAGCACGCAAACCCGCATCCGCAGCAATCCACCCCTCCGGGAAACTACCCGCAGTGTACCTGCTCCGCCGCCTCTCGGCGCCACCCCATCTTTTCGATTCTTTAGATGCCCCCGCCCCACGAGACATAATCCCGCAGCGCGTCCAACTCCTCGCGGTACGCCGTCCGCTCGGCCTCTTCCGCCGCAAAGCTGTCCGGCTCGTGCGCTCCCGCGCCCGTCACCTTCTCCAGCTCTTCCACCCGCGCCGCCAGCGCAATCAGCGCATCGCTCAGCGGATCCTTCACCTCATGCGGATCCGTGATCAGCACCCGCTTCCCGTTCCGGTAGATGATGTGCGCAGGTACCCCCACCACCGTCGAGTTCGGCGGCACATCCCGCAGCACCACGCTGCCCGCGCCCACCCGCGAGTTCGCGCCCACAGTAATATTGCCCAGAATATTCGCGTTGTTGCCCACAAACACGCCATCGCACAGCGTCGGATGCCGCTTCCCGCCCGGCCCATCCAGCCCGCTCCCCGTTCCCCCCAGCGTCACGCCCTGGTACAGCGTCACATCGCTGCCCACTATCGCCGTCTCGCCAATCACCACACCCATTCCGTGGTCAATCAGCAACCGCCGCCCCAGCAGCGCCCCCGGGTGTATCTCCACCCCGGTCCAGAAACGGCTCATCTGCGACAGCACCCGCGCCGTCAGCTTGAAACCATGCCGCCAAAGCCAGTGGTTCACCCGGTGAAACCACACCGCCCAAAGCCCCGGCGATGTCAGCAGCACCTGCAAGCCTGATGTGGCCGCCGGATCGCGGTCCAGCACCGACCGCACATCTTCCCGTATCCGCGCCAGCCACTCCATACAAACCACCCCTTAAAAACCTGTTCGGGTGCCCCCGGTCCCTCGCCTTTGGGGACCGGGGACTCCCACCTACGCCTTGATCGCCTGTGCCTGCAGTGCCAGCACCTCAGTCCGAGTCGCCTCAAACAGCACGCTCGACAGGTACCGCTCGCCAAAGCTCGGGATAATTACAACAATCCGCTTGCCCTCGCTCTCCGGCCGCGCCGCCACCTTCAGCGCCGCATGCACCGCAGCGCCGCTGCTGATGCCCACAAACAGGCCCTCTTCCAGCGGCAACCGTTTCGCCGCCGCAATCGCCTCGTCGTTGGAAACCGTCACAATCTCGTCAATTAACTGCGTATCCAGAATCGCCGGCACAAACCCCGCGCCGATGCCCTGAATCTTGTGCGGCCCAGGCTTGCCACCGCTCAGCACCGGGCTGTCCGTCGGCTCCACGGCCACAATCTTCACGCCGGGGTTCTTCTCCTTCAGGAACTTCGCAGTACCCGTCAGCGTTCCACCCGTACCCACGGCAGACACAAAAATGTCCACCTTGCCGTCCGTGTCCGCCCAAATCTCCGGCCCGGTCGTGGCATAGTGAATCGCCGGGTTCGCCGGATTATCAAACTGCCCCAGCGTATAGCCATTCGGCGTCTCCGCCAGAATCTCCGCCGCCTTGGCAATCGCGCCCTTCATCCCGTTCGCACCCGGCGTCAGCACCAGCTCCGCGCCAAAGCTCCGCAGCACAATCCGACGCTCCAGGCTCATCGTCTCCGGCATCGTCAAAATCAGCTTGTACCCCTTCACCGCCGCCACAAACGCCAGCGCAATGCCGGTGTTGCCGCTCGTCGGCTCAATCAATACCGACTCGCCAGCCTTGATCTTGCCCTGCCGCTCGGCATCCTCGATCATCGCCAAACCAATACGATCCTTCACGCTCGAAAGCGGATTCTGGCTCTCCAGCTTGGCCACCACTTCACCCGGAAGCCCGGCCGCCACCTTGTTCAACCGCACCAGCGGAGTCTTGCCAATCAATTCCAATACGTTCGCTGCAATAGGCATGGGAAAAGCACCTCGTCCTTCTCAAATTTTTTGGGGACTCAAAAAGTCAGCCATCCTGACCCCGCGAGTCGAGTTGCTGGATTGTGGAAAGGGAATGGGGTAGAAATTTCGGTGCGATGAACTCGACTCAACTGATCTTTCAGGGGGTTTGCGAGCGCGAACGCACAACTACCTCGACACGGAGCACCAGGGCGGCACTAACAACAACATCGAAGCATGGCTTAAGGCTAAACCTCCTGCCTCCCACCGTGCAACCTCGCCGGCTGAATTTCTCCCAACTTTCCTTTGCCCCATGCCTCTTCACACCCAACCTCAGCCGACTCAGTGGACAAATCCACCCAATCAGCACGCCTCTCAATGCTGCGCCTTGCCGTAACGAACCACCATCAGCGCAACCGACTGCCGCGCCAGCCGCGTCGTCACCGCAACCTGCCCATCCTGCACCGCCAGCCATTGCCAGCCGCCCGCAGCCTCCAGCGCCTCCCGCCGCAACAGCTCGCGTAACTGGGTTTTCGTCGGCCGCTGTGGCGACCCCATCCTCAGCCACACGGCATAGGCATTGCTGTGCGTCTCGTCAATCCGGTACTCGCGAACCCGCACCCGCGAAACACCCGCCGGAATTCCCTCCAATTTCACCTCTACCGTGGTCGCTTCATGCGCCACACCCGGTGCATCCGGCTCCGCCTTGTCGCTGTAGTTCCAAAGCAGCACCGCCGATCCATCTCCCGCGCTGGTCGCCATCGCATCAACATCTGAACCGGCCCCGACCCCCTGCTCCAGCAGCGTCTCTATCGGAATCGCACCGCTGCTCGACGCCGAAACGCGCTCTCCCTTCATCTCACCCGCCATCCGGAAAAAGTTCAGAATCGGCTTGTCCACCCCGTTCGTCGCCAGCGACCGAAACCCCTCAAAATACTCTTTGCCTTCAAACTCAAACGACCAGCTCAGCATCCCCAGCAGATTCACCCTGTGCCCATCCGCCAATTCATTCAACGCCTTCAGCGCCACCGCCGTATAGGTCGGATACAGCGTACCGTTCCGGTAGTTGTTCGCTGGATTCACCTTGCTCGAGCACGCCGCGCAGCCCTCCGGATCCGCCTCGCTCAGGATGATTGGTAACTGCTGAAACTTCGCGTGGCTGGCCACAATCGCAAATCCGCGATCAACGTCCCGCAGCTCATTCCGCAGACCCATCGTCACCTGCCCGTTCCCAAAGCTCGGGTGCCCCTTCGCATGGAACGAAACAAACTCCAGCGGAATCGGCCCGCCGTTCGCCGCACTCCGGTCACGCTCAACATGCTCCAGAAATCGCTCCAGAAACGCCGCCGCCGGCTCACTCCCCGGTCCCGTCGACGCCGGCCCGCCCACCACAGCCCCCGGCAGCGCCTCACGAACCGCCGCAACCGCGTAGTCATACAGGCGGAAATACTCCTCCGGCGTCCCATGCCAGTAGTCGATGTCCGGCTCGTTCCAAACCTCGAAATACCACCCCTGCACCCGCTCGCGGCCATAGCGGCTCACCAGATGGGTCACCACCGTCCGCACCAGATCCCCCCAGCGAGCGTAATCCCGTGGCGGATTGTTGCTCTCTCCGGAAACCGTGCTCGCCGGGTAGTGCACCTGGTATGGAACCTTCCGCTCCGCCAAATGCGCCGCCAAATCCTTTGGCATAAACCCCAGCTCCACCATCGGCCGCACCCCGGCAGCCTGGTACGCATCCATAATCCCGTCCAGCAGCCTGAAGTCATACACCGGGTTCCCCGCCGCGTCCTCCGAATACACGTTCGTCGAACTCCACTTCAGCTCAGCAATCCCGTCCCCGCTCGTCAGCAGGTGATGTGCGCGAACAAACACCGGCACCGGCGACAGATCGTGCAGCTCGCGCAGTAGCTTCCGCCCGTTCGCAGCCGTCGTGTAGTTTGCCTCGTCGTACCCGAACCAGTTGGTAATAGGCCGGAAAGGCGCAATCGGATGGTCGAGATGAACCTTCACCTCTACCAGCCCACCAGCGGAACCCTGCGCCAAAACGCAAAAACCCGGAACCAACTGCAACAGCAGAAGACACCCTGCCCATTTGCCCATCCCAGCCATCCCGCTCTCCCCCGAAATCACCCGGTAAAGCTGCCTCAGCTCGCAACCGCTGGCTTCGCGCTTGCTGCCTTCTGCTCCGCCCGCCGCTTCCGTTCCACTGCCTTCTTCTGCGCTGCCCGGTACGCCTGCTGCTCACCCCGGCTTCGCGCCAGCAGTTGCTCAAAGCCGCTCTCGACATCCTTGCTGGCAAACGACGCGCCCGTCCGGCTCATCGCAATCTCTTTCCCATGCTCAGCCGCATACAGGTACAGCGCCTCCACGCTCTTCACCCATTTCGCTTCCAGGTCCGCCACCTGAAGGTCTTCGCCCTCTGCCTCGGCCCGCTTCCCATCCCATTCCTTCAAATACGCCGGATCAACCTCCGCCATCCTGCTTCGGAACCTCGAAATCGCCACCCTGTTCCGCTCCCGGTAGCGCATATCTTCCATGGAATACGCCTCCAGCTCGCCCGCCACCAGGTTCTCTACTTCCGGGCTGGTAAACGACTCCGGCGAATACACCCCAGGCGTAATCGGCTTTGCCGCCTGCACTGCCGCCCGATGCTCGTTTGCATTCACCGCCAGCAGCTGCAGCAGCTCATGCAGCACCGCCTCCCGGTCGGTCCCGGCGCCATCGGCTCCCGGGTCCCTCGCCGCCGCGCCGGCCCCCGTCATCGTTCCCGCAATCGCACCCGATGCCGTCTCCGGCCCGACCTTTTCCACTCGCCCATGCCACCACAGACCGCCGGCCAACCCACCTGCCAACGCCACGCCAGCTATCGCCCACACCAGCCACTTCCGCTTTGTTTCCTGCCTGCTTCGCGCCACGCCTCTGCCGCTCCCCTCAATCGCTTCCTGCTACCCGCCAAAAATTGGCTCCAACCATCCTACCCGCCGCCACCCCCTCTCATCGCCATTCCGCCGCCAACCACGCCCCGCCTCCCACCCTGGGCACAGAATTTACCGTGCCCTCATCTCCCCCCCTCCCGAAAAATCTCCCCTCTGCTAGAATGTTGTAATGCCGCAGTGTGCGGCTGCTCTTCGCCCTTTCGTCGTGGAAACCGCTTTCCCCGCGACCGTTGTCCTGGGCGCGAGCTCCGGGCCTGGCAGCCTGCCCCGCACAGCATCTCTGGTGCCCAGGGGCCTCTCGCATCACCGGCCGCCTGCTCTCCCGGACACCACTCCGCGAATCCCTGCTATACGCGGCACGTTTTCACGCTGGGCAGCGCCCCCAGGAGACAAAATCTCCGCGCTCGCCCTCGACCCGTAACCCTCCCAGCCAACCGGCTGGCAACAAAGGAATCGTTTTGAGCCAGACTATCCGCAACATCGCCATCATCGCCCACGTCGACCACGGCAAGACCACCCTCGTCGACGCCATGCTTCGCCAATCCGGCACCTTCCGCGCCAATGAAACGGTCGCCGAACGCGTCATGGATTCCAACGATCTCGAGCGCGAGCGCGGCATCACCATTCTGGCCAAAAACACCGCCATCTTCTTCGAGGGCGGCAAAATCAACATCATCGATACCCCCGGACACGCCGACTTCGGCGGCGAGGTCGAGCGCGGCCTCAAGATGGTCGATGGCGTCATGCTCCTCGTCGATGCCGCTGAGGGCCCCCTGCCCCAGACCCGCTATGTCCTCTCCAAGGCCCTGGAAGCCAAGCTCAAGCCCATGGTCGTCATCAACAAAATCGACCGCCCCGACGCCCGCGTCCAGGAAGTCCTGAACGAAATCTACGACCTCTTCATCGACCTCGACGCCGAAGAAGACCAACTCGACTTTCCCGTCCTCTACTGCGTTGCCAAACAGGGCACCGCCACTACGGATATGGCCGTCCCCGGCACCGACCTCCAGCCCCTCTTTGAGGCCATCGTCAACACCATCCCCCCGGCCACCGGCGACCCCGACGCATCCCTCCAGATCCTCGTCACCAACCTCGACTACTCCGAGTACTTCGGCCGCATCGCCATCGCCCGCGTCTTCCAGGGCACCCTGCGCGCCGGCGACGAAGTCATGCTCTCCCGCCGCGATCTCAGCCTGCAGAAGGTCAAAATCACCAAGCTCTTCACCTTCGCCGGCCTCAAGCGCACAGAAACCACCGTCACCGAACTCGGTGACATCGTCGCCATCGCCGGCGTCGAGGGCATCACCATCGGCGAAACCCTCACCAGCCTTGAGAACCCGGCGCCCCTGCCGCTCATCGTCATCGACGAGCCCACCATCGCCATCCAGTTCTCCGTCAACAACTCTCCCTTCTGCGGCCGCGAAGGCTCCCTCGTCACCAGCCGCAACCTCCGCGAACGCCTCGACCGCGAACTCCTCACCAATGTCAGCATCCGCGTCGAAGAAACCGGCTCCCCCGACTCCTTCAAGGTCCTCGGCCGTGGCGAAATGCAGCTCGGCGTCCTCATTGAAATGATGCGCCGCGAGGGATTCGAGCTCATGGTCGGCCGTCCGGAAATCGTCACCAAGGACGTAGACGGCGTCAAAATGGAGCCCGTCGAGCACCTCACCATCGACGTCCCCGAGGAGTACACCGGCGTCGTCATTGAAAAGCTCGGACCCCGCAAGGGCGAAATGACCAAGATGCACAACCACGGCTCAGGCCGCGTCCGCATGGAGTTCCGCGTCCCCTCCCGCGGCATCATCGGACTCCGCTCCGAAATGCTCACGGAAACCCGCGGCACCATCGTCATGAACACCCTCTTCGACGGATACACCCCCTACCAGGGCGAAATCCCCCAGCGTCCCTCCGGCGTCCTCATCAGCGATCGCCAGGGCGTCACCACCACCTACTCCCTCCACGGCCTCCAGGACCGCGGCGTCCTCCTCCTCGGCGCTGGCGTCGATGTCTATGAGGGCATGATCGTCGGCGAGCACTCCCGCGACAACGACCTCGACGTCAACGTCGTCCGCGAAAAGAAGCTCACCAACATGCGCGCCTCCAGCTCCGACGAAGCCCTCCGCCTCGTCCCCTATCGCATGATGAATCTCGAGCAGGCTATCGAGTTCATCGCCGAAGACGAGCTCGTCGAAGTCACCCCCAAGAACCTTCGCCTCCGCAAGAAGATTCTCCCGGCCAACCAGCGCCCCAAGCGCCGCAACCAGGAGTAGTCTCCACCCATCCTGCCGTCGGGTTCGTCCCCCTCTTCCCCTCCGGACGAACCCGACGGCATACCCCCTCCCCGGTCCACCCTGTGGTACCGTTCAAATACGGCCCAGCCGGTTGGCCGCCCTGGCGATTGATGTCCGATCAACTTCCCGAGACCGCGCCCCCCACCCCGGCCATCCAGCCTGAACGCCCCGCCGACCCCCCAGTCCCTGCGTCCCTGGTCCCTGGTCCCTCAGTCCCCAGTCCCTACGTCCCTGCGTCCTACGCTCCGACGCTTCCAGAACTCGATTCCCCCTCTTCCCCTGACTCCCCCGCACCTGCCCACCACCCCATCCCCAACTGGCTCCGACAAATCGAGCGCGTCCTCCGCGTTCTCGTCCGCCTCTATCTCGGCCTCCTCGTCTGCTTTGCCCCCTGGTACCCCCAGGCCTGGGACGATAACCCACTCTTCTCCCAGCCCGCCTCGCTCCACCACTTCATCACCCTCGGCGCAGTTCGCGGCATCGTCAGCGGCCTCGGCATCCTCAACCTCTGGATTGCCCTCACCGAATCCCTCCACTCCTCCCAGGACCCCAATACTTAGACCCCACCTGGCTCCCGCATTCACCCCCGCCCCATCCCAACCAGCTAAACTATCTCCCTGAGCGCAACCAAGGAGATTCCATGTCCGACCAGCCCCTTCCCCCCGCCCTTCCCGCCGACCTGCTCCCCCGCGCCCCCCTCGCCTACGAGAACCCCGCCTTCCTCAACTCCGCCGACGGCCGCCTCATCCGCATCCTCGCCGAGTACACTGAGCCCCTCTCCCGCTTCCGCCGCGAACGCATCCAGGACACCGTCGTCTTCTTCGGCTCCGCCCGCTTCCACTCCCGCGCTGAGGCGGATCACGAGCTCGAACTCCTCGCCAACAGCTACTCCGCCGCCCCCGCACCACTCGAAGAGCAGCCCGCCACCGCCAGCTCCATCGCCGCCGGCACCGCCACCGAGCTCGGACTCAAACGCGCCGTCGCCGCCGTCGAAATGGCCCGCTACTACGAGGACGCACGCCGCCTCGCCGCTCTCGTCACCAACTGGGCCAAGTCCATCCCAAGCAACAAGCACCGCTTCGTCATCACCTCCGGCGGTGGCCCCGGCATCATGGAGGCGGCCAACCGCGGTGCCCACGAGGCCGGCGGCAAAACCATCGGACTCAACATCCGCCTCCCCTTTGAGCAGCACCCCAACCCCTACATCACTCCCGCGCTCAACTTCGAGTTCCACTACTTCTTCATGCGAAAGCTCTGGTTCGCCTACCTCGCCAAGGCCCTCGTCGTCTTCCCAGGCGGCTTCGGCACCCTCGACGAAATGTTCGAAATCCTCACCCTCGTCCAAACCCACAAGCTCGCCAAGCCAATGACCGTCGTCATCTACGGCTCCGACTACTGGAAGTCCGTCCTCAACATCCAAAAGCTCGTAGACACCGGCGCCATCTCCCCCAAAGACATCGACCTTCTCCAGTTCGCCGACACCCCCGAACAGGCCTTCGCCCTCCTCCAAAAAGGCCTCACCGAAAACTTCCTCCAGCCCGAACAACTCGCTGCCGAAGCCCGCAAAGACCCCCTCGCCACCCTCACCGCCGAAGAATTCCTCGCCCCCGAATTCGCCAAAACCAGCCTGTAACCCGGACCTTCCCCCACACCCGGTGCCCCACCCTCGCCTCGCCTTTGTCTTTGTGGCTACGGTCGGAACCACAAAGCCCCGCATTCGAGCGTCGCTCGACCCACTAGCTCCGCTAACCCCGCTAACCCCGCTAGCGCCGCTGGCTCCGCTGCCCCCATTACTCCCCATATACCCCCACCAATTTGTCCCACCATTCGCAACCCATTCACACCCCGTTCACGCGCCCAACCGATACTGTCCCCAGTACCAGATCTGGACCCGAACGACAGGAGCGCGTATGCCAAACTCCACCATCTCCTACCTCTGGCGCGATGCTGCCGCCCCCCGCGGCTTCCAAACCGGTGTCTCTCTCCACTCCCACACCAATCAGTCCGAGGAAACACTCGACTTCGTCGCCAACTGGTCCGCACAGTACAAGCTCGTTCGTCCCCTCATGCAGCGGCTCGAGCGCCGCTCCCGCGACCTCCACGGCATCGCCATCGACTGGGCCCGCAGCTTCTGGACTCCGCCCCTCACTCCCAAGCTCGCCTTCGACCTCGAAGCCGGCCAAATCGCCAACGTCGGCCTCAATCCCCTCGTCTCCCTCTCCGATCACGACAACATCCACGCCCCCCTCCTCCTCCGCTCCGTACCCTCCACCCGCCACATCCCCATCTCCGTCGAGTGGACCGCTCCCTACGGCAACCAGCAGGCCTTCCACCTCGGCGTCCACAATCTCCCCAGCGACCGCGCCGCCCACTGGATCACCACCCTCAACGACTTCACCGCCAACCCATCCGACGCCCGCCTCACCGAGCTCCTCGTCGCCCTCAACAACGAGCCCAACGTCCTCCTCATCTTCAACCACCCCATGTGGGACCTCTACATGATTGGCCAGGAACGCCACAACTTCCTCGTCAACGAGTTCCTCCAGAAAAACGGTGCCCACTTCCACGCCCTTGAGCTCAACGGCCTGCGCAACTGGGAAGAAAACCGCGCCGTCCGCCGCCTCGCCGAGCAGTGGAACATGCTCCTCATCTCCGGCGGCGACCGCCACGGCGTCGAGGCCAACGCCAACATCAACCTCACCAACGCCACCAGCTTCACCGAATTCGTCCACGAAGTCCGCAAAGAGCGCCGCTCCAACGTCCTCTTCATGCCCCAGTACGCCGAACCCTGGAAGCATCGCATCCTCCAGTCCACCATGGACGCCATCCGCGACTACCCCAACTTCCCCCAGGGCAGCCGCACCTGGGACGAGCGCGCCTACCACCCCGACTCCAACGGCGAAATCCGCCCCTTGAGCGAACTATGGCCCGGTGGCCGCGCTCCCCGCTCCCTCCAGGCCGTCATCTCCGGCGCCCTCCTCCTCGGCTCCGGCCCCTTCTCCTCCAGCCTCCGCTACGCCTGGTCCAACTCCAGCGAAGTCCGCTTCGCCCTCGGCGAACAGGAACTCAACGCCTAGCCATTTCACAGCCCGCCCACCGTGGGGCAGTCAGGACCTTCCGGATTGCGCAAGCACATGCCGGGCGGTAGGCCGGGGTTTTAACCCCGGCATAAAGCCAACCAAATCAACCGGGCTTGCGCCCCTGAGGTATGCTTTCGCTCCTGTTATAGCCAAAATCCATCGTGACAACCTCTCCAACCCAACCGGCTTTCCCGGGCCCACCCCATCCCCACCAACCCCGCAGGAACCCATGCCCCACCACCCTCCCCGCGTCGCCTACTTCCCTGACTCCTTCCACGAAGTCAACGGTGTCGCACACACCAGCCGCCACTTTGAAGCCTTCGCCCGCCGCCGCAACCTACCCTTCCTCTGCGTCCGCGCAGGCGACCGCACCCAGGCCCTCCAGCAGGATGGCAACGTCTGGACCCTCGAACTCCCCCGCAGCCTCCTCTCCTTCGCCCTCGAAAAAGACCTCTCCTGGGACCCCGCCTTCCTTCGCCACATCCCCATCGTCGGCGAAACCCTTGAGCGCTTCCAGCCCGATCTCATCCACATCACCGGCCCCAGCGAGCTCGGCATGATGGGCGCCGGCCTCGCCTGGCACTGCGACCTGCCCCTCGCCGCCAGTTGGCACACCAACGTCCACGAGTACCTCGCCCGCCGCTCCGACTGGTTCCTCCGCCTCCTCCCCCCGCCCCACGCCCAGGCCACCGGAAAAACCATCGAAGATCTCACCATGGCCACCGCCGCCCGCTTCTACTCCATCGCCCGCGTCACCTTCGCCCCCAACCTCCACCTCTGCGAAATGCTCACCGCCCACACCGGCCGCCCCTGCTACCTCATGCCCCGCGGCGTCGATACCCAGCTCTTCTCCCCAGCCCACCGCACCCGCCCCGCCCACCACCCCACCGTCGTCCTCGGCTTCGTCGGCCGCCTCTCCATTGAGAAAAACGTCGCCCTCCTCGCCGACATCCACGACCAGCTTCTCGAGATGGGGATCACCAACTTCCGCTTCCTCATCGTCGGCCACGGCCAGGAAGACGCCACGCTCCGCCAGCGCCTCACCCAGGCCGACTTCCCCGGCGTCCTCCGCGGCCAAGCCCTCGCCCAGGCCTACGCCAACATGGACCTCTTCGTCTTCCCCTCCCATACCGATACCTTCGGCAACGTCGTCCTTGAGGCCCTCGCCTCCGGCGTCCCCGCCATCGTCACCCCCAGCGGCGGCCCCTGCTCCATCGTCCGCGACGACAGCTCCCCCCACGCCACCGGCCGCATCGCCTCCGACCCCGACTTCACCCCCACCATCGCCAACCTCATCGCCAACCCCGCCACCGTCGCCCAAATGCGCCTCGCCGCCCGCGCCTACTCCCTCACCGCCGGCTGGGACTCCGTCTTCGAAGGCATCTACTCCCACTACCCCGAACTCTGGATCCCCACCCAACTCCCCCTCGCCACCGCCAGCTAGCCGCATCCCCTGCCAGAAAGACCTGTACCTCAATCGAGCGCAGCTCCATCCCGCTAACTTGCTAACTCGCAGCCAGAGCTAACCCGCTAAGCCGCTAACTCCGCTGGTAGCCATCAAAAATCCTCCCCCAATCCTCCCCTCCCCAATGCGAAACTGACTCATGCGCCGCCTCCTTCCAGTCCTCGCCTTCGCTCTCTTCTGCCCGATTTCGGCAATCGCCCAGCAACAACCCGCGCCCACCCAAATCGACCGCGACCTCTTCGAAGTCACCATCCCCCAGCTCCAGGCCCTCTACGCCGCACACACCTACACCGTCACCCAGGTCGTCCAGTGGCATCTGGCCCGCATCCACCGCTACAACGGCATCTACCGCCCCATCGAAACCATCCTCGAAAAAGACGCCCTCGCCCAGGCCGCCGCTCTCGACACCCAGCCTGCCGACGCTCCCCGCGGCCCACTCTGGGGCGTCCCCATCGTCATCAAGGCCAACACCTCCATCGCCGGCACCGTCACCACCGACGGCTGGGCCGGCTACAACCTCCCCGGCCACGAACTCATCGCTCCCCGCGACGCCACCATCGTCTCCCGCCTCCGGGCCGCCGGTGCCGTCCTCATCGGCCACACCAACATGCCCGACTTCGCCGCCAGTGATACCAACCGCAGCAGCTCCTTTGGCCGCACCGGCAACGCCTACGACGTCCGCTTCTCCCCCGGCGGCTCCTCCGGCGGCACCGTCACCGCCGTCACCAGCAACATGGCCGTCCTCGGCACCGGAACAGACACCGGCAACTCCATCCGCATGCCCGCCGCCACCTCCGCCGTCGTCGGCCTCTTCCCCACCCGCGGCCTCGTCCCCATCTCCGGCATCGCCCCCCTCGACTGGCTCCTCGATAACACCGGCCCCATCGCCCGCAACGTCACCGACGCAGCCATCGCCCTCGGCGTCCTCGCCGGCACCCCCACCCCAATTCCCGACCCCCTCGACCCCCGCACCGCCGAATCCCCCTCCCACGCCCAGCCCGGCCCCTACACCCAATACCTCCGCCCCGGCTCCCTCAAGGGCAAGCGCTTCGGCGTCCCCGCCTTCGTCCTCAAGGGCACGGATGTCCCCTTCCAGGGCATCTCCTCCGTCGTCCCCGCCGGCCTCGCCGAAAAGGAAGAGCGCAAAACCGATCTCCCCCTCACCCCCGCCACCCGCGCCGCCTTCCTCGCCTCCCTCGACGCCCTCCGCGCCGCCGGCGCTGAAATCGTCTTCGACGACCAGATCCTCCCCGACGACTTCGCCCGCACCGCCAGCCGCGTCGGCACACTCCCCTACGTCCGCCAGGGCACTGAGGCCTTCCTCCGCCACTTCGGCCCCGCCCAGTACCACTCCCCCGCCCAGTACCTCAAGGCGACCGGCCAGCCCCTCCCCGCCACCATCATGGGCTCGGCCGTTCTCGGCGACCGTCGCGGCCTCCCCGCACAGCCCCAGTCCCGCATCGAATCCGACCCACTCTACCCCGCCAACGTCGTCAATCCCCGCCGCAAGGCCATGGATATCTACCTCCAAACCCTCCAGCGCTTCCACCTTGACGGCTACGTCTACCCCGCCACCCAAATGCCCCCGCCCGACGAAACCATGCCCCAGAACGGCGAAATCTCCGGCGGCCCCCACTCTGAAACCAGTTGGGTCAACATCCTCGGCGTCCCCGCCATCGTCGTCCCCGGCGGCTGGTACCCCGGCGGCCTCCCCTTCGGCCTGGAGTTCTCAGCCCCCCGCTGGCACGACGGCGACCTCCTTAGTTGGGCCTTCGACTACGAGCAGCACACCCACTACCGCCACCCCCCAACCCTCGTCGAACAAGGCCTCCTCCCCAACGCCCCGTAAACCGTCCCTGCCCCAAAAACAAAACCGGGGAGCCCAATCAGGCTCCCCGTAAAAGCTAGCGGCTAGTAGCTGCCCTACCGCACTTCCCCCACAAACACCCCAAACCCAGGCACCTCAATCGCCCCCAGGCTCGTCGCATCCTTCGCGCTCGGCGACTTCAGCAGCGTCTTCAGCCCGCTTCCCGTCACTTCGCTCGCCAGGTTCACCGTCTGCGGATCAGCGGTAAAGTTCGTCACCACCACCACCTTTTGCTTGCCGTCCACAGAACTCCGCAGCCAGCTCAGCGTCTTGGTGTTGGAAACGTCCAGCATCACCATCTCGCCCCCGGCTAGCGCCGGATGTGTCTTCTTCAGCGAAATCAGCGCCTTGTACCAGTTCAGCAGCGAGTTCGGATCAGCCTCTTCCGCCTTCACGTTCACGGTCGCCTTGTTCGCAGGCACCGGCAGCCAGGGCTTGGCGGTTTCCGTCGAGAATCCCGCATTCGCCGTTTCATCCCATTGCATCGGCGTGCGCTCGCCGTCGCGGCCCTTGTACTTCGGCCACCCCAGCAATCCCACCGGGTCCTTTACGTCTTCCTTGCGCTCCGGCGGCGTTGTCGCCATGCCCAGCTCGCTGCCGTAATAGAACATCGATGCCCCATGGCTCGCCAGCAGCACCGTCGACAGCACCCGCGTAATATCCGCGTTGTGCACCCCGTCGCCATACCGTGCGTCAATGCGCGGATTGTCGTGGTTCTCAAACACCAGCAGCGGCAGGTTGCTGCCAATCTTCGTCTCCACATCCGTCAGTTTCGCCCGGATAGCCACCGCGTCCATCTTGTTCGTGATGCCCAGCTGCATATCCATCGGCAGCTCAAACTCCGGCTTGTCCTTCGTCCCATACAGCCGCGCCAGGTCCGCAATGCTCGGCACGTACGTCTCCCCGATCATCACCCGCCGCCCAGGGAACTTGTTCGCAGGCACGGCATCAAACACCGTCCGCATATGCGCCATCTCCACGTCCACGCCCGGCAGATTGTCCGTCAGCTTGCCGTCCGTCACCACGTCCCCAAGCTCAGAAATCACCGGGTTGCCAGCCTTGTCCTTCACCACCGTTTCATCGGAAAAGCTCGGATCCTCAAAAAGCGTCGTAATCGCGTCAAACCGGAACCCCGCCACGCCCTTCTTCGTCCAGAACTTCACAATGTCGTCAAAGGCCTTCTGCACCTTCGGATTGTTCCAGTTGAAGTCCGGCTGCTTCACATAAAACTTGTGATAGTAGTACTGCCGCGTCGTCTCATCCCACTCCCATGCGGAGTGCCCGAACACGCTCAGCCAGTTGTTCGGCGGCGCGCCCTTGTCCGTCGCCGTCTCCCCCTTGCCGTCCTTCCACACATACCAGTCGCGATACGGATTTGTCTTCGAACTCCGCGATGCCTTGAACCACTTGTGCTCGTCCGACGAGTGGTTCATCACCATATCCATCACAATGCGGATGTGGTGCTTGCTCGCTTCCGCCACCAGCCGGTCAAAATCCGCCATCGTCCCGTACTGCGCATCAATCGCCACGTAGTCGGCAATGTCATAGCCAAAATCCGCCTGCGGCGACGGGTAACACGGCGTAATCCAAATCGCGTCCACGCCCAGCTTCTCCAGATAATCCAGCCTCTGGGTTATGCCGTTCAGGTCGCCGATTCCGTCCCCGTTCGAGTCCTGAAAACTCCGGGGGTAAACCTCATAAATCACGGCATTCTTCCACCAGTCCTCAAGACTGGCGGCAGAGGCCTGCATAGTGGTCGGCTTGGCCTGGGCGCTTTGGCCCATTCCGGGGGATGCCGCCAACACCAGCGCCAGGGCTGAGGAGAGCCCCGCCGCCGCTGCTGCGGTCAGCTTCTTCATCATCATCGGGTGTTTCCTCCGTGGTGTCAGCCATCGCTCGCTTCCCAGGTCATTTCACGCCCGTTCTTCCGGCAACAGTCTGACACAGGAAAGCTAATTGATTTCCTCCCCCCTTGTATACCGTCCCCAACCCGCATCACACGCCCTAAGACAAACGTATGCCTATACTTGCAAGCTCCCGGCGCCTCCTCACCGCTCTCGCTCAGCTAAAATCCCTCTATGCAATTTCTCTCCCTCAGCCGCCGCCGTACCGACGAGTTCCCGCCGGAAGCCTTCACCGCCGACCTCATCGCCCAGGAAACCGCCCGCGTCCGCCAGCTCTGGAAGCGCGGCGACATCCCCGGCGCCGGCATCCTATGGGAAGCCGCCTCCATCGACGAAGTCCGCGCCGCCATCCATTCCCTCCCCATCTACCGGGCCGGCCTCCTCGAGCTCGTCGCCCTCGTCCCCCTCGAACCATACCCCGGCTTCGGCCCCTCCGCCTGAACCTCCATTTCACCCCGCCAAACTACCGTTTCCCCCATCCCCGCCATTGGTCTTACACTAGAGATTCAAGCCATCGCGCACCCTCAAGCTCCGTCCATCAGGATTCAAGGAAAGGAAAATCATGGCCTACCCAGATACCTACCGCTATACCAAAGAACACGAGTGGATCGACCTCTCCGGCTCCATCGGCACCGTCGGCATCACCGACTACGCCCAAAGCACCCTCGGCGACATCGTCTTCGTTGACCTCCCCAAGGTCGGGGACCCCGTCACCGCCAACGAAACCTTCGGCTCCGTCGAATCCGTCAAGGCCGTCAGCGACCTCTTCTCGCCCGTCTCCGGAACCGTCACCGAAGTCAATGAGGCTCTCACCAACGCCCCCGACCTCGTCAACGAAGACGCACACACCGCCTGGATGATCAAGGTCTCGCTCTCTGACCCCGCCCAGTACGAATCTCTCTGGACCGCCGCCCAGTACCAGGCCTTCATCGCCGAAGAAGTCTAGAAGCAGCCGCAAGCTTTTAGCCTCCAGCCACTTGGTTCCGGCCTCGATTTCAGAAATCGGGGCCCTCTTTCCTTTGCAATCAAAGCCAACCTTCTCCTCAGCGAGACAGTACAGGGCCTTTAGCTAAAAGCTAGAGGCTAGAGGCTAAAAGCTGATATGCGTTATCTGCCAAAATCCGACGCCGAACGCGCCCAAATGCTCTCCGCCACCGGCGCACTGTCCATCGACGAACTCTTCGCCATGATCCCCGCCGAGTACCGCATCACCAGCGACCTCGACCTGCCCCGACAGCTCGGCGAAAGCGAAATCATCGACTACTTCAAGGCCGCCGGTGCCAAAAACGCCGTCGGCCTCGCCAGCTTCCTGGGCGCCGGCTGTTATCGCCACTATCGCCCCGTTGTCATCGATTCCCTGGTCCAGCGCGGCGAGTTCCTCACCAGCTACACCCCCTACCAGGCCGAAATCACCCAGGGCACCCTCCAGGCCATCTTCGAGTTCCAGACCATGATCTGCGAGCTCACCGGCATGGACGTGGCCAACGCCAGCATGTACGACGGCTCTACCGGCGCGGCAGAAGCCATCATGATGGCCACCCGCATCACCGGCCGCTCCCACTCCGTCGTCGCACGCTCCGTCCATCCCGAGTACCGCGAGGTCATGGCCACCTACCACCAGCATCAGGGCCTGCCCACCACCACCGTCGACTACAACCGCGAAACCGGTCAGGTCGATCTCGCCGCCCTCGACGCCGCCATCACCCCCGACACCGCAGCCGTCCTCGTCCAAAGCCCCAACTTCTTCGGCGTCCTTGAAGACATCCCGGCCATCGCCGCCATCGCCCACGCCAAGGGTGCCCTCCTCATCGTCTCTATCGCCGAAGCGGTCTCCCTCGGCCTCGTCCGCCCGCCCGTCGAGGCCGATATCGTCTCCCTCGAAGCCCAGTCCTTCGGCGTCGCCCTCAGCTACGGCGGCCCCTTCTGCGGCGTCATCGCCACCAAAGACAAATACCTCCGCCAGATGCCCGGCCGCCTCGCCGGCCAAACCACTGACGCCGATGGCCAGCGCGGATTCGTCCTCACCCTCTCCACCCGCGAGCAGCACATCCGCCGCGAAAAGGCCACCAGCAACATCTGCACCAACCAGGCCCTCGTGGCGCTGATGGCCACCATCTTCCTCACCGTCTACGGCAAGGAAGGCGTCCGCGAACTCGCCCACCACAACCTGGCCAAGGCTGCCTACGCCGCCTCCACCCTCGGCACCCAGCCCGGCGCAAAGCTCCTCTTTGCAGGCTCCCCCCGCTTCCACGAGTTCGTCCTCCAAACCACCGACTCCCCCATCGACCTCAACAACCGCCTCCTCACCCACAACATCGTCGGCGGCCTCGACCTCAGCAAGTGGTACCCCGAACTCGGCCAGTCCACCCTCTGGTGCGCCACCGAACTCACCACCCGCGACCACATCGACACCGCCGCCCGCGTCCTCGCCGGCGCGCCCGTGGAGGCCTAATCCCATGACCGCAACCCCACGCACCACCCTCGGCAAAGTCCGCGCCCATCAAACCCAGAACGAAGGACTCATCTTCGAAAAGTCCTCCCCCGGCAAGCGCGCATACAAGCTGCCACCCCTCGACGTTCCCGACGTTGACCCCGCCGCCCTGCTCGGCGGCGCATATCGCCCCGAGCCCGGCCAACTCCCCGAAGTCTCGGAGATCGAAGTCATCCGCCACTTCACGCGCCTCTCCACCTGGAACTACGCCATCGACCTCGGCATGTACCCCCTTGGCTCCTGCACCATGAAGTACAACCCCCGCGTCAACGAGTTCGTCAGTCGCATCGAGGGTCTGGCCGAGGCGCACCCCTACCGCCCGGAATCCCTCGCCCAGGGCTCGCTCGAAATCGTCGAGCTCCTCCAGCGCTGCCTCATCGAAATCACCGGCATGGACGCCATCACCCTGCAGCCGGCCGCCGGCGCACACGGCGAGTTCACCGGCATCCTCCTCGTCCGCGCCTACCATCAGTCCAGGGGCAACCCGCGCAAAAAAGTCCTCATCCCCGATTCCGCCCACGGCACCAACCCCGCCACCGCCGCCATCTGCGGCTACGAAGTCCAGAACATCAAGTCCAACCCCGAGGGCGGCATTGACGTTGCCGAGCTCGAGCGCATCGTCGATGAAGACACCGCCGCGCTCATGCTTACCAACCCCTCCACCATCGGCGTCTTTGAAAGCGAAATCCACCGCATCGCCGACATCCTCCACGCCAAGGGCGCCCTCCTCTACATGGACGGAGCCAACATGAACGCCCTTGTCGGCAAAACCCGCCCCGGCGACTTCGGCGTCGACGTCATGCACCTCAACCTGCACAAAACCTTCTCCACCCCCCACGGTGGCGGAGGCCCCGGCTCCGGCCCCGTAGCCTGCAAGGCCATCCTCGAGCCCTTCCTGCCCACTCCGGTCCTCGTCCGCAAACCCGCTCCGGCCACCACGACTCCGACTACCACAACTCCGGGTGCCCCCGGTCCCTCGCACCTGGGGACCGGGGAAACCACCCAACTCGGCTGGTCCTTCGACCGCCCGCAGACCGTCGGCCGCGTCCGCGCCTTCTACGGCAACTACGGCATGTTCATCCGGGCCCTCGCCTACATCCTCGCCAATGGCCCCGACGGTCTCCGCCAAACCACTGAAGACGCCGTCCTCAACGCCAACTACATCCGCGCTGGCCTCCAGGACCTCTACGAGCTCCCCTACAAAACCGCCTCCATGCACGAGGTCGTCTTCAGTGACAAGCGCCAGGCCGCCAGGGGCATCAAGACCGGCGACATCGCCAAGCGCCTCATCGACTACGGTTTCCACCCCTACACGGTGAGCTTCCCCATGATCGTCTCCGGCGCTCTCATGATCGAGCCCACCGAAAGCGAATCCCTCGAAGAACTAGACCTCTTCATCGCCGCCATGCGCTCCATCGCAGCCGAAGTCGAATCCAACCCCGACCTCGTAAAATCTGCCCCCCACTCCACCCGCGTCAGCCGCCTCGACGAAGTCACCGCCGCCCGCAAACCAATCCTCCGCTGGAAGCCGACGGCTTGAAGCCGTCGGCTCCGGCCGTGCTCGGTCCAGCTTCGTCTTTCCTTTTCACCGCACCCAAAATCGGCCTATACTGGCCTCATGCTTGCCTATCCTCACAACCCGGTCATCGACTGGAGCGCCTGCCGCCTCGTCGAATCCAACCCGCGCAAGCTCAGCGGGGTCCCTATCATCAAAGGCACCCGCCTCCAGGCCGACTCCATCGTGGAAAACTACGAGGGCGGCTCCCCCATCGACGAAATTGCCGAGAACTTCTCCATCCCCGAATCCACCATCCGCGAAATCCTCGCCTTCGCCGCCGCCCAGCGCAAATCTAACGTCGCGTGAAAGTCCTCTTCGACCACAACGTCCCGGAAAAACTCCGTCATTTCCAGCCCCTGCACAGTGTCAGCACGGCCCGCGAAATGGGCTGGGCCGTGCTGGAAAATGGTACCCTCCTGCGCGAAGCAGAACTCGGCGGATTCGACGTCATGGTCACCTGCGACCAGAACCTCTCCTACCAGCAGAATCTCCAGAACAGAACCCTCGCACTCGTCATCCTCAGCACAAACAACTGGAACCTGCTCAAAATCAACCCGGAACCGATTGCTTCGTCACTGGATGCAGCTCACCCAGGCAGCTTTCTCCACCTCAAAATTCAAACCGGCGCTCAGCGCCCATGGGGTCCCACACGCGGTCCACAGCAGTCCTGAATCTCACCCATTCATCCCCCCAAACGCCTTCCCAGCCCCCTCACCCACCGCCGCCCCATACATAAACTTCGCCCCCGCCACCGCCAGCTCATCCTTCCCGCTCCCCAGCTCCTCCATCGCCGCCGCAAGAAACGCCTCCAGCGGCATCGGCCCACGCCCCGGCGCAGGCTCCGGATTCCCCTCCGGCGGATGCGCGTCATGCAGCCCGCTCTCCACCCACGGCGGAGCCAGCTCCACCACCCGCACCCCCGTCTCCTTCAACTGGTGCCGCAGCGAAATCGAAAACGAGTGCACAAACGCCTTCGACGCGCAGTACACTGGGTACCGCGCCAGCGGCACAAACGCCAACCCACTCGAAACATTCACCACCACCGCATCCGGCACCCCGCGCAACTGCGGCAACAGAGCCGCGGTCACCCGCATCAGCCCCAGAATGTTCGTGTTGATTTCCTCCAGCGCCTTCGCATCGTCATACACCTTCGTAAAGTCGATATACCGCTGCACCCCGGCATTGTTCATCACCACATTCAGCCCCCCGTGCCGCCGCACCACCTCCGCCGTCGCCTCGGCAATGCTGGCCGCATCCGCCACATCCATCCGCACCCAGTCCATGCCCGCATTCGCCTCAGCCGTCTCCCGCAGCACATCCTCCCGCCGCCCCGCTATCACTACCTGGTTGCCCAGCTTGTGAAACGCCTCGGCAAATCCCCGCCCCAGCCCGCTCCCGCCACCCGTAATCAAAATCACATTCCCGGTCAGTTTCATCGCCTCAACCTCTCCCTTTCCTCATCCCAATCTGCTCCCTGCCTCACCCGTTATCCTTAGGTCAGCAGCACAGGGGGCACCCATGGACATCTTCCACGAAAAACGCGCCGAGCTCGACCACTACGAATTCATGATGGGCACTGAGCGCGGCCGTCTCGCCGTCGCCCTTGACCTGCTCACCGACGCCCTCGTCCTCACCGGTCAGCACGGCGTCTACTGCGTCTCCAACCGCAACCCCTCGCAGCCACGCCTCGATCTCCAGGCCGTCGCAGGCGGCATCGAGGGCGCAAAAGCCCTCATCCAGTCCGTCATGGCCCGCATCGAAGAAGAGCGCCGCAGCCTGCAGGCTGAGGCGCCCTCGTCCAGCTCGAATACAGCTACTTCGTAACCGTCACCGGCACGCTCAGGTCCAGGTCGGCCCACTTCAGGTGCAGCTCGGTCGTGTTGCCCTTGGTCTTCTCAAACACCAGCACCATCGTCTCCACCTTGTCCGCAAGCTGGCTCTTTTTCAGCGCCACCCGGCCAAAATCCTGCTTCGCGTCGTACTCCGTGCCCCACTGGCCCGTCTGCTTGTTCACAATCAGCGTCCAGCCCGTCTCTGTCGGCAGCGTGTAGAGCGTATACGTCCCCGCAGGAACCGCCAAATCGCCAATCTTCAGGCCAGCCGAGGTCTTCAGCGTCGTCGCCGCATTCGCGCCCGTACGCCACACCTGGCCCCACGGCACCAGCCCGCCAAAAATCACCCGTCCGCGCACACTCGGTGCGCTGTAATCAATCGAGATCGCAGCCCCCGCCACCGTCACTTCCGCCTTCGCCGGCGGGCTCAGCGGCTTCTTCGCGTTCGCGGGCATCTCCATCTTCATCCCGCCCATCTCCTGGGCCACTGCACCCGTCGTCGCCAGGGCAAGGCCCAGGCCCATACACATCGCCATCCAGAACTGCTTTTTCATGCCGTTCTCCTTTACCCGCGAGTCTAACAAAACCCCGCCACCCCCGCTGTTACCCCATCAAAAATCCCGCTCCCCGCTCCCCTGCACGCCTTTCCCCCGCACCCTTGCAGCATTTTTTACCCGAATGCGGTATCCTTTCTCTCAGGCACCCGTAGCTCAGCTGGATAGAGCGAACGCCTCCGAAGCGTTAGGTCGCAAGTTCGAATCTTGCCGGGTGCACCATCCCTCCCGGGCTTGCCAGCCCACCCCAGCACAATCCAGCCCACCCTACCCGATACACTAGCTGTGTTCGCGCCCACGCGCCATCGCCGTTCTGTCAGGACACCCAATGCACGTCTCACTTGAGCAATTCCTCTGGGCCACCCTCCTCGCCGCCCACCTCGTTCTCCTCGTCATCCTCCTCGGCCGCGACCGCCTCGCCCGCTTTTCCTGGTTCGCCGTCGCCGTCGGCCTCTCCGCCGCCCGCCTCCTTGCAGACCACCTCCTCCACGGCAAGCTCACCACCATCGCCTTCTACTGGCAGCAGTACGTCCTCGTACTCCTCAGCGCCATCGCCGGCTTCCTCGTCCTCGCCGAGCTGGCCCGCCGCGTCTTCGCCACACCCGCTGCCCCAACCCAGCCACTCAAGCCCTCCACCTGGCTCAGCGCCACCGTCCTCTCAGTCGGCCTCGCCGCCGCCATCCTCTTCGCCATCGGCCCCTGGCCCACCCTCGCCTCCATCTCCGCCGACCCCCAGCTCACCCCCCTCCGCATCGTCTGGATCGTCGCCCTCAAGGCCGAAATGCTCGCCGGCATCCTCGCCGTCCTCGCCACCTTCGCCATCCTCCTCTTCGGCCGCCGCTTCGGCTCCACCCTCCGCAGCCACGCCACCGCCATCGCACTCGGCCTCTCCACCATCGCCATCAGCCAAATCACCGTCCAGCGCATCATCGAGGGCATCATCCAGTCCGCCCACCCCTCCTCCCAGGCCGATTACGACCGCACCCTCCGCCTCCTCACCAACCTCGACCACGCCCGCGTCGTCCTCTGGCTCCTCGCCGTCCTCTGGTGGATCATCCTCCTCTGGCGCGACGAACCCACTCTCGCCCCCGGCACCACCCCCACCCCCCTCCAAACCACCGCCAACCTCCCCGACGAGCCCGCATGAATCCCGGCCCGCCCGCGCATCCCTCCCCAATTCGCAAAACTCCAACCAAAGAATCCCATTGCGCCCTCGCAGGAATCCAGATACGCTTCCTCCAGCTTCCCAGGGCTGGGCGCTGAATCACCGTTTCCATTCTTCGTAGGAGCCTGCCACATGGGATTCAACACCATCCTCCGCACCTGCACCCTCGCTGCCTGCGCTCTCGCGCTTCTCGCCTCAAGCGGTTGTAAATCCGTCGACGGCCAGTCCCCTTCCCAGGCCACCGCCTCCGACCTCTCCGGCCCGCCCGTCTTCAACAACTCCTTCCAGGCCCGCGAACCCCGCAAATGCGCCAAAGTCACCAAAGCTCCGTCCGTCGCCCAGGCCATCGCACTCGTCCAGTGCTTCAATGAGAAGCTCAATCCCCACGAAGACTGGCTCTACCAGAACGTCCAGGTCGAAATGGCATCTCCCCGCGCCTTTATCTATCAGCAGGACTCTTTCCGCTCTGAAATCGACACCGCCGCCAAGGTCTACCCCATCCGCGGAAGCTATGTCGGCTACGTCTGCGGCGTTGTCGGCGACGGCATCCACCTCAAAGGCCAAAACTGCATGAAAGCCGTCGTCGCCGAAGCCACGGGCATCTGCTGGAAAACCACCTTCGGCGACTGGAACTGCGACGAGGGCGGCGTCATCAACCCAACCACCTGGAATGAACCACCGCCACCCCCCACCTACTAGGGCCTGTTCACACTACCTGGATGGATGGCGTTGCGAGCGTGAATCGGGCCAGACAATTCTGGCCAGGCAAGGCCGAGCCCGAGAGCTGTGGCGACCCCACCGCCGAGGGTGAGAACGCAGTATGGCCCGATTTGCGCCGCAACCCGAAGGGACGGGGCCAGTTTTCCCCATTTCTGCGTCGCTCCTCGCTTCAGTAACTCGTTACAG
>CAIVDV010000004.1 GCA_903904755.1 uncultured Acidobacteriaceae bacterium | reverse complement strand
GCTGGACTTTGCGCAGGTCAATCCCAATGCGCTGACGCAGGCGGCTCAGGAGCCGGGTGGGCTGTTGGGGTGGCCGGTGATGCAGCCGGGTATGGGGCTGTGCGGGGCGAGCGGGGGAGCGTGCCTGCCGGGCGGGCTGGGGCTGCGATATGACGATGTGGCGGCGCTGAGCCGGCTGTATCCGGTAACGGCGGCGGACCAAAGTTGCTGGCCGGGGAAGACGGTGACAGCGCAGGCGACGGTGTCGATTCAGGGGACGGTGCAGTTTCGCAACGGGGTGGGGATGCAGGGGGTGAATGTGGTGGCGCGGCCGCTGGATGCGGGCGGGAACCCGATGTGGCAGTATGCGGTGAGCTTTGTGAGCGGCGGATACTTTGGGGGAAATCATGGAAACCCGGTGACGGGGATGGTGGATGGGAATGGAAATCCGCTCACGAACTGGGGGAGCAACCAGTGCGCGATGCAGGGGTACTTTGACCTGAGCGCGGTGCCGCTGCCGCCGGGGGTGACGATGGCGAGCTACCAGGTGAGTTTTGAGGCGGTGAATCCGGCGTGGATGGGGGCGAATTCAGTGGGACCGTACGGGATGGGGTCGCCTGCGCCTTCGGGGACTCTGGCGACGGTGACGGTGCCGTGGATGGCGGCCGGGAGCAGCCAGCACCTGACAGTGACGGCGGCGGGGTCGGCGACGACGGCGGGCACGGCGTGCGCGGTGGGGGGAGTGCGGCGGACGAACATGATGCCGGCGACGGGAAGCTGGACGGGGCGGCTGAGCGTGGTGGGGCAGGCGGACTGGTTTGTGCTGCCGGTGCGGGGGAACCGGATTTTTACGGTTGTGACGCAGGCGCTGGATGAGACGGGAAGCCCGAGCGCGGTGAAGGCGATGCCGGCGATTGGGGTTTGGGATGGATATGACCTGGTGGGATCGGCGGCGGTGGGCTTTGCCGGAGCGGGCAACGGGAATGCTGTGGGAGAGACGTGGCTGCAGGTGGCGACGGCGGGCAACGATGTGGTGCGGCTGGCGGTAGCGGACCAGCGCGGCGACGGGCGGCCGGATTATGTGTACCGGGGGTGGTTGCTGTACGCGGACCAGGTGATCCCGGCGCGGGTGCCTGTGACTGGCGGGCAGATTACGATTCGGGGACTTGGGTTCCGGGCCGGCGACACGGTGACGGTGGGTGGTGCAGCGGCGACGGTGTTGGGGATATTGCCGAACCAGATTACAGCGATTGCGCCGGCGGGAGCGGCGGGAAGCGCGGATGTGGTGGTGAACGACCAGGCTCAGTTGAATGCGACGGCGGTGATTCCTGGGGGATTGAGC
This sequence comes from uncultured Acidobacteriaceae bacterium, assembly GCA_903904755.1. Lineage (GTDB taxonomy): Bacteria > Acidobacteriota > Terriglobia > Terriglobales > Acidobacteriaceae > Acidicapsa. The sequence goes on along the minus strand of CAIVDV010000004.1, from coordinate 58,347 downwards.
TATGACGCTGGGACGGGCGATGCGCTGGGAATTGTGAGCTCGCCGATGGGGCAGGTGCCGATGGGGGTTCCGCAGAGCTTTACGGTGCTGGCGCTGGGGGCGAACGGGAAGCCGGCAGGCGGGGTGCTGGTGAGCTACTCCGTGACGATGGGAGCGGCGCAACTGGGCTGCGGGCAGCCGATGTGCACAGCGATGACCGGGGGCGACGGGCGCGCGACAGTGACGGTGACGGCGATGAACGGGTCGCTGGCGGCGGTGCGGGCGACTCTGGCGAACGGGGCGACAATCCAGTGCCAGTTTTCGGGGGCAGCTGCGCCGCAGATTGCAGAGCTGACGCCGGCGCTGTATGTGGCGGCGGGAGCGACGGTGAGCTGGCCGGTGCAGGCGCTGGTGCTGGTGAATGGAAGCCCGGTGGCGGGTCAATCCGTGAGCTGGCAGGCGGTGACGGGAGTGACGGCGGTGACGGGGACAACGAATGCGGCCGGGGTGGCGATGGGGACGGTGACGGTGGGGCCGCTGGCGGCGGGGCAGAGCCTGACGACGAAGGTTTGCCTGACGGGCAGCCAGGTGTGCGCGGCAGTGAATGTGTTTGGTTCGCGGCCGGAGTTTGCAACTCTGCTGGCGATCTCTGGAACGCAGCAATCGCTGCCGGTGGGGCAGACGGCCTCAGCGGTGGTGGTGCGGGTGCTGGATATGAACGGGAATCCGATGGTTGGTGGAACGGTGACTGTGGCGCAGGCCTTGTATGCGTGGCAGCCGCCGTGCCAGCCGCATGGGCGGTGTGCCCAGCCGCAACTGCTGCAGCGGCAGATAGCCGCGTATACGGCCGGGCTGGATGGGACGGTGACGATAGTGCCGCTGGGGATGGCGAATACGGCGACGAGCTTGCAGGGGCTGGCGGCGACGGGGAATGCGGGAAGTTTGAGCTTCAGCGTGGAGACACACCCGTGACGCGATAGACTTCTTTGCGAATGCCGTTGTGGGGTGAAATGCACCGCGAGCGGCAGCGATTGGAGTTAGCCCATGTTGGTCACACGCCGCAGTTTCCTGGCTGGAGTTGCCGCCACTTCCCTTCCCCTGGCCCGCCGGCTGGGGGCGATTCAGGTTGAGCCGGAGGTGGACCGTATCCGTTGGCAGCGGAGGGCGAAGTTTGGGATGTTTGTGCACTGGGGGCCGTATTCGGTGGCCGGGGTTGAGGCCTCGTGGCCGATTATCAACCCGGGGCCTGAGATTACCGAGTCGGAATATCGGGCGTTGCCGCAGCGATTTAACCCGGTGAGCTTTGACCCGAATTCATGGATTGACCTGGCGGAGGCGGCAGGGCAGCGGTACATGGTGTTTACGACGAAGCACCACGACGGCTTTTGCATGTTTGACTCGCAGTACACCGGCTACAAGGTGACGCGGACGCCTTACGGGAAGGACATTGTGCGGCAGTTGTCGGATGCGTGCCAGAAGCGGGGCTTTCCGCTGGGCTTCTACTACTCGCCGCCGGATTTGAATCATCCGGGCTTCCGGGATACGAGCAAGCCGGCTGCGGCCAACTACCGGGGCGAGCCGGAGCGGGCGGAGTGGCCGCTGTATCTGGACTACATGGAGCTGCAACTGCATGAGTTGCTGACGCGGTATGGGCGGGTGGCGGAGGTGTGGTTTGACTCTGACGATGCTGATACCCAGGCGCGCTACGACGGGCAGCGGTTTGTGGACGTGGTGCGGCGGCTGCAGCCGGGGGCGCTGATCAACAACCGCATTGGCGTGCCGGGGGACTTTGTGACGCCGGAACAGTTTGTACCGAAGGCGATTCCGGTGAAGGGGATACGGCTGGACAGCCCGGACCACGCGGCGGCCGACCATGCGGCGATTACGGTGCCGAAGCCGGAGGAGTTCCAGCCGTGGGAGAGCTGCATGACGATCAACGACACCTGGGCGTACCGGGGCAAGGACCGGAATTTCAAGTCGGCGGAGACGCTGATTCGGACGCTGGTGGAAGTGATAAGCCGGGGCGGGAATTTTCTGCTGGATGTTGGGCCGCAGCCGGATGGGCAGATTCAGCCGGAGTTCCAGGAGCGGCTGAGGGCGGTGGGGGCGTGGGTGCACCGGAATGCCGCCGCAATTTATGAGAGCAGCTATGGGCCGATCCAGGGGCAGGAGGGGATTCGGACGACGGAGCGGGCCGGGGTGGTGTATGTGTTTGTGATGGATGCGGAGACGACGGCACTGCGGTTGAAGGGACTGAAGCAGCCCTTTGCCCGGGCCAGGCTTTTGGCGACCGGGGAGAGCGTTGCGCTGAAGGCGACCCAGGCCGGGCTGGAAGTGAAGCTGGACAAGGGGATGTGGAGCGATGGGATACCGGTACTGGAGCTGAGCCGATAGCGGCATCGGCTAAACTGGTAGAGCTATGCTCGATCTTGGATTTGTCCGCGCCAACCTGCCGCTTGTGGAAGAGAAACTTCGCGCCCGTGGGGCCGACCCAGCCGCACTGCTGGGGGATTTCCACTCGCTTGACCAGCGCCGCCGCGAGGCGATTACCCAGAGCGAGAGCCTGAAGGCGCGGCGGAATGAGCTGAGCCAGCAGGTGGGGCAGATCAAGCGAACGGGCGGCGACGCCACCGCGCTGATGGATGAAACGCGCGCGCTGAAGGAACAACTGGATGCGCTGGAGCAGGCGGCGGCAGCGCTGGATGACGAGTTGCGGCAGTCGCTGGCGCGCATTCCGAACCTGACGCGGGACGAGGTTCCGGCGGGCAAGAGCGAGGCCGACAATGTGGTGGTCGAGAGCTGGGGCGGAAAGCCGGAGTTTGATTTCCCTGCCCTGCCGCACTGGGAACTGGGCGAAAAGCTGGGGATTCTGGACCTGGAGCGGGCGGCGAAGCTGAGCGGCGCGCGGTTTGCCGTGTACAAGGGCGCAGGCGCCAGGCTGGAGCGGGCGCTGATCAACTTTATGCTGGACCGGCACACGGGACCGCTGGATGCGGCGACCGGGCTGAGTGGGTATACCGAGGTTTTGCCGCCGTTCATGGTGAACTCGAAGAGCCTGTTCGGAACCGGGCAGTTGCCGAAGTTTGCCGATGACCTCTTCCGCTGCGACGACACGCCGGCGTTTGTGCCGGGCGAGTACCGGGAGAACGACCACTGGCTGATTCCGACCGCGGAGGTGCCGGTGACGAACCTGTACCGGGACGAGGTTCTGGAGGAGTCGAAGCTGCCGATTCGGCATACGGCGTATACGCCGTGCTTCCGGGCCGAGGCGGGCGCGTATGGCAAGGATGTGCGCGGGATTATCCGCCAGCACCAGTTCCAGAAGGTGGAGCTGGTGAAGTTTACGCGGCCTGAGGACTCGGACGCGGAGCACGAGCGGCTGACGCGGGATGCCGAGCTGATTCTGGAGACGCTGGGGCTGCCCTACCGGCGGATGCTGCTGTGCGCCGGGGATACGGGGTTTTCTGCGGCAAAGACCTATGACCTGGAAGTGTGGTTGCCGGGCCAGGGGCTGTACCGGGAGATTTCTTCCTGCTCGAATTTTGAGAGCTTCCAGGCGCGGCGGGCGAATATCCGCTACAAGCCGGCGGGCGGGAAGAAGAACGAGTTTGTGCATACGCTGAACGGCAGCGGGCTGGCCGTGGGCCGTACGTGGCTGGCAATCCTCGAGAACTACCAGCAGGCCGATGGAACGGTGCGGGTGCCGGATGCGCTGAAGCCGTACATGGGCGGGCTGGAAGTGATTCGGCCAGAGCAGGGGTAAGGCAACGGGAGTGAATCTTCCCAGCCCGGGCGACATCGGAAAGAGAGATGCACCGGGCCACAGAGACACGAGGCAGGAATGAACAAGGTCTTAAAAAGCTATTTCTTCTGGACACACTCGCGCGGCAGTTTCCACTACGACGTGATGGTGACGCTGATTCTGCTGTTTATTTTCATTACGCCGCAGTTGTGGAACTACGGGGACCGGCCGACGAAGATTGGGCCGCTGGCGGATCCGATTTCCGTGACGAGCCTGTCGAACAACACGCTGCTGGTGACGGTGAGCGCGCGGGATGTGCAGGTGGATGCCGGCATGACCGAGCGGCAGGTGCGCAAGGTGTTGCATCATGCGATTGAGCCGGTTACGGGCGACACGGTGGCGGTGGTAGGCTGGGACACGGTCTCGGATGCGCAGGGTCACCCGGTGGCCTGGCGGGTGAAGGCGCACCGCTAAAGGTGAAAATGGCTGGGGCCAAACAACCAAATTCGTCGGCAGGTGTCTGAAAAGGTTATGTACAGATTTTCCAGGGTTCTCCGAATACCAGTGGCAGCCTGCCTGCTGTTTCTGTTGTGTGCGACAGCCCACGCCAAGGCTGCCGACGACCTGAACGCAGCACTGCGGCGGCTGGATGCGGCGGCCCTGAAGTTCAAGAGCGCCGAGGCCGAGATTGTGTGGGACAACGTGCAGACCGAGCCGTTGCCGGACAAGGACACGCAGACCGGCAACGCCGTGTTTGAGCGCAAGGGCGGGCAGTTGAGCGTGGCGCTGCATATCAAGACGGAAAACGGGAAGCCCTACGTAAAGGAAGTGGCATACACGGGCGGGGCGTTGAGCTTTTATGAGCCGCAGCAGAAGCGGATGAGCGTGTACCAGGCGGGCAGCAACCGTGCGGCGTTTGAAACGCTGCTGACGCTGGGATTTGGTGCGAGCGGGCGTGACCTGGAGAAGGCCTGGGGGGTGAGTTTTGGCGGGATTGAGGTTCTCAACGGCGTTTCGGTGGCGCGGCTGGAGCTGATTCCCAAGGACGAGCAGGTCAAGAAGAACGTGACCAAGGCGATTTTGTGGCTCAACCTGGACAGCGCTGTGGCCGTGCGTCAGCGGTTTCTAAGCCCGGATGGGAATTACCGGGAAGTGACGTACAAGAACCTGAGGCTGAATGGGGCGGTTCCGGGAGATGCTTTCCAGATTCACACGGCGTCGGGTACGGCAATCCAGAACCACTAGGCCCCTGACGTGGCGGCCAACTGAGGTTTGCGGCGGAAGATGCGCCAAAGGCCCGGGCCGGCGAGCGCGAAGACGACGGGGAAGAACTCCAGGGTGTAGCGGCACTCCGGGGCTTCAACATCGAGGAGCATGAGCGAGCGCATGAGAATGTACGCGGCCATATAGGGCCAGTATTTTGGCCGCAACCCGATGCCGACGATTGCCAATCCATACAAAAGCAGGTTGAGCGCGCCGTAGGCGTAGCTGAAGCGCGTTTCGGCGTAATGTTTCGAATACTCCCACCAGTGGAGGTCGATTGGCATGTTTTCCACGCGGGGGCGGAAGGCCATGTCGAGGAAGCGGCCGATGGGCAGGAAGAGGTGTGTGCGCCAGGGGTGGTGGGCGTTGCGCTCGTCGGCCAGCGCGCCAAAGCGGGCGTCGATGTCGTCGGAGAGGGTCTTGGTGAGGTTGTAGTCGGCGAAGAGCTGTGCGGTGCGGGCGCGCTCGTCGGGGGAGTCAAAGGCCCATGCAGGCATGTTGTTGAAATCGAGCAGGTCGTCGTTGCCGTTCCAGTAGACCTCGTAGGTGCAGGTGAAGTCGAGGCACCAGGAGCGGGTCCAGCGCTCCCAGCCGGGGAAGGTGGGTTCGCCGGGGTCGGTGGCGTAGCGGGGGGCCAGAGGCTCAAAGATGTGGAAGACCTGCCAGTTGCGAACGGTCCAGACGGCAAAGGGGGAGACGGCGAGGAGTCCGCAGAGGATGGCGCGGCGGAAGGCGGGTTTGAACCGCATGCCGGCGGGGCGGGAAAAGAGGAGCGCGGGCCAGAGGGCGACGGCGACGAGAGCGCCGTCGGGACGGGCCAGGGCGGCGAAGCTGATGGCGGCAGTGAAGAGGAGCAGGAAAACCAAGGCCCAGCGGCGGGCGGTGGGGCTTCCAGTGTGGGCGATTCCTGCCCAGTCCTGATGGCGCTGGAGTGCCCAGAGGGCGGCCATGATGGCGCTGATGGTGACCGATTCCGCGAGACCCGCTCCGGTGTAGATGGCGGTGAATGGGCAAAGGGTAGCAATCCAGAGGGTGTTGTAGCCGGCGCGGAGGCTGACGGTGCGGCGGACGAAGTCTGCGAGGAGCAGGCAGGCACCGAGTTCCACGGCGATTTGCGCATAGAAGACGGCGAGCAGATTGCCGACACCGAAGAGGGCGTAGACCGCTGCGATGAAGAGCGGGTAGCCGGGCAGGCGCATGATGGTGGAGTGGAGGGAGCCATCGGATGCGGTAACGGCAAACTGGCCGTGCTGGAGGAGGTTGCGGGCCATGTCGCCGTAGATTTGGGCGTCGATGTCGGGTTGCGGGAAGGCGTGGCGCATCCAGAGGCGCAAAACGATGCCGCCAAGGACCGCGGCCACCGCGCGCCAGCCCAGCCAGCTTACACTGGAAAGAGCGCGATGAAGGAACTTCCCTGCCGGCGGCAACTGTTGGCTGTCTGCTTTGTTTCCCGATTGACGCGCGGTTGTTGACTTCATAGGATTCGAGTGTAGCTGCCCGGGCAGCATCGTCGTAAGCCCGCATGATACACACGGGCCGGCGCGTAAATCCCCTTAAGGCCAAGATGACGCCAGAACGACAGATATTTTTCGACCCGCAGCGGAAGCGCTGGAAGCGACTTCGCCGCATTCTCGACATTGCCGCGCTGACGTTTACCGTCGTTGTCGCGATTTTCATTTTCAATGTGTTTCGCCAGCAGCAGTTGCCAGAGCTCCTGCTGAACACGCCAAAGCACAACTACAGGCCGCTGCGGGATACGCAGAGCGAGCGCGAGCGGGCGGAGAAGGCATACGAGCGGCCAGCGCGCAGGAAAACGACGCGCAAGCCGTCGGAGATTCCCTTCAACTCTGGCGAAGGCTTGCGCGGAGCCTGGTATACGCCGGAGGATGCCTCAAGCTATTCGTCGCTGAAGGAGCACATCCACCAGATAGATATGCTGTTTCCGGAGTGGTTGCATGTCTCGCTGCCAGACGGCGTGCTGCTGGCGCCGAACAGTGCAAATGCGATGTACCCGGTGATTGACGCGCACGGCAAGGTGCAGGACCCGGACACTGACGGGCGCATCCGGCACGTGATCAGCGCATCGCACGAAGACACGGAAATCTTCCCGCATCTGACCAGCTACGACTCGGTCTCGCAGAGCTTCAGCCCGGCGTTTGGCGCGCTGCTGATGGATCCGGCGAGACGGGCAAACCTGCGGCAGCAGATTGTGCAGTTTTTTACCGCCTTGCCGGCCTACCGGGGCCTTTCCCTGGACATAGAAAACCTGCCCGATGAAGCGGGCCCTGCCTACGTGCAGTTTGTGCGCGAGTTGTACGGCGACCTGCATGCGCGCAACCTGCGGCTGTACATTGACACGGCGCCCTCGGCGGATGATGAAGACCTGAAGGTGCTGGCGCAGAACTCCGACGGCATTGTGCTGATGAACTACGACGAGCACGAGGACCAGAGCGAGCCGGGGCCGATTGCCTCCCAGACGTGGTTTGTGAACAACCTGAAGCGGGCCATCAAGGTGGTGCCGAAGGAAAAGCTGATTTGTGCACTGGGCAACTACGGGTACGAGTGGCAGATTTCCATTCCCGACCCGAAGAACCGCAAAGCGCCGAAAGCGCATGTGGTGGGCAGCGAGGTGCTGACCGTGCAGGAAGCCTGGCAGCGCGCCTCAGACGCGGATGCGGACCTGGACCTGGATTACGATTCGCTGAATCCGCACTTCTCGTACATTGACGAGGATGCGCATGTGCGGCATGTGGTGTGGTTCCTGGACGGGGTGACGGGGCTGGACCAGATGCGGGCCGCACGCGAGCTGGGCCTGCAGACCTTTGCGCTGTGGCGGCTGGGCGCGGAAGACAGGTCGTTGTGGGCGATCTGGGACAAGCCGACGAGTGCGGACTCGCCGGCGGCACTGAATGCGGTGCCACCGGGGCATGATTTGGATGAAGAGGGTATTGGCGATGTCATCCAGGTGAGCGGGCCGGCCAAGGCCGGCAAGCGCACGATTGAGATGGATACCGACGAGCAGGACCCTCGGCGCGCGCTGGTGATTGACGAACACATGGACCAGTACCCGCTGAGCTACAAGCTGGAGAAGTACGGGTACCATCCGGGGCAGGTTGCGCTGAGTTTTGATGACGGCCCCGACCCGACGTGGACGCCAAAGATTCTGGACATTCTGAAAGCCAAGAACGTGAAGGGCACCTTCATGATGATTGGCGAGGCGGCGCAGGAGAATGTTGGGCTGATGCAGCGGGTTGTGCGGGAAGGCCACGAAATTGGGAACCACACCTACACGCATCCGGACATCAGCGAAATTTCGCAGCGCCAACTGCAACTGGAGCTGAACCTGACGGAGCGGCTGTTTGCCTCAAAGCTGGGGATGCAGCCCTTGTACTTCCGTCCGCCGTACGCGATTGACCAGGACCCGGATACGGATGACGAGGCCGCGCCGGCGTGGCACATTGAGCAGATGGGCTACACCATCGTCGGCAACGAAATTGACACCGACGACTGGAGCGAGCGGCCAGTGAAGTCGCCGCAGGAGATTACCCAGACGGTGCTGGACTGGCTGCAGATGATGCAGAACAAGCCGCAGTTCAAGGGGTCGATCATCCTGATGCACGATGGCGGCGGCAACCGCGCGCCGACGGTGGCTGCGCTGCCGGTGCTGATTGATACGCTGCGGGCGCATGGCTACCAGATTGTGCCGGTGTCGGCGCTGCTGGGCAAGACGCGGGATGACGTGATGCCGCGGATTACGCGCTGGCAGATGCTGCGGGCGCAGGCGGACTCGATTGCGTTTTCGCTGCTGGGGCTGCTGGGTCACTTTGTGGTGGGCGTGTTCTTTGTAGGCGATGTGCTGATGAGCGCGCGGCTGCTGCTGATTGGCGTGCTGGCGATTATCGACCGCCTGAAGCCGTACATCCATGCGGACCCGAATTACCAGCCGCGGGTGGCCGTGCTGGTGCCGGCGTACAAGGAAGAGACGGTGATTGTGCGCACCATCCGGAGCGTGCTGAACAGCGATTACGAGAACCTGCGGGTAATTGTGATTGATGACGGTTCGCCGGACAATACGCTGCAGGTGGCTACCGACGCCTATGCCCAGGAGATTGCGGCAGGGCGGGTGACGGTGCTGACCAAGACCAACGGCGGGAAAGCTGCGGCGCTGAACTTTGCGCTGGAGCACCTGACCGAAGAGATTTACGTGGGCATTGATGCGGATACGGTGATTGCGCCGGATGCGATTTCCAAGCTGATTCCGCACTTTATGGATCCGACGGTGGGTGCGGTGGCAGGCAACGCGAAGGTGGGCAACCGGGTAAATCTGTGGACCCGGTGGCAGGCGCTGGAGTACATCACCAGCCAGAACTTCGAGCGGCGCGCGCTGGATCTGTTCCATGTGGTGACGGTGGTGCCGGGCGCGATTGGCGCGTGGCGGACCGAGCCGGTGAAGGCTGCGGGCGGGTATCCGCTGAACACGGTGGCCGAGGATGCCGACCTGACGATGAGCCTGCTGGAGCAGAAGCTGAAGGTGGTGTACGAAGACCGTTCGCTGGCGTTTACTGAGGCTCCCATTGATGCGGGCGGGCTGATGCGGCAGAGGTTCCGGTGGTCGTTTGGCACACTGCAGGCGGTGTGGAAGCATCGCGCGGCGTTTGTGCGGAACAAGGCGATGGGGCTGTTTGCGCTGCCCAACATCATCATCTTCCAGATGCTGCTGCCGCTGGTTTCGCCGTTCATTGACCTGATGTTCCTGTACGGGATTGTGCAGTTCTTCCTGGACCGTCACTATCATCCTGAGGCAGCGAGCATGGCCAGCTTTGAAAAGCTGCTGGCGTACTTCCTGACCTTCATGGTGATTGACTTTGTGACCTCGGCAGTGGCGTTCAGCCTGGAGCCGCGACACAAGGCGAACAAGGGCGACGGGTGGCTGCTGTTCCACATCTGGCTGCAGCGGTTTGCCTACCGGCAGGTCTTCAGCGTAGTGCTGTTCAAGACCATCAAGCGGGCAATTGACGGTCGGCCGTTCAACTGGGACAAGATTGCGCGCACGGCAAAGATGAGCAAGGCGACCGACAGTCTTATCGAGTAGCCGGTTGCGGCGGTAGATGAAAGAAGCCCCCGTCCCTCCTCTGAGATGGAGGAGCGGGGGCTTTTTGATTTGTGCGTGGCAGCTAGGCGATGGTGTTGATGAGGCTGGCGGTGGAGTTGAGGTAAGCCAGTGCAGTGTCGGCAGGGTTGGTCCCGGCGGCGAGGTTGGCCTGGATTGCGGAGACCAGCGACTGGTAAGGGGAGGCTGGAGTGGCGGGCGACATGGTGGATGCGTTTCCGACAGGATAGGCCTCGCTGAGTATGTTCATGAGGGCGTTGATGCCTGCGGCTGGCGCGGGGGCAGGGTTACTGCTCAGGCTGGCGAGTAGGGTAGTGACTGTTTCTGTCTGGATTCGCCCGATGACCAGGCCGCTGGCCATGCGTGCGCTGGCCGCGCTGAAGCTGGCCGTATCGGAGCCCAGGGTGGGTGCGGGCGCGGCAGCGGGAGCGGTGCTTTGGAAGACGGCAAGAGCCTGCCGGGCGCCGGCGATGCTGCCCTGATCGAGCGCGGTTGCGACGCCATTCAGGAAGGTTCCCCTGGCATCGGTTGCGCTCATGGTGGAGGGCGACATGGCCGATAGAGCATTCAGGTAGGTCTGTGTCTGGGTGAGGTTACCGGCGAGGATGGCCTGTGAGAGCTGGCCGAGCAGGTTGCTGAAGACAGTCTGCTGCGGAGGGAGCGAATTCGCGCCGTTGAAATCAACACTCGAGAGCGGCAAGGTGGCCGATGTGCTCATGGTTGTTCTCCGGACGTAGTTGCGTCTTAATCGCCATTTCGGCGGTGGAGCGAAGGACAACACGGTACGGACTGGCGGGGGTGCGCTCCTGGAGGTAATTAAAGCGAGGCGAGCCGGGCGGCGGCGATGGCGGCCTGGCCGTAGCTGAGGCCTCCGTCGCCGGGGCTGACCTGGCGGTGGAAAAGTGGGCGGAGGCCGAGGTGTTCGAGCTCCTGGACCAACATGCGGGAGAGGAGGCGGTTGTGCATGCAGCCGCCGGAGAGGCAGACGGTGGTGAGTCCGGAGGCCTGGGAGGTGCGCTGGGCGGCGGCGGCGAAGCTTTCCGCCACCCAGCGATGGAAGCGGGCGGCGATGTGGGAGGCGGGCTGGCCGGCGTGGTGGTCCTGAAGGAGCGCGGCGAGCATGGGGGCGGGCTCGATGATCCAGGAGTCGCCCACGGGCGTGAGAGAGACGGGGTAGGTGCCGTGATCGTCGGGGCTGGCGATGCCTTCCAGCTCGATTGCGGCCTGGGCTTCGTAATCGACCGTGTGGCGGTGGAGGACGATGGCGGCGACGGCATCAAAAAGTCTGCCCAAGCTGGAGGTGAGTGGGCCGGAGCGGCTGCGGGCGATGAGTTGCAGAAGGATGGCGGTTTCGGCTGGGGGAAAGCCGAGGTTGGCGGTGGCTTCCGGGCCGAGCAGGGATGCCACTGCGCCGAGGGCCATGCGCCAGGGCTGGGTGACGGCGATGCCGGAGCCGGGCATGGGGATGGGGCGCAGATGCGCGGTGCGGGTGAATTCGCGGAGGTCGAAGTGGAGGACTTCCCCGCCCCAGATGGTGCCGTCGGTGCCGAAACCCGTGCCGTCAAGGGCGAGGCCGATGGCCGGGGTGGTGAGGCCGTGCTCGGCGAGGCAGCCGGCGACATGGGCGTGGTGGTGCTGTATGCCGATGAGCGGCAGGTTGTGGCGTGCGGCGAACTCCTGCGCCCAGGTGGTGGAGAGGTACTCCGGGTGGAGGTCGTGGGCGACGGCGGTGGGGGTGACCTCAAAGGTGGTTTGGAGATGGGCCAGTGCGTGCTCGAAGAATTCCAGCGCGGGGCGGGATTCGAGGTCGCCAATGTGCTGGCTCTGGAAGGCTTCAAGGCCGCGGGCGAGGGTGAAGACGTGCTTCATTTGCCCGCCGACGGCGAGCAGGGGCGCGGCGCTGATGGGGAGCGGGACGGGCAGGGGGACGTGGCCACGGGCACGGCGGAGGAGCTGCGGGGCCCCCTCGACGATTGCCATCACGGAGTCGTCGCAACGCTGGAGGATTTCGCGGTTGTGGAAGAGGAAGCCGTCGGCGATGCCGGTGAGGCGGGTGAGGGCTTCGTCGTTGTCGATGCAGATGGGCTCGTCGGAGAGGTTGGCGCTGGTCATGACGAGGGCATGGATGCGGCCATCGGCGAAGAGCAGGTGGTGGAGCGGTGCGTAGGGGAGGAAGAGGCCGAGCCAGGGGATGCCGGGGGCGACGGATGGGGCGATGGGCGTGTGTTCCCGGCTGCGCAGGAGGACGACGGGGCGCTCGAAGGAGGTGAGGAGGTCGGCCTCGGCGGGGGAGATTTCGCAGAGGGCCTGGGCGGCGGCGAGGTCGCGAACCATGATGGCGAAGGGCTTGCCGGCGCGGTGCTTGCGCTGGCGCAGGAGCTGGACGGCGACCTCGCTGGTGGCGTCCGCGGCGAGGTGGAAGCCGCCGATGCCCTTGATGGCGAGGATTTGACCGGCTGCGAGGCGGTGGACGGTTTCTTCGAGGGGAGCGGCGGATGAGGGTGTGCCGTCGGCGGCCAGGAAGGTGAGGGTGGGGCCGCAGACGGGGCAGGCGTTGGGCTGGGCGTGGAAGCGGCGGTCTGCGGGGTCGTCGTACTCGCGCTGGCAGGCCGGGCACATGGGGAAGACGGCCATGGATGTCTGTGGGCGGTCGTAGGGAACGCGGCGGGTGATGGTGAAGCGGGGACCACAGTTGGTGCAGTTCAGGAACGGGTAGTGGTAGCGGCGGTCGGCTGGGTCGAGGAGTTCGCGGAGGCAGTCCGGGCAGGTGGCGGCGTCGGCAGGGATGCCGGTGCGGGCCTGGCCGGAGTGGTGGCTGAGGTGGATGGTGAAACCTTGTTCGCCTGTGGCAGGGAGCGGGGTGGCCTCGACCGAGTCCACGCGGGCCAGGGGGGGCTTTTCGGTGCGGAGGCGGTGGAGGAATTGGTCGACCCGGGGCTGGGGGCCTTCGACCTCGGCGAGGACGCCTTCGCTGTCATTTGAGACCCAGCCGGCGAGGGATTCTTCCAGGGCAAGGCGGTAGACGAAGGGGCGGTAGCCGACGCCCTGCACGAGGCCGCGAACGCGGACGGCCGAGCGGTGGAGGGGCGGGTTGGGGAACATGGCCATCCCGGCCTACTCTCTCAGGCCTTTGTCGCCAGTGCCGGCTCACCAGCCCGCACGGCGGCGAGTTTGGCGTGGAGCCAGGTGAGCCACTGGTCCAGGCCCCCGGGGGCGGTGGCGGAGCTGCGGATGATTTCCATCCCCTCGTGGATGCGGCGGGCGTTGCGCTCGACCTCGTCGGCATCGAAGGGGACGTACTGGAGCAGGTCGATTTTGGTGAGCAGGAAGAGGTCGGATTTGAAGAAGATGGAGGGGTATTTGAGGGGTTTGTCGTCGCCCTCGGTGACGGAGAGCAGGACGATCTTGGAGTGTTCGCCGAGGTCGTAGCTGCTGGGGCAGACGAGGTTGCCGATGTTTTCGATGAAGAGAATGTCGAGGTCATTCAAGTCCCAGTCGGCGAGGTGGCGCTCGATCATGGTGCCGTCGAGGTGGCAGGTGCCGCCGGTGGTGATTTGCTTGACGGGGTAGCCGTAGCGGGCCAGGCGGCGGGCGTCGTTGTCGGTCTGGATGTCGCCGGTAAGAACTGCAACGCGCAGGCGCGGGGACTCCTGGCCGAGGGCTTCGAGGGTCTTTTCGAGCAGGGCGGTTTTGCCGGAGCCGGGGGACGAGATGAGGTTGACGCAGAGCAGGCCGGCGGTCTGGTAGCGGCCGCGCAGGCTGGCGGCGATGCGCTGGTTTTCTGCCAGCACCTTTTGCTTAAACGTGAGTTGTTCCGTCGTCATCGCGTTCTACCTCCAGGGCATCCAGATCAAGTTCGTCAGAGCCGCTGAGCATGGTCTGGGCAGAGCCGCAGCGGGGGCAATCAAAAACGGTGCTTTCGGCCGGCGTTTCGACTCCGCAGGCGAGGCAGGTGACCTGGCCGGGGATGATGCGGGCGTCGAGGCGGAGGCGGGGAAAGCCGGATTCGCGGACGGCGATATCAAAACCAAAACGCAGGGCGTCGAGGTCGACCGCGGCCATGACGCCGATGCGCACGCCGACACGGATGGGGATGGCGCCGGGATAGCGCTCCAGCTCGGTGCGGACTGCGTCGACGATGGATTCGGCCAGGGCCAGTTCGTGCATGCGGAACCTCAGTTTTGCTGCTTCCCTCAGGGGCTGAAGCCCCTCTTTTTCTTTGGCGCCTGGATGTACGGGCTGAAGCCCGTACCCTTCACAATGCCTGGTTGATTGAGTCGCCTGGATGTACGGGCTGAAGCCCGTACCCTTCACAATGCCTGGTTGATTGAGTCGCTTACTTGAGGGGCTAAGGCCCCTGCCCTTCAAAATGCTTGGTTGGTTCGGTTTCGCGTTAACAGATGCGGGGGAGCTGGTCCTGGGCGAGCATGTCCACAATGCGCTCGGTGCCCAGACGAGTCCTGAGGGTGACCATGCGGGGGTGCTTTTCGGTGACGGTGCCGATGATGCGGGCGTCGGCACCGAGGGGGTTGGCACGCATGGCGGCCAGGGCTGCCGCCGCCTGCTCTTCTGGGACGAAGGCGATCATTTTGCCCTCGTTGGCGACGTAGAGGGGGTCGAGGCCGAAGATTTCGCATGCGCCGCGAACGGCGTCGGTAACGGGGATGGCGCGGTCATCGATTTCGATGCCGACCTGGGCGGAGGTGGCAATTTCATTCAGCGCGGAACTGAGGCCGCCGCGGGTGAGGTCGCGCATGGCGTGCAGACCGGGCGCGGCGGCGACGATGGCCGCGCAGAGTTCATTGAGCGGTGCAGCGTCGGAGCGGAGGTCGCCGGCGAGTTCCAGCCCCTCACGCTGGGAGAGGATGGTGATGCCGTGCTCGCCGAGGGAGCCGTTGAGCAGGATGCGGTCGCCGGGGCGGACCTGACGTGCGCCGAGGGTGAGGCCGTTGGGAACGAAGCCGACGCCGGCCGAGTTGATGAAGACCTGATCGCCGCAGCCTTTTTCGACGACCTTGGTGTCGCCGGTGACGATGAGGACGCCGGCGCGCTGGGCTGCCTGGGCCATGGACTCGACGATGCGCTGCAGGGTGGCGATGGGCAGGCCTTCTTCGAGGATGAAGCCGACGGTGAGGTATTTCGGGATTGCGCCGCCGACGGCGAGGTCGTTGACGGTGCCGTAGACGGCGAGCTCGCCGATGTCTCCGCCGGGGAAGAAGAGGGGTTTGACGACGTAGCTGTCAGTAGAGAGCGCGATGCGGCCGCCGGGGACGGGGACGATGGCCTGGTCGTCAAGCTGCTCCAGCGCGGCGTTGCGGAAGGCGGGGAGGAAGACCTGCTCGGTGAGCCGGGCAGAGAGACGGCCGCCGGAGCCGTGGCCGAGGACGATGAGCTGGTCGGCGGGGATGGGCAGCGGGCAGGCGAGGGCGGGGGTCGTCATGCTCTGGCTCCTGCTGCTGCCAGTTCGGCCTGGGCGGCTTCAATGTCGTGGCGGCGGTACTGGTAGTAGGCCGAGCAGGCGCCTTCGGTGGAGACCATGGGTGCGCCCAGAGGCCGCTCGGGGGTGCAGCGGGTGCCGAATGCCGGGCACTGGGCGGGTTTGGCGTGGCCCTGCAGGATGAGGGCGCTGATGCACTCGGCGGGCTCGTCAACGGGGTTGTGGGCGAGGGCGAATTTGATTTCGGCGTCAAAGGCGGCGAAGTCGGCGCGGAGTTTGAGGCCGGATTTGGGGATTTCGCCGAGGCCGCGCCACTTCATGTCGCAGACTTCGAGAACGTCGGTGAGCATCTTCTGGGCGAGCGGGTTGCCGGTGACGCGGACCGAGCGGGTGTACTGGTTTTCGACTTCGGCGCGGCCTTCTTCGAGCTGCTCGGCGAGCATGACGATGGCTTCCAGAAGATCAACAGGCTCAAAACCGCCGACGACGATGGGGATGTGGAACTCGCGGGCGATGGCCTGGTACTCCTCGAGGCCGACAATGGCGCAGACGTGGCCGGGCGCGATAAGGCCCTGGACGCGGTTGCCGGGCGCGCCGAGCAGGGCGCGCAGGGCAGGCGGAACAAGGACGTGCGAGGCAAGGAGCGAGAAGTTCCGGATGCCCTGGCGCGCGGCCTGCCATACGGCGGCGGCGTTGGGAGGGGCGGTGGTTTCAAAGCCGATGCCGAAGAAGGCGACCTCACGGGTGGGGTTTTCGCGGGCCAGCTTGAGTGCGTCCAGCGGGGAGTAGACCATGCGGACGTCGGCCCCCTCGGCCTTGGCGTGGAGCAGGTCCGACTGGGAGCCGGGGACGCGGAGCATGTCGCCGTAGCTGGCGAGGATGACGCCGGGGATTTTGGCGAGGGCGATGGCCTTGTCGATGATTTCCAGCGGGGTGACGCAGACCGGGCATCCGGGGCCGTGAATCATCTCCATGCCGGCCGGGAGCAGGCCGTCAATGCCGTAGCGGACCAGAGAGTGCGTTTGCCCACCGCAGACCTCCATCAGCACCCAAGGGTGATGCGCGACGGCGGTAAGGCGATCGACCAGGGCGCGGGCCAGCGCTTCGTCGCGGTATTCGTCGAGATGCTTCATTGCTGCACTCCGGCGGGTTTGGCGGCGAAAAGGCCCTGCGACTCCGGCGGGGAGTTTTCCACGGTGTGCTCGGGCAGGTTGCCCAGTTCTTCCTCAAGGGTGCCGAGCTCACGCAGGTAGGCGAGGGTTTCCTCGGCGTCCTGCTCGTCGATGCGGGAGATGGCGAAGCCGACGTGAACCAGGACGTAGTCGCCGATTTCGGCTTCGGGAAGGAAATCCATGCAGGCTTCCCGGATGATGCCGCCGAATTCAATGCGGCCGCGGGAAACACCGTTTTCTTCGTAGTTGGCAAGCAGCTTGCCGGGAATTGCAAGACACACTGGAGTGACCTCTCTGGGTCGATGTTAGGTACACTCTAATACGTTCGATGTGACACAGGTCACTCCGAGGGCAAAGAGTTTTTAGCGAAGCTGTACGATAGAGAAGCGACCACGAAGGAGCGGCACCGAGCGTGAACTGGAAGCTGGAAGCAGCATTGACGGCGTGTCTGGTGCTTGGATTGCGGCACGGGTTCGACTACGACCATTTGGCGGCAATCAGCGACATTACGGCGGTGCAGCCGGGCAAGCTGAAGGCGGTGCGGCTGGGTGTGCTGTACGCGCTGGGGCACGCATTTATGGTGTGCGCCATGGGCGTGGTGGTGATTTCCCTGCACCTGCCGATGCCGGCCTGGGTGGACCAACTGACCGAGCGGCTGATTGGCGCAACGCTGATTCTGCTGGGGATAGCGGTGGTGGCCGGGATGCTGCATCCGCATGCGCACCCGGAGCGGATGCAGAGCCGGATAGCGGCCGGCATAAACCTTGCGAGGCATCTTTGTTGGCGGTTCCTGGCGCTGTTTGAACCGAACCGGGAGCGGCCAGCCCTGTTTGCGTGGAATTACAACGGCCCCAGCGTCTTTGCCATTGGGATGCTGCACGGCATCGGCGCAGAGACCCCGAGCCAGGTGGCGCTGTTTCTGCTGACGGCAAAGCTGGGCGGCACGGTGGAAGGGCTGTGGGGGCTGGGTGCCTTTGCCGCCGGACTGGTGCTGATGAATGCGCTGATGACGGCGAGCCTGGCCGGACTGTTTGGGATGAAGCGCCTGAGCCCGGGGTTTTACCGGATTTTTGCGTGGGGCGGTGCGATTTACAGCTGCGGGATAGGAATAGTTTTCCTGGCTGGATCGTCATCGCTATTGCCCAGCCTGCAGTAGCTGCAAGAGCTTTCTGCTCAGTCACTTCCCGTCGATTCCCGGTTCGAATCGGACCAAATTAGTCCTTAAAAATCAATGAGATAGCGTTTTCCCGTTTTGCATAGTGGTATTCCCTTTCGGGATACGGTTCATCTTGTGACGACTATCACCGACTGTCTTACGATGGAGCGGCTAGAAAGGAAGCAAGGCGACGCACCCCAAATAGGAGGCCCCGTGATCAGCCTGGCACCACCACCCCTACCCTCTGACGACAAGCGCTGGAAGATTGTCAACGGCACCATGCGACGCCATGGATTTGCCCGCCACGCGTTGATTGAAACCCTTCATACGGCCCAGTCCTCTTTCGGCTATCTGGACGACGTGGCTATCAAATTCATTGCCAAGAGTCTGCGCGTGCCGCTGAGCCAGGCGTATGGGGTGGTGACGTTCTATCACCACTTCAGCCTGAAGCCACCCGGCAAGCACACGCTCACCATCTGCACCGGTACGGCCTGCTACATCAAGGGCACGGACAAACTGCTGGCAGACAGCGAAAAGCATCTCGGCATAGCGCAGGGCAAGACGACGCCGGACGGCGAGATCAGCCTGATGACGGCCCGCTGCGTGGGCGCCTGCGGCCGCGCGCCGGTGGTGCTGGTGGATGGCGAACTGGTGGGGCAACTGACCAGTGAACAGGTCATTGCACAACTGGAAAGGTGGGAAGTGGCATGAACCTGGAAGAACTGAAACAGATTGCCGCGAGTACCCGTGACGAACAAGCGAAGTTCGACCACGAAATCAACATCTGCATGGGCACCGGCTGCCTGAGCCAGCACAGCGACACCATCAAGGATGCGCTGACCAAGGCGGTTGCGGCGAGCGGGAAGAACGCGTTTGTGCGCCGTACGGGCTGCATGGGCCTGTGCGCTGCCGGGCCGCTGCTGCTGCTGACCAACAAGGGCAGCGAGCACGAGATTGTGTACGACCATGTGGGCCCCGAGCACGCTGAGAAGATTGCAGCTGCGCTGGGTGGCGCTCCGGTGGCGGAGCTGCAGTGCGATCTGCGCGAGCACTTTGAGTCGCAGGTGCATGTGGTGCTGGAAAACAGCGGCCACATTGACCCGGAGAAGATTGAAGACTACATCGCACGGGACGGCTACGAGGGCCTGGTGACTGCGGTGACGGAGATGACCCCGTCTGAAGTGATTGAGCAGATCATGAAGAGCGGCCTGCGCGGACGCGGGGGCGGCGGCTATCCGACCGGCCTGAAGTGGTCGACGGTGGCCAAGGCTGTGGGCGATCCCAAGTACGTCGTGTGCAACGGCGACGAGGGCGATCCTGGCGCATTCATGGACCGCAGCGTGCTGGAAAGCGACCCGCAGCGGGTGCTGGAAGGCATGGCGCTGGCGGCCTACGCAGTGGGCGCGAGCCGTGGCTTCATCTACGTGCGCGCCGAGTATCCGCTGGCGGTCAGCCGTTTGACGGCTGCCATCCGCGACGCACGCCGCAAGGGGCTGCTGGGCAACAACATCTGCAACTCCGACTTCAGCTTTGATGTGGAGATTCGGCTCGGCGCGGGCGCGTTTGTCTGCGGCGAAGAGACAGCGCTGATCGCCAGCATTGAAGGCCGGCGCGGCACTCCGAAGCCGAGGCCTCCGTATCCGGCGGTGAGCGGCATCTGGGGCAAGCCGACGCTGATCAACAACGTTGAGACCTTCGCCAACGTGCCTCCCATTCTGCGCAAGGGCGGGGAGTGGTTCTCGGGCATCGGCATCGGCAAGAGCAAGGGCACCAAGGTCTTTGCGATTACCGGCAAGATTGCCAACACCGGACTGGTGGAAGTGCCGATGGGCATTCCGCTGCGGCAGATTATTGAAGGCATTGGCGGCGGCGTACCCGACGGCCACACCTTCAAGGCTGTGCAGACGGGCGGACCTTCGGGCGGCTGCATTCCGGCGCACCTGCTGGACCTGAACGTGAGCTACGAGTCGCTGATTGAAGTGGGCTCGATGATGGGCTCCGGCGGCATGATCGTGATGGATGACACCAGCTGCATGGTGAATGTGGCGAAGTTCTTCATCGAGTTCTGCATGACCGAATCCTGCGGCAAGTGCATTCCCTGCCGCGCGGGCACGGCGCAGCTTTACACGCTGCTGACGCGCATCTGCGAGGGCGAGGGCACGATGGACGATCTGGACCTGCTGGTGGATCTCTCCGCGACGATCAAGGAGACGAGCCTTTGCGGACTGGGCCAGACCGCTCCCAACCCGGTGCTGAGCACGCTGCGGTACTTCCGCAACGAGTATATCGAGCACATTGAACACAAGCACTGCTCGGCGGGAGTTTGCGCCATGAGCAAGGCCGTGGAGGTGACCGCATGAGCCCCGCACCTGCAGTGGATATCAAAACACTCACAATCGACGGCAAGGAAGTCTCTGCCCGCGCAGGACAGACGATTCTTGAGGTGGCGAGGGAGAACAGCATCGCCATTCCGACGCTGTGTCACCTGGATGGGTTGAGCGATGTCGGCGCGTGCCGGCTGTGCATGGTGGAGATTGCCGGCACGCCCAAGCTCTTCCCGGCCTGCGTGGCGACGGTGGAAGAGGGGCAGGTGGTGACCACCAGCTCAGACCGGCTGAAGAAGCACCGGAGGACGATTCTGGAGCTGCTGTTTGCCGAGCGCAACCATGTGTGTTCGGTCTGCGTGGCCAACGGGCACTGCGAACTGCAGACCCTGGGCCAGGAGCAGGGGCTGACGCACATCCGGCTGCCGTACCGCAACCCGAAGCTGGAGATTGACGGATCGCACGAGCGCTTTACGCTGGACCAGAACCGGTGCATCCTGTGCACGCGCTGCGTCAGGGTTTGCGCCGAGGTGGAAGGCGCGCATATCTGGGACGTGATGGGCCGGGGCATCGACTCCATGGTGATCACGGACCTGCATCAGCCGTGGGGCGAATCAGCCTGCACGCGCTGCGGCAAGTGTGTGCAGGTGTGCCCGACGGGCGCTCTGTTTGACAAGAGCAAAGTCGGTTCACCGCATCCGAAGTATCCTGAGTTTCTACCTGCACTGCAGATGATGAGGGAGCAGCAATGAGCAAACATACTCTCGCAACCGTATGGCTGGATGGCTGCTCGGGCTGCCACATGTCATTCCTGGACATGGACGAGCGGCTGGTGGAGCTGGCCGAGCACTTCGACCTGATCTACAGCCCGCTGGTGGATTTGAAGACGTACCCGGAGCACGTGGATTTTGCGCTGGTGGAAGGCGCGATTTCCTCGACCGATGATGAGGCGAAGATCAAGAAGATTCGCGCCCACACCGGGGTACTGATTGCCATGGGCGACTGCGCCATTACCGGCAACGTTCCCGCCATGCGCAATCCGTACAGCGCCAAGGAAGTGACCGACCGCGCGTACTTTGAGAACGCCAGCGCACAACAGCAGTTGCCGACGATTTACGTGCCGACTCTGCTGAAGACGGTGCGCCCGATTCAGGAGTTTGTGAAGGTGGACTACTATTTGCCCGGCTGCCCGCCGGCCGCAGATACCTTCCACGCGTTCCTGACCGGCCTGATTGAGGGAAAACCGGTTGACGTTTCCGCCCTAACCCGGTTCGGAGCCTAAGGAGGTCATCATGAGCCAGACGATTACCATTGATCCGGTTACACGGCTTGAGGGGCACGGCAAGATCACCCTCCACCTGAACGACGCCGGCGTTGTTGAGGACGCGCAGTTTACGGTAACGCAGGTGCGCGGCTTTGAGAAATTCAGCGAGGGGCGTCCCTTCTACGAGATGCCCAGCCTGATGGCGCGCGTATGCGGCATTTGCCCGGTAAGCCACCTGCTGGCCTCGGCCAAGGCCGGGGAAGCGATTATGGCGGTGCAGATTCCGTACACGGCCAAGCAGCTTCGCTCGATTGCCAACCTGGCGCAGATGATTCAGTCGCACGCGCTGAGCTTTTTCTACCTGAGCTCGCCCGACCTGCTGCTGGGCATGGACGCCGACCCGGCGACACGGCACATTTTTGGCGTGGCGGCGGCGAGCCCGGCTATCGGCAAGGCCGGCATTGGCCTGCGCCGGTTTGGGCAGACGATCATCGAGTTGCTCGGCACCAAGCGCATCCACACCGGATGGATTGTGGCCGGCGGCGTGACGGACGCACTGACGGCAGAGAAGCGGGAGAAGATTCTGGCCATGCTGCCGGAGGCGCGGACGAACATTCGTCTGGCCCTGGACTGGTACAAGTCGATTCTGCCCAACTTCCCTGGAGAAATCGCGACCTTTGCCAGCGAGCCCTCGGCCTTTCTGGGCATGGTGGGCGAAGACGGCATGTTTGAGCTGAGCGATGGAACGCTGACGCTGATTGATCCCAAGGGCAAGGCAATTGCCGAAGGGATTACGGCGGAGGACTTTGACAACGTCTTTGGCGAAGCGGTGGAGCCGTACAGCTTTACGAAGTTCAGCTATTACAAGGCGCTTGGCTACCCTGAGGGCAGCTATCGCGTGGGGCCGCTGGCCCGGTTGAACATCTGCAAGCACATGGGCACGCCGGAAGCGGACAAGGAGCTGGCTGAGTTCCGTCAGCTTGAGTCCGGGCCGGTGCAGAGTTCGTTCCACTTCCATCATGCGCGGCTGGTTGAGATTCTGTACGGCATCGAGAAGGTGGAAGAGATTCTGAACGACGCGGATATTCTTTCGCCGCATGTGCGGGCAACCGCCGGTGTGAATCGGCTGGAAGGCTCGGGCTTCAGTGAGGCTCCGCGCGGAACGCTGATGCACCATTACAAGGTGGACGTGAACGGGCTGATGCGGTGGTCGAACCTGGTAATTGCAACCGGCCAGAACAACCACGCCATGAACCGGGGTCTGCTGCAGGTGGCCAAGGCGTATGTGCGCGGCAACGAGCTGGATCAGGGGATGCTGAATCGCTGCGAGGCGATGATTCGCACCTTTGACCCGTGCCTGAGCTGCTCAACCCATGCCTATGGCAAGATGCCGCTGGAGATCCGGCTGCTGGGCCCGAACCGGGAGCTGCTGAGCACCGTCCGGCGGTAAGACCGTGACCCAACCGACGCACACACGCTGCCTCATCCTTGCCTGCGGCAATACCAGCCGCGGGGACGATGGGGCAGCGTGGCGTCTGGTTGAAATGGCAGCTATTGCCGGCCTGCCGGAGGCGGTGGAAATCATCGCGCAGCAGCAGTGGACGCCGGAGCTGGCGGTCGACCTGGCCGAGGCAGACAGCGTGCTGTTTGTGGATTGCCGGTTGGACGGCACACCGGGAACTGTGACGCGCACCACTGTGGAAGCTGCCGAAGCTGCGCCAAACTATCTTAGCCACCACACCGATGCGGCCGGCCTGTTGCGGCTGACTGCGGAGCTGTATGGAACCCGGCCAAGGCGCGCGGATTTGCTGCTGATTTGCGGCGAGTCTCTCGGTTATACCGAAGCGCTGACACCGGTTGTTGAAGACGCACTGCCAGTTGCGCTCGACCTGCTGATGGAGTGGGTACGAGGGCAATAAAAGGGCAGGCGATAGTTAGAGGAACCCGCATGGCCGACCTGAGCCGCACTGGAATCTCCCTGGACCAAAGTCTGCTTCAGGGGTTTGATGAACTGATTGCCCGCCGTGGATACCGCAACCGCTCAGAGGCTGTGCGCGACCTGATTCGCGATGCGCTGCTGGCCGATGTGGTGGATGCCAATGAGCCCGTGGTGGGCACGCTGACGCTGGTCTATGACCACCACGTACCGAACCTGACACAGCGGCTGACGGAAGCCCAGCACCAGAACGGTGCCCGGGTGATGGCGACGACGCATGTGCATCTGGACCACCACTACTGCCTGGAAGTGATTATTCTGCAGGGGCGGAGCCATGAGCTGAAGGCGATTGCCGAGCATATTCTGGCGCTGCGCGGGGTGGAACTGGGCAAGCTGGTTCTGTCGAGCGCGGGCGTGGCCAAGAACCACAACCACGTGCATACGCACTAGGGACTGGATCTATCTCGCCGCGCCCCTGCCGATGTGCCAGTTGAGGGTGAGGCTGAGGTAGCTGGGGATGCGCACGCCCACCGCCTCCGCGACCGGATCCGCTTTAACCAGCCCATCTGGACCGAGGCCAACCGCACCCGGAGCGTAGACCGAAGCGGAAGCAAAATTCTCTGTGGTCTGGCCGGTCCAGCCCTGGGCGGCCAATCCCTGCAAACCGATGGAGAGCCGTTCACTGACGAAGCTGCGCGCAAACGCGAAGCGGAACTCGGTGTTGGGCTTGCCGACACAGTAGGCAGCGCCGCCATCGGGCAGGGTGGAGTCGCAGCCTGTGCCGAGTACCTTTTTTCCCACGAATTCGAATTCCGCCTTGGACTGGAGGCGGAAGGGAAGCTTCTGCCAGGTGGCCGAAATGTCGGCGATTTGGCGGGGGGCTTCCGGGGTGATGGTGGCGGTGGGCTCGCGGGTGAGGCGGGCATCGGCCTGTTCCCATGTGGCCTGGAAGGAGCCGGCCGGGAAGCGCTGACGGAGAGTGGCGGCGAGGAAGAGAATGCGGCCGGGGCCCTGGTTGGTTTGCAGACCCTGGTCGGCGTCGATTTTGCCGTACTCGGCGGTTTGGGTTTCGTGGCCGACTGTCAGCTTGAGGTCGGTGGAGTGGAGGGCCTCGCTGACGACGAGCTGGTAGGAGCGCGCGGTTTCGATGGCTTGGGGACGGAGCGCCGGGTTGGTGGCGAGGCCGATGCGGGGATCCTCGGTGAAATAGGATTTGCCAAAGCTGGCGGAGAGCTGGGGTAGCTTCCGGTTGGGTCCGGGGGTGAGGGTGAGCGTGGCTTTGGGGGAGTCAACGCCGGCCCAGCGGGTGAAGGAGTTGGCTGGGATGAGCCGGTCGCGGTTCTGGATGGAGATTTGGTCGTGACGCCAGCCGAGGTAGTAGCGCAGGTGCGCGCCGAGGGTGCCCTGGCCGGCGAGATAGGGGGAGATGGGGGCGATGGTGACATCGTTGCCGGCGATGCGGTGGAAGGGCCCGTAGAGGGCGGGGCGGGCGGGATCAAAGAAGTTGTAGTGGTCGAGATTGACCCGCCGGGGAGCCTCGCGCTGGTAGTCGAGGCCGGCCATGAGGGTGAAGCTGCGGGAGAGGTCGTCGAGCCAGGCGGCGCTGGCACCGCCGACGGTGCGGAACTCGCTCTGGCGGATGAGGCCGAGGCCGAAGTCGGACGAGAGCGAGAGATTGTAGCTGCGGAAGAAGGCAGAAAGCTGGATTTGCCGGGTTGGAGCGGGGCGCCAGTTGTCGTTGATGGCGACCAAGGCGGTGTGGGTTTGGTCGCGCTGGCGGGGGTCAATGGTGTCGGGAAGGGTGCGCCAGCCGGCGGCGGCATCGATGGCGTTGAAGCCGCAGATGGGCTGCAGGCCGGCCAGATAGCCGTAGCCCAGGTAGCCGATGCCGACCAGGGTAATGGCGTGCTGGCGAAGCTGCCATGCTGCGCCGTAGTTGAGCTTGAGCTGGCGGCGGTGCTCCAGGCGGTCGAGGAAGCCGTTGCCGTAGGAGAACTCCGCGGCCAGCCAGGAGCGGGCAGAGGGGCTGAGGCCGGCGGTTGCGGTCAGGTCGCGGTTGTCAGTGGTGAGGGTGAGGAAGGGCTCGAGATGGGAGCGCAGGCCATAGATGGCGGCGAGGTTGAGAGCGTGATTCCCTTCCCTGACGTTGAATGCGCCGCCATCGACCTGAACGCTCTCAATGGCGTGGGCGATGAAGAGGTTGGGATCGGCATAGCCGTTGCCGTGGGCGTTGGCGGAAAGGTTGTTGGGGAGGAGGAAACTGCCGACCTGGAGATATTGGGCGATGGGCTCGCCGTGATCGCCGGCTACGCCGGGCGCGAAGTACTGGGGAGCTTTGATGCCGCTGGAGGCAGTCTCAACCGGGTAGCCAGGGATGGAGATGGGGGCACCGGGTCGGCCGGGATTGGCATCCATTAAATCTTCTGAGGCAAAGACTTTGACGGCGGGGTCGGGAGCTTCGACATCCATGCGGGTGATGTCGGCGGTGACGATGACGGTGTCAGTGCGGGTGGGGATGGCGGGCTTGGCGGGGGTGGGCTGCGACTGCTGCCCGCTCACTGACAAAGCGGGTCCCAGGAGTCCAGCGACAAGCAGGAGCGGGCAAATGACAGCGCGGGGCAGCATCAAGCCCCCCTTTCGAATAGCGAGCATGGAACCATGATTAGGGACGGGCGCGGGTTGTGTCGGTGACAAGAATCACACCTTTTTTGCATTCGTGTTACGAGCGGGTGCGGAGATTCGCACGAAGGTGTCTGAGCGGGCGAAATAGCGCGTACAACGCGCCGGGGGCTCTGCGTTTGCCGCAGAGCCCCCGGTGGTGTTGGGTTGAGGAGTGACGGTTAGCGGGTACCCTCAGCCTGTGCATTGGTGCCTTCCAGGGCAGCCTGGGCGGCGGCCAACTTGGCGGTGAGCAGGCGGAAGGGTGAGCAACTGACGTAGTCGAGGCCGATGCGGTGGCAGAACTTGACGGAGTCAGGCTCGCCGCCGTGCTCGCCGCAGATGCCGACCTTCAGCTTGGGCCGGGTAATGCGCCCGCGCTCGACGCCGGTCTTGAGCAACTGGCCAACGCCTTCCTGGTCGAGTACCGCAAACGGGTCCTGCTTGAAGATGCCGGTCTTGAGGTAAATGGGCAGGAACTGGTTGACGTCGTCGCGGCTGATGCCGTAGGTGGTCTGGGTGAGGTCGTTGGTGCCGAAGCTGAAGAACTCGGCATCCTTGGCGATCTCGCCGGCCATCAGGGCGGCGCGCGGCAGCTCAATCATGGTGCCGACCATGTAGTCGACGGCCATCTGTTCGCGCTCGAAGACTTCACGAGCGACGCGGCGGATGATTTCAGCCTGGTTCTTCATCTCGTCCATACCGCTGATAAGCGGAACCATGATTTCCAGGTGCGGATGGTGACCAGTGCGGCTGACTTCAACGGCAGCCTCAAAGATGGCCCGCGCCTGCATTTCAGTGATTTCCGGGAAGGCGATGCCCAGGCGGCAGCCGCGGAGGCCGAGCATGGGGTTGATTTCGTGGAGTTCCTCAACGCGGGCCAGGGTGAGGTGCAGCTTGTGCATCTCAGGCGAGGTGGGATTGGTGAGTTCGAGCCGGGCGATCTCGACCAGAAGGTCTTCGCGCTTGGGCAGGAACTCGTGGAGCGGCGGGTCGAGGAGGCGGATGTTGACCGGCAGGTCGCCCATCGTCTCAAAGAGGCCGACGAAGTCCTCACGCTGCATGGGCAGCAAAGCCATGAGACGGGAGCGGCGCTCCGACTCAGACTTGGCCATGATCATGGCCTGCATGTGGGGCAGACGGTCCGCGTCAAAGAACATGTGCTCGGTACGGCAGAGGCCGATACCTTCCGCGCCGAAGAGCATGGCATGGGCGGCATCGCGAGGGATGTCGGCGTTGGCCCGCACGCGGAGGCGGCGGTAACGGTCGGCCCAACTCATGAACTTGACCAGATTCGGGTCGTCAGGAGTGGCGGGAATGACGGGCCTGCGGCCGGCGATGATGCGTCCGGTGCCGCCGTCGAGAGAGATCCAGTCGCCTTCGTGGTAGACGTGCCCGGCAACGGTCATCTGGCCCTTGTCTTCTTCCACCAGGCAGCAGCCGGCGCCGGCGATGCAGCACTTGCCCATGCCGCGGGTAACGACCGCAGCGTGGGAGGTCATGCCGCCACGGGAGGTGAGAATGCCTGAGGCGACTTCCATGCCGGTGATGTCTTCCGGCGTGGTTTCGCGGCGGACGAGGATGACCGACTTCATCTTGCCGGATTCCTTGTACTTGACTGCGTCTTCCGCAGAGAAGACGACCTGGCCGACAGCCGCGCCGGGCGAGGCCGGGAGGCCCTTGCCAAGGACTTCGACAGTGCCATCGCTCTCATCGAGGCGGGGAACGAGGAAGTCGTAGAGCTGGTTGGGCTCAACGCGGAAGATCGCCTGGCCTACGGTGATGAGGCCTTCCTCAACCATGTCAATGGCGATTTTGACAGCGGCGATGCCGGTGCGCTTGCCGTTGCGGGTCTGCAGCATGTAGAGCTTGCCATCCTGGATGGTGAACTCGAAGTCCTGCAGGTCCTTGTAGTGGGCTTCCATGCGGCTGGTCAGGTCGTGGAGCTCGTCGTAGATTTCCGGCATGAGGCGCTTGAGCTCGCTGATGTGGACCGGGGTGCGGACGCCGGAGACGACATCTTCGCCCTGTGCGTTCAGCAGGAATTCGCCGTAGAACTCGGATGCGCCGGTGGCCGGGTTGCGGGTGAAGCCAACGCCGGTGCCGCTCTTGTCACTGAGGTTGCCAAAGACCATGGCCTGGACAGTGACTGCCGTGCCGAGCCAGTCGTCGATGTGGTTGATGCGGCGATAGGCCTTGGCGCGAGTGTTGTTCCAACTGGTAAAGACGGCATCGCGCGCCATGACGAGCTGCTCGACGGGATCCTGCGGGAAGGGCTTGCCAAGGGTGTCGAGGATGAGGCGCTTGTAGCTCTTGATGACCTCAGCAAGGGCAACCGCATCCAGATCGGTGTCAAGAATGGAGCCGGTGAGTCGCTTGATTTCGTCGAAGATATTTTCGAAGTCGTGCTTGGGAATGCCGAGGACCACGTCGCCGAACATTTGAATAAGCCGGCGGTAGGAATCATAGGCGAAGCGGCGATTCTGGGTCTTTTCCGCAAGAGCTTCGACGGAGATGTCATTGAGGCCGAGGTTGAGGATGGTGTCCATCATGCCGGGCATGGAGAACTTTGCGCCGGAGCGAACGCTGACGAGGAGCGGATTGTCGCCCGCGCCAAAGGCCTGGCCCTGGAGCTCTTCAAGACGATGGAGGGCGGCCATCATCTGGATGTCTACTTCACCTTCCAGCTCACCGCGCATGTACTCGCGACAAGCCTCGGTCTGGATGGTGAATCCCGGTGGCACGGGAAGTCCGG
The DNA here is from genome assembly GCA_903904755.1 of uncultured Acidobacteriaceae bacterium. Classification (GTDB taxonomy): domain Bacteria; phylum Acidobacteriota; class Terriglobia; order Terriglobales; family Acidobacteriaceae; genus Acidicapsa. The sequence goes on along the minus strand of CAIVDV010000004.1, from coordinate 29,551 downwards.
CATTGGTCATTTCGGCAAGGCCAGCGCCTTTTCCGCCGAGAACGTCCTTCATGGTGCCTTTACCTTCAGCAGCGCCGCCGCCAAAGAAGTAGACAAATTTTGTGGGGGTTTTATCTTCCGATGCGACCGGCGCAGCAGCCGGCTCAATGGCAGTTGTGGACATGTTGTTCCTCCATGCTGGGGGCGGGGAACCGATCTCCTGGGTCATTGGGTGGTGCAGATAGAGCACTCCCAATATGAACGGGTACTCTGTGGAGAGTCGAGACAGCAAGAGCGGAAATCATTGATTTTTCAGCACTTGCCGGGGACAGACACGCAGCGATCCGTTCCTCGCCGCTTTCAATTCACGGAAATTCTCAATCCGCATACCACATTATGAATGTATCCGGCATCACATGTGTTAGCGATTTTTCATCCGGCCACCGAAGCTTGATATTTACCCGTAAATCCACCCCGAAAAACAGGGGCGCAACCCTCGCAGGTTGCACCCCATGGATGAAAAGTGGCAGCCAGAATGCTGCCGGTTGTGAAGCCGGCCCGCGCTCCGAAGAGAGCGCAGACCCGCCGGTCAGTCAGTGGCCTTGGTGTCGATGCGCATGCCGTAGAACGACTTGTGCACAAAGTACATGGAGACCAGGAAGAACGCTACGGCCAGAATGTGCGCCAGCATGGCGTTTTCCGCGCTGAGCTTGGTGGCAAGCTCAACCGCCAGCAGGCCGAAGAGGGTAGCGAACTTGATGATGGGGTTCATGGCGACCGACGAGGTGTCCTTGAAAGGATCGCCGACGGTGTCGCCAATGACGGTTGCGTCGTGGAGCGGGGTGCCCTTCATCTTGAGGTCGACTTCCACGACCTTCTTCGCGTTGTCCCAGGCTCCGCCGGCGTTTGCCATGAAGATTGCCTGGTACAGGCCAAAGATGGCCAGCGAGAAGAGGTAGCCGACGAAGAGGAACGGCTCCATGAAGGCGAAGGAGAGAGTGGCGAAGAAGACGGCAAGGAAGATGTTGAACATCCCCTTTTGCGCGTACTTGGTGCAGATTTCGACCACTTTCTTGCTGTCGCTGACTGAGGCTTTCTCTGCGCCCTCAAGGTTGATGTTCCTCTTGATGAACTCGACTGCGCGGTAGGCACCCGTGGTGACGGCCTGCATGGAAGCGCCGGCAAACCAGAAGATGATGGCGCCGCCGCAGATGAGGCCCAGCATGAAGGGCGCATGGAGGAGCGAGAGATTCTCCTTGTTGATGGTGAGGCCTTTGGTGAGGGCCATGATGATGGAGAAGGTCATGGTGGTTGCGCCGACAACGGCGGTGCCGATGAGCACGGGCTTGGCGGTGGCCTTGAAGGTGTTGCCGGCTCCGTCGTTGGCCTCCAGCAGATGCTTGGCGCGCTCGAACTTCACGTCGAAGCCGTATTCCTTCTTGAGCTCGGCTTCAATTTTGGGTTCGTTCTCAATCAGGGACAGTTCGTAGACCGACTGTGCGTTATCGGTGACCGGGCCGTAGGAATCAACCGCGATGGTGACGGGGCCCATGCCGAGGAAGCCGAAAGCTACCAGGCCAAAGGCGAAGACCGCCGGGGCCAGCATGAGGTCAGACATGGAGGTACCGCCGGTGAAGGAGTATCCCAGAGCCATCAGGCCGACCATGCTGAGGCCGAGCCAGTAGGCGGAGAAGTTGCCGGCGACCAGACCGGAGAGGATGCCGAGCGATGCTCCGCCCTCCTTGGCCGAGGTGACCACTTCCTGCACGTGCGCGGAGTTGGTGGAGGTGAAGACCTTGACGAGCTCAGGAATGAGCGCGCCGGCCAGTGTGCCGCAGGAGATGATGCTGGCGAGCTTCCACCAGAGGGTGCCGTCGCCCATGTCGGGGATGACCAGGCGGGTGACGATGAAGGTGAGAATGATGGAGCTGATGGAGGTAATCCAAACCAGCGAGGTCAGGGGCGCCTCAAAGTCCATCTCGTCAGAGTTCTCGTACTTTGCCTTGGCAATGGCGCCATTCAGGAAGTACGCCGCCGCACTGGAGATGAGCATGGCAACGCGCATCACGAAGATCCACACCAGCAGCAGTGCCTGGGTATCGTGGTTCTTGACTGCGAGCAGGATGAAGGTGATGAGGGCCACGCCGGTGACGCCGTAGGTCTCAAAGCCGTCGGCCGAAGGGCCAACCGAGTCGCCGGCGTTATCGCCCGTGCAGTCGGCGATGACGCCGGGGTTGCGGGCATCGTCTTCCTTGATTTTGAAGACAATCTTCATCAGGTCAGCGCCGATATCGGCAATCTTGGTAAAGATGCCGCCGGCGATACGGAGGGCAGCCGCGCCGAGGGATTCGCCAATGGCGAAGCCGATGAAGCAGGGGCCGGCGTAATCGCGGGGGATGAAGAGGAGGATGGAGAGCATGATGAGCAGCTCAACCGAGATGAGGAGCATGCCGATGCTCATACCCGCCTGCAGCGGAATGGCAAAGAGCGGATAGGGCTTGCCGCGCAGGCCGGCGAAGGCGGTGCGGGAGTTTGCGAAAGTATTGACGCGAATGCCGAACCACGCCACGCCGTAGCTGCCGGCGATGCCGACCAGCGAGAAGCCCAGAATGATGGGCAGCGTGACCCAGATGGGCTTGTTCGGCACCGGGGAGAGAACTCCGAAATACAGCGAGATGATGACGGCGATGAAGACCCAGAGCAGAAGGATGAATTTGCCCTGCGTCACCAGGTAGGTTTTGCAGGTTTCATAGATCAGTTCGGAGATTTCGCGCATGGTGCGGTGCACGGGCAGATTCTTCAGGTGCACGTAGATGGCGAGTCCGAAGAGCAGTCCGCCGGCGCAGAAAAGGAGCCCGATCAGGAGCAGAGCGTGGCCGGTCATGCCCAGGGCATGCACGGTAGACATGTCGGGCAGAACCAGTGAGGCTTCACCGCCGGCGGCTTTTTCCTCCTCCGCGTGCGCAAAGGTGGGCAACAGCAGTGCCGCGAGCGGCAGCAGAGCGAGGTACGGTCGAGCGAGAAGCGACCTGGTGGCCTTTGCCAGCCGATGCCGGACAAAAAAAACTGCCGCGACGAGCGACAGTACACTTACAGCGAAAACAAACCCTGTCCCATAGGAAACTACGTCCATTGTGTTTTTCCCCTCCCGGATTCCAGTCGCGTTTACACGTAAGCCGCAATGGCCGGAATCCAATCACGGGAAACCTAGCATGGCTCCCCGGGGTCCGGATGTGACCGTGAACACGCAACGGAGAAGTTAACCACAGCGGTTTCAGAATAGGCCAGAGGTTTTTGTGATTTTCTGCGGGAATCGTGTGAGGAGGGAGGAAGAAAGCTGGACGCCGCGCGGGATGCGGCGTCCTGGGTTGGAATCTTCAGGCGCGCAATTCGGCCAGAATCCGTTCGACAGCCTCATCGGCGGCCTTGGCGATTTCGCGGGACATCTCCATCAGGATGGGCTGCTGGGGGTCGATGGTGATGGCGTACAGGGTGACTTCGCGCTCGCCACCGAGGAGGTGGAAGACATCCAGCAGGTCCTTGATTCCCACGTCATGGGCGGTCAGGGTGGGCGGGTAGTCGCGAGAAAATCGTGGGGTGGTGCGGGTGACGGTGCCGATGGGGTTGTTGTCGGCCGAGGCATCAATCATGATGATGCGCGCCGCCAACTGCAGTGGTTCCAGCAGAACGAACCCGCCGGTTCCGCCATCGAGGCACTCTACGTTCTCCGGCAACTGCTGCTGAGCGAGCCGGCGTACCACGTGTACGCCGACTCCCTCATCACTCATCAGTTCATTGCCGAGGCCCAGGACCAGGGTTTTTTCGTGGTTACTGATCGCTCTTCTCCCGTTCAAACTTCCATCCACCGACGATGGAAGAGATGGTACCGCGTCCTTCAATGTAGTCATGATAGAAGGACAGGTACACATGCACGATGATAAAGGTGACGAAGAACCACATAAACAGATGGTGCCAGTACCGGACGCCCATTTCGCCGCCCATGATGGGGACGATCCAGGTGAACATGCGTGGCAGCCAACTGCTGCTCATGGAGGAGTAGAGCGCAAAGCCGGTGATGGCCTGCACCAGGAAGGCCAGGAAGGTGAAGAAATAGATGAATGCGGCCAGGGAGTTGTGCCCTGCAGAGATGGGCCCGTGGAGCTTGACCTGCAGAACATCGGCTTTGACCACATCGACGATTTCCTGCCGTTGCCGCCGTGTGATTGGGAAAAAGTTCTTCCAGTCTGCGTACTTGTTTCCAACAAAGCCCCAGTAGATGCGGAAGGCGAAGTTGAAGACGTAGAAGAATGCGCAGATGAAGTGGACGAAGCGGACGCCGCCAAACCAGTAGAGCTGGTAGGCCTCAGCCGCGTAGAAGGGGCGGATGGGTGCCCCGATGAGATACCCGGTGATAATCAAACCCACCAGACAAACGGCGTTGATCCCGTGGTAGAGCCGCACGGGCAGCTCCCACACATAGATACGCCGGTAATCGACCGGGTGACCGGGGGCCGGTGCCGGCCCCGCGCTAACAGCATTTGCTTTCACGATGGTCGCTCCTTCCCGGTTTACTCAAAGGTGACGCGATGGATGTGGCGGCCTTCGGAGTCATACAGATGGACAGCGCAGGCCAGGCATGGATCGAAGGAGTGGATGGTGCGCAGGATTTCAACGGGCTGTTCGATGTTTGCCACCGGGGTACCGATGAGCGACGCCTCGAAGGAGCTGCGCTGCTGCTTGCCATCGCGGGGTGAACCATTCCACGTGGTCGGCACCACCAACTGGTAGTTGTCGATTTTTCCGTCGTGGATCTTGATCCAGTGCGCGAGAGCACCACGGGGTGCCTCCACCAGGCCGACGCCTTCAGCGTCCTTGGGCCAGGTCTTGGGTTCCCAACGCTCGTTGTTGAAGGTGGAGACCTCACGAACCTTGACCCGCTCCATGAGTTCGGCGAAGAACTCCTTGAGCCAGTCCATGGCCAGCTTGGCATCCAGACCGCGAGCCGCAGTGCGGCCGAGGGTGCTGAAGAGCGCGCCGACCGGTGCGCCGAGCTTGCCGAGGGTATCCTTCACCAGTTCCTGCACGTCGGTGTGGCCGGCGGCATAGCTGACAATCATGCGGGAGAGCGGACCGACTTCCATGGCCTGCTCCTTCCAGCGCGGAGTCTTGAGGAAGGAGTACTTCTCGTAGCCTTCGAGCGTGGTGAAGGGAGGCTTGGGGCCGGAGTACTTGATGTCGGTTTCGCCGGCCCAGGGATGCAGGCCGTCGACGTTGCCGCCCTTGTACTCGTACCAGGAGTGCGCGATGTATTCCTTGATTTCCTGCGAGTCACGCGGGTTGACGGGGTGAACGGTGGAGAGGTCGCGGTTCAACACCACGCCGCGGGCAAACTTGAACTTGTCAGGATTGCCGTAGCCCTGGGTCGGGAACTCGCCGTAGCTGAGATAGTTGCTCAAGCCGCCGCCGATGCCGGCCCAGTCCTTGTAGAAGCTGGCGACTGCGAGCAGATCGGGCAGATAGACCTGATGGACGAACTCGTCGGCCTGGTCGATGAGCTTCTTGACCAGGTTGAGGCGCTCCATGTTGATGGCGTTGACTTCCTCAGTGTTGATGGAGCAAGGTACGCCGCCGACGAGGAAGTTCGGGTGAGGATTCTTGCCGCCGAAGATGGCATGAATCTTGACGATTTCCTTCTGCCACTCCAGCGCGTCGAGGTAGTGGGCCACGGCGAGCAGGTTGGCTTCCGGCGGAAGCTTGTAAGCGGGGTGACCCCAGTAGCCGTTGGCAAAGATGCCCAGGCCGCTGGCGGCAAACTGCTTGATCTTGTTCTGCACTTCGGTGAAGTAGGCCGGGGTGTTCTTATCCCACTTGGAGAGCGACTGCGCGAGCGCGGCGGTCTTGACCGGATCGGCCTTGAGCGCGTTGACGATGTCAACCCAGTCGAGAGCGTGCAGGTGATAGAAGTGAACCACGTGATCGTGAACATACTGCGTGGTCTGCATGATGTTGCGGATGAGTTCCGCAGTGTGCGGAACGGTGATGGAAAGGGCATCTTCGACAGCGCGGACGCTGGCCAGCGCGTGGATGCTGGTACAAACGCCGCAGACGCGCTCGGTGATTGCCCAGGCATCACGGGGGTCACGGCCCTGGAGGATCTTCTCCAGGCCGCGCACCATGGTGCCTGCGCTCCATGCGTCAGTGATCTTTCCGTTCTCCACCGTGGCTTCAATGCGCAGGTGGCCTTCGATTCGAGTTACCGGGTCAACTACAATTCTGGTTGCCATAATGACAAAATCCTCTCTGTTGCCTGCGCCTAGATTTCGGGCTGGTCGTCAGCGTGCACTTCGGCGATGACCTTGTGCTTGCGAACGTTGGTGACGACTGCGTGTGCGGCTACACCGGCGATGGTCGCCAGTCCAACGGCAGTTCCGACGGTGTCAGCCGTGCTCTCAATGCCGAAGCCCGGGAAGGACGGCAGATGCTGGTAGAGCGGGCCGTTGTCCCAGAAGCCGGCTTCTGAGCAGCCGATGCAGCCGTGACCAGACTGGATGGGATAGCTGGTGCCCTCGTTCCACTTCACAACCGAGCATGCGTTGTAGGTGACGGGGCCCTTGCAGCCGACCTTGTACAGGCAATAGCCCTTGCGCGCGTTCTCATCGTCAAAGCTCTCGACGAAGAGGCCGGCGTCGTAGTTGGCGCGGCGGTAGCAGGTGTCGTGGACGCGGCGGGAGTAGAACTCCTTGGGGCGGCCGAGATTGTCGAGCGCGGGCAGTTGGCCCAGCACGACGAGATGGGTAACGACAGCCATCATGACGTCGGCAATCGGCGGGCATCCGGGCACGTTGATGACCGGCTGGCTGATGAGCTTGCTGATGGGGGTGGCGCCGGTCGGATTCGGCTTGGCGGCCTGGACGCATCCGTTGGAAGCGCAGCTTCCCCAGGCGATAACCGCCGCGGCATCCTTGGCAACTTCCTGCAGAATGGATTCGGCGGTCTTGCCACCGATCATGCAGTAGACGCCGTCATCATTGAGCGGCACCGCGCCCTCAACCAGAAGAACGTACTTGCCCTTGTTGTTCTTGATGGTGTCGGTGAGGCATTTTTCTGCCTGGAAGCCGGAGGCCGCCTGCAGCGTCTCAGTGTAGTTCAGGGAGAGAACATCCAGCAGAACGTCGGCCACGATGGGGTGCGACGCGCGGATAAAGGACTCGCTGCAACAGGTGCACTCCTGGAAATGGAGCCACACAACTGCTGGTTTGGATTTCACATCAAAGGCGGAAACGACCTGCCCGACGGCAGACCTCTCCAACCCCGCCATGGCTGCCGCGGCGCCGCAGAACTGCAAGAAGTCGCGCCGGCTGTAGCCCTTTGCCTGCATTGATTGCCAAATGGATTGCGTAGAATCGCCCATGCCCACCTCACGTGATACCTGGACACATGCCAAATCTTGAATCGGCCTGGCAGGATTCTGCGTAAGCCGGAGATGGCTGTGAAAATTCCAAGCGAAGGTAGGACAGGTCGAATACGACCGGATGTGAGCTATATCACGATAGGATGTGCAACGTTCAATCGCTTGAACCCCTGCAAACAGTGGGGTTCGATGAAGAGAGATGTGTGTGGTGTATCTGCGAGAGGCGAAAGGCCTTAGCAATTTCTAATTCTGAAAGCGCATGTTTACAGGGCCATGGGGGGCGGCTGGTAGCCGAAGGCCTGGTCGAGCCAGCCGACGATGCCAAGCGCGTATTCATCCATAAAGGGGCGGGCGGCCACCTGGACGCCGATGGGCAGCCCCTCAGGCGAGCGGCCCACGGGAACCACGGCGGCGGGCGCGGCGAGAGTGTTGAACCACTGGGTATGGCGGACGGCGTCGAGGTAGGCGACGCTGCGGCCTTCGATGGCCCAGGTGCGCTCGCCGGGGCGGAAGGCTGGGAGGCTGGCGACGGGGCAGAGAAGGATGGGATACTGCTCCATCTCGGCGAGCATCTGGCTGCGGACGAGATCGAGCTGGGCCCAGGCGGTGAGCAGCGAGTCTGCGGTGAGCGGGCCGGAGTCGCGCGCGATATGCAGGAACTCGGCGAAGATGGGGCTGAGTTCCGATTCGCGGCCCTGGATGGTGGGCTGGTAGAACATGGCTCCGCACTGGACAAAGAAGGTCCACCACAGCTTGCGGAGGGGTTCGAGGGCCTTGGGGCGGAAGGGCTCGACGCGGAAGCCGAGGGCGCGGAGGCAGTCGGCGGCGTCTCGCACGGCTTTGCGAGTTTCCGGGGTGACGGGGACGAGGTCGTCATCCTCAAAATAGCCAATGGTTTGCTGGCGCAGTTCGGTGGGGGTGGGGTGGTGCAGGGGGATGGGGTAGCCGGAGTGGTCCTGGGAGTCGGGGCCGGAGATGGCGTCGTACAGCAGGGTTACGTCTGCGATGGTTCGTGCCATGGGGCCGATTGCGCCGAGTGTGGAAAACGGGCCGATGCAGGGGGGCAGGTGTCCGCGCCCGGGAACGCGGCCAGGAGTGGGCTTGAGCGAGCAGATTCCGGTGAAGTGAGCCGGCAGGCGGACGGAGCCGCCACTGTCTGACCCGAGGCCGCCGGCGGAAAGACCTGCCGCGATGGCTGCGGACTCGCCACCCGAGGAGCCGCCGGGGGAGCGGGTCAAATCCCAGGGGTTGTGGGTTGCGCCGTGCAGCAGGTTCGCGGTTTCGTACGCCATCAGGAATTCCGGGCAGTTGGTGGTGCCCAGGATGAGCGCGCCGGCGGCGCGGAGGCGGGCAACGACGGGGGCATCTTCCGTGGGGATGCTGCCGCGATTGAGGGTGCTGCCGATTTCGCAGCGGTAGCCGGCGGTGGAGATGGAGGATTTGATGGTGACGGGGAGCCCGTGGAGGGTGCCTTTGGGGCTCTTCTGCGCGGCCAGGGTGCGGGCCTGCGCACGGACTTGGTCAGGGTCGAAGTCCGTGATGGCGTTGAGGATGGGGTTGAGCCGCTCGATTTGGGTGATGTAGGCCTCGGCGAGCTCGGGAATGGAGAGCTCGCCGGAGCGCAGGAGTTGAAGCTGATGGCTGGCGGAGTGGAGGACGAGCTGGCTCACCGGCTGGCTCCGGTGCCGCCCGCGGGTGCCGGAGGGGCAGTGGGCGGAGCGGTATCAGCAGGGGTGGAGGGCCGGGGCTGGTAGTTGAAGCGGAAGCTGTGGTTTGGCTGGCCCTGGTCGTAGCGGTCATTCCAGTTGAGCTGGTAGTCGAGGGCCTGGTCGTCCTCGGGGTAGCTTTCGGACGCCGGGTAGGGGTAGGCGCTCATGCCGTGGAAAGGCAGTTGCGAGACGGTAAACGGCGAGGCGTCGTAGTAATCCATGTCCTTGACGTAGCCGTTGGCGTAGAAGAAGTAGTCGCGGGTGTAGCCGGTGGGCAGCGTGGGCAGGGCGCGGGCGTCGAACTCGGTGCCGATTTCCTCGCCGCTGCCGAAGATGGCGAAGCGATTGTCGACGCCGGAGACGAGCGGGGTGACGTCGCCAAAGCGGGTGTAATTGCCGCGCTGCCGCTGAAAGGGGCCGGTAAGGGAGACCTCGTCGTAGTTGTAGTTGAGGTCGCCGGGGCTGACGCCATCGATTTGGCGGGGATAGCCGTGGAAGCGCATGGTAGCGCGGTCCATGGGAACCTCAGTTTGGCGGGCAGAGGCGGTACTGTCAGGGCCGTTGTCGACGAGGACCTGGTCCCAGTAGATCTGCAGATTGCTGACGATGCGAACGCGCTGCGAGCCTGCGGGCAGCTTGCCTGTAAGGTCAACGACGATGGTGCGCTGGAGGCCGGCGGGGAAACCCATCTCTTTGCCCAATCGCTGCCAGCTGCCGTCAGGAAGCTGGGCTTCTACATAGGGGGAGATGGGCGCGATGCCGGCCTGCCATGCGCCATAGAGCGAGCTGGCGCTGAAGTACTCCACGTAGCCGGTGAGCAGCAGGCGCAGGGGGTTGGCGGGCTGGATTGGGCCAAGGTCGAGGGTGAGGGCGTGGGTGTTGGCGAAGCCGTCGTAGGGGGCTTTTGTGAAATCCGAGACGAAGTTGTGGTCGGCTGTGGCCAGGGCGGCGGAGACATCGCGGCCGTGGTCGTCCCATGCGGCAGCCACGGGGCGGGCGGCGGCCGAAACAATCAGCTTGCCAGTGGGGAATGGCGGGTCGTCGAGGAAGCGCTCGTCGGGGTAGACCTGCGTGCCGGCGGGGTGGTCAACGGCGACGAGGCGGAGCTGGTCAATATAGTTGACCTCCTCCATGGGTTCGGTAAAGCGGAGGCTGAGGCGGCCGTCGACCGGTGCCAGGGCGTCACCATCGACCTTGATCCACTCCTCAGGACGGGGGATGTTGCGGCGGGCGGGGGTGAACCAGTGGCCGACGACGGCTGCGCCGATGGTGTCAGTGACGAGGCGGTAGCGGTGGCCATCCCAGGCGAAAAGGACCGGGCAGGAGCTGCCGCGGCGATCGGCCTCAGTGTAGGCGACGACCGCGGTGTGGGGAACATCGACTTCGTCCTGGGGAACGCCGGTGGGCCAGAGCATGCGAACCATGTCGGCGAAGGGAGTTTGGCCGAGGCCGGCGACGATTTCCTGCGGGCCCTGGGTGAGGTAGCCGCTGGCGCCGGGGAGTTCCCACTTCTGCCAGTTGTCGGCAGAGACGAGCTCGATTTTTGCGCCGATGGCAGTTTTGTTGTCGGCAAAGCCGGTGAAGCGGAGGCGAACGGAGTGGTTGGCAGCGCCGCCGTGGTTCTTGAGCCAGACAGGATTCGCGGTGGCCTGGGTGATGAGCAGGTCGGCTGCACCGTCGCCGTCAACATCCATGCCGATGAGGCCGCGAGGGCTGGCGAGGGCGATTTTGTCGAGACCGAGGGCGTGGCTGACATCCTCGAAGCTGCCGTCGCCGCGATTGCGCAGGATGCGAACTGCCGCGCCCCTGGCGGTTTCGACCAGGACGGCCAGGTCGATCCAGCCATCGTTGTCGTAGTCGAGTGCGGTCAGGCCCCAGGCGCGCTTTACGCCGTCCATGGGCAGGGGGACGCGCTCAAAGCCTTTGCCCTCGTGGTTGCGCCAGAGGGTGAGGCCGGGGGCGGAGTCGTGGGTGACGGCGAGATCCATCCAGCCATCTTTGTTGAAGTCGAGGACGGAGACGCCGAGAGTGGTGCCGAGTTTGGCTGGGCTTTCCGGCCCGTAGAGGGGCACGGCAGGGTACTTCCCTTCCCTGGGGTTGATGTAGACGGTGGGCGAGGGGCCGTCGCCGGTGACGACGATGTCCACGGCGCGGTCGTTGTTGACGTCCGAGAGGATGGCGGCGCGGGTCTGGCCGTGGCCGCCGAGGCCGGTGGCGTCAGTGACCTCAGTGAAGGTCTTGTTGCCGTTGTTGCGCCACAGGATGGTGGCGTTGCCGCCTTCGGCAAGCGGGCTGCCGGTGACGAGCAGGTCAAGGTCCCCGTCGTGGTCGTAGTCGAGGAAGGTGATGCCCTGGGCATGGTTGAGGTGCTTGATGCCGGCCTTTTCCGTGATGTTTTCGAAGTGGCCCTTACCGAGGTTTTTGTAGAGGAGCAGTTGGTCGTCAGTGGCAACGGCGAGGTCGTTGAGGCCGTCCGCGTCAATGTCTCCAACGGCGCAGGAGACGCCGTGGCCGCTGAGTTTAAGGCCGAGGGGCTCGGCAGGTAGCTCTTCAAAGCTGCCGGTGCCCTTGTTGCGGAGGACGTGGATAGCCTGGTCACCGGAGCCCATCAGGAGCAGGTCGGGTATGCCGTCGCCGTCCACGTCAAGGATGCAGGCGCCGCCGGTGTGGGGGCTGGCGGCCCAGGTCTTGAGGGGTTCAAGGGGCGTGAGGCTGGCGGGCAGAACACGCTCCAGCGTGAAGTGGACGGGGATGGCGGTGGGTCGGGCAGTTGCGGTGGCCTGGTAGGGGACAGCCATGGAGTAGCGGCCCTGTTCGCCGTAAGCCAGGCCCAGCGCAGCGGCGACTTTTGCGCCAGTCAGGTGCTGGAAGCGCTGGAAGTGCGGGTGGGCATCGGCGGCCTTGCCGGAGCGCTGCAGAGCGCGAGCCATGGCAAACTCCGAGGAGGCGTGCAGGGGATTCTGGGCGAGCGCTTTCTGGAAGACCAGGACGGCAGGTTCGAGGCGCTTGAGATCCTGCAGGCAAACGCCCTGGAAGTAGAGGGAGTCGGCATCGGTGGGGTCGATTTTGGAGGCCTGTTCGAATGCCTTGAGGGCGTCTTCGAGCTCGTTGGCGGCGCGGTGCACGAGGCCGAGGTTGTACCAGGGGCGTGGGTCTGCTGGGTCCAGGGTGGCGGCGCGCTCAAGCGTGGCCTGCGCCTGGGGCAGCTTTTGCAGGGCCAGCAGCGCGATGCCGTCGTTGAGAGCGGCCTGCTCCAGGCTGGGGTCGAGCTTGGCGGCTTCAGCAAATTCGCCTTCAGCTTTCTCGGTCTGCTGCTGGTTCATCATGGCCACGCCGGCGTTGTTGAGCAGCACGGCCTGGGGATTGGGGTGGTGGTCGGCTGCATGGGCAAGCCCGGGCAGCAGAGATACCACGCCAACAGCGACAAAACGGGAGAGGAGCGAAATGCGGAGTTGCATCAAAGGGCTTTCTGCCCGGCCGGCACAGGCCAGCCCGGGACCAGCAGGATTCACTCACCAGTCTCTCAAATCTGCGGGCACAGCGCACTCGTCGCAAAGGTGGAGAGGCAGAAGGATTCTTGTGGAATCAACAGGAAAAGCTAGAGACTGATGAGCTGAGGGCGGGGGCGCAGGGTTTGCGCGGCCAATTCCTGAACGGTGTGCGCGCGCAGTACCTCAAGCAGTGCCTGCTGGGCGGCAACCCAAACCGGGTGCGCCGGGCAAACGCCCTTGCGGCTGCAGGAGTTGCCGGGGGTGAGGCAAACGTTGAGGTTCCAGGGGCCCTCAATGGCCTCGCAGATGGAAGCAATGGTGGCTTTGCGGCCTTCCGGAAGAATCAGAAATCCCCCGGTGCTGCCCCGCTGGGAGATGACCAGTCCAGCGCGGCAAAGGGACTGCAGGACCTTGGAGAGAAAGCTCTTGGGTGCGTCAATGGCTTCAGCCATTTCGATAAGCTGGCCGCGGTCGTTCTCGGCCCTGGCCGCCAGGTAGATCATGGCTCGCACAGCGTAGTCCACTTCGCGGGTGAGCTGCATGGCTGAACCCTTCCGGCCGGTTGCGCCCCACGCCTCTTCTGTGACGGCACTTGCCCGGTTCCCTGCCTTCTTTGGTCCCATGGTCAATGTTTCTCCTCCTGCAGGGCTCGCGTAAGCCGCATGGAATTTGCAACAACTGAGGTACTGGAGAGCAGCATCGCCGCAGCCGCGAAGATAGGCGAGAGAACACCCGTGATAGCCAGCGTTATACCAGCAATATTATAGAAAAACGCCCAGAAAAGATTCTGCCGCACCACGCGCGTGGTAGCCTTTGCCAGTCCAAAGGCTTCATCCACCTTGGCCAGCGCGCCACTGACGAGGACGATTGGCGCGGCACTCATGGCGATTTCAGCACCCGTCCCCATTGCGATGCCGAGGTCTGCTGCGGCAATCGCCGGCGCGTCATTGACGCCGTCACCCAGGATTGCCACCCGGTGGCCGGCACCCTGAAGCTGACGCACAATCTCGGCCTTGCCTTCGGGAGTGGCCTCGGCCGTGAAGTCATCAATGCCAACCTGCCGCGCCACCGCCGCGGTAGAGAGCGGAGCGTCGCCTGAGACCAGCTTGACGGCAATGCCGCGATGCTTCAGGCGCTCCACCATGGCTGCCGCGCCGGGCTTGATGGTGTCACCAAAAGCCAGCAGCCCGCAGACGCGGCTGTCCACGCCAAAGTAGGAGACCGTGCACCCTTGTTCCTGCCACAGCGCGGCCTGGTGCAGAACGGCCTCACGCAAATGCCCGCACTGCCGAACCGCCAGCGAGCGATTGCCGACAAAGAGCGCGCCCCCTTCCCACTCCGCGGTAATGCCGCTGCCCTTGTGGATTTCAACGGCGCTGACGGCTTCCGGCTCGATGCCGAGTTGTGCTGCGCGGCGCGTGATGGCGCGGCCGAGAAGATGCTCCGAGAATCGCTCCACCCCGGCCAGCAGCGCCAGCCACTCGTCTTCAAAATTGCCCTCTTCAAGAAGAAGAAATTCGGTCAGGCGGAAGTCGCCGTGGGTGACGGTGCCGGTCTTGTCGAGCAGCACAACGTCTACGCCCGTCATCGTCTCAAGCACGCTGCTGTCGGCCACAAGAATCCCCTGCCGCGAAGCTGAACCCACCGCGGCAGTGATTGCCAGCGGCGTGGCAAGACCAAGCGCGCAGGGGCATGCAATGACGAGAATTGTAGTGGCACGCATGAGCGCAAATCCGACACCGAGGCCGCTGAAAGACAACCATGCGAAGACCGCGATGGCGACCACCACGACGATGGGCACAAAGACCTGCGCGATGCGGTCAGCGGTGCGCTGGATGGGGGCGCGGCTGGCGAGTGCGCGCTCCACCATGCGGATGATTTGCGCGAGAGAGCTGGTGTCGCAACTGCGCAGCGCTCGCACGCGAATGACGTTGCCTGCGTTGAGGCTGCCGGAGACGACGGTGTCGCCGGGCTTCTTTGCAATCGGTGCAGATTCGCCGGTGAGCAGAGACTCATCGGTGTCGGTTTCGCCGTCGAGTACGATGCCGTCGGCGGGGATGCGCTCGCCGGATTTGACGAGGAAGACGGTGCCCGGCTCCACGGCCTCCACCGCAACAAAGCGCTCGCCGGAAGGGCCTTCGATGCGAACCTTGCTCGGCATCATGCGATAGAGGTTTGCGATGGAGCGGGCGGCGCGATTCTTGGCTCCGCGCTCAATCAGCTTGCCTGCGAGCACAAGCGTGACGATGGCTGCGGCCGTATCGAAGTAGACGTGCGTGTGGCCGGTGACGGTTTGCCCAACGCTGAGAAGATACGCCGTGAGAATGCCGACGGCGAGCAGTGTCTCCATGCGGATTTGCAAATTGCGCGCGCCGAGAAATGCCGTGCGCAGGATGGGATGCGCGCAGTAGAACACCAGCGGAGTGGCGAGCACCCAGAGAATGTAGGGCAGCACACGGCTGGCGGTTGCCGATATCTGCTCGAAATAACCCACGTAGAGGATGGTGCTGAAGGCCATGATGTTGGCCCAGAGAAATGCGGCAACGCCGAGACGCAGCATGAGCGCGCGGGTTTCCGATTTTGCCTGTTGATCATCGTCTCCGTACTCGGTGGCGCGATAGCCGAGTTGCTCAATGCGCGCGGGAATGCGGTCCGGCGGAAGATACTGCGGGCAGTAGCGCACCTTGGCCATGTCTGAGGCAAAGAAAACATCCGCGGAAATGACACCGGGCAACTTGCTGAGCGAGTGCTCGATGAGCCATCCGCAGGCGGAGCACCACATACCGCCGATTTTGTAGACCGCCTCAAGCGTGGGCAGCGAGGGATCCATGGTGGGCAGCGCAGGGTTCGTGGATTCGTCGTCGAGCTGCGAGATGAGGCCGAGTTCGCGGCTGCGGCGAAAGATCTCAGTCTCACGCAGATTCTGGCCGCTTTGGATGGCGCCGCTCTCAAGCAGGATGCTGTAAACATTGGCGCACCCCATGCAGCAGAACGGCAACTCGACCCCGTCGAAGTTGCGCATGACTGTGCGGCGGCCAATGGCCAGCTCACACAGGCTGCATGGAGTTGCATCTGGCATGGCTAGTGCTTTTCGCCTGTGGTTTGCGATCCGCTGTCGAGTGGCTTGCCGTTCTGGTCAAGCATGACGATGTGGGCACGCTTGGTGGCGACGTAAACGAAGATGAGGATGCTGCAGAAAAAGATGACCACAATGCCCAGCACGATGGTCAGCGGAGCCACTTTCTTCCGCTGCGCTTCGGTTGTGTTGCCTTCCATTTGACCTCCGGGGATGCTCATGGGGAATTCTACCGTGCTGTTGCCGGCACTGATTTCGGTGTTGCAATCGCGTCGGTTGGGGCGAAGAAGTTCTCGTCGAAGGTTGCCGGCTTTTGTGCCGCGCTTGCCGCTGCCTGCAGTTGCATCTTGTTGATTCCGGGCTGAACGCCGGCTGCGCTGGCAGCCACATCGAAATCGTGCTGCAGGCTCTCACCCGGCTTGAGCAACACGTCCTTGTCGATGCCGACAATCTCGGCCGAACCAATACCTGTGACAGAGAGGGTGACATGCGTATCGGCGTGCGAGCGATTGACGGCGAGAATGCGGAAGTGGTTGAGTACGCGGCCATCCGGCGCAACGGAGTAGAGCGTGATGCGATTGGGCATGACACGAATCATCACCGGCTGCCGCATGCGGATGGCAACCGAGAGCCCGGTGGCGTAGATGAAGAGCAGCACCATGATGGCGATGCGCTTGCCGTCACGCAGACCGATGCGCTGGTACCACGTGAGCTTTTTGGTGGCCGCTTCCGCCCCTTCGCCCCAGGCGTACTGGATGAGACTGGTACGGCCGAGTTTGCCGACAATCGCCGAGCATGCGTCGACGCATTCCGCGCAGTGCGTGCACTCCAGTTGATGCGACGAGTTGCGAATGTCGATGCCCATGGGGCACGCCTGCACGCACTTCTGGCATTTGATGCACTGCTCATTCGGGTCATAGAAACGCACCAGCAGCGTCTTCTTGTCGGCGAGCATGTTTTGCAGATAGCCGTAGGGGCAAATGGCCGTGCAGAAGCGCTGGCGCAGGAATGCGAAATCGAGAAAGGTGATGAGCGTGATGCTTGCACCGACGATTCCAGGCGCGGTGCGGATATCAAGATGCAGCAGCCGATGCAGCAGATCCGCAGGCGGCACAAAAAAGGAGACGAAGACAAATGTTACGAAGACCGCGGCCGGCAACAGAGCGATGTAGAACAGTCCGCGCGCGACAAGCTTCTTTGCCGCGTCGCTCGTGCCGGAGATGTTGTGCTTGACCCATTTGGCAATGGCACGCTCAAGGGTTGTTGCCGCCTCAGAGAAGATCATCTGCGGGCACAGATAGCCGCAGTAGAAGCGGCCGTAGATCATGGCGCTTGCCGCCACCAGAATCCACACAAACATCATGGTGAGGAAGAGGATGGAGAATTCGCTAATCCACAACTCCGCACCGAAGACGTAGAAGCGCTGACGCGTGATGTCGATGCGCATGACATCGAAGAGCGGAAGCAGAATGAAGATGGTGACGCAGATGGATTGCACCATGCGGCGCAGCTTGTGAAAACGCGTTCCGGGAATGGTGACTCGCGGCGAAGAGGACTTTACCGAGGACGGAATGGAAGACATAGTTGGCCCGACGCCTTTCAGAATGCCATGGCGTGCATATGGCAGTGGTACGGCCCCGCCAGCGCGCCTCGCGCAATCAGAATGGCACCCATTGCCAGGACCGTACATGCTGATACCGTAGTTCCCCAGCGAGCAATTTTCTGCGTTGCTGCCGAGGAGCCCAAACCAACCGCGACCAGAGCCACGCTGGTACCGAGGCCGAAGCCAAGCATGGTGAGCGCGCCGCCAAGTGCTGTGCCTTCGCCGATGGCTTTCATCAGCGCCGCATAGACAAGGCCGCAGGGAAGGAAGCCCATGATGAAGCCGAGGCCCAGTTTCGCGGAGACGCTCGGTGACGCAATAAGCTTGCCTGCGGGGCGCAGCATACGCCCGGGCATGGCAAAGCCGCGCCAGCTTTTCAGATTCAGTCCAAAGCCGAGCATGGCCACGCCGGTGACGACCATCGCGATGCCGGCAACGACGGCGACAGAGTTCTCAATACCGGCAAGATGACCGACCCAGCCCATGGCTCCGCCGGCAAGGCCCGCAACGATACCCAGCAGCATGTAGGTTGCGGTGCGGCCCATGTTGTAAGCCAGATGAAGGCCGAGAAGCGACCGCCGGCCCTGCTCTGTGTTCGCTGCCACGCTGTAGGTCAACACTACCGGGCCGCACATTTGCACGCAGTGGATACTGCTGACAAATCCGAAGGCGAGAATCAGGTAGAAGTCGCTCCAGCTCATGAGTTCGCCTACAGCGTTCCTCCCGCTGCGGGTGCAATGCTGTGCAGCAGCCGCGGGTTGGTTCCTGGTACGGTCACGCACTTGCGCGCGTAGTGGAACTGCTGCATGGTGATGGCGCGCGAAGGGCAACGCGAGGCACACATGCCGCACCGGATGCAGGTGCTTTCGTCCTTCAGCATCACGCTGCCCATCGCGTTCAGCTCTTCCGTCCCGGCATCCTGCAGGACTGCAGAGGGAACGCCGGCAAGCCCTGCGACCCAATCGAGCCCTTCCGGTGTGCGGCACATCTCGGCCACGCCAACCATGCGAATCAGGCTCTCCGGGCAAACATCAACGCAACCCGTGCAGGCCACGCACATGCCGGTGTCAAAAACGGTATTAACGTTGCATCGGAGGCAGCGCGAGGCCTGCGCGCGGGCTTCCTGCTCGGGGTAATTCTCCTCAACAATGGCCAGCGATGTGGCACGCGTTTGCGGAGCAACCGCGGGGGGATGGTGGCGCTTCAACTGGTCCCAGTTTTCGCGCATGGTGTAGGCGGCAGGCGACCAGCTTGTTTCAATGGTGACCTGCGTATGCGAGCCGCGCAGGAAGTCGTGCATGGAGCGCGCGGCAACTTGCGCAGAGCGGATGGCGTGGATGAAAAGACGCGGACCGTGCGCGATATCGCCGCACGCGAAGACGTCGGGCGCGGTGGTCTGGTAGGTATCGGGATCAACCTTGATGAGGCCGCGAACAGACTCAACACCATCGCCCGGCTGCAGGAAAGAAAGATCCGACGATTGTCCGATGGAGAAGATCACAGTGTCGGCCTCAATCACATCCACGTTCTCTTCGTTGAAGGTGGGGCTGAAGCGGTGATTGGCATCAAAGACGGCGGTGCATTCCACGGTCTTGAGACCGGTAACTTTGCCGTCCACGCCGACGATGGCGCGCGGACCGCGGCTGTTGTGCAGGACCAGCCCTTCTTCTGCGCCTTCGGTGACTTCGATTTCATCTGCGGGCATTTCGGCGCGGCTTTCAAGGCACACAACGTGCACCTCGCGCTCGCCGGAGAGACGCATGGCCGAGCGCGCAACATCGTAGGCAACGGACTCGCCGCGCTGTATATCGGCGGCGGATTCTTCATTGCTCATCGCCTCCAGCGGGCGCACGGCAGAGCGGGCGACGTCGTAGGCAACATTGCCGCCACCGATGACGACGATTTTGCGGCCGACGGGAAGCGGATTGCCTTCGTTGAAAGCGCGCAGAAAATCCATGCCATCGTAAACGCCGCCGAGGTCGTTGCCGGGCAGGTCGAGCTTGCGTCCTTTGGGCAATCCCACGCCAAGGAAGATTGCCTTGTAGCCGTCAGCGCGCAGGCTCTGGATGGTGAAGTCGCGGCCCAGGCGCTGGTTGCATCTCAGTTCCACGCCAAGCGATACGATGGCGTCGATTTCCGCCATCACCAGCTCGCGCGGGAGCCGGAAGACCGGCACGCCTGCGGTGAGCATGCCACCGGGTTTGTGATAGGCCTCAAAGACGGTGACCTTGTAACCAAGCATGGTCAGGTCGTGCGCAACGGTCATGCCGGCAACGCCTGCGCCGATGACTGCGACCTTCTCGAACTCGCCACGGTTGGGCGGCAGCATGTTCAGGTTTGCACCCGCGCGATAGTGGCTTGCGTCTCCGCTCTCCGGGCCGAACTGGCTGGTGACGAAGCGCTTGAGGGCGCGGATGGAGACCGGCTCGTCCAGGCTGCCGCGGCGGCAGTTGGCTTCGCACGGCGCACCGCAAACACGCCCGCAGATGGATGCAAAGGGATTGGTGGCGCGTGCGATGCGATAGGCGTCTTCATCGCGCCCCTCGGCAATCGCCGTGACGTAGCCGCACGCGTCGGTATGCACCGGACACGCGTGCTGGCACTTGACCATCTCCATCCAGTAATCGGCCCCGCCGATTCTATCGAATTGCCCGCTCGGTTGCGCCATGTTCCCCTACTGGTCTTCGTGTTCCTTTTTGCTGAAGAGGAAAGCAAGCAGAATGATTGCGTAGACCACAACCATCGCCGCCACGGCGTACATGAATGTATCGGCCGTCCCAGTTACCGCGTTCAACTGCTGCACAAAGGTGCCGCGCGTTGAGTGGTTGACTTCCCCGTTCATGTAGATGAACAGGTAGGTCAGCATGGCACAGAGGATAATTGGATACGCCAGCTTCAGAAATCCGGGGATTTCCGTCTCCTTGCGCTCCGTAATCCAGCCTCCGGCGTATTCCTTCAGATCGGATTTCGTGTTTTCGGTCATCATGATCTCCGTTATTTTTCATGGCGAGCGGGGTTCCGCTCGCTGTCAGGATCGTCGTGCATCATGCGATACTTCGGATCTTCGCTGTTGGGACCCAGGTAGCCGTCCTTGAGCGAGCGGAGGAAGAAAAACAACGCCCCGCCCGCCAGCAGCGCAAAAAGGAAGTAGGCAAAATACACGCTCGGATAGGTGTAGTCGGTCATCTACTGCCTCACTGCTCGTAGTCGTTATCGGGACGCCAATCCTTGGCGCGGCCGCGGGTTTGCAGGTAGGCGACGAGATCGTCCAGTTCCTGCGGGTTGTTGGCAATCCACGGGAACGGAGGCATGATGGAGCCGGGTACCAGGTCGCGTGGATTGTTGAAGTGCGCCTTGTGCCACTGCTTGTTGTACTTGCCGCCGATGCGCGAGAGATCCGGGCCGGTACGCTTGGTGCCAAAGGTTTGACGCCAGTCGTAGACGAACTCATCGGGAGTGGAGACGGGCGAATCAACGCCCTTCCAGCCGGAGCGCTTGGTGTCGCTCAGCAGCGTGCGTGTCTGCTGCGTATGGCAGTACTTGCAGCCCTCGCGAATGTAGATGCGATACCCGCGCATCTCCTGGTCGGTGTAGGCGACGAGTTTGCCGGTTGGTCCCTTGGCGGGATCGTGATTCTCAAATGGCTTCGACCAGCTCTTGTCGAGCAGGGGCGGAGCCACGGTCGTCAGCAGGCCGCCGATGAAGAACAGTCCAAGGGCTGCGACCACAAACCAGGATGCGTTTTTGTCGGTTTTGCCGAGCATGAATTCTCCCTCCGCCTACGAGCGCGCCGTGGCTTCAGACGCATTGCGTCCGCCACTGATCGCGGTCGAAACAATATTGAACATGAAGAGCACGATACCCAGGAAGATGATGATTCCTGAGAGGAAGCGCACCATCCAGACAGGCTGCAACGCGACGACCGTATCGATGAACGGAATCGACGGGTTGTTCCACTGCCAGCCCTGCCAGAAGCCACCGAGCCACAGCGCGGTGAACATGCCCAGGCCGCCGATGAGGAAGAGCCAGAAGCTCCAGTTCGCCAGCGATTCAGAATGCAGAGTGGTCTTGAAGATGCGCGGGATAACGTAGTACACGCCGGCCATGGCCAGGAACGAGAAGGTGCCCAGCACCGCCATGTGCGCGTGACCCGGAATCCAGTCGGTCTTGGAGACGATGGCGTTTACGGAGCGCAGGCTGTGCATGGGCCCCTGGAAGCAGGTGAGCAGATAGAAGATGGTGCCCGACATCAGGAACTTGAGCGAGACGTTGTCGCCGAGTTGATGCCACTGGCCTTTCATGGTTGCGATGAAGTTATAGACCACTGCCCACACCGGGATGAGAAGCATCACGGAGAAGACGATGGAGATGGTCTGCAGCCACTGCGAGATGGGTCCGTGAAGCATGTGATGCGCGCCGGTCCAGACATAGACAAAAGCCAGCGACCAGAAGCCGATCATCGACAGCTTGTGGCTGTAGAGCGGGCTGTTGGATGCGCGCGGAATGAAGTAGTACGCAACGGCGAGGCCGGCCGGGGTGAAGATAAGGCCGACAGCGTTGTGCGTGTACATCCAGTTGAGGTTGGCCTGGTTCACGCCCGTGATGCCCGGCAGCAGAGTTGCGAAGTTGCCGGTGAGGTAAACGAAGGCCGTCCACAGGATGGTGCCCATCAGGTACCAGGTGGAGACGTACATCTGGTTGTATTTGCGGGTGAGGATGGTGGCGAAGATATTGAAGCCAAACATGACCCACGCGATGACGACCAGCACCGCAACGGGTGTGGGCAGATCGGCGTATTCAAAGCCCTTCTGGTAGCCACCCAGCAGCGTGAAGATGGCGCTGATGATGATGATGTTCCAAAGGATTGAGGTGGCCACGCCGAGCTTTTCGCTCCACAGCTTTACGCCGCAGAGGCGCGGAACGAAGTAGTAGGCGAGCCCCATGTCCGCAGCCAGCAGCCAGCCAAACAACATGCCGTTGACATGCAGGGGGCGCATGCGTCCGTAAGTAAAGTAAGGAATCGTGCCGAGGAATTGCGGCCATACAAACTTTGCCGCGATGATAAGCGCGATGATGCCGACAATGGCGAAGTATCCAACTGCTCCAAGCAGGAACCACTTCACCGTTGTGTCCTGGTGAATGTCCTGATTTGCCAGGGCTGCAGCGGATGCACTGCCTTGCTGTGTTGCCATGGAACCCTCCTAACGTGCTTCTACTTTTTCTGTCTACTTCCCGGTCTTTGGTTCTGCATTCAAGCTGCGAATGTAGTTAAGAATGTCGCCAATCTGATTCTGCGAAAGTCCGTAATCGATCCATGAGGGCATCGCCGTTCCTTCCACGCCGTAGGTAATCGACTCAAGCAGTCGGCGGTCCGATGTCGCCTGCACAAATGCGGCATTGCGCAGGTTGCGCGGGCGCGGCGAGATGTCGAGCGAATTGGGTCCGTGACCATCGGCCTTGCGACCATGGCAGCCGGTGCAGCGCTGGAGATAGATGGCTTCGCCCTGGTGAATCGACTCCGGCGTCATGGCCACGGGATTCACGTCAGGAATCTTGCGCGGCTTCAGTTGCCGATGCGGAGTCTTCACAAAGCTGGCCCACACGTAGTCCAGTACACCCTTGGTCTGGTCAGCCGTAAGCACCTTGCTCCACGGCGGCATCGACGTTCCGGGGACACCGTTCTGAATGGAGTTGATCAGGCGGCTCTCCGGCTTGTTGGCCATGAACTCGGCCAGCGTAAGGTCGCGCGGCGCCGGATCAATATACGTGGAGTTGATTCCCTTGCCGTCGCCCTTTTCGCCGTGGCAGCGGGCGCAGAGGTTCTTGTAGGTTTCTGCTGGCGTTGCCGCCGGCGCGGGTGAGTTGCGCGTCAGCAGATACGCGGCCATGTCGCGGTAGTCGTTCTCAGGCAGGCCGAAGACAGGCATGTCGGAGTCGGGCACGCGCGAGCGCGGATTCTTGAAGTGGTCCGTGAGCCACTGCTCATCGCGCAGGAGTCCTTCGCGGCTGAGGTCGGGCGAAATTCCGCCGTCGTGGTCGTCGAGTTTGTGGCAGGAGAGGCAGGCGTAGCCCTCAATCAGCTTTTCGCCGCGAGCCGCGCTGGTGAGGCTGGTTGAGAGTGTTGACTCCACTGCGATTGCGCTCTCAGGCACCGGCTTGTTCGTGGTGCCGGCGAGCTTGTAGCCGGCCACTGCGCTGGAACTGTAGTCCACGCCCTGGCGGCTCTTCAGGAAGATGACCAGCGACTTGCGCTCATCATCCGTCAGCTTGAACTTCGGCATGATTGAGGTCGGCGTGTAGGCGCGCGGGTCAACGATGTGTCCCCACAGGTAATCAACCTTGCGCTCCTTGCCTTCTTCGCTCAGGTCCGGGCCCAGTGTGCCCGACGAAATGCCCTCAATGCGATGGCAGCCGAAGCAGCCGGTCTTGAAGAAGAGCGCGCGGCCCTTGGCCACTTCCGGCGCGCCGGCGAAGTCCTTGTCGGCGTGGCAGCGGACGCAGTTGGCCTGGAGGAATTCCTTGCCCTTCAGATGGCCCGCGATGTTCTTGTCCCAGTCGGCCTGGGTGGTGTAGCCGCTCATGGGACGAGGCCACTCGGTCTCTTCGCCGTGGGCATCCGCTTTGTCCAGTCCGCGGCCCTGCCCGTCGTGGCAGGCGGTGCAGCCAAACTCAGTGAATTTGTGGCGGCGCTCCCAGCGTCCATCCTTCAGCACGTCGCCCATTTCCGCAGAGTAGGGATGGGTCCGCAGCGGTTCCTTTCCCTGCGTAAAGCGGGGATCGTCGGACGCAATATGACAGCTCTCGCACCGGTCTACACGGGCATCGCCGAAGCCGGTAGCGATGACCTGCTCCAGCCGCGGCGTACGTCCGTCCAGAGCAGCTCGCTCTGCGGGCGTCTTTGCCAAACCAAGTGCCTGATTGAAATAAGCCTTCTGATGGTCTTGCCATTGGCTGTGGAACTGGTCAACGATGACCACTCCAGATCCAACCAACACCACCAGGCTCACCACGGCCAAAGCCAGTCGCATACCCTCAGCTCCTCAGAACGGTGACACGAACTGCCAGTTCGCGCCGCGGAAGAAAGTTCCAATCACGATCAAGACGATGTTCACAAGTACAAAGGTGAGAAAGAGAGTGTTGGCCCAGACGCGCTGGCGGGCGAACCAGCGCCCCACGCCCTCTTTACTGCGGTCGATGTACGGAACAAGAACGAGCAACAGAAGTTCGATTGCCGGCACGCCCACGCCACCCCAGAATGCGGAGTAGCTGACCTGTTCCTGCAGACCGAGGAAGTACCACGGCGCCTTGGCAGGATTGGGCGGATGCATCACGTTGACGGGATGCTCCAGCGGTGCGTTGAAGAAGAGCGAAACCGCCATGAGCCCGGCAACGGTCAGCAGCAAAACGAAGAGCTCGGCAATCAGCAGGTTGGGCCAACTGAAGACAGTGTCGTCGTCAAGCGTACCCACCTTGACGAGCGGCCCCTTGACCAGGCCCTGGATGGCAAAACGCCGTGCCGGAAGAGCAGCAACCACCTCACCCGCGGGCGCAACAACAGCGGCAGGTGCGGGCAGTTCGCTGGGCTCAGGCCTGGCCAGGCCACCATCCTTGCGGATGCGCCAGAAATGCACTGCAACCAGCAGCACCAGAGCGATGGGCAGCACCACGACATGCAGCACGTAGAAGCGCAGCAGGGCTTCCTGGCCGACGGTGGCATCCCCCAGCAGCAGGAACTGCAACTGGTGGCCGATGAGCGGCGCATAGCCGGCGATGGAGGTGCCCACCGTGATGGCCCAGAAGGCCAACTGATCCCATGGCAGCAGATAGCCGGTAAAGCTGGAGAAAAGCGTCAGCAGGAAGAGGCCTACGCCAATGTTCCAGTTGAACTCGCGCGGAGCCTTGTAGCTGCCGGTAAGGAAGACGCGGCACATGTGCAGGAAGACCACCGCCACCATGGCGTGCGCGGCCCAGCGGTGCATGTTGCGCAGGATGACGCCAAAGGCGACGGAGCTGCGCAAATCCAGCATGCGATCGTAGGCCTGCGTGGTGGAGGGCACGTAGTAGAACATCAGCAGCACGCCGGTGACGGCGAGAATCACGAAGAGGAAGAAGCTGATCAGCCCCAGGCCCATCGTGTAGCTTGGCCGCAGCGTGCGCTTGTTTACCCGCACCGGTTGAATGTGCAGGAAGAAGTTGGTGAAGCTGGTTGCCGCCCGTCCCCGGTCGCTGGCCGGAAGCGGATTGCGGAAGATGGACCTGTAGATATTCTTCGGAAGGTCCATCAAGTCCTTCCACAGAGATTTCTTTTCCGTGCTCATACGCTCAGGTAGGTTCCCATCTGGATTTCTGTATCCTTGTCCACTTCCAGCTCGCCGCTCGGCGTAATCGTCACCAGGTACCAGGGCAGCGCTTTCGGTGCAGGCCCGCCGGTGACGTTGCCATCCACATCAAACTGCGAACCATGGCACGGGCAGTGGAAGCCCGTAGCCGACGGCGCAACAATGCAGCCCAGATGCGTGCATGTGGTTGAAATGGCCGCCAGCTTGTCGCCATCACGCACAATGCAGACGCGCTTGGTGTCAATGGCAATGCGGGCACCGGTCGGGAACTCCTCAGGCCGCCCAATGCGGAAGCGGTTGGGCTGGCCATAGGTGGCTCTCGGCTTCATGAAAACGAAGGTGGAAAAGATGGCGGCCAGTGCCGAACCCACCACGCCCACACTGCTCAGCCACATCAGAAACTGCCTGCGTGGCACCTGCGTTTCCGCCGGCTCAATTGCCTTTGGTGCTGCTCCCATTCCCTTGCTCCTTGACTGCCGAATTCTTTGCGGAATTGTCTTGCGTGGTGCTTGCCGGATTTGCGGGCGCCTGCTCGAAATCCGACCAGAAAACCTGGAACTTTACATCTTCAAAGCTGTGGAACTGGCGGCTGCGGACGGCCCAGACAAAAACCAGCAGTCCCCCGCCCCCCATCAACAGGCTGGCGGCAATTGCAATCCAAGTCAGGTCCATCGTTGCCCCCTTCCAGCCCGGTCCGGCCCGCCGAAAGTCCTTTCGGCTGAGCTTATGGACCGTTTCACTCCAATTCCTTTTGGAAAGAGGAAAGCTATCGTATTGCCCCATAAAACTGGTTGTGACGGACCTCACACAGCTTTGTGCATGGATACTCGGTCGATTGGGAGATGAGGGGGAATGTATCGGGGAGATTGCCCGAAATGGCCTCTATCGGTAGCTTTTTCATGGATTTGAGCCGTCAGTCCCGAGTCCGGAGTGTTTCCAGTGGAGGGCTATGGGCGAGCCGGAAGTGGATGTGCCTGTGGCGGGCAGCAGCCAACAGTAAGAGGCCCGCCCTCGTGTGGGGCAGGCCATCGAATTCCATGCAAATATCGACTGATGTTGGTTTTGGGGGATGGTAGGCGAGACAGGGATCGAACCTGTAACCCCCGGCTTAGAAGGCCGGTGCTCTATCCGATTGAGCTACTCGCCCACAAATTCATTGTAGCCCGAGAGCGCTTTGCTTAGACTCCCGGCTGGCGGCGGGGTTGCCACGGCCATTTGGGCAAATGCCGCCAGGGCGCGCTGCAGCGATTCCCGCGCGGCTGACTCCGTTCGGCCGCAGGCGGTGAGGTAGGCGGTGACGCCGAAGCCCTCCTCCGTTGCCGTGACCGCGCGGCGCAGGACGAGATCTGCCCTGGCGTCCGGCGCATCGATGCGTCCCAAACCCGCTACCGCGGCGCGCAGCCAGGCTTCGCCCACAGCCGGGGTGGGAAAGAGGCCGTTGGCGAGCGGCAGGCAGTCGATATAACAGGCCAGGGCCGCCAGGCAATCCCCGGGCGCGGCGGCTAGTTCGTCGGTGTCCACTTCGCCGGGGTCGTCGATGGGCCACAGGTCGCACTTGGCGGTCCAGAGCGGAGAGGCCGGGGCGTTCAGCGCAAGCAGTGCGGTGGCCAGTGCCGGGAAATCCGCGGCCTCGGGCAGTTCTGCCACGCGCTCCGGATTGGTGCGCAGGTCAACCCAGCCCGGCCAGCCGGCATCGATTACAGGGGCGTCAGCACCCAGCTCAACCTCCCAGTCACACTCCATCGGCACCCTCCGCGGTGGCAGCCAGGTAGCGGATGAGCGTTCCCTCGGCCCAGTGGCGCTCCGGGCCGGCGGCCAGAAAGGCGCAGTGGCCGCCGCTTGCCGTGCCCACCAGGGTGATATGCGGGTTGGCGTTCATCCGGGCTGCGGTTTCCGCAGTCAGGCGGATGAAGGGATCATCGTCGGCGTGGAGGACCAGCGTCGGCAGGCTGACCTGCTCCACAAGCCGGGCTGCGGAGCTGCGGGCGTAGTAGTCGTCCGCACCGGTAAAGCCGGAGAAACGCGCGGTGATTTCCTGGTCAAAGTCGCGGATGGAGTGGACGGGGCCAAGCTGTACCCCGGCATAGCGCTGTGGGAAAAGCCGCACCTTGGCCTGGAAGCTGCGGGCCAGGCGGCGCAGGAAATGCCACTCGTAAAGGCGGTTGCCGGGCTCGTGCAGGGCATCGGCGCTGGGCGCAAGATCGGCCGCGGGGCTCACCGCGACGGCGGCGCGAAGCCATGCGGGAGGCTGCGCGCCGAGTTCGCCGGCAAGCTTCAGCACCAGGTTGCCGCCCATGGAGTAGCCGGCCATGGCCACGCGCTGCAAGCTGTATCTGCCGGCAAAGTGCTGCAGCACTGCAGCAACATCGGCAGAGAGGCCGGAGTGGTACAGGGTGGGCGACCAGCTTTCCGTTCCGCCGCAGTTGCGCATATTCATGCGGATGACGTTCCAGCCCCGCGCCCAGGCCAGGCCGGTGATGCCACGGATGTACTGCGAGTCGGAAGAGCCCTCAAGCCCGTGGACCAGGACCAGCGTAAGCCGTCCGGCGCGCACCAACTGCGGTTGCCAGTGGCAATGGCACAGCACGCGGCTGCCGTCCGCGGGGTCGACCTCCACCACTTCGGCTTCCGGCTCAAGCAGCAGCGGCCGGCGCGGCCAGTAGTTGCCGGCCAGGGTTTGCCGGTGCCCGCCCACAAGCCACGGCATGGGCACAAACGGGCGCAGCCAGGGCGCAGAAGAAGAATCACCCGGTCGCGACTCGGTCTGGGTCACAACGGAAGCAGGAGTCATCGGCTTGGGCACCGTTCAGGAATTGTTGGGGTTGGGAAGAGGAAGGGGGTGAATGGGGCGGCTAGTGGGGATCGAACCCACGACATCCTGTGCCACAGACAGGCGTTCTGCCCCTGAACTATAGCCGCCATCAACCTTTTCGATTGTACCATTGGAAGCAGTTTCCGGCATCTGTCGCCGGGCTGGCCGGGGAAATTTCCCGCCGGCACAGCCCATTGGAGCCCCCTTGCCCCCTGAACCGCAATCCGCACTTCGCCTGGGCCCGGTGGGCCGCTGGCTCACCGACGACCGGCTGCGCTGGCTGGAGATTCTGCTGGACGAGGCCTTCCGCATCCCCGGGACCGGCATACGATTTGGTTTGGACGGCATTATCGGGCTGGTTCCGGGGCTGGGCGATGTGCTGGCCGGGCTGCTTTCGGTGGCCATTCCGCTGGCGGGGTGGCTGCGCGGGCTCCCCTGGGTCACGCTGCTGCGCATGGCGGCAAACCTGGGAATCGGGCTGCTGGTGGGGACAATTCCCATTCTGGGAGACGCCTTTGATATCTGGTGGAAGCCGAACCGGCGCAACTATGCGCTGCTGACCCGGTCGCTGGCCGCGCCCCACCGGCATACTCTGGGAGACTGGCTTTTTCTCGCCTCTCTGCTGCTGGGGCTGGGGGTGCTGTTTGCCCTGCCGCTGGTGGTGGTGTGGCTGCTGCTGCACTGGCTTGTTGCCGCGCTGGGGCATTTGCGCCCGTAAGGGCCGGCGGATTCCGCCGGTGCAACCGGGTGGGCCACGCCAGTCGAGCCGGAGTCGCGGTACAATCAAACAGGTGCCTCAGCGAGAGTTGAGCGCCTGTGTCGGGGCGTAGCGCAGCCTGGTAGCGCATCTGCTTTGGGAGCAGAGGGTCGGGGGTTCGAATCCCTCCGCCCCGACCATTCTTTTCCATACCCTTTCAGCCCAAAGCTGAAGGGGTTTTGTGTTTTTGGGAGACTGCGATAGGCTGATTGCAAATATCGAGCCGCCCATGAACGAACTTAACGCATCCCGCGCACTCCAGCACGTCAACGTCTTCAGCGGACAGCATTTGATTGGGACGTGGAACCCGGCGGCGGGGAAGGTGTATTACGCATATTCCGACTGGTTGGGGACGAAGCGGTATGAGGCGGATG
>CAIVDV010000003.1 GCA_903904755.1 uncultured Acidobacteriaceae bacterium | reverse complement strand
GTGCTCGCATACCACTCTGCCAGCGTTGCCATGACTGTCGTCTTTCCCACGCCGCCCTTGCCGGCGATTGGAAAGACCACCCGCTTCGGTTTCATTTCCAGGGCCGCGTTCAATCCTCGCTCCGTCCCACAAAGACGCTCGGCTTGAAAACCTTCGTCGGTTTCAACCGCGACTCCCGCTGGCGATTCAGTTCCGCTTCGCGATCCAGTCTCGCCATTGCCTCTTCTCTCTGTACTTGCCATGCCGGTTTCTCCTTGTCCTCTGTGCTTTCAGTGCTCAGGCCGCTTTCACGGACCTTTGGTTGATGAACTTCTTTCCCCACGATAGGGGGCGGGAGGTTCTTACGCCTTTGAGGCTTTTGAGCGGATGCACCTGTGAGTCGCACAGCCATCCGCCAAAACTGTCGATAACTTCCCTCGTATCCGCATTCTGCCAACGCCCGCCAAATCTCTTTCCAGGGAAGCCCGATTCCATACGCCGCTCCTAATTCAGCCGCCAGCCCTTTCAAGCCCCGCGCCTTGAATGGCACTAGGTCCCGTCGCTCACGAAACCGGTCCAGCAACCTTTCAAGCTCGGGGGCTTTGTTCTCTAGTGCAATGCTCATTGCATTAGAGTATGCAGACTCCGGATTATTCTTGCAAGCCTTGAGAGGCACATTCTTACTCATTTCTGCTCAACAAGACTCATAAAGACTCACACAAAGCCTCATTCAAGAAGGGCTTTGAAACCGATGAGGCTAAATGAGCCTTTGTCTGGCTTTGTGAGCCTTATATTGCAGCCGCAGGCTGCGCTTTCCGAAGGTCGAAGACCGCATGGAGGTTGGCTGTTTTACAGCCGTCTTCATTCGGTAATGCAGTAGTGGAACATAAAGCGCAGCGGCACTTTGAAGGTTTGCTCTTGCCATCTCTGTTTATTGCAATGGTTTATAGCGCGGCACATGAGGTTCTTCAAAGGACCATTGTGCCGCACATTGTTATCGCGATGTACATTGCTGTATAGTGCCGTTATGCCAAAGCGGAAACGCCACGAATCCATTCGCTACTCGGTCCGGCTCAGCCAAATCCAATCAGAGCGCCTTGCTGCTTTGCGGGAGCAGATTCACGCCATGAGCGATAACGAGGTGTTTGACTACCTAGTCACGGTAGGCACCAACCAGCGCGACGACCTTGAGCAACTCGTCTACGCGCTTTTTGGGAATCTCGCGGACAGTCTTGCCCGGAAGTTCCAGAGCCTGGAGACGGTCAGTCAGCTTCATCTCGCCTTGACCGACACGTTCATCAAGTACGCCCTCACGGCTCTACCCGAAGTGCCCGCGTCGCTCATGACAGGAGCCAGGGCGCGCGCAACCAAAATCTACGAGCAGGTCAACCTGACCGCCGCCCGCGAATTCCAGCGCCGGAGAGAATCGGACGCCTATTCTCCGGCGGAACTTGGAATTGAGGAAGAGCCGGCGACTCTGTCTTAAGGCGTAACGGAGGTGAATTTACATGCCTCGTGCATCGGTGCAGCAAAGCGAGGCCAAAGAAAAGGGCGAGCGTTCGAGCCGCCTTCGGCCTGGCCGAGTTCATCGGACCAACGCCTCACCGCCGCGTGTCACAGGCACGGCAAGAAATCTGTTTCGACTTGTCAGGCTTGTTAGCCGGTCCTCTGCCGGTAGTAGTAAAGCCTCATCATCTGTCAACCGACTTCCCGCCCTTGCACGATCATCTCCCTTCCAGCGCCGCACCATCGTGAATGTCCGCTATGCGTCAGCCCGGACGCCGGGGGGATGGAAGGCGCATGGAACCTACATCGAGCGAGAAAGCGCCAAAGGCGACCGCGTGCCGACTGAGAAAGAGACGGGTATAGCGATCGGCAGCCAGGTCCCCGCCCCAGACCGGCTTGGCTTGGCGCAGGAGCACCAACTCGGTTCGCTGGCTGAAAGTTGGCAGCGGGCCGGAGACAAGCGCATTTTCAAAATCATCCTGTCTCCAGAAGACCCCAACGTAGACTTCCAGAGAACTGCGGAAGACATGGTGGCCAGGATCGAGCAGCACACCGGAGCGCCGGTCGAATGGGGAGGTGTGGTCCACCGCAACACCGACCATCCACACGCGCACATCGTTGTGCGGGGCCGTCTGCCATCCGGGGAGCCGCTCAAACTTCCACCGGCATTGATTCGCAAAGGGCTCAGAGAGGCCGTCCAAAGCTCGCTGACACGGCAGCTAGGCCCTCGAACCATCGCGGACATCGAGCATCAGAAGCAGATCGAGCTTACCGCCAACCGCGTTACGCCTTTGGACCGCAGTCTGGCCAGGCGAGCGATCCCATGGGCCGCCGACCCAGCATACAAAGAGGTCGGTGCCGCCGCAAGCGCGGCAGAGGTGAACCGACTCCGGCACTTGAAAGAACTGGGCCTCTCGAAACCATACGACGGCGACCGATGGCTCGTTCGGTCCGATTTCGTCACTCAGCTCCAACAAATGAAGGACATTCAAGACCGCGCGCGCACCCTCTTTCGTAGCGGCGTCGCGATCAGCGATCCTCATGCCCCGATGGAGTATTCCACCTTTTCAAAGAAGCTGATTGGGCGGGTACTCCTCAACAGTGAAGACGAGCGTACCGGCGCGCTTCAGACCATCTTTGAGACCACCGAAGGCAAGATCGAGATTATCCGCCACGATGCCACACTCCGTGCGGCATGGGCGCGGGGAGACCTTGAACCCGGAAACGTAGTGACGATTGACGGTCTGAGGAGCGACCCCGACCAGCTCTACGCCTCCACAGCAGGCAAGGACAAGGACATTCTTTGCGATGGAAAGGCGCTGGATTCGATTGTTCGCCGGATGCGCGCCATGAATCTTGTAGTCGGCGAGTCCGAAAAAGGATGGATGGGGGAGTTCAACAAAACGCTCCATTCGAGGATGATGGACCGGACCCGAGGCCGGAGTGTCGCCGAGTGGTAAGGGCTGTTTGCGTAAACCCAGGATTCCGCGGAAGCTGATCGGCGGAGCCTTGGCACACTTTCGAGGAGTAATGTTTTTCGACAGAAATTATTCTTTTTCAATCCTTCGAAAAGGAGATTAGTACCATCCTTGGTCCCAAAAGCTAGGGGGTCACCCTCAGCGGGGTTTGGAAACGACAGCGGGATCGTGATGGCCACCCACAACCCGCCGGGGTAGACCAACCCAATTTCTAAGCATCCTCTGGCGCAACAAGCTTCTTCACTCGATCATGAAACGCGAGATATACTTTAGGCGTCCACTCCGCGAACCAATCGCAGATCTTCTTCCGATTCCCTTCAATATCAGGATCTAGCTTTTCTTCCAGCACGATTTTGGAGCAGGTCTTATCGGGCATTTGGCGCCACTGTAAAGGCTTTCCAACCGCTGCCTCGATTTCCTGGGCTTCCAGTTGTAACTGTTCAAAGGCTGAATCTTTCCACCCTGCCGGTTGAACGATCATTTCAAGCACAACGCTCTGGTTCTTCGGCGTCAGGAGCATGCTCACATGGAATCCAGATCGGCCTATAGCGATGCTGGACCAATGGCCTGGCCCAGGCTTTTGAAGCCGGAAGGGGATTTTCTCGCCCTTCAATCGGTGATGAATTTCCTGCCAGAAGGCTATACGCCATTCTCTTCGCTTACGATCCCCTTCCGTAAGACCAGCGTTGGTCTGCTTCATGGTCACATTGGGGCGGCAGACAAGGTCGAGCATTGGAGCGGCGGCGCTCGCTCCAATGGTGTAAGCCTTCAACTCCGCAAGGTAGAGTGCAACCGTGTCGGGCGTGTTCTCGTTCAGCCAGTCGATTACCTGACGGTGATCGTCCGCAACTTCTTCTGCGATCCAGATCCCGGTCATGGCCTTGTGGGCTGCGGCATAGGTCAGTAGTTTGGCCAAATGGTCATGATTCGTCCGCCCATACTGGTTTTCAATAACTACAATATGCTTCTCGTCACCCACGAGATTCGCCACGACGTCACATGAGAAGTTTGATCCCTTCGCTTCCCGCCTCGGGTTCTCGATCTCGACTTCCAGATCTTGAGCAATAAGCTCAATGCCCTCTTGCGTCGTCAACCAATCGGAGAAGTCGGTCTCCTTCGGCCAGACCGACCGAATGTTCTCAACAGGTGTCCGCTTGGCAATAGAAAGCTTCGTCACAGAAGGCCTCAAAGTGCAACTTGTCCAGACGGAAAGTATCTCATGCCGAGTGCCCCAGGCGAGTGGCCTCGGTTCCTCACAGTTGGGAACCGGGGAGGCACCAAGGCTTAAGTCGGAAGAATATTACTTCTCGTAAACGCCGATGTAGCCAGAATGGATTCTGGAATGATGCCAAATCGCCATACCACTTGTTCAGTGTTTTTGCCGATGATCCTCAAGGTTCACAGTTTTGTTTGATAGACCGGCGAACAACCTCTCGGGAGGACAATCCACGGACTCTCGAAACCAGAGTTCTGATTTTGCAAACATCAGTAGTGAAATGTACACTCCATTGCATGGAGGCATCCCATGAAGAACGGAACAACAGCGCCGCCCGGATACGTTCTCCCGAATCGTCCGAGTTGGCAAGGAGGCTGGAATATCCGATCCGTCGTGGGGGCTGTGATTGCCTTTGTCCTGGCCGCCAGCGCCGCAACCGAATGGCTTGCGATTCAACTCAACAATCCAGTCGAGATGGGCCATCCCATCTTGTGGGTACGCGGCACGGCAATCTTCCAGCCTTTCGCGGCCCTTGTGCTCTGGAAGCATTACGCAGGCAGCCGCCTTATCAGTTCTGGAGTTCGCAAGGACCTCTGGATTGCATTTGGAGCGACCATCGTAGGCGGACTCTTTCTGGCCTACTTCACCTACTGGTTTCTCTCCCTCATCCGCGATCGCAAGAGCACGGACAGCCTGATGAACCTGCATGGCTCAGCAACCTGGGCCAAACGTGAAGACATTAAAAAGCTGGGACTGCTCGACGCAACAGACGGGGTGTACATCGGCGGTTGGCGAGATCCCGACACGCAGCAAATCCACTATCTGCTGCACTCGGGAGCGGAGCCCGTCCTCTTGTTCGCTCCCAGCCGAAGCGGCAAGGGCGTCTCCGCTATCATTCCGACGCTTTGCCAGTGGCGGCAGAGCGTCTTTGTCTATGACTTGAAAGGAGAGAACTGGGACCACTCCGCCGGCTTCCGCCACGCAATCGGGCAACGTGTCTTGAAGTTCGCGCCAACTCTGCCACATGAGAGTTGCTGCTACAACCCGTTGTCAGAGATTCGCTGGGAGACCGATTACGAGATAGCTGATGCCCAGACGATTGCGAACGCTGTCATCCGCCACGGCGATGACGACAGCCTTTACAAACACTTTGAGGACGCAGCCGTTGACCTAGTATCGGCGGGCATCATTCATCTCGGTTATGTCTTTCGCAATCTCGAATCGCCGCGGGAACCTACGCTGCCGGACGTGCTTGCCCACTACTCCCAGCCGGGAATGGATTTCACCGACGTGCTCGTCGAGATGCAGAAAACCGTCCACATGCCAGGAGGCAAATCCGCGCCGCGCCTGCAATGGTTTGATGTGAACGGTAAGCCTACCTTCACCCATCCCTTTGTGAGCAAAGCTGTTCAGCGCCAACTCAACCGCGCGGACCGCGAGGCATCGAGCATTCAGTCCAGCATCGTCACTCCGATGACCCTCTACGACGATCCGATTGTTCAGAAGACCGTCTCTCGCTCCGACTTTGTCATTCGCGATCTCGTCTATGGCGAAGTTCCAATGAGCCTCTATTTCAAAATCCCGCAGCCGGACCGGGAACGACTACGGCCGCTTGTCCGGCTCATGCTTCAGCTCATCTTCAATCGGCTCATGGAACAGCTCGACCCGGACCGTCACCATCTCCTGCTGATGCTCGATGAGTTTCCTGAGCTGAGGAAGATTCCCAACCTGTCCGCCGCGATGAGCCTCATGGCGGGCTACAAGATCAAGCCATACCTGATTGCGCAGACGCTCACGCAGATCATCGAAGAGTACGGGCCAAACGAGTCCATCACCGACAACTGCTACATTAAGGCCGCCTTCCAGACCGACAACCTCCAGACATGCAAGAACCTCTCCGAACTGAGCGGCAACATGACCGTTGAGAAGGAGACCCTCAACTACAGCGGCCAGCGCACCGACTTCTATCTCAAACACATTTTCCGCAGCGTGGAGCAGGTGCAGCGTCCGCTTATCACCGTCGATGAAATACGCCGTATCAAGCCGCCAACCAAGGCCACGAACGACCCAACCAGCAAGATTACCGCTCCCGGCGACATGCTCATCTTCATCAATGGAGTCGCACCGATTTATGGGGTGCAGAGCCTTTACTTTTTGAACAACACTCTTTTGGCCCGCACCAAACTGAAGCCGCCCAACTTTCCTACCGCGGCCCAGCCAAGCCCCGTGAAACCCGCCGTGCCATCACAGTTAACTCTCGACATCGCGGCCATTGCTCATGCCGCTGTTCGAGACCAGGCCATTGAGGAGCAGATCCGTGGAAATACTTAACCACATTGTTCTTGCCGGAAATCTCACCGACCAGCCTTCAGTCTCCGATACCGGAGGTCGTCAGTTTGTGCGCGCGCGATTGGCACAGAGCTGGTTCTACGACACGCAGGGAAGAACCGTCGAACACCGCCAATTCCTTCCCATCACCTTCTTTGGAGAGAGCGCCATCGTCGCCAAGACCTTCCAGAAGGGCGACAACATCCACGTGACTGGCCAGCTTATCCGGCGCGAGCCGCGACCGCGCGCCGATGGCCAAAGTGTTGGCCGCGAAGTCGGCACCGTCTTCGAGATTCATGTCATTCGCGCATTCCGCATCGCGGCCAGCTCGAAATCGGAATCAGCGGCTATCCATCAAAACGAGATTCGCCGCACCAATGACGCGAAGCAGATTCCGGCATTCCTTCAGGAGAGTGTCCATGATTGGCCTATTTAAGACTGGCCTGGCTAGCCCACGCCTGCGCTCTTCGATTCGCGCCTTCTCTCGACTGAGTTGTGTCCTTGTTCCCATAGCCGTTGCCGCCTTTGGCACGATGGTAGCGTGGGTCAGCTTCGGACTCATCTTCAACTACACCCACTCTGTTCCGTTCGGGATATACCGGGAAATTGCCGATCCAGCGAGTACCCCTCGCAACCCCGCGCCTTATGTGTTTTTCTGCCCCGATGTTCGCTGGCCGTCGATGAAGGGCCAGCCGAACTATCGGGATCCCATGCGTACCTGTCCTGACGGGTTTTCACCGCTCATCAAGCCTGTCGTTGCATGGCCCGGTGACACAGTGGAAACTTCCGCTGCAGGCATCGTCGTCAACGGCCAACTGCTGCCGAACACCGCAACAATTAACCGTGATTCGACAGGGCGACAGCTTCATCCTTTCCCGGCAGGGACGTACCGCGTGCAGAAAGGGGAACTATGGGTTGTCAGCTCCTTCAGTCCCCGGAGCTTCGATTCCAGGTACTTTGGCCCGATCCCCTTGCGGTCCGTCCACAGTTGGATTCGCCCCTTTTTCGTCGAGCATTCGTACCACCCAACCGCCAACCCGAATTGACAGGGCAATCCAGAGGGCGGAGAGCGATGGACATTTCAGAAACCGCAACCGTTGCAGCAGACAAAGCGAGATGGAGAATTCCTAGCATCTCTCTTCCCGCTCAAACCAGAACCGCAATTCTCTTCGTTTGCTCCGCCGCAATCGGCGGCGCAGGCTGGAGTGGCAACTCCGCTCTGAATTATTTCGCGTTGCTTTTCCCTTTCGTGTACCTTCAGTCACGGAGCCGCCTGGACTCGCTCTGCGCCGTCTTCTACTACGCAGCCGCTACCTGGAGCGTCATCCCCGGCTCACAGAGCTTCTTTCAGACAGGCCACAACTTCGTTTTGCCACTCGCCATTTGGGCAGCTTTGGTGGCGCTCTGTTCGGCTCCTTGGGTTTGTCTCTTCAGCCGTCGTTACGTGCCACTGTCCGTAATCGTGGCTATTGCGGTCTTGGCACTTCCACCGCTGAGTCTAGTGACCGTAGCCCATCCGCTCATCGCTGCGGGCCGGTGGTTTCCCGGAACCCGATGGTTCGGTCTGGGGCTGGGCGTCATATTGATAGCCGCGTACAGGCGATTCGGCACACCAATGACCCTTGCCGTTCTCGTTGTGGCATCCATCGCAACCCATGCTCGCTTCCATCGCCCCGTTCCCGATCCTCATATTGTCGCCGTTAACACCAACTTCGGCGGGCAGTCGCCTCACGACGATATTGATTCCCGTTTGGAATTGCAGGAGCAGACGATCCAACAAATTGCGTTGGCCCATCCAGACACATTGCTGATCTTTCCGGAATCAGTCATTCCAAGCTGGAATGGAATGCATGAGACACGCTGGGCTTCCGTCTTCGCGCAACTCAAGCGGCAGCGCACGGGCCTTCTGATCGGCACCACAATCCCCATTCCGAACACCGAGGCCAATCGCAATGTTCTCCTGTCCCGCGGATACACCGAGCGTCTCTCCTACGTTCAGCGAGTGCCCGTGCCACTTGGCATGTGGCACTTCAGAGAACAGCGCCGCGGCTTCCCGCTGATGCTTCGATTCCCGCCAACCATCCGTGTTTGGAATCGCCGCGCCGGGATACTGGTCTGCTACGAACAACTCGCATTCTGGCCGGCAATTGAAACTCTCGCCCACAACCCCGACATGCTGCTTGCGCCCTCCAACCTCTACTGGGCGGTTAACACATCGATTCCAGCGATTCAGCACGTGGCCGCGCAAGATTGGGCCGACCTCTGGGCCATTCCACTCTATGAGGCGAGCAACCGATGAGAATTCTGACCGCAGTATGCCTGCTCTGCTTTGCCCCTAACGTCGCTGCTCAACGTCTGGACGTTGCCGCTCTCCAGTCGCGCTGCCTGCCTACAGTGCCGCTCACCACGCTCAACGCCATCATCCTTGTTGAATCCGGCGGCAACCCGAATGCCATGCAGATCGACTTTCCCAGGACGCTCCAGAAGCAATGGCATCTACCGAAGGGTACATTGCGGCTCAAGCGCCAGCCCACCACCGAACGCGAGGCGTTGGAGTGGCTTGAATACTTCGAGCGCCGCAACATCTCTGTTGACTTGGGGTTAATGCAGGTCAGCACGGCGGAGGCCCATCGGCGCGGGCTTCCAGTCGAATCTCTTTTAGACCCGTGCTTCAATCTTCGCGTCGGTTGGCAGATTCTCGACAGCGCCTACCAGCTTGAGACTAAGACCTATGGACCCGGCCAGGAGGCGCTCCAGCACGCCATCTCTCGCTACAACACCGGCGACACCCAGCGCGGCATTGAAAACGGCTACCTGGCGCGGATCATGGCCGCACTCAAGCAAGGCCCCGCGAAAACATCCATGACGAGAGGAGAGGGCAGAAGATGATTGACGCAACCGATTTCACAATTCCTGGCACCGGCGTCCTCAGAAACAAGCTCGGCATCACCGATTCCGCCGTTATTTTGAAAGCCACGACAGATTCCACTGTCCTTCGCCTTGCCGAGCTTCATGCTTCGCCCATTCGAGGCGCATTTGACTCCGCGCACCTACAGGCCATTCACCACCATCTCTATCAAGACCTTTACGATTGGGCCGGAGAGCTGCGATCGATCGACGCCCCCAATTTGCCCGCGTCTCAAGTGGAGAAATCCCTCAACAATGTGCTCGACAGATTAGCCAGAGAGAACCACCTGAAAGGCTTGAGCGCCGAAGAGTGGACGCGCAACGCCTCGGCATATCTCTACGACCTCGGAACAATACAGCCGTTCCTGGCAGGGAACAACATCACCCTCCAGGAATTTGCCGTGGAACTGGCACGCAAGAACAACCTCAGCTTGCAATGGGACGCGACACCCAGCATTGCTTCCGACTCGATGGCGCTCCTCAGCCAGGCTGAGCAATCCGCAAACCTGCGACGCCTCATCATGCTGGCGATGGATACCGACCCCATCGCGCAGCATTCCAGCCGCGAGCATGTCTTGGAGCTGGGAATGGAGCGGTTACCGCCAAGCCGTATCGGTTGATGTGAGAAGAGGCAGCACCGTGAAAGCCTTGAGTATCAGAAAAAAAGTCAAGCTCTCACTTGAGCGGTTTTTGCGATTGTAACGTCAAAATAACTTAACAGTTACCAGTAGGAATTTCAGTTCAGAGAAAGGGGACACGCGTGATCCCATTGCCATACTTTACCCTCTCTTGGCCCCTTGACCTTGCGTGTTGTGGAAATAGCCGTAACTGTGCGAAAGCAAGGAAAGCTATCCGCTTTCCATACCCATGACTGCGGCGAGGTGTCCTTCTAATTCGTCGCTCTAAGCTGACAATCTTGCTGAAACAGCACATCGGGCAGGCTGGGTTGTGATGGGAGAAAGTGTGAATGGCTTACCTGATTGAGCGCAAGGCACAGACCCTCTATGTCACTGCATCTTCCGTGAGCGACCACGGTAAGAAGCGCAAAATTGTTGTTGAGAGCCGTCCTGAATTCGCTATCGTCAGACTCGCCGGGGCAAGGGGAGAATTCCCCATTGCCTGGAAAATGATCTATGAGGCTGCGATGCGGCACCATGCAGAAAACCTGCGTTTGGAAGGCGAGACCGAGAGGCCGCACAGCCGCCGCAAGAGGAAACCGGACCAATAGCACCGAAACAAGTCATGCACTTTTTTTCCGACGCTGCGCCGCTTCTTCGATGCGTGCTACAAGATCCTCAGTGCGCAAATGTGTGTATCGCTTCAACATTTGCATACTTTTGTGACCGCTAATCGCGGAGACCTCTTGATCGGAAAAGCCCGCCTCCACAAATCGACTCACGGCTTCATGGCGAAGATCGTGAAAGCGAAAATCCTTCAGACCCTGTTTGCGCTTGATTGCTTGCCACATCCGATCGAATTGATAAGGTCTCCGAACACCGTCTCGGCCAGGTGCTCCAGAGAAAATCAGATCCGTATCATCAGGGCGAATGGGGTTCGCAATCGCCCTGCGGAACATTTCGACAGCCGATAGCGTCAGGGGAACTGTGCGCGGCTGAGTGTTCTTTGTCTTCAGCAGTCGAACAATCCGGCGTTTGAGGTCCACCTGCGATTCGCGGAGAGTCAGTATTTCTGACCACCGCATCCCAGTCTCAAGAGCGATCCGAACAATCCAACCCATCATCGGGTTTGAGTGCTGGTCAACGGCAGCCAAGAGCCGTGATTCTTCCTCTTGCAATAGCCTACGATTCCTTCCCGGCCCCGATGCTGGGCGCCTAATGTTTGTGACCGGGTTGGCCGGTAGGTTCACGCCCCACTCTTTGATCGCAATGGTCAGCAGATGACCAAGAAGGGCCAGATCGAGACGAACCGTACTGTTGGTTCTCGGCATTGGGTTTCCGTCCGCATCTTTACGATCTTCCCCGGCCAAGCGCATATCGCGGAATTGGGCGATGACCTCGGGCGTCAGCGAGGTGAGGGAATATCTTCCCAAATGCTTGACGATTATCTTGGAGCGCCTCAAATCAGCCGCCTGTGTCGTCGGCCGCTTTGACGGCACCACGTCCGCCAGGTAGCGCTTCATCGCGGCGGCGACCGTCATCCGGTCGCCAGTGGCCCGCTGGATGAATGCCCCCCTAACCATGTCATCTTCCGTTCGGCGAGCCCAGTCTCCGGCGTCTCGTTGGGTCCGAAACGTCTTCACAGTCAAAGGCCAACCGGCCCGGCGAATAATTGCCTTCCACTTGCCGGATGGGGTTTTTACGAGAGTAGCCATCGGGTCTCCAGAAAGTGCGTTTGTACCTCGTTTGTACCCGCTGTACCCGCACTGTACCTGAAATTGTACCCGAAAAGCAATGTACTCCTCAACATCGGAAATTATTAAGGACCCGACATGACGATAATAATGCATCTATTCGATTTATTTTATTGGACTTATGCGAGGATTATTTTGGTGCCCGGAGGGGGACTTGAACCCCCACGGCCTTGCGGCCTGCGGATTTTAAGTCCGCTGCGTCTGCCGATTTCGCCATCCGGGCTACTGCCGCCCGTGCCCTGGGAGAGCACTTCCCTATCGTATTCCAATTCCCCGGCTACTTTTTCGACACACCACCGCGTCGAGCACAGCCCGCATAACGCGCCCGGCCGCACAGCGTTCCCGCCGTCACTCCTCCAGCCTTTCCTGTCCGCTACTGCGCCTTGCGGTAACGAATGCTGTCGCCGTCAAATCCGTACTCGGCAGAGCACTCATCCCCTCCGCAGATCATCGTCTCGTACCCATGCAACTGCCGCCGGGTAATCAGCCCCACCGTGCCGCATCCTGGGCACGACAGTACTGCGATGAAGGGATTTCCCTCCTGACCAAGCGCCTTCGGGCCTTCCAGCAGGAAGACCGTTCCAGGTTCCATCTTGTCAGGGATCCATGCTTCCAGAAACTGCAACTCAGCTGTCATTCCGCCCTCCGGTTGGGGTTCATCAGACAGGGTTGCGGCCCGTGCCATCTGCCGCATCCGATATGGGTAGTGCAGCGAACTGTGCTTCGGGCTCGGCGCTTTGAAGGGTGCGGGCATCCGGCCTGCAGCCAGTCTTCTATCCCTCCGCCCGCTCCGTCAATCAAAATCCAAAATCAGGGGGAACCTGATTCAACACCCCCCCCTCGGAAAATCTACCGCCCCGCCCCGGTCCCCGTCCCCGTGCCCCCGCCGGCGTCCGCATTCTCCGCCTGTGCAGCAGCCCTTCCCGCCTGGTCAATTGAGCGGTAAATCTCCTCATTTCGCAGAATCCCTTCCACGTACTCCCGCGTCTCGGTAAACGGAATCGACTCCACAAACTCATCAATTCCCCGGTACGGCCCCGCCGCCTGCCAGTCCGTTACCCGGTTGTCCCCGGCGTTATACGCAGCCAGCGCATACTCCTGCACCCCGCCAAACTGCTCCATAATCTGCCGCAGATACCGCGTTCCCAGCCTGATATTCGTCACCGGGTCAAGCAACTGCCGCGTCGCCAGCGTGCCCATACCCTCTTCCCGCGCCATCTTCTGCCCCACCGACGGCAGCAGTTGCATCAGCCCGTACGCGTTCGCATGCGATATCGCTCCAGGGTTAAACTCTGACTCCTGCCGAATCAGCGACGCCACCATGAATGGGTCCAATCCGTTCCTCGCAGACTCGGTCCGAATCGTATCCCAGTACGCCTGCGGAAACAGTATCCGCCAGTATTCCAACGGTATCGCCCGAATCGCGCTCGACGCCGCATACGGCATCGACTTCTTCAGCACCCGCATCGCATGGAAGTAGTCCCCATACTGCGTGTACATCCGGGCTTCGGCTATTCCGCTCCAACTGCCGCTTCCCGGCACCGCCGCAATCTCCAGCGGCACATACTCGCTCAGCCCGGCATTCACCAGCAGGTGCGCCTTCACCAGGTGCGGATCTCCATCCGGAACATTCGTATCCAGCTTCGGCACCACCGGCGGCGCTATCCGCAATGCAGGCACCGTGGATGCCGGCGTCGTATTCCCCAGCCCCGCCAGCCGTTGCCGTGCCATCTGCGCGTAGAAGTAATGCGAGTAGTTCGCCACAATCGTACGATAGTGCGACGCAGCAAGCGCAGGTTGATGGTCCTGCACCTCATACAGCCGCGCCCGCCAGTACAACGCACTCACCGTCTCCTTCGCCGCGGGGTAAAGCCGTATCTGCTCCTCAAACAGCCGCTCCGCCACATCAAACTGCCCCTGCCGATAGCTCCACCAACCCGCCCGCCAGTGCGCTGCCGGCGCATTCGTGCTTTCCGGGAATCGCTGCGCCAGCTCTCCGTAGTACGCCACCGCTTGCGGATAATCCTTCTTCAGCATGTACATGTTGCCGCTGGAAAACAGCGCATCCCCCAGCCACTGGCTATGCGGAAAACTCGTCCGCAGCATCTCCACATAGGCCACCTGCGCTTCCCGGTCATCCCGGCTTCGCGCCA
Source organism: uncultured Acidobacteriaceae bacterium (assembly GCA_903904755.1). GTDB lineage: Bacteria > Acidobacteriota > Terriglobia > Terriglobales > Acidobacteriaceae > Acidicapsa. The sequence continues at coordinate 64,244 of CAIVDV010000003.1, read as the reverse complement.
GCTCCATTAGCAAATACAGCCGCCGGGCCCCATTCTCATCGTTCGTCTGCGCCAGGCTCTCCGCCTCTTCCCGCGTCAGACGCTTCAGCTTCAGCTCGCAGGCCGCTGCAGCCACCGCAAATCCATTCCGCTCTCCCGGCGCAGCCGCCCGTGCCAGTGCGTGATACTGCTCGGCCGCCTCGTTGTAGTGCCCGGCGTTGTAATACGCATCGCCAAGCGTCCTCAACTCCTGCTCGGTCAGCGTCTGCTCCAGTCCCAGTTGCGTCAGCCGCGCCCGCGCCGTCAGCGCATCCGCCGTCAATGGCCACGTCAGCAGAATGTGCTTGTACAGCCCCCCGGCCGCAGCCGTCGCCCCTTCAGCCTCCGTCACCTCCGCCAGCGCCAGTTGGTAGCCCACCCGGTTTGAAAACCCCGCGCCCGCCATCAGCACCAGCCGCGCGCCCCGCACATCTTTCATCGCCAGCAGCACCTGCGCTTCCAGCTCCGGCACCTGCGGCACAAAAATACTATCCGGATTCCGCTCAGCAAACCCCTTCAGTTGAATCTCAGCCTGCTGGTTCTCGCCTCCCAGGTGCTCGGCCTTTGCAGCCAGAAACTCCGCATAGTCCGCCAGCGCATCCCCGGCCGCCCGCGCCTGGTGCAGGCTCGCCTCAGCCTCCGCAAACCGCCCCTCCTGCAAGTACGCATTCCCCAGCGCCAGATACGCCGCCGCAGCTGCCTCCCCGGTGTGTTGGTGCGCATACGCCGTCACCCCGGCAAACGCCGCCGGTGTCCGCGTTGCTGCCAGTTGCTGTGCCATCGGGCGCAGCTCCTTGCTGGCCACAAACGCCTGTTTCAGGCGCACCGTCGCCGCTGCCCGGCTGCCCGTATTCTTCTTTCCCGTCTTCTTCGCCGCCGCATGGGGCTGGGGCTTCCTGTGCGTCCCGGCTCCTGCCGTCCCCGCCGCCTGGGCCATCGGAGCCCACGCCAGAGTCATGCAAAGCACCAGCGCAACACCCCGGGCCTGCGCGCAACCCAGCGTCGCTCCTGCTCCTGCGCCTTTGCCGCCTGTCTTGGCCATCTCCAGCCTGCCGTGGGAAACGTCACTCATAGCTCCAATGTAAGCCGATTTCCCTGCTCAGGCGCCTCACCATCGCAAAACGAACCAAGGCCATCACTCTTCCAGCAGGTGGGAATCCCCCTTTGTTCCACACCAGCCCTGTCCAGTACACTGGAGATTCAAAGGCAGTTTCCGCTTCATTTCAGAAAGGTCACGGTTTTTTCGCAACTACGCGTCATGGAACCCATCCAATCTATTGAAGTAGTCGAGCAGCATCCCGACGTTGCGCTGGTAAACAGCGCACGAGAAGGAGATGTGCAAGCCTTTGAAACGCTCGTCCGGAAATACGACCGCCAAATCTTCCGCATTGCGCAGCACATTACGCAAAACCGTGAAGATGCACAGGATGTCGTTCAGGACGCCTTCCTCAAGGCTTACGAAAAGCTCGACCAGTTCCAGGGAAACAGCAAGTTCTACACTTGGCTGGTCCGCATTGCTGTAAATGAATCCCTCATGCGTCTTCGCAAGCGGCGCACCGGGAAGATGGTTTCCATTGACGAGGATGTCGAAACGGAAGAGGGCAGCGTTCCACGGGATCTGGCCGACTGGAGCCCGAATCCTGAGCAAAACTACACGCAGACCGAACTCGCCGAGATTCTGCGGAAAACAATTCAAGGGTTGCCGTTAGGCTTCCGGGTGGTGTTTCAGTTGCGCGACGTAGAAGGAATGTCGACCGAAGAAACTGCGGAAACGCTCGGACTGAGCGTGCCGGCGGTCAAATCGCGCCTCTTGCGTGCGCGCCTGCAGTTGCGTGAGCGGCTCAGCCGCTACTTCCGCAGGAAAAAGGCTGGTGAACGGTGACCTGTACAGAATTCATTGCCAAGCTCGACGAACTCATCGACGGCAGTCTCGCTTCCGAGGTGCGCACCCACATGGAGGAGCATCTCCGCGGCTGCGACCACTGCGAGGTCACCCTCAACACTACCCGCAAAACTATTGAAATCTACCGCTCAAACGAACTATACGAGCTACCAACTTCAGTTCGCGACCGCCTCCACGCCGCCATCATGGCGCGCTGCAAAAAAGGCTGCTGAGCAACGTCACTTCTCTTCCGAATCCCACATCGCGCCAAGCTCCTGGTCCCACTCCGGCGGAGCCAAACGCTTCAACCCGCCCCAGGGATACAGAGTGGCCTCGCTGAACAGAATCCGTCCGTTCACCAGGTACAAATCCACCCGCATAAACTCAAACCCTTCGGCAATTCGCTCCGCAATCGCCAGCATCTCTTCCAACTTCTCCGGCCGCGCAATCTTCGGCCGTACCGGCTGCGACACAAATCCATAGCGCGAAAGCTGCCAATCGCGCTCGTAGATTGTTCCGCGACCGTCCTCATCGCTCTCACAGTTGGCGTGAACCAGCCGGGCCTTGCCCCGAAAAACAAAAAAACGATAATCCGTTGGTGCCCCGTCCCCCTGGGTCTCATGCAACGGCTCAACCAGAATCCGCGGCGGAATCCGCCGGTAGGCCCACTCCCGCATCTGCCACCCATGGCCAATTCGCAGACGCAGCGCCATCTCCCGCAACCTCCGTCGGTCCGGCAGCGGGTCACCCTCCCGAATCACCAGGTGCCCCCCGGAACTGGATGCCAGCTTCACAATGTACGGTCGTGCCAGGCGGTCGAAAGGTATCTCTTCCGGGCGATCACCCACCCACAGATTCGGCGTGACATACGCATCCCCGACACGGGCTCGAATCTCTTCCTTGGCTTGCACCTTGTCGCTAAGCCGCACCATCAGCTCGGTTCGCTCATGCAGCTTGCGCCACGCAATCTTTTCCGAGAATAGCTTCGGTCGGCTCAGGTTGGGCCACCTGCCGTAATAACGCCGGTATCCCAGCCGCACCATCCAGTCGTCCGGCAGACACCTGCGAAGGTAGGTCTGGCACAACAGCCCAAGCACCCGAATGTCCAACTTGTCTTTCGCCCCCAACGGCCCTCTCCCGGGCTCCGTTGACTCTATTCTAATCCCGGCACAGCATCTGCTTCTCTTACAGCCCCTTCCGCCACCACGCCGTCTCTTCCGTCCCGATAAAATGCGTCTTCTCCCCGCGCGACAGGAAAAAATCCGCAACCTGGTTCGATTCGAAATTTGAACAGTCCGGCCAGCTCGCGTCCTTCAACAGGCGCATCGCGGTCTGGCGCTTATCAACCAGCACAATCTCTGACTCAGAGCACTCCACCACATGCGCCCCGTTCAGCGTAAAGGATGTCCCATCCGGTTGTGAGGTTGGTACCGTGTTGGCGAGCTTGCTCAGGACAAGCGTAAATGCAACTACTGCTATAACTACCAGAATCTTCTTCAATCGTTCCGAACCCCCGAGAATCTGGACCTCTGCCCCCAACACACCTCACGGATGTGCCCAAATGGCCGAAGCCCTGCTTCCGCTGGGGGAGAAAGCGCTTAACAAAATGTATCGCACAGAATGCTAGTGCACAAGTGTGTTATTTCCGTAACACAAAAGTTTTCCCCAAACGGGGAATCCTACCCGTTAATGTTCCTATCAGGCACAAAACATCCCTCTAATTCTGATCCTCGCGCCGATGCAGCGTCGGTTTGTCATCCGCATTCGGATCCGTCGCCGTCGGGTCGTCCTTGCTCGTGCTCGCCTTCCGCAAACTCGGCTTCTTCGCGTCCTTCGAATCCGTCAGCCGACGCTTGTTCTCAATCCGCGCCAGCCGCGCCTTCACATCGTCAAACTCGCTCGTCGTCACCGTGTACTCATCCCGCGCCGGAAGTACCTTCGCAATCTCTTCCTGCGAGTGCTCAATCCGGTCCGGCGTCTGCGGATGGTCGCTGAACGTCTTCGACACCAAACCCGGCTTCCGCTTTTCCAGCGCCTGAATCTTCTCAAAAAATGTCACAAACGCCTGCGGATCGTACCCGGCGCGGTACATGTACTGCACCCCCAGGTAATCCGCCTCCGCCTCAAACACACGCGAAAAATGCAGGAACGTTATCGGAATCCCGATCGATGCCGCCTCGTAAATCCCGTACCCCGTCCACCCGCCAATAAAAATCAGCGGAATCGTCCCCAGTTGCGCATAGTTGGCCCGCGTCATCTCCCGCGCCGCATGGTGCGCGCACACATGCGCTGTCTCATGCGCCATCACCCCAGCCAGCTCCGCCTCTTCATCCGCGTTCAGAATCAGCCCGGAGTTCACATAAAAAAATCCCCCCGGCAGCGCCATCGCGTTGATCACGTCCGAGTCAATCACTTTGATCGTGAACGGAACCTTGCAGTCCGAGTTCTTCACGATATTCTGCCCAACCCGGTTCACATACTCCGTCACCGTCGCATCGTTGATGAACTTCGTGCTCTTTTCAATCTCTGACGCATACATCCGGCCCATCTTGATCTCAGAGTCGGTCGAGTACCAGTTCCCCACTCCGCGCCCGCCAATATCGCGATTCCCCACCGCGTTCACATCTTCAATGCTGCCGGCCTTCACCTTCTCCAGCTTGCTTCCCGGCTCCACCAGAATCGGCGTCTTCGCCGCTGCGGCTTCCTTGGCATCGTCCTTGGCACTCTTCCCCGGCTTCCCCGCTCCGTCACCCTTGGTCGCCGGCGTTGCATCCGGTGTCACATCCGGCACTGGCTTCGCAGTCGGACCCTGGCTCACCGCTGGCGCATCCGTCGCCGGGCTCTGCCCGCGCAGCAAACCACTCCCCGACAGCGCCAACACCACCAGCACCGCCATCATCCCGGGTTTCCTCATCCACTTCGCCATCGCCAAACCTCCTGCCGAACGCAATTCTCCCGGCACTGCCGCACCTGTTAGACGTGAGTATCCCGCATTTGGTCGTCCCCCGTCCAAGGGATTTCCCAGCCGCAACTTCCCCGCCCCCCTCGCCCGTCCCGATATCAGCCCCCGCGCTTCCGTTACCCTCGTTCGCCCTCCATCAAGAATTCCTTCCTCTTCCTCAAGCGGTACGATACATTGGAGTCCACGATGTCATTCCGTTTTCGCCAGTTACGCATGAGCCTTGCCGCCCTTCTCCTGCTCTCCGCGCTGGCACCCATCCTCGCCCAGCAACCGGCCAAACCTACCCAGCCGGCCAAACCCCCTGCTCCCGCGCAGAACCCGGCAGACCCGCGTGCCGACCAGCATCCTGGTGGCCCGCCTCCAAGGCTCCCCTTCCTGCCCCATCGACACATCGAAGCCCCCACCGGCGAAATCCCAAAGCCCGGACAGGTCGTCAACTTCGACGCCTCCGCCCTCGGCACCCCACTTGCGCTTGACCACAACTGGCGCCTTGGCATCCAGTCCGGCACTGACCCCTCCAAACCTGACTTCGACGACTCCGCCTGGCCCATCCGCGACGCCAAGGATGCTCTGGCCGAAATCAACACCCCCGAAGACGACAAAGACCAGGACGAAACCCCCGAGGCACCCAACGCCCCCAAACCACCCGACGCCCCAAACTCCTCCAGCGCAAAGACCGGCAACTACGACTCCACCCACCCCCACCACGGCCGCCCCTTCGCATGGTTCCGCATCCACGTCCAGCTCCCTCCCCACCACGGCCCCCTGGCTCTCTACGTCCGCCTCCCCATCACCCGCAACTCCAACGTCGCCGTCGGCTCCCAGTCCATCTGGATGGATGTCTACGCCAACGGACAGGCCATTACCCCCGAAGGCCCCAACGGCGCCAGGCTCGAGCAATACCAGCAAATCTCCCGCATCTACCCCATCGATGTCCCAGACTCGGTGACCTCCCTCGTCATCGCAGTCCGCATGCCATACTTCAACTTCGGCATCAACTCCTACACCGCCTTCTTCGCAAACCGCACCTTCGTCCTTGGCCAGAAAGCTGACCTCGTCGACCACCTCGCACTCTGGCAGCACGGCATGCTCTTTGAACGACTTCCCACCGCCGTCGACAACGGCATGAAGTTCGTCCTCGGCATCTTCCTCCTCGCCCTTTTCTGGACCCAGCGCGACCGCCGCGAATACCTCTGGCTCGCCCTCCACCTCATCACCATCGCTCCCCTTTGCTGCCTCGACATCGCTGGCTCCAACGGCCTCATCGAGTCCGGAAAAATGGCTGCCGGCATCTTCAGCCTCCTCCTCCTCGGTGCCTACTTCTACTTCGAGTTCCTCATCGCCTTCCTCGCCCTCCGCCGTCGCTGGTACTCCCAGCTCATGCGCTGGACCTCCCCTGTCCTCCTCACACCCGCTCCGCTGCTCTTCTACATCCACAACGGCACCTGGATCGAAATCTGCTTGGCCATTTCGATCTTCCTTGTCTTCCTGTGGATGATCGCCTGGCTCCTCTTCGTCGGCCTCACCCTCACCGCAGGCGTCTTCCGCCGCAACTACGAGGCCGCCCTCCTCCTCCTGCCACTCCTGCTTTCCGTCGTCGGCATGGTCGAACTCGCCAGCATGACCGCCGTCTCCAGTTGGTCCACTGGCCCCGTCTCCTCGCCCCTCACCTTCGCCGCAGGCCCTATCCCCATCCACTTCTCCGCCATTGCCGATTTCGCAGGCGTCCTCGCCATCATCGTCATCATCTTCATCCGCTTCCAGCGCATCCACCGCGACCGCGAACGCGCCTCCAGTGAGCTCGCCGCCGCCCGCAGCGTGCAGGAGCTCATGATTCCCCGCGAAGCCCCCCTCACCCCCGGCTTCCACGTCGATACCGTCTACAACCCTGCAGCCGAGGTCGGCGGAGACTTCTTTCACATCGACTCCACCCCCGAAGGTGGCCTTCTCATCGTCATCGGCGACGTTGCCGGGAAGGGCCTCCAGGCCGCCATGAACGTCTCCATGCTCATGGGCGCGCTCCGCCGCACCCCGCAAACTGACCCCGCACAGCTACTCTCCGTTCTCAATCAGGTTCTGGTTGGCACCGGCTCGCTCACCACCTGCGAGGCCGCATGGTTCTCCCCCACCGGCGAGCTCGTCCTCGCCTCCGCCGGCCATCCCGCCCCCTATCTCAACTCCCAGGAAGTCCAGATGCAGGGTGGCCTCCCACTCGGCGTCATCCCCGAGGTCGAGTACGAGAACGTCCGCCTCTACCTTCACCCCGGCGACCGCCTTCTCCTCTTCTCCGATGGCGTCATCGAGGCCCGTCGCCCCAACGGCGAACTCTTCGGCTTCGATCGCCTCCACAACCTCTCCAACCAGTCCGCCTTCTACATCGCCGACGCCGCCAAGGACTTCGGCCAGGAAGACGACATCACCGTACTCACCGTCCGCCGCCTCGACACTTCCTCTGCCGGCGCTGACATGGCGGCCCAGCTCTCCGCCGCCCGCGGAACCGGCTCCCTCCGCCCCCACCACCACGCCGAACACCCCTGATCTCTCCCCAATTCCCCGCCCTGAGGCCCCATCCCTTGAAGCGTTCCATCCGTCTTGCCATCGTCTGCCTGCTGGCATCCACACTCCCTGTTCTGGTCTTTTCCCAGGCCGCTGCACCCACCCCAGCCCACCACACCTGCTTCCACGTCACCGACTCCACCGGCGCGCCACTGAACGGCCGCCTCCTCCTCTTCCTCAAATCCGGCTCCGGAGCACCCGCCGTCGATGCCGACGAATTCTCCCCGTCTGACACCTGGGTCACCGCCACCGATGTCCACAATTGGCAGCCCGGCACCACCCTCGATATTGATGCCGACCAAATCGCCTTCCCCAGTGGCTTCTCCCAGCTCACCCCTGGGACCTACCAGGTCCAGGCCGTCCTTGACCCCGACCATAGCTACCCATACTCCGGCCGCGATCCTCATGACTGGGTCTCCAGCGTCCTCGCCCTCACCGCATACAACCCGGCCACCTCTCCCACACCCACCCTCATCCTCGATCACCACCCCGAGGTACCAGAGGAGCAAGCCCAGTACCTCGCCAAGACCAAAGCCGCCGCCACACCCGACGTAGCCCGCCTCGAAGAGTTCGAGAGCCCCCGGCTCACCGCCTTCTGGGGCCACTCCACCAAGGTCCGCGCCTGGGTCATCCTCCCGCCCGGCTACGACGAAAACTCCTCCACCACCTACCCCACCCTCTACTGGACACACGGCTTCGGTGGCAACCCCGACTACGACCTCTTATACGGCATCCTCCTCCACAAGCGAATGGTCAGCGGCAAATTCCCACCCATGATCTGCGTCATGCTCGATGAGGCCATCCCCCAGGGCACCCACGAATTCGCCGACTCCGTCAATAACGGTCCCTGGGGCGCCGCCCTCACCCGCGAATTCATCCCATTCCTCGAACACAAATACCGCATGGACGCCCGCACCAACGGCCGCTTCCTCAACGGACACTCCTCCGGCGGATGGGCCACCCTCCAGCTCCAGGTCAACTACCCCGACGTCTTCGGCGGCACCTGGTCCACCTCGCCCGACCCCCCTGACTTCCACGACTTCACCGGAACCAACCTCTACGCCTCCAATTCCAACCTCTACTTCGGCACCGACGGCTCACTCACACCCCTCGTGCGCAACCACGACAAAATCATGTCTTCCGCCCGCGACCTCACCCTTCAGGAAGTCGTCCTCGGCCCCTACGGCGGCCAGATGACCTCCTTTGATTGGGTCTTCTCCCCCAAGGGCCCCTCCGGCGCGCCACTGCCCATGTTCGACCGCGAAACCGGCGCAGTCGACCCCGCTGTCGTCGCCTACTGGCGCGAACACTACGACCTCGCACACATTGTCGAATCCCACTGGGCCGAAAAGAATGCTCTCCTCACCGGACGCATCCACCTCTATGTCGGCACGGCAGACACCTTCTACCTGGACCGCTCCGCCCACCTCTTCGAAGCCGTCCTCAACCGCCTCGGCGCAGAGCCTCACTTCACCTACATCCCCGACCGCACCCACTTCGACCTCTACAAAGTCGGCGACGACGACCGCGGCCTCTTCGACGAAATCTCCGCCCAGATGTACGCCATCGCCCGCCCCGGCGTCGACTGGAAGAAGAAATAGTCACGGCCACCCCACCTTCCAAACAACAAAAAGCCCCATCCAGACGGATGAGGCTTTTTGATGACTGCATTTCATCGGAAGGCGGCTGCCTGAACAGCCAGTGCTAGTCGTAGTACTCCAACCCAAGGTGCGTAATCAAGTCCTGGCCCATGATGTGCCGCAGCGTGTTCTTCAGCTTCATCAGTTGAATGAACAAATCATGCTCCGGATACAGGCCCGGCGCAGTCTGCGGTGCCTTCAGGTAGAAGCTCAGCCACTCCTGAATCCCAATCCCCTTCAGGCTCGGCGTCCGCTTGGCCAAATCCAGGAAAAGCACCAGGTCCAGCGCAATCGGCGCTGCCAGAATCGAGTCGCGGCACAGGAAGTTCACCTTCAGTTGCATCGGGTAGCCCAGCCAGCCAAAGATGTCGATGTTGTCCCAGGCTTCCTTGTCGTCCCCACGCGGCGGATAATAGTTGATCCGAATCTTGTGATACAGATTCTTGTAAAGATCCGGATACAGCTCCGGCTGGAAGATGTACTCCAGCGATCCCAGCTTTGACTCTTCCTTCGTCTTGAACGACTCCGGATCATCCAGCACCTCGCCATCACGATTGCCCAGGATATTCGTCGAGAACCACCCCGAAACACCCAGCATCCTCGCCTTGAAAGCCGGTGCCAGCACCGTCTTCATAAACGTCTGCCCGGTCTTGAAGTCCTTGCCGCAGATCGGCGCCGACTTCTTCTTCGACAGCTCCACCAGCGCCGGCGCATCCACCGTCAGGTTCGGCGCGCCATTGGCAAACGGCACACCCAGGCTCAGCGCCGCATACGCGTAAATCTGCGAGGGCGCAATCCCGATGTCGTTGTTGTCCAGTCCGGCCTCAAAGGCCTCCAGCGTCTCGTGCACAGCCGTTGCCTTCAGGAATATCTCGGTGGAACCGCACCAGATGACAACCACCCGGTCCACCGTCTGCTGGAAGGCCTGGATGTCGGCAATCACCTGGTTCGCCAGATCGCGCTTCGTCGTGCCCGTCTTCACATGCGTGCCATGCAGTCGCTTCACATAGTACTGGTCAAACACCGCAGGCAGCGGCTTGATCGTCTCCAAGTAGGGCTTCAACTGCAGCAGAGTCTTCTCGTCCAGCACCTTCGCGTGCGCGGCAGACTCATACACGTTGTCCTCGAAAATATCCCAGCCGGTGAACACCACATCGTTCAAATCCGCCAGCGGCACAAATTCCTTGATCAGCGGCGACTTCGCATCCGTCCGCTTGCCCAGCCGAATCGTGCCCATCTGCGTCAGCGAGCCAATCGGCTTTGCCAGTCCGCGGCGAACCGCCTCCACACCGGCGATCATCGTCGTCGCCACGGCACCCAAACCAATCACCATCACGCCCAGCTTGCCCGTCGCGGGCGCTACCGGCTGGAATCCAGCGGTCTTCTGGCCGCCTTCCAATTCACTTGACATTTGAAATCCTTCCCTTCCTAAGCTCTGCTCTCCGGGGATAAGCAGCACTCTTCTTGGAACCAGCCCATCAGCCGCGCTTCACCACGCTCGCCTGGCCGGTCGTGGTTAGGCTTGTCTGCCTCGTCTTGACCGCTCCCAGTGTGACCAGAGAAACCAAATCACTCCAGCAACCAGCACCAGTTCCACCGCCAGGTGAAAGCGATGAAACCACTCATGGAATCTGGGGTCGGTATTCCATTGCGTTCCCAGCCGCATCCCCACATATCCCAGGGCAAAACACCAGGGCCAGGAACCAACAAACGTATAGATATGAAACCGAAGCTGGGGCATCCGCGCTATCCCGGCTGGGAACGCAATGAATGTGCGCACCACCGGCAACAAACGCCCCACCAGAACCGTGATTGAACCATAGTGGTCAAAGTAATAGGTCATCTTGTCCAGGTCGTGCCGGCTCATCAGGACATACCGTCCATAACGCTCCACCAGCGGCCGGCCACCTACCGCGCCAATCCAGTACGCCACCACTGAGCCCACATTGCACCCAAGGGCGCCCGCCGTGGCTATCGCCAGCAGACCAAACCACTGGTTGCCGCCCCCAAAGCGCGCCGTCGAAACCAGATACCCCGCAAAGGGCATGATGATCTCCGAGGGCAATGGGATACAGGCTGACTCAATCCCCATCAGCAACGCCACTCCGGCATAGCCGGTTGTGGAAATGACCCAGATGGTGAAATGCACAAGGTTGGCGAGGATATGTTCCGTCACAGTGTTGCCAGTATAAACCTCAAATGTCATGTCAGTCCCACATCCCTGCCCTCAGCCGAGAATGCCCACCCTTTGTTACCATGGAATCCGAAGCCGGTTCCAGCAACCCGCGCGCCCAGCGCAACCGGAGAAAGGTTTTACCCATGCCGGAGATTCCTCAAGTCCCCCTCACGCTCGAAGGCGCACCCATGCTCCACCAGTTCTTCCGCTTTGACTGGGCCGCATGGCGTCTCGTCCCTGCCTCGGAACAGGCCCGCATCACCGCTGCCGCCATCGCCACCCTCGAGGCCCTCGCCACTCCGCCCTCCGAAGCACAGAAGACCTCCCACCAGACCGCCCTCTTCTCCCAGCTCGGCCACAAAGGCGACCTCATCTTTGTCCACCTCCGCCCCACCTTTGAAGACCTCAACCGCGTCGAACTTGCCCTCGCCCAAACCGAGCTCTACGACTTCCTCGAAATCGTCCACTCCTACCTCTCCGTCGTCGAACTCGGCCTCTACGAGTCCACCTCAAAGACCTACAGCGCCCTCGCCGCACGCGACATCGCTCCCCACACCCCTGAGTGGAACGCCTCCATCCGCGAAACCCTCGACCGCCAGTCCCACGCCATGCACTCCCGCCTCTTCCCCACCCTGCCAGAGAACAAGTACATCTGCTTCTACCCCATGGATCGCCTCCGCGGAGAAGACGTCAACTGGTACAGCGAATCTCTCTCCGAGCGAGGCCGCATGATGCACGAGCACGGCCTCGTCGGCCGCCGCTATGCCGACGAAGTCCGCCAAATCATCTCCGGCTCCATCGGTCTCGATGACTGGGAGTGGGGCGTCGACCTCTTCGCCGAAGACCCCATCACCTTCAAAAAAATCATCTACGAAATGCGCTTCGACGAAGTCAGCGCAAAATTCGGCCTCTTCGGCGAGTTCTTCGTCGGCGTCCGCCTTCCCTTCGCCAACCTCGCCGCATGGCTCAAGGGCAGCCTCTAAAACCAATGCTGGGCAGCCTCCGCAAGACCCAACCCGCCGGCACAAAATCCGCCAAGCCCCGGCCTGCGCCTGACACCCCCAGGCCGGCGGCAAAGCGCGACGTACGCCCCGAGCGCCTCGCCCAGATATTCCAGCTCCTCGACCAACACTACCCCGACCCCGAGTGCGCCCTTACCCACCGCTCCCCCTGGGAACTCCTCGTCGCCACCATACTCTCGGCCCAGTGCACTGACGTCCGCGTCAACCTCGTCACGCCCGCACTCTTCGCCGCCTACCCCACACCCCAGGCCATGGCCGAAGCCCCCATCGAGGCCCTCGAAGACCTCGTCCGCACCACCGGCTTCTTCCACAACAAGGCCAAATCCATCCAGGGCGCAGGCCGCGTCATCCACACCCAATTCCACGACCAGGTCCCACAGACCATGGACGAGCTCCTCACCGTCCCCGGCGCAGCCCGCAAAACCGCCTCAGTTGTTCTCGGGGTCTGCTTCGGAAAATCCGAGGGCATCGTCGTTGACACCCACGTCTTCCGCCTCTCCCGCCGCCTCGGCCTCGCCAAGGGCAACAACCCGCAAAAGGTCGAGCAGGAACTGATGAAAATCATCCCCCGCGACCGCTGGATACAGCTCTCCCACCAGCTCATCCACCACGGCCGCGCCCTCTGCGACGCCCGCAAGCCCAAATGTTCCGAGTGCCCCTTCGAACCCATCTGCCAGGCCAAAGACAAATCCTGGTCCAGCTAGCCGAGATTCATCCTCAACTCACCACAATCATACGGCCGCCGCGGTAGCTTGGGGCGGTCTTGTCGGCCCCTTGGAGCCACCTCTGACCCAAACGCACTCACCCAAAACGAAAATCGAGCGCAGCTCGATAAGACTGATCGCTGATCTCTGATTTCTGATCTCTGCCCTCATCCCCACGTAAACACAATCGGCTTCTCAATATCCGGATGCAGACTCTTGTGCACCGGGCACGTGTGCGCCGCCCGCTCCAGCTTCAGCCGCGTTTCCCCATCCACCGCTGTCGGCACATGCACCCGCACGCTCAGCCGCCCAATCCGGCGCACGCCCTCGGTGGCCATCTCCTTTTCCACCGTAGCCGTCATGCCCTTCAGGTCCAGCCCCAGCGTCCGCGCCTGGATGCCCAATATCGTCAGCACGCACCCGCCCAGCGCTGTCGCCACCAAATCCGTCGGCGAAAAACTCTCGCCCCGCCCCTGGTTATCCTTCGGCGCATCTGTTTCCACTACAGTCCCCGACGGCCCATGCACCGCCCGGCAATGCAAATCCCCCAGATACTCCAAATCAATCGCAACCATCCCGCGCCTCCTGATCTCTGACTTCTGACCACTGATCACTGATCACTGATCTCTGATCTCTGATCTCTGCTAAGTCTAGCCCAGCACCGCCACAATCGCCCCCACCAGTCCGCCAATGTCCATCGGGCTCGCCTCCGCCGCCGGCTCCCAGCCCAGCTCCCGCAACGTCCCGCTGGTAATCGCCCCAATCGAAACCGCCTTCACCCCGGCAAACGGAAATCCCAGCCCCGCCTCCCCTGCTGCCTCAGCCAGATTCTTCACGCTCGACGAGCTCGTAAACGCCACCGCGTCCAGCCCCGTCGCAAGTACATCCCGCAACCGCTCCGCCGTCCCCGCCGGCCTTACCGTCTCATAGGCATCCACCACCGTCAGCACCGCCGCAACCCGGCTCAGCGCCTCAGGAATCACATCCCGCGCCACCATCGCGCGCGCCAGCAGCACCCGTTTCCCTGCCGCCACCTCGCGCATCGCCTCCACCAGCCCCTCGCTGATGTACGAGTCCGGCACCAGTTCCACCCGCAATCCCGCCTTCGCCGCAGCCTCGGCCGTCGCACGGCCCACCGCCGCCACCGGTATCCCCGCAAAAGCCCCAAACTCCAGCCCCAGCCCAGCAATCCGCGCCACCACGGCTTCCACCGTATTCGCGCTGGTCACAATCAGCCAGTCATAATTTTCAATTTCCCTCAACGCGGCATCCAGCGGCCCAAGATCCCACGGCGGCTGCATCTCCAGCACCGGTATCTCCACCGGCTCTGCCCCGAGCGCCCGCAACCGGCTGCTCAGCTTGCCCGCCTGGTGCGCAGCGCGGGTCACCAGAACCCGCCTGCCCGCCAGCGGCAATCCACCCGTCCCGCTCATGCCTTCCCGATGCCCTCAAACAAGGCCGCTGCTCCCTGCGCCAGCAGGCTCTCTGCAATCGCCTCGCCCAGCGCGACAGCATCCGTTCCCGTTGCCTGCGCCCGCACCACCCGGTCGCCCTCAGGAGCAGCAACCACGCCCAGCGCTTCAAACTCGTCCGTTCCCGTCACGCGCCGGCAATGCACGCCAATCGGCACCTGGCATCCGCCGCCCAGTGCCGCCAGCGCCACCCGCTCAGCGGTCACTGCAAACCGCGTGTCCGGGTCATTCAGGAACGCCACCGCATCCAGCACCCGCTGGTCGTCCTTGCGCGTCTCAATTCCCAGCGAACCCTGCCCGGCACTCGGGCAAACTACCTCCGGGTCCAGCCGCTCGCGCACCCACTCGGTCTTCTCCAGCCGGTCGAGTCCGGCCGCAGCCAGCATAATCGCCGCCACCTGCCCCTCGCCCAGCTTCCTCAGCCGCGTGTCCACATTCCCGCGAAACTCCACGTACTCCAAATCAGGCCGCAGATTCCGCAACTGTGCCCGCCGCCGCAAACTGCTCGTCCCCACCAGCGCACCCGCCGGCAGCTCCGCAAAGCTCGTGTAATCCTTTGACACCACCACATCTCGCGGATCCACCCGCGGCGGAGTCGCAGCCAGCACAAACTTCTCCGGCAGCTCCGTCGGCAGGTCCTTCAAACTGTGCACTGCCAGGTCAATCCTGCCCTCAGCCAGCGCCTCTTCAATCTCCAGCGTGAACATGCCCTTCGATCCCACCTGGGCAAAGGTCACTTCCTGCAGCCGGTCGCCAGTCGTCTTGATAATCTCAATCTCCACCTCGTGGCCCTGGCCACGCAGCAGATCGGCAATATGATGGGCCTGCCACAGCGCTAGCTGCGAGCCTCGCGAACCAATTCGAATCACGCTTTTTCCTTCCCAATTCCTGCCGCAACTGCCTTTTCGGCCGGTGTCTCATCTCTCACCGCATCCTGCTCAAAATGCGGCACTTCCGCCATCAGCGACCACGTCTCGCGAATCCCCTCAATCCGGGCCACATCGCTCTCCCGCGCCGCCTGCTTCAGCGCCTGCATCGTCGGATGCAGAAACTTGTTTACCAGGCTCCGGCTCATCGCCTCAACTGCCGCCATCTGCTCCGGCGTCAGGTTGCCCAGCCGCGCCTGTGCGCGCTTCAACTCCGCCTGCCGCAGATCCTCAGCGCGGTGCTGCAAGCCAACAATCATCGGCGCAATGTTCACCGTCTTCTGCTTCTGCTGGAACCGCTCAACCTCTTGCGCAATCAGCGCCTCGGCATCGGCCGCCTCCCGCGACCGCTCTTCCATATGCGACGCCGCCACAGCCTGCAAATCGTCAATGTCATACAGGAAGATGCCTTCCAGGTTGTTGATCTCCGGCTCCACATCGCGCGGCAACGCAATGTCGATAAAGAACATCGGCCGGTTCTTGCGCTTGTGCAGGAACTGCTGCGCATGCTCCTTGCGGAAGATCGGATACGGTGCGCCCGTAGACGAAATCACGATATCGGCCTGCGCTGCCGCCTCGTACAACTCATCCCACGGCACCACTTTCGGCACCACCGAACCCGTAAACCGCTCCGCCATCCGCTCCGCGCGCTCCAGCGTCCGGTTCGTCACCAAAATCGTACTCGCGCCCTGCGCCACCAGATGCCGCGCCGCAAGCTCGCTCATCTTGCCCGCTCCCACCAGGAACACCTTCTTCCCGGCCAGCGAGCCAAAAATCTTCATCGCCAAATCGACCGCGACCGATGCAATCGACACCGTCGTGCTGCCAATCTCCGTCTCTGACCGCACCTTCTTCGCCGCCGCAAACGCGCTCTGCAGCAGCGGCTCCAGTTGGCTCTGAACCGTCCCGGCCTCCCGCGCTACGCTGTAGGCTTCCTTCACCTGCCCCAGAATCTGCGGCTCGCCCACCACCATCGAGTCCAGACTGGCAGCCACGCGGAACAGATGCCGCACAGCCTCCCGGTCCCGATACTCGTACAGGTGCGGCTTCAGCATCGCCGGGTCAATCGCCAGGTGATTGTGCAGAAAATCCCTAATATCAACATCCGGCCCATCCGCCGCCGTCAATATCTCCACCCGGTTGCACGTCGACAGAATCATCGCCTCGCGCACTCCATGGTTCAGCGTCAGCGTCCGCGCCGCATCGGCCAGGCCGTCCTTTGGAATCGCCACCTGCTCTCGCAGCTCAATCGGCGCCGTTTTGTGATTAATACCCAACAGAATCAAGTTCATGGCGCCGGAAACCTGTGGACCTGGCTGAAGTGGTTGGCTGCCCAGACCAGCAGCATGATGACAAACGTTCCGCTCGACAGGTACGCCGCTCGGCGTCCTCGCAAGCCCGCGCTCCGCCGGATATACAGCAGAACAATGTACAAAAGCCACATCCCGAACGACAGCAGCACCTTCGGATCAAAGAAGTACGCCGGCCCCACGCTTTCCTGCGCCAGCAGGGAGCCCACAATCAAGCCTACCGTCATGCATGGGAAGCCAATCAGCAGCGTCGCATGAGCAATCCGCTCCAGCGTATCCAGCGGTGGAAGCCAGTCCAGCGAAACCCACATCGAAACCTGCTGCCGAACCGCGCCCCGCTTCATAATCCGGCTCTTGATTCGCCGCTCCTGCGCCAGATACAAAAAGCTCGAAACCATGCTGAACGCCATCGCCGCATCCGCCGCCAGCAGAAATGCGATATGCACAATCAGCCAGCCCACCCGCACACCGTTCGACGGAAATACATACCGGCTCGGCCCAATCGATGGCACAAACACCAGTAGAAACGCCGCCGGCAAAGCAAAAATCCCGAACGAGTCCGTCCCGTAGATCCCGCGAATCACCAGGTACAACCCGGCAATCAGCAGACCCATAATCGACTCAACCTGTCCGTATCCCACCGGAACCCAGCTGTGCCGCAGTCCTAGCATCTCCACTACCGATACAAGATGAAAGAAAAATGCCAGGGTCGCGGCCGGCAAACACGCCTTCCGCCAGCGCGGAAAGGCATACAACACCGCCGGCACCGCTGCCAGACTCGCTATGACGTAAAAGATGACCGCTACTCTGAGCCAAATCAGGTACATACTGCCACCACCCTACGGATTCAATTTTGAGTATACTGTGACGCAAATCACGTTTGCCCAATCCGATAAATCTCGCTGATTCCCCCACAAAAACCACCTCATTTCCGGTCACCTACCCTCCCCAGCCCCCCGCACGGTAATCTGGTTGGCGAGCCACTCGTACCCCGTGTCCAACTCTCACCTCCAGCCCGACTCGCTCCTCCCCGCCATCCCCTCCACCGATGACGCCGCCCCCGCGTCCCGCAACCCTGCGCCTGACACCGTCCTCACCCCCGTCATGCAGCAGTTCATGGCTGCCAAGCGCCAGCACCCCGACACACTCCTCTTCTTCCGCATGGGCGACTTCTACGAGCTCTTCTACGACGATGCCATCGTCGCCGCCCGCGAGCTCCAAATCACCCTCACCGCCCGCGACCGCGAACGCTCCGTCCCCATGTGCGGCGTCCCCTATCACGCTGCCGAAGGCTACCTCCAGCGCCTCCTCCGCAAGGGCTTCCGCATCGCCATCTGCGAACAGATGGAAGACCCCAAGCTCACCAAGAAGATTGTCCGCCGCGAAGTCACCCGCGTCCTCACCCCCGGCACCGCTCTTGACCCCGCCCTCTCGCAGGAGCAGAACAACTTCCTCGCCGCCCTCCACATCGACGGCGACCTCATCGCCATCGCCCTCCTCGACCTCTCCACCGGTGACTTCCGCGCCGCCGAGTTCTCCGGCCCCGCCGCCCTCCAGCGCGCCCTCGACGAGCTCACCAAGGCCCAGCCCTCCGAACTTCTCCTCCCCACCTCAGCCACCCAGGACTTCGCCGCCGAACTCGACCGCATCCCCGCCCGCTCCCGCGTCGACGATTGGGTCTGGACCCGTGAGTACGCCGTCCCCCTCGTCGAGCGACAACTCGGCGTCCGCTCCCTCGAAGGCTTCGGCCTCGCCGGCCATCCCGTCGCCGCCATCGCCGCTGGAGTCATCCTCCACTACGTCCAGTCCACCCAAAAGCTCGACGCCATCCACCTCGACACCCTGCGATTCGTCGAGCATTCCCACTCCCTCCAGCTCGACCAGGTCTCCGTCCGCAACCTCGAGCTCGTTGAGCCCCTCATTCAGGGTCAGGACTCCCGCGCCACCCTCTTTTACACCCTCGACGCCTCCCAAACCCCCATGGGCAAGCGCCTCCTCCGCGCCACCATCCTCCGCCCCCTCTACGACGCCCCCGCCATCCGCGCCCGTTACGAAGCCGTCGCCGAAGCCCACTCCGACCTCATCCGCCGCGAAGCACTCCGCAAGGCATTCACCGGCATCCTCGATCTCGAACGCCTCCTCGCCCGGCTATCCCTGGATTCCGCCGGCCCCCGCGACGTTTCCGCCCTCGCCCAAAGCCTCTCGCACCTCCCCGCCCTGGCACACGCCATGGCTGCCATGGCAAGCCCGCTCTGGCAATCCCTCACCGCCCGCCTTGACCCCCTCACCGAAATCACCGCCCTCATCCAGTCCACCCTCGGCCCCGACCTCCCCGTCACCCTCGCCGACGGCGGCATCATCGCCGAAGGCTTCTCCGCCGAGCTCGACGAACTCCGCGCCATCAGCCGCTCCGGCCGCCAGTCCATCGCCGTCATTGAAGAGCGCGAGCGCCAGCGCACCGGCATCAGCTCCCTCAAGGTCCGCTACAACCAGGTCTTCGGCTACTACATCGAAATCAGCAAATCCAACCTTGCCCACGCTCCCGCCGACTACGAGCGCAAGCAAACCCTCGTCAACGCCGAGCGCTTCACCACCCCGGAGCTCAAGGACTACGAACAGCGCGTCCTCACCGCCCACGACCGCGCCATTGAGATCGAAAAACAGCTCTTCGCCGCCCTCCGCCACTCCGTTCTTGAGGCCGCCAGCCGCATTCGCCGCACCTCGGCCGTCGTCGCCGAAGCCGACCTCCTCACCGGCTTTGCCCACCTCGCCACCCTCCGTGGCTACGTCCGCCCAACCCTCGTCGACGAACCCGTCCTCCAGTGCGCCGCCGCCCGCCACCCCGTCATTGAAAACTGGATGGCCGAAACCGCCGCTGGCCGCTTCATCCCCAACGACCTCTACCTAAACTCCGCCGGCCCCAGCCTCCTGCTCATCACCGGCCCCAACATGGGCGGAAAATCCACCTACCTCCGACAGGCCGCCATGCTCACCATCATGGCGCAGATGGGCTCCTTCGTCCCCGCCGCCTCCATGACCTACGGCCTCGTCGACCGCATCTACACCCGCATCGGCGCCAGTGACAACGTCGCCCGCGGTCGCTCCACTTTCATGGTCGAAATGACCGAAACCGCCACCATCCTCAACACCGCCACCGCCCGCTCCCTCATCCTTCTCGACGAAATGGGCCGCGGCACCGCCACCTTCGACGGCCTCTCCCTCGCCTGGGCCACCGTCGAGTTCCTCCACGCTGAGATCTCCGCCCGCACCCTCTTCGCCACCCACTACCACGAGCTCACCATGCTCGCCGAAAAGCTCCCCCGCGTCCTCAACCTCCGCGTCGCCGTCAAGGAATCCCCCTCCGGCATCGTCTTCCTCCACTCCATCGAGCCCGGTGCAGCCAGCAAAAGCTACGGAATCGAAGTCGCCCGCCTCGCCGGACTCCCCCGCGTCGTCCTCGACCGCGCCCGACACATCCTCCGCCAGCACGAGAAGCAGGAGCGCCGCAGCGTCCAGGTCGAAACCGCCGAACCCGTTCAGATGACCATCTTCACCCCGCTCTCCCAGCGCATCGTCGACCGCCTCGCCGAAACCGACATCAACACCCTCACCCCCCTCCAGGCACTCAACCTCCTCGAAGAACTCAAGCAGGAACTCGCCGAGGGCAACGGAGGCGCCAAGTGACCCAATCCCTCCGCTCCGCCGTCGGCTCGCTTCTCGTCGTCGGCCTCTCCGGCCCGGAACTCACCCCCCTCGAACGCGCCTGGCTCCGTGTCGTCCAGCCCGGCGGCATCATCCTCTTCCGCCGCAACATTACGGACGCCACCCAAACCCGCGCCCTCCTTGCCGCCGCCACCGCCCACGCCGCCCCCCACCCCATGCGCGCCGTTGACATCGAGGGCGGCACCGTCGACCGCCTCCGCGACGCCGTCGCACCCATTCCTTCGGCCCAATCCGTCGCCCGCTCCGGCTCACTTGCCCTCTTCCGCCGGCACGGCAAGCTCATCGCCCGGGAAGCCCGCGCCTTTGGTTTCAACACCACCCTTGCCCCTGTCCTCGACCTCGGCCTTCCCATCTCCGCCGCCGTCATGGGCACCCGCACCGTCTCAGCCGACCCTGCCCAGGTCACCGCATACGTCCGCAACTTCCTCCACGGCCTCGCCGCCCACGGCGTCACCGGCTGCGGCAAGCATTTCCCCGGCCTCGGCGGCGGCTCGCTCGACTCCCACTACGCCACCCCCACCATCAACCGCACCTTCCCGGAAATGTGGGCCACTGACCTCGCCCCATACCGAGACCTCGTCCACGAACTCTCCATGGTTATGGTCAACCATGCCGCCTATCCCCTCACCCGCTCCGGCGACAAGCCCGCCACCGCCAGTCCGTACTGGGTCACCACCATCCTCCGGCGCAAGCTCGCCTACCCCGGCCTCATCTTCTCTGACGATCTCGAAATGGGCGGCATCCTCAACCACCTCCCCATCGAAGACGCCGTCCTCGCCGCCTTCCGCGCCGGCCTCCACATGGTCGAAATCTGCCACAGCCCCGAGCTCATCCTCCGCGCATTTGACTCCCTCCTCCGCCACGCCGAGTCCTCCGCCGCCTTCCGCCGCCTCATCCTCACCCGCGCCGCCGAAGCTGCCAAACTCCGCCGCAATCTCTACTCCGCGCCACTCCCCCGCGCCCTCTCCGCCACCCAGCTCGCCCGCCTCCGCGACTCCATCCTCGCCTTCCGCACCACCATCGAGGCCGCCCAGTGACACCGCTGCCCCCACTGAAACCCCTCACCGTCGCCGGCATCATGTCCGGCACCTCCGCTGACGGCATCGACGTCGCCATCGTCCGCATTCGTCCCGGCAAATCCGGCCCCCCCCGCCTCCGCCTCCTCGCCCACCACGCCGTCCCCTACCCCAAAGCCCTGCGCCAGGCCGTCCTCGACGCCATGAACGCGGCTTCCATCTCCACCGCCCAGCTCGCCCGCCTCAACTGGCGTCTCGGCATCGCCTACGCCGACGCTGTGCAGAAAACCCTCGCCCACCACCCCCACAAACTCGACCTCATCGGCTGCCACGGCCAAACCCTCTACCACCAGCCCACACCCCAGCCCTTCCTCGGCGCACGCTTCCCCTGCACCTGGCAACTCGGCGAACCCGCCGTCCTTGCTGGCCGCCTCAACACTCCCGTGATTTCCAACTTCCGCCCCGCAGACATCGTCGCCGGCGGCCACGGCGCGCCCCTTGTTCCCCTCCTCGACCAGGTCCTCTTCTCCCACCCCACCCGCGGCCGCGTCCTCCAGAACATCGGCGGCATCGCCAACCTCACCGCCATCGCCCCCGACGGCGCACAACTAACCGCCTTCGACACCGGCCCCGGCAACATGGTCATGGACGCCCTCACCAACATCCTCTTCCACCGCCCCTACGACGCAGGTGGCCGCATCGCCTTATCCGGCTCAGTCCTCGCCGCCGTCCTCGCCGAATCCCTCACGCACCCCTTCTTCCGCAAATCCCCCCCCAAAACCGCCGGCCGCGAGCAATTCGGCCGCGAATACGCCGCCGACTTCCTCGCCCGCTGCCGCAAGCTCAGCCCCAACCCCGCTGACGCCCTCGCCACCGCCACCGCCCTCACTGCGGAATCCATCGCCCAGGCCTACGCCCGCCACGGCACTCCCCTCATGGCCGCATCCCGCGTCGACTACATCGTCTCCGGCGGCGGCGCGCGAAATCTCACCCTCATGCAAGCCCTCACCACACGCCTCGCCCCTCTCCGCTGCCGCGTCACCACCTCCGATTCCCTCGGCCTCCCCGCTGAAGCCAAGGAAGCCGCCGCCTTCGCACTCCTCGCCTGGCAAACCTGGCACCACCTCCCCGGCAATCTCCCCGCAGCCACCGGCGCCTCCCGCCCCGTCCTCCTCGGCCAGGTCACCTATGTCTAAGCGCCCGGCCCTCATCCCCCTTCTCGCCCTCGCGGCTCTCCTCACCTTCTCTGGCTGCCGCCACACCGCCACCCCCAGCTCCACCGTCACTTTCCTCATCGAATCCAGCCCCACCAACCTCGATCCCCGCATTGGCATCGACGCCCAATCCCAGCACATCGACGAGCTCCTCTTCGACGGCCTCGTCACACGCGACTCCCACTTCAACTTCTCCCCCGCCGTCTCTGACTCCTGGCAGCAGCCCGACCCGCTCACCCTCCGCTTCCATCTCCGCTCCGGCGTCCGCTTCCACTCCGGCGCCCCCCTCACCTCCGCCGACGTCGCCTTCACCCTCGACTCCATGCGCGACGGCACCATCGTCAGCCCCCGCGCCGCCACCTTCGCCGCCCTCCGCTCCATCGAGACCCCCGACCCCGCCACCGTCATCCTCCATCTCTCCCACCCCGACAACTTCCTCCTCGCCAACCTCGCCCGCGGCGCACTCGGCATCGTCCCCGCCGGCTCCGGCCGCGATTTCTGGCAGCACCCCGTAGGCTCCGGCCCCTTCCGTTTCGTCAGCCAGGAAGTCGACAAGGAAGTCCTCCTCACCCGCAATCCCGACTACTGGGACCCCGCCCCGGAACCACCCTCCGGCACATCCCTCATCCACAGCCTCCGCTTCGCCGTCGTCCCCGACGGCATCACCCGCGCCCTCGAGCTCCGCAAAGGCTCCGCCGACATCGCCTCCAACGCCATCCAGGCCGACGCCCTCCCCGTCCTCGCCCGCGAGCCCCACCTCGCCGTCCTCTCCACCCCCGGCACCATCGTCCAGTACCTCGCCTTCAACACCGTCGATCCAACCCTCCGCGACCCCCGCATCCGCCAGGCCATCGCCTGCTCCATCGATCGCGAACTCATCCGCACCACGCTGCTCGGAAGCCGCGCCCAGCTTGCCCTCAGCCTCCTCCCCGCAGCCCACTGGGCCTACACCGCCGACGTCCCCCGCTACGCTTACGACCCCGCCCGCGCCCGCCGGCTTCTCGATTCCGCTGGCCGCACCCCCGACGCCCACGGCATCCGTCTCCACCTCACCATGAAAACCTCCACCGACGAGGGCACCCGCCTCCTCGCTGCCACGCTTCAGCAGCAGCTCGCCCAGGTCGGCATCGATCTCCAAATCCGCTCCTACGAGACCGCCACCTTCCTCCAGGACCTCACCCGAGGCAGCTTCCAGCTCTACTCCCTCCGCTGGATTGGCGGCAACGAGCAGCCCGACATCTTCTCCTACGCATTCTCCTCCTCCCGCATACCGCCCAAAGGCGCAAATCGCGGCCGCTACCGCAACCCCACCCTCGACCATCTCCTCGACGACGCCGCCGCCCAGCCAGACCAGGCCATACGCCATGCCGACTACCTCCAGGCCCAGCAAATCCTCGCCACCGACCTTCCCGCACTTCCCCTCTGGTACTCCGATTCGGTCCTCGTCGCCAATCGCCGGCTCGCCAATCTCACCCCCTCCCCATCCGGCAGTTACACCTTCCTCACCGCCGCCACCCTCACAATCACGCCCCTCCCCTAAACTTTTCTCCGCCCCGCCTCGTCTACAAAATTGAACCCGCTTGCACCGGCCACTCCAGAAGCACCTCGCTTCCCGGCCCCTGACAGCACAGCACTCTTGGGAGACCCGCATCATGCTTCGTACGTCTCGGCAACTCCGCAACTCGGCAACCCTGGCCCTCGCCCTCTTCGGCGCAGTCTCCATAGCCGTCGCTCAGGCACCCGCCCGCGTCTCCGGCGCTGTCACTGCCGTCGCTCCCGGCACCCTCACCGTCAAGGCCGACAACAACGGCGAGCTCAAAATCACCGTCCCCGACGGCATTCGCCTCCAGCGCGTCGCCCCCGGTGCCAAAGACCTCTCCACCGCCACCGCCATCCAGTTCTCTGACATCGCCGCCGGCGACCGCGTCAGCGTCCGCATCACTCCGGACTCCACCCCCTCCGCCCTCACTGCGGCCTCCATCATCGACATCTCCGCCGCCGACATCGCCAAAAAGCAGCAGCAGGACCGCATCGACTGGGCACGCCGCGGCATCGGTGGCCTCGTCAGAACCGTTGACCCCGCCTCCGGCGTCATCCTCATCACAACGGGTGCCGGCGCAAACGAAAAGAACGTCACCGTCCGGACCTCCCCCTCCACCATCCTCCGCCGCTACGCCGCCGACTCCATCGACTTCGCAAAGGCCCAGCCGGCTCCCATTGACACCATCAAGCCCGGCGACCAGCTCCGCGCACGAGGCACCAAAAACTCCGACAGTACCGATCTCGCCGCCGAAGAAGTCGTCTCCGGCTCCTTCCGCAACATCTCCGGCTCCGTCTCCTCCATCAACGCAGCCGCACAAACCATCACCCTCAAGGACCTCATCACCAAACAGCAGGTCACCGTCCACATCACTGACGATGCCCAGATGCGCAAGCTCCCGGATGCCATGGCACGCGCCCTCGCCGCCTCCACCAAATCCACCGGCGCAGCAACCCCCACCGCACAGCCCGGCGGCATGGCAGCGTCCAATCCCGGCCAGGGACGCCCCGGCGGCGTTATGGGCGCTGGCGGCTTCGGCGGCGGCCAGCCCGGTTCCGGCGCTCCCGGCGGCGCAGCAGCTCCAGGTGGCTCCGGCAACTGGCCCGGTGCCCAGGGTGGTGCTCCCGGCGGCACTCCCAACGCCCAGTGGGGCGCTCAACGCCCCATCGGCGGCGGCGACACCCAATCCATCATTTCCCGCGCCCCCGCCATCAAGCTTTCTGACCTGCAAAAAGGCGATGCCATCATCCTCGTCTCCACCCAGGGAACCACTGAGGTAACTGCCATCACTCTGCTCGCGGGCGTTGAGCCTCTGCTGCAGTCTTCGGCATCCACCCAAAGCATGCTGCTCTCCGGCTGGAACATGAGTTCCGGCGGCGGAGAGTCTGGCGCGCAGTAACCGTCGGCGGGAACCATTCGGCCGCACAACATCGTTATCAGAATTCATACGGGGGAACTGTGTTTATTCAAAAGCTTCGATTCTTTTCCATCTTTCTCATAGCCCTGGCCACCCTTGGCTTGGCCACCGCCTCGTTTGCTGAGGACACCCCAGACACTCCCGCCGCCCCCACCACCGCCAGCATCCACGGCAAAATTGCTGACCCCACCGGCGCGCTCATCCCCGGCACCCGCATCACCGTCAACGACGCCAATGGCCGCCAGGTCGCCACCACCGTCGCCGATGCCGAGGGACTCTACCAGGTCCAGAACCTCGCCCCCGGCACCTACGTCCTCATGGCCGCCACCGATGGCTTCGCCCCCTTCGCCTCCCAGCCCCTCACCCTCGGCCCCGGACAGGTCAAGCGCATCGATATTGCCATGGCCATCCAGACCGAGCAGCAGAACGTCGTCGTCACCGACGAGTCCCCCGCCGTCACCCTCGAAGCCGATTCCAATGGCAACAGCATGGTCATCAAAGGCAAGGACCTCGACGCCCTCTCCGACGACCCCGACGAACTCCAGAACGAACTCAACGCTCTCGCCGGCCCCTCCGCCGGCCCCAACGGCGGCCAAATCTACATCGACGGATTCACCGGCGGCCAGCTTCCCCCCAAGTCCTCAATCCGTGAAATCCGCGTCAACCAGAACCCCTACTCCGCGGAATTTGACCGCCTCGGCTTCGGCCGAATTGAGATCCTCACCAAGCCCGGCACCGACAAATGGCACGGCTCCTTCATGGCCCAGGGCAACGACTCCGCCTTCAACACAGGCAACCCCTTCGTCGCCAAAATCCCCGGCTACTTCAGCTACCAGTACAACGGCACTGTCAACGGCTCCCTCAACAAGTTCACCTCCCTCTTCCTCTCTGCCGAGCACCGCACCACCGACAACCAGGCTTACTTTGACGCCCCTTGCGACTCCCTCGGCAACTGCGCCACCCCCATCAGCGGCACCATCTCCAACCCCCACGGCCGCACCAATATCTCCCCCCGACTCGACATCCAGATCGGCAAAAAGAACACCCTCACCATCCGCTACCAGTACTTCCGCGACACTGAGTCCGGAGACATCGGCTCTACCCAGCTCCCCACCCAGTCCAGCTCCTCCACCTCCAACGACAACAACGTCCAGTTGAGCGACTCCATCATCATCAGCGACCACATCGTCAACGAGACCCGCTTCCAGTACGACCGCAACATCTCCACCACCACCCCCGTCTCCACCGCACCCACCATCAACGTGCAGCAGGGTGGTTTCTCCGCAGGCGGCTACTCCGGCCAGTACTCCACTGACCATTCCGACCGCTGGGAGTTCCAGAACCTCACCACCATGTCCCTCGGCGCACACGCCGTCAAGTTCGGCGCACGCCTCCGCGACTCCCGCGAAGCCAACTACTCCTCCGCCGGCTACAACGGCTCCTTCACCTTCGCCAACACCGCGGACTACTCTGAAGCTGTCAAAGCCGCCATCGCCGGCACCGCCGCCACCGCCGCGCCCATCCAGCTCACCTACTCGGCCGGCAACACCCGCAGCATCCTTGCCAACGTCTTTGATGGCGCGGCCTTTGTCCAGGACGATTGGAAATACTCCCAGCGACTCACCCTCTCCGGCGGCCTCCGTTGGGAATCCCAGAACCACGTCGGCGACCACTCCGATATCGCTCCCCGCGTCGCCCTCGCCTGGGCCGTCGATGCCAAAAAGGACAAGCCCGCCAAAACCGTCCTCCGCCTCGGCTATGGCATCTTCTACGACCGCATGGGCATCGGCAACTTCCTCAATATCAACCGCTCCAACGTCGAAGAACAGAACGTCATCACCAGCGTCAGCCCCGACTGCTTCACGTCGAGCTACGCCGCCTTCGACTCCGCAGCCTGCGGCACTGGCAGCGCCGCCACCCGTTCCAAATACCAGGTAGCCGGCTCCTACCACTCCCCCTACACCCAGCAGTTCGGCGCATCCATCGAGCGCCAAATCTCCAAAGCGCAAACCCTCACCATCACCTACCTGCACTCGCAAGGCGTCCATCAGATGGTCCAGATCAACGCCAACGCCCCCTACTTCCCCGGTTACGACGCAAACTCCGGCCCGCTCTACCAGTACTTCCCTGAGGGCGTCTTCAAGCAGAATCAGATCATCCTCAACACCAACTACAAGTTCAGCAACAACTTCTCCGTCTTCGGCTTCTACACCTTCTCCACCGCCAACTCCGACGGCGCAGGCGGCGGCCCCGTCTCCAACTCGCTCAACATCTCCCAGGACTACGGCCGCGCTGGCTTCGTCCAGCGCAACAACCTCTTCCTCATGGGCAACTACTCCGCCCCCTGGGGCATCCGCCTCAACCCCTTCATGCTCGCCAACTCCGGCCGCCCCTACAACATCACCACCGGCCACGACTACAACGGCGACTCCTTCTTCAACGACCGCCCCTATCGCGCTCTGGAAACCGAGTGCACCGACGGCACCTCCGGCTTCTACCAGACCCAGTACGGCTGCCTCGACGCCAACCCAACCCCGCTCTCCGGCGAAACCCTGCTCCCTGCCAACATCGCCACCGCCCCCGCCGGTGTCGCCCTCAATCTCCGCATCTCACGCAGCTTCGGCGTTGGCCCCAAGCTCAAGGCCGTTGACCCCAATAACCCGCTCAACAACATGCCTCCGGGCGGTGGCCCACCTCCGGGAGGCGGCGGACGTGGCGGATACGGCGGTGGCCCTGGCGGCGGATTCGGCCCTGGTGGCTTCGGTGGCGGCGGCATGCGTCCACCCGGCATGGGCGGCCCTGCACAAACTCGCAAGTACTCCCTCACCTTCTCCGTGCAGGCCCTCAACCTCTTCAACGAGCACATCGGCAGCACCCCCGTGGGCACCCTCGGCGACCCCTACTTCGGACGCTCCCGCAGCCTCCAGGGCGGCATGTTCACCCAGGGCTCCGCCACCCGCCGCATCTTCCTCCAGGCCAACTTCAGCTTCTAACCACCGCTCCAAAAACACCAACGGCGGAGCCCAAAAGCTCCGCCGTTGCTCGTTCCAGTGATTTCGCGGGTTTCACTCCATGATCCCTGATCCCCGACCCCTGACCCCTCCGTAAACCCCCTCCCATACCCCCACCCTCGACTCCATCGAAAACCTCTCCACCACCCGCGCTCGCGCCCACTTTCCCATAGCCTCCCGCTCCCCATCCCCCATCACTCGCTCCATCGTCTCCGCCAAGGCACTCGAATCCTTCGCCCGCACCAGCCACCCGCAATCCCCCATCAACTCCCGCACACCCCCAACATCGGTCGCCACCACCGGTCGCTCCATCGCCATCGCCTCACCCAGCGCCAGCGGCATCCCCTCCCAGGCCGAGCTCATCACAAACCCGTCACACGCCTCCATCAGTTCCGCCACATCCGCCCGCAGTCCCAGCCACCGCACCCCATCCTGCATCCGCACGGGCTCCCCTTCGCCCGCAATCCACAACTCCGCATCGGCGTGCGCCTTCCGCACCCGCCGGAACGCCCCCAATAAATTCGCATAATCCTTCGCCGGCGCAATCCGCCCCACCGCCAGCCATACAAACCCCGCACCGGCTCCCATCTCCCGCCGCACCCGCTTTCGCCTTCCCCGCTCCGGCCGAAACGCCTCCACATCCACCCCGTTCGTCGCCACCAGCACCGGGCTCCCTCCGGCATACCTCGCCGCCGCGGCCTCACTCACCGCCGTCACGCGCGCCGCCAGCCCATCGCTCAGCCGATACAGCAGCCTCCGGTGCCAGCCGCCCTCATACACATTGTGGATTGTGTTCACCACCGGCACCCGCAGCCCCCGTAGCCGCATCAGCCGCGCCAGCATATTCGCGGGAAACGTATGGCTGTGCACCACATTCGGCACAAACGCAGAAAGAAACTGCCCGGCAAACCGCGCACCCTTCCATATTCCCTTCACGGTTTTCACCATGTTCAGGCGAAGCACCGGCAGGCCTGTTTCCAGTTCCTCGCCCCCGGCGGCCATCATCACCACCACCATCACCTTGTGCCCGCGCGCCGCCATCCGCTCCGCCAGCGCTAGCGTCTGCTTCTCCGCCCCACCCACGCCCAGGCTCGTCAGCACATATGCAATCCGCAGCGGATCGCCCGTCTTTCCTTTCCGCTCTGCCATCCGGCCATCATAGCCCAGTCGGCTACTTCACCTGCTTCTTCAACCACGTATCCCCCGCAAACCACCCCGGCCCAAACACCAGCACAATCAGCGCAACAAACCAGAACGTAAACGGATCAGCCGAAGCAAACTTCCCCGGATCGCTGAAGAACACCGCCACCGCATCATGGTCTGCCGTCACATACGCCACGCTCATATTCACAAACAGCACCGCCGCCACAGCCCGGCTACCCAATCCCAGCGCCAGCAATATCCCGCCCACAAACTCCACCAGCCCCACAAACAGAGCCGTCTGCGCCGGCATCGGCAACCCCAGGGAAGCAAAAAACTCCGTCACCTGCGGCAACCGGTGCAGCTTCCCCCAGCCCGTCTGCGCAAACTGGTAGCCCCAGTCCAGCCGAATCAGCAGCAGCAACACACTCTGCCCCTTGTTCAGCAGCCCAACCGCCTTCTCGCCGCCGCCCACCGCCAACTTCACCAATCCATTCGCCATTACGCTCTCTCCTCAATCTCAGGCTTCGTCAGCCAACTCAATCCCGCCCAATGCGCAAACCACTCCTGCAACGCCGCCGGCCGCTCCGCCGGCCCAATCCTCGATCTCCGAAATCCCGCCCCCAGCGCCTCGCCCAATCCCAAACCACGCCCCAAGGCCGTCAGCGTCTGATACTCCTCTTTCGTAATCCGTCGGTAATACAGGCTCCCATCCGCCCGATGCACCGCCAGCCACGTCCGCCTCCGCTCCACATCCAGCGCCTCCGGCTTCATTTCCCCCATCTCCGGCCGCGCTCCGCCTTCGCTCGCGCCCTTCCGCTCCCGCTGGTGCAACTCCAGCACCACATCATCCGCCGGAAAATCCAGCTCCAGCAGTTGCAGATGCGCTTGCAACCCCAGTCGCGAACCCCCATGCAAGTCGCCAATCTCCTCGGCCGTCAGCGGGGCTAGCTCTCCGTTATCAAAAGCCTCCACACACGCCCACTCCACCCGCGCCACATCCAGCGCCAGCCGCTTCCTTCGCCCCAGGTACTCGGGATGCTTCCGCATCCACCCCACCAGCTCCCGCCCCAGGTTCCGCAGCGTAAAACTCCGGCTCGGATGCTCCTTCAAATACGCCACCGCCAGAGCATCAAACCGCCGGCTCCCCAGCACCCGCCGCAACGCGGGGAAATCCTCCCCCAAGGCCCCCAGCAGCCGGAACCAGTACTGCCGGTTATAAATCTCCAGCCGTTCAAAGGCCGTCAGCCGGTCATTCGGCGCCACAAACTCCGCCGCCACATCCGCCATCCGCTCCCCGGCCTCGTTGCGCTCCCGCATCGTGTCTTCCGGCGTCAGCGGCTGCATCACCGCAGCCAGCATCCGCCGCTGCATCGTCTCCAGGCTCATCCCGCTCATCGCGCACCCACCTCCTGCGCCGCCACCAGATACCGCTCCGCCTTCCGCGCCTCGGCCCAGACCTCGTCAAAGCTCGGAATCCGGTCATCCCACTCCAGCAGCGTCGGCGTCGGCCCGCACCGATCCACCGCCCGCGCATACAGCGCCCACACCGGATCAATCACCGGATGATCATGCGTGTCCAGAATGTATTTCTCATACTTCGAGTGCCCGGCAATATGCATCTGCGCCACCCGCTCCGCCGGCACCGCATTCACATACTCCATCGGGTCAAAATCATGGTTCACGCTCGACACATAAATGTTGTTCACATCCAGCAGAATCCCGCAGTCGGCACGCTCCACCACCTCGTTCAAAAACTCCCACTCCGTCATCTCGCTCTGCGTATACGCCGCATAGCTCGAGACATTCTCCACCGCCACCGGAATCTCCAGAAAATCCTGCACTTCTCTAATCCGCGCCGCCGTCTTCTCCACCGCCTCCCATGTGTACGGCAGCGGCAGCAGGTCATGCGAATACGTCCCGTCTACACTCCCCCAGCACAAGTGGTCGCTCAGCCAAGGCGTTCCCGTCCGCTTCACCAGCCGCTTCAGCTTCCTCAGGTGCTCCAGGTCCGCCGCCTGCGCCGAGCCAAAATACATCGAAACCCCATGCTGCACCACCCGGTACTGCTCCATAATCCGATCCAGCATCGCCAGCGGACGCCCGCCATCCACCATGTAGTTCTCGCTGATGATCTCGAACCAGTCCACCGCCGGCTTCTCCCGGAAGATGTGGTCATAGTGCGGAATCCGCAGCCCAACCCCCACCCCGTGGTCCTGATTCGCATTAAAACGATTGCCCGCCATGCCAACCTCTACCTTGAAATTTGTCGCTCAAGCCCCATCCCAGGAAAACGGCGAGGACAGTTCCCTGCCCCCGCCGCCATGGTGGGGAAGCCATCTGAAATCATCGAGTCGGGTGCCCCCAGGTCCCTCGCACTTGGGGACCGGGGTCTACCACCCGCAGTTTCCGGGTGCCCGCGGTCCCTCGCACTTGGGGACCGGGGTCTACCACCTCAGCCCCTTAAGCTGCCTTGGGAGGCTTCGATCCGTCCGTCGCGCAGCCGCCCTTGCCCTTGCAGCTGTTCTTGCCCGCGCAGCCGTTGTCGCCGCTCTTGCAGCCGCCGTTGCCCTTGCAGCTGTTCTGGCCCTTACAGGCATGCTTTTCCTTGTCCATGCTGTATCCGGCATAGCGCACGCCCGCGCCCTTGGCCGTCGTCACCTTGGCGCTGTCCTGCGTCACCGGCTGCGCCTGGGCTACGTGGGTTCCAACTGCCAGCCCGGCCAGGGCGGCGCTCAACATCAGTGCATTCAACTGCTTCTTCATCGCGAATAGATCTCTCTGGTTTCGGCGGCATCTGCCGCAGGTTACTCTCTTGGATGTTGGGAACCATCCGGTTTTTCTTGCTACACCGCCTAAGAGCGGCCACTGGGAACAAAGGTTACAGGGATACCCAAAAAAAATGAAAGCAAATTCTCGCCTTTCTTTTCCCCCTCGTGCTGGCACCCCCACCACCCCCTGCGCTACCCTTGCATGGCATGACTGAAATCACCCCCGAAACCGCCAACGCCCCCTCTCCAGCCCGCCTCCGCTTGCTCTCCCTTGTCACCCTCCTCTTCGCCATTCTGCAAAGCGCCTGCGCCGCCGTCCTCGCCCTCAGCGGAATCCGCGTCGCCATCGGCCTCACCGCCCTCGCCGTCGCCTCCGGAACATACGCCCCGCCCACCGGATTCCACCAGGACGCCATCCGCATCCCCATGCTCATCCTTGGCACCCTCGGCGCACTGGTCAACCTCGCCGTCCTCATCCGCGTCCGCATTCTCCGCGCCCGCGCCTCGGCCCACTGGCGTCGCCGCGATATCCCCCTCCGCGAACGCCGCGCCGAGCGTCTTCAAATCGCCCTCTCCGTCCTCACCCTCCTGATCGTCCTCGCGGAAGTCATCACCCACCCCATGGTCCACCGCCCTCGCCCCCTGCCCGCCCAGAGCGCAGTCTCCCAATACCTTCCCAACGCATAAAAGCCCCCCGAAACCTGGGCAAGCATTGCCCAAATCCAGAGAGCCTCAAAATCCCCACAAAAATCCCGACTGAAAGTCTTGAAAAAGTTTCGGGCTTGCGCCCTGAGAGACTCTAACTTTCCACGTCCCCACCCGGCGGCCCCGCCAGCACCGCGTCCAGTCGCCTGTGCAACCGCTCGCTGTACCCCGCCGGTATCTCAAACACCCGCTCATCCGCCATCAGCACCACAACGTTCCGCGTCGAATCCATCACCGCCGAGCAAATCTCGCAGTGCTCCAGGTGGCGGTCAATCTCCGCGCGCAACTCCGTATCCACGTCGCCATCAATGTAGCGCGAGATATGTTCCCAAACGTGCTGGCAGTCAATCCTCATCGCAACCACCCCAGCCATCCCCGGCGCTTCCCGGCATGTTGCTGCAGCACCGGCGTCAGCGTCTTCTGCAGCATCAGCCGGGCCCGGTGCAGACGCACCTTCACCACGTTCTCCGTCACACCCAGCAACTTCGCCGTCTCCTCCACATTCAGCTCTTCCACATCCCGCAACTCAACCACTTCCCGGTAAATCCCCGGCAATCCCATCACCGCTGCCTGCAGAGCCTTGCCCAGCTCCTTCCGCTCCAGTGCCTCCAGCGGAACCTCGCGCCAATCCGTCAACAGCGCCGGCGTCCAGTCCCCGCCCGGCTCATCCTGCTCCGGTATCAACGTCTCCTCGGCCCGCCGCTCCACCTTCTTCAGCCGCGCCAGCCCTTCATTCCGCGCAATCGACAGCACCCACGTCTTGAACTTTGACTCTCCCCGGAACGACCCCAGGTGCCTATACACCTTGATCATCGTCTCCTGCGCCACATCTTCCGCCTCCGCATCATCCTTCAGCAGCATCCGCAGCATCACAAAAACCTGCCGCTCCACCGGCCGTATCAACTCGTGGAAAAGCTGCCGCTCGCCCGCAACAATGCGTGCGATCAGCTCCAGCGCAGGGTCCAACCCCTGCCCCGGACACTCCCCCTCCGCGCTGCTCCGCTCCATCGACAATCGCTTCTCCGCCCCGCTGCAACTGCAAAATCACTCCCACTCTACCATTCCAAACAGCAAAGGCAGGGCTCGATGCCCTGCCCTACTGATTCTTCATTTGAGAAAAAGGTTACCGGCTCACCACCAAAACCTCAAAACTTCCCGGAATCAGCGTCGGCCACGGCCGCGGATTCTCCGGCGTCGGTGCCGGACGCGGGCCAAACTTGCCCACCACCACATACACCTTCCCGGTCTTGGCATCAAATGCCATCGTCCGGCCGCTCGCCGCCGTCTTCACCGTATCCACCACCGTGTACTTGTCCGCGCTGTCCTCGTGCACAATGCTCAGCGTCCCCGACTGCCCGTTCGAGCTGAAAATCAACCCCGTCTTGGCATCAAACGCAGCAGCATCCGGCCCGTCGCCAATCTTCGGCGTCGCCACCACCTTGCCCGTAGCCGCATCCGTCACCGTCATCACGCTGCCATCGCATACGCTGAACAGCCGGTTCGACTTCACATCAATCGCCTGGCCGCTCGGCGAATCGCACGGAGCAATCGACCACTCCGCCAGCTTCACCTTCTTCACCGCATCCAGGTGGACAATCAGATTCTTGTCCTCGATGTTCACAAAAATCGATCCCTTCCCGTCCGTCACCGGGAACTCCGGCTTGCCCGGCAGCGGAATCGTCGCCACAGCGGTATTCGTCTTCGCGTCAATCACCGTCGCGCTCTTGCCTGTACCGTTAAACGCCCAAACCGTCTGCGTAAACTCGTCAAACACCATCCCGTCCGGATTCGCACCCGTCGCTACATGGCCCGTCACCGCATGGGTCGCCCGGTCAAACACCGCAACTTCGTTCGAACGCCCGTCCGAGATATACCCCGTCGTCCCGTCGTTCGAAAACACCACACCATGCGTGCCCTTGAAGCCCGTAATATCGGCCACCAACTTGCCCGTCGCCGTATCAATCGCCATCACGTGCGCCCCGCGGGTCACATACAGCTCGTTGGTCACCGGGTCCACTGCCAGATAATCCCAGCCACCATCCCCGCCAACCTTCCACTCCGCCGTCACCTTGTACCCGGTCTGCGCCATCGCGCCCGTACAAGCCATGCTCAGCAATCCACATCCAACCGCTACCAAACCCAACTTCAAACGCATTTTCGTCTCTCCTTACAACTGTTCTACTCCACAAACCTTAAAACTGCATGAAGTGCCCCTCATGGGCACCCCGAACTCTCTCATCCGCCAAAAACTCCACCTGAAAGCATTGCGACAGCTTCGGGCCACTCAATCCTGCACACCTCTTGACGGTCCAGTCCCTGCCGAAGTTTCGCCACCCACCAACTCCGGAAACACAATCCGGAAGGTTGCGCCTCTGCCCGGCCGGCTCTCCGCCGTAATGCTCCCCCCGTGCGCCGCCAGGATTGCCTTGGTAATTGCCAACCCCATCCCCGACCCCTTGCCTCCCTTTGCCGTCGCCTTCCCCCGGTAGAACTTCTCAAAAATCAGCGGTAAGTCATACGTATCGATCCCCGGCCCGTTATCCCGCACACACAGCTCCACCTGCCCGCCAACCCTCCGGCTCGTCAACTCCACCTGCCCGCCCACGGGCGTATACCGCGCTGCATTCTCCAGCAGGTGCCGCAGCACCCGCCTCATCAGGTTCCCATCCAGCATTACCGGCTCATCCGGCTCCGCCACCGTCACCGTCACCCGCCGCCCCGCCAGTTGTGCCCGGCTCTCTTCCACGGCATGTTCCAGCAGGGCCCGCGTCGTCTGCGCCACCGGATGCACCGCCACGCCCTCGGCATCAATCTGCGCCATCTCTATCGCTTCCCCTATCAGCCGGTCCAGCCGCGCACTCTCCTCCACCATCACCGCTGCAAGCTCATCCCGCGTCTCCGCATCCAGCTCCCCGGCATCCTGCAGCGTCGTAGCCGCCGCCCGTATCGACGTCAGCGGCGTCCGCAGCTCATGCGTCAATGAGTCAATCAGCGCCGTCCGCAGCCGGTCGCCTGCCCGCGCCGCCTCCAGCCTCGCCGATGTCTCAATCGCGCTTGCCCGCGTCAGCGCAATCGCCACCTGCGCACCCACCGCCGAGCACACCTCCTGCGTCAAAATTGAAGGCAGCCAAGCCAAAATACCCACCGTCCGCATCCCAAACGTCAGCTTCAGCGACGTATATCCCTGCGGCAGCTCCACCATACCCTCCTGGTCCGGATGAGCCCCCCGCAGCGTCCGCACAATCGCCAGTGTCGTGCCCACCGTCGACGAATACACGTGATCCTCATCCAGCACATACAGCAGCACCGCATCCAGCCCAAAAATCCGCTCCACCAGCCGCGGAATATCCCGCACCAGCCCCGCCGCATCCCCGTGCAGCATCATCTCCTGGCTTAGCGCAAACAGCTTCTCCAGCTCCGCCCGTCGCTGCTCCGCCTGCGCCGTCTGCCTCCGCGCACGGTCCGCAACCCGTCCCGCCACCACGCAGGAAATCACATACGCCCCCATCGCCAGCCACCCCTGCCAGCCGTGAATCGTAAACGTCCCAAATGGCTCAAGAAAGTAGTAGTCAAACAGTAACGCCGAAACGCACGCCACCAGCACGCTCAGCGCCAGGTTCGTCCTGGTCGCCATCAGCATCACCAGCAGCAGATACACCATGCCCGCTGAAGTCCCGCTGGCATGCGCCAGCAGCAGGCAACCCGTCGCCACCGCCGTCAGCGCCACCGCCCCCAGCCAGTGCATCCCTGGCCCGACCCGCAACTGCTCCCACTTCAGCCTCATAGCTAGGCATCATAGCGCCTCACCCGGCCCACCATCCCAACACGCCACCCTCGAAGCAATAAGGAAATCGTAAAGGCCCACCCGCCCCCGCAGTGCTGTAATAAAGGATGTAACCCGCTGGAGGTACCCCTTGCCCGGACGCATCCTCATCATCGACGACGAAACCCAGATCACACGCGTCCTCCGCGCCTCACTCACCGCCCAGGGATACAGCGTCCGTACCGCAAACGACCCCGAAGAAGGCATCCAGATCTACCGCGAGTGGGCGCCCGACCTCGTCATCACCGACCTCATGATGCCCACCATGACCGGCGTGGACGTCTGCCGCGCCATCCGCGCCACCGCCGCCACCCCCATCCTCGTACTCTCCGTCCGCGATCACGAGCGCTCCAAGGTCGAAGCCCTCGACGCCGGCGCTGACGACTACGTCACCAAGCCCTTCAGCAACCACGAACTCCTCGCCCGCATCCGCGCCCACCTCCGCCGCGCCCCTGAGCGTTCCGCCGCCACCATCGAGGCCGGCGACTTCGTCATCGATGCCATCGCCCACTCCATCACCGTCCAGGGAATCCCAATACACCTCACCCCCAAGGAATTCGAACTCATCGTCCACCTCGCCCGCCACGAAGGCAAAGTCGTCACCCACCGCGCTCTGCTCACCGCTATCTGGGGTGGCAACTCCATCCATCAGCCGGAGTACCTGCGCGTCTTCATCGGACAACTTCGCAAAAAGCTCGAAGCCGAAACCGGAAAGCAATATATACAGACTGAACCATGGGTCGGATACCGTTTCGTCGCCGAAGGCTGGTCAGACACACCCCTCATCTGAGCCAAAAAAACTTTCACGAATACCCATCCCGCAAAACTCACTCCTCGCCCAAACCAAATCCCGTTAACGTCTCTGGTAACTAGCACTGAACAACTCTTATAATTCACGCACGAATTTCCGCGCCCGTATCCCCGCTGCCGGATACAATGGGCATGATTCGACTTAAACTCGCGGATTCCACGTATCTCGCGGAATCCGGTTTAAGCCGAGTGGAAACTCCCCGCCAGGGGACTCCGCGCAACGGTTTCTATTCGCCAGGAGATGCACATGCTCGTTCGCCGCTCACTATGGGTCGTTTCCCTCCTCTGCCTTGTCATCGGGTTGAGCAGTTGCTCCGTCAACTCAGGGCTTGACTCCATTACGCTTTCTCCAACCTCTGCATCGCTGGTCGTCGGCGGCCCCACCCTCCAGATGACTGCCACGGGTACATTCGGCAACGCGCAGCATCCTAAGACGGGAGACGTTACCGCGCTCACCACCTGGACCAGCGCCATCACTGGCGTGGCCACTGTCAGCGCATCCGGTGTAGTTACCGCCGTCAGCGCCGGCACTACCACCATTACCGGTACTGCAAAGGGCTATGCCGGCCCGGTCACCGCTAGCGCAACCATCACGGTCACCGGCGGCGGCGGAGGTGGCGGCGGCAGCATCGCTTCCGTCAGCATCCTCCCCAACTCCCAGTCCGTCGCCTCGCCGGGACAAACCTCGCAGTTCATCGCCATCGGCACCACCACCTCCGGCGCTACCCTCGACGTCACCGGCCAGGTCACCTGGAGCTCCGCAAGCATCCAGATTGCCACCATCTCCAACGCTGGCCTTGCCACCGCAGTCAGCCAGGGCACCACCGCCATCACCGCCATCTATATCAACACCGATA
This sequence comes from uncultured Acidobacteriaceae bacterium, assembly GCA_903904755.1. Taxonomy (GTDB): domain Bacteria; phylum Acidobacteriota; class Terriglobia; order Terriglobales; family Acidobacteriaceae; genus Acidicapsa. Next base: position 25,549 of record CAIVDV010000003.1, on the reverse strand, counting down.
AAACCGCGGTAACCGGCAGTGCTCAATTCACCGTCCTCGGCGGAAACACTGAGCAGGTCACCGCGCTCGCCGTATATCCCGCCAGCCAGGCTGCCACTGCAGCCGCACAGCAAACCCAGTTCTTCGTCCTCGGAACTGAGGGCTCGGCCGGCCTCCAATTCGATGTCACTGACCAGGTCACCTGGTCCTCTTCCAACACCGCAGTCGCCACCGTCGGCAACGTCGGCAGCGGCACTCCGGGCCTCGTCACTGCGGCGGGCAACGGCTCCGCCACCATCCAGGCCATCTACACCAACAAGGACAACAGCAAAATCGTCGCCTCTGCTGGCTACACGGTCGTCATCGGTGCGGCAACCGAGCCACTGCTCTCCATCCAGATTGTGCCCGGAAACATCACCGTTTCCAACAAGGGCATGACCGGACAATTCCTCGCATTCGGAACCTATTCGGTCACGCCCACCGTGCGCGACATCACCGACTCGGTCACCTGGATCTCAAGCCTGCCGGAAGTCGCATCCATCAACTCCAGTGGCACCCCAGGCGAATCCGGCGGCTTGGCTACCTCACAGGGATACACCGGCTTTACCAATATCTTTGCCGAAGCCACCAACCCCGACGGCACCGTGGTCATCTCCTCCCCCAATACCTTCACCTGCCAGGCCGCAAGCGGCGTCTGCGAGCAGGCTGTTGCTCATCCCCAATTCGCCACCATCACCATCTACAACGCCGGCGAAAACAACACCACTTGGCTGGTCACCGCGCCCTCTGACACCGGCACCCCCAACCTCATCCACTGTGGCCCCGGCTGGTCCGGCTCTGGCGGTTCGGTCTGCACCGGAACCTACGAGACCGGCTCCACCATTACCATCACCGAGTCACCCACCGGCGCCGGCTTCGGCGGCTGGTCCTCCGGCGATGGCGTCGGCGGCGGCGTCGCTTGCACACCCGCAGCCGGCAAGACTCTGCTCGACTCGCCCACCTGCACCGTCACCCTCAGTGGAAATGCCTCCATCGGAGCCATCTTCTACTAGGCTCCCAAACCCGCTCCAACCCAAAAGGCCGCCCTCTCCGGGCGGCCTTTCTCGTTCCCTCCAACTCCCCTCACCTCACCCCAAACGCAAAAAGGCCCAGCCGTTTGGCCGGGCCTTTCTACAATCTTTTCAAGGATTTGGCTGCCCCCCAGGGATTCGAACCCCGATAGGCTGCTCCAGAGGCAGCTGTCCTACCATTGAACGAGAGGGCAATGAATCGTCAACTCTCCAATCATATCGTTGCCCACTCCCGTTGGTCAATCTTTCCCACCCCCCAAATCGCCCTCGCCCAACCGCCCCCTGTTGAAAACCTCCCGACCCCTTGCTACCATCCCTTCACACACACCAGCCCACTCTGCGCTACCATAGTCAAGGATGCTCGAGCTATCGCTAAACCTTTTGTGGCTCACGGTTTCGCTTCTTCTCGTCGGCCTGTGGATTCGTCACGGCCGCGCCGGATCCTCGCGCACCCGCCAGGCTCTTACCCTGGCTATGGTTCTTCTTCTCCTCCTACCCGTCATCTCCATGAGTGACGATCTCGTCTCCGCGCAAAACCCCGCAGAGACCGATACCCTCCTCCGCAAAGCCTCAGACGGCACACACAGGCACCTCGCCGTCCACCCGGCTCTCTACACCGTCCCGGCTCCCCTGACCCAGCCCCTGCTCCCGCAGTTGGCTCTCCTCCTCCCCGCGCAGCCCAGCACCACTGGCGCACCCGGCTTTTCTCCCGCGCACGCCGCCCGCCCGCCACCCCAGGCGTAAACCCTCCCCTCCCCGCGCGCGTCTGTATCCAGTAAACCCAATATTGTTCTGTGCCTTGGCGTTTCCCAGGGCCACCCAAACCTACGAGGTCTCGCATGATGCGATTTCTTCGCCCCGTTGGTGCAGCAATGCTCCTTCTCGTGGGCACCACTGCGCTCTGCGCGCAGTCACCATCCCCCCTTTCGTGGGAACAGGTCAAGGCACGCTTTCAAGCCGCCAACCCCGCACTCCGTGCCGACGCACTCGCCCTCGACGAATCCCGCGCTGCCGAGGCTACCGCCTTCCTGCGCCCCAACCCACAATTCACCTTCGCCAACGACGGAACCCAGCTCGCTCCTTACCATGGCGTCTGGCAACCCCTCTCCTCCACCCAGCTCCAGTCCACCCTCAGCTATCTCCACGAACGCGACCGCAAACGCGAACTCCGCCTCCAGGCCGCCAAAGACACCACCCGCGTCGCAAGTGACCAGCACGACGACCTCCAGCGCAATCTCGAGTTCACCCTCCGCCTCGCCTTCCTGCAAACCCTCCAGGCCAAGGCCACCCTCAAGCTCGCCACTGCTGACCTCGACTACTACGACAAGCTCATCGCCATCAGCCGCGACCGCTTCCGCGCCGGAGACCTCGCCCAAATCGACCTCGACCGCATTGAACTCCAGCGCGTTCAATACGAGTCCGAACTCGAATCGGCCACCGTCAACCTCCGCACCTCCAAAATCCAGCTCCTCCAGCTCCTCAACGACCGCACCCCCACCGACTCCTTCGACGTCGATGGCCCCTTCGACTTTGCCCCAGAGCTCTCTGCCCTTCCCGACATCGAAACCTTCCACCAGACCGCTCTCGACTCGCGCCCCGACCTCCGCGCCGCTCTCGACGCCATCACCCTCTCCGAAACCAACCACAAACTCGCTCAGGCCAACGGCTCCACCGACCCCACCCTCAGCGCATGGGAAACCTTCAATCCCTCCTTCAACAACCCCAACGACAAAAACACCCTCGGCCTCAGCGTCAACATCCCTCTGCGCATCTTCGACCGCAACCAGGGCGAAAAAAGGCGTACCCTCATCGATATCGACCGCAGCCGACAGCTCTCTGATGCCGCCCGCGCCCAGGTCTTCGCCGACGTTGATTCCTCCTGGCAGCAGGTCCGCTCCTCCATCGCCCTGCTCACCCCCTACAAGGCCCACTATCTCGACCAGGCCACCCGTGTCCGCGACACCGTCACCTATGCCTGGCAGCACGGCGGCGCATCCCTCATGGACTTCCTCAACGCGCAAAGCGACTATCGCCAGGTCCAGCTCGCCTATCTGCAACTCATCGGCTCTTACAAAACGGCAGTCAGTCAGCTGAATCTCGCCGTTGGACGCGAGGTAATTCAATGACCACCAACTCCCGCAATCTCGTCTTCCTCCCCGCCCTCGCGGCCCTGCTCGTCACCCCATCCCTCTCCGGCTGCAAAACAGAACCGGCCGGCGACACCGCGCCCCCAGCCGCCCAGGTCACCCACGTCACCGACATGAACCTCGTCACCGTAGACAAGGCCAAGCTCAGCCAGTTCCCCACTCTCTCCGCCGGCAAGCTCGAAGCCCCGTCGGAGCTTAACGCCACCGGCTCCGTCACCCCCGACATCGCCCGCGAAATCCCCGTCATCTCCCTCGCCTCAGGCCGCGTCGTCGAAATCCACGCCCGCCTCGACGACTCCGTCAACAAAGGCGACCTCATGATGAAGATCCAAAGCCCCGACGCCACCAACGCTTTTGACGTCTTCCGCCGCGCCACCAACGATGAGCGCCTCGCCTCCCAGGCCCTCGCCCGCGCCAAAGACCTCCTCGAACACGGCGCCATCCCCCAGTCCCAGCTCGAACAGGCTGAAGCCAACGAGCAGGACGCCAAATCCACCCTCACCGCCGCCGAGGAGCAACTCCACACCCTCGGCCTCGACAAATCCCACCCCGGCAACCTCGTCCCCGTCTACGCCCCCACCTCCGGCGTCGTCATCGCCCAAAATGTCACCAACTCCGCCGCCGCCGGCGTCACCTACTCCGGCTCCGCAACCGCCTTCACCATCGCCGACCTGTCCTCCGTCTGGATCCTCTGCGACGTCTACGAAAACGACCTCGCCAAGCTCCAGCTCGGCCAGTCTGCCAAAATCCACGTCAACGCATACCCTGACAAGCTCCTCACCGGCCGCGTCTCCGATATCGGCCCCGTCCTTGACCCCACCCTGCGCACAGCAAAGGTCCGTCTCGAAGTCGCAAACCCCGGCTTCCTCAAGCTCGGCATGTTCGTCACCGCCACCTTCGCCAGCCGTACCCCGGAAACCCACGCCGTCATCCCCGCCACCGCCGTCCTCCATCTCCACGACCGCGACTGGGTCTTCGTTCCCGCCGGCGACGCCCAATTCAAGCGCACCGCCGTCCATGGCGGACGTATCCTCCCCGATGGTCGGCAGGAAATCCTCGACGGCATCGCCCTCGGCACCCAGGTCGTCACCAACGCCCTCTCCCTTGAAAGCGCGGTGACCCAGTGATCCGTGCCCTCGTCAACTTCGCCCTCAAGAGTCGATGGCTCATCCTCGGTGGCGTCCTCGCCCTCACCATCTGGGGCGTCATAGCCTTCCGCGGCCTCCCCATTGAGGCCTACCCCGACGTCGCCAACAACTACGTCCAAATCATCACCCAATGGCCCGGACGCTCCGCCGAGGAAATCGAGCGCCAGGTCACCATCCCCATTGAAATCCAGATGGGCGGCATCCCTCGCCTCGCCCATCTCCGCTCCAGCTCGCTTGCCGGCATCTCCAGCCTCATGCTCATCTTTGAGGACAACACCACCAGCGACGTCAACCGCGAGCACGTCCTCGAGCGCCTCAACCAGGTCAGCCTCCCCGCCGGCCTCCAGCCCCAAATGGGTACCGACTGGTCACCCGTCGGCCAAATCTTCTGGTACACCCTCGAGTCCACCAACCCCGCCTACGACGTCATGGAGAAGAAATCCCTCGAAGACTGGACGCTGGAAAAGCAGTTCAAGAGCGTCAAAGGCGTCGTCGACGTCGCCAGCTTCGGCGGCCCCACCCGCGAGTACCAAATCAAGATCGACCCCGACAAACTCGTCGGCTACGGCCTCAGCCTCTCCCAAATCGAGCAGCAAATCGCCAACAACAACTCCAACGGCGGCGGCAGCTTCATTGAGCAGGGCGCCCAGCAAATCAACGTCCAGTCCCTCGGCCTCTTCAACTCCGTCGCCGACATTGAAAACACAGTCATCAAAACCCAGAACGGCACCGCCCTCCGCATCCGCGACATCGCCACCGTCGAGCAGGGCCCCAAAATCCGCCTCGGTCAAATCGGCCGCTCCACCCACCGCCCCGACGGCTCCATCGTCGACAACGACGACACCGTCGAAGGCGTCGTCCTCCTCCAGAAAGGCGACGACTCCGACCCCGTCCTCCAGGGCATCCACGACAAAGTCACCGAGCTGAACGAGCACATCCTCCCTCCCGGCGTAAAGGTCGTTCCCTTTCTCGATCGCTCCAAACTTGTCAGCTACACCGTCGAAACCGTCGAGCACAATCTCCTCGAAGGCGTCCTCCTCGTCTCCCTCATCCTCTTCCTCTTCCTCGGCAACATCCGCGGCGCCATCATCGTCACCCTCACCATCCCCTTCGCGCTCCTCTTTGCCTCCATCTGCCTCGACCTCAGCCACATCCCGGCAAATCTCCTCTCCCTCGGCGCACTCGACTTCGGCATGGTCGTCGACGGCTCCGTCGTCATGATCGAGAACATCGTCCGCCACTTCGGCAAAGCCAACGACACCCGCACCCCCATCCAGCGCATCCGCGACGCCTCCTACGAGGTCCAGCGCCCCGTCTTCTTCGCTCGCGGCATCATCATCGCCAGCTACCTGCCCATCTTCACCCTCCAGGCCGTCGAAGGCCGCCTCTTCAAGCCCATGGCCTGGACCGTCACCTTCGCTCTCATCGGCGCGCTCGTCTTCGCCATCATCATCGCCCCGGTCCTCGCCTCCATCCTCTTCCGCAACGGCGCAAAAGAGTGGGAAAATCCCCTTCTCGGCTGGCTCACCGGCCACTACCGCACCGCCGTCACCGCTGCCATCAGGCACACCCGCGTCACCCTCGCCGTCTCCGGCATCCTCTTCGCCGCAGCCATCTACCTCACCTTCGGCGGCCCCATCGGCTCGGAATTCCTCCCCCACCTCGACGAAGGCTCCATCTGGATCCGTGGCACCCTCGCGCCATCCACCGGCCCCACTTCCTCCATCGACTTCACCAACCAGGCCCGCCTCGTCATGGCCAGCTTCCCTGAGGTCACCCAGGTCGTCAGCCAAACCGGCCGCCCCGACGACGGTACCGACACCGCCGGCTTCTTCAACACCGAATACTTCGTCGACCTCAAGCCTAAAAAGGAATGGCGCCCCGTCTTCAACCAGGACAAGGAAGCCCTCATCGCCGCCATCGACAAGGAACTCTCCAAATTCCCCGGCGTCCTCTGGAATTACTCCCAGCCCATCTCCGACAACATGGAAGAGGCCGTCTCCGGCGTCAAAGGCGAGCTCGCCGTCAAGCTCTACGGCGACGACCTCCGCACCCTCGAAAAAACCGCGCAGGAAATCCAGGACCAGATGGCCACCGTCCCCGGCGTCGCCGACCTCGGCATCTTCCGCATCATCGGCCAGCCCAACCTCAACCTCACCGTAGACCGCGAAGCCGCAGCACGCTTCGGCATCAATGTCGCCGATGTCCAGGACGCCATCCAGACCGCCGTCGGCGGCAACCCCCTCACCCAGGTCCAGCAGGGCGAGGCCCGCTACGACGTCACCCTCCGCTACAAACCCAACTACCGCGACACCCGCGAGGCCATCCAGGAGATCCGCCTCCTCTCACCCTCCGGCGAACGGGTCTCCCTCGCCCAGCTCACCCAATCCGCCTTCGACGACGGCGCCGAAGAAATCTACCGCGAGCAGGGACAGCGCTACATCGCCATCAAGTACTCTGTCGAACACCGCGACCTCGGCTCCACCGTCGAAGAAGCCATCCAAAAGGTCGACCACAACGTCAAACTCCCCATCGGCTACCACCTCGAGTGGGCCGGCGAATACGAAAGCCAGAAGCGCGCCAACAAGCGCATGGCCATCGTCATTCCCATCACCGGCATCGTCATCTTCCTCATCCTCTACACCATGTTCCGCTCCGCCAAGTGGGCTCTGCTCATCCTCGTCAGCGTCCTCATGGCCTCCATCGGCGGCCCGCTCGCCCTCTTCCTCACCCACACCAACTTCTCGGTCTCCTCCGCCGTCGGATTCCTCGCCCTCTTCGGCGTCTCCGTCCAAACCGGCGTCATCATGATCGAGTTCATCAACCAGCTACGCGCCCACCGCCGCGGCATGGAAGAATCCACCCAGGCTCACATCGTCGAAGCCGCAGTCGAAGGCGCAGTCCTTCGCCTCCGCCCAATCATGATGACCATGCTCGTCGCCACCCTCGGCCTCATGCCGGCCGCCCTCTCTCACGCCATCGGCTCTGACTCCCAGCGCCCCTTCGCCATCGTCATCGTCGGCGGCCTCCTCGCCAACCTCATCATCGGCATCTTCCTGCTGCCAACCCTCTATGTCCTCTTCGCCCGCGACGGCGACGAGCTCCCCAAGGTTGACCTCAACGAAGAGTTCTAACCCAGGGATCATCCCCCCGTCCTTAACCACACTCCGGGTGCCCCCGGTCTCGACTTTGAGACCGAGGAACCACTACTCCCCCATCATGAATCACTCAAAAATCAATATCGAGCGCAGCTCGATCCGGCTAAAAGCTAGCGGCTGCCTTTCGTTACTCCTCCCGCAAAACCTCCAGCGGACGCAACCCCAATATCCGGTAGCTCGCAATCCACCCCGTCGTCACCGCCAGCAGCGCCGTCCCCACCAGCGCCGTCAACGTTGCCGCCCACTCCAGATGCCAGTGCGCCTCCAGCCGTATCAGCAGCGCCTTCGTCAGCAGATTCGCAAACACCACGCCCACCAACCCCGCCAGCAGGCCCAGCACGCTGAATTCAATTGAAAACACCGTAATTATCCGCCCACGCGTCGCTCCCAGCGTCTTCAGCACCACCGCCTCCCGCATCCTTCTGAATCGCGTAGATGCAATCGACGACGCCAAGATCATCAGCCCCGCAAAAATCGAAAACCCTGCCAGAAACCGCACCACAAACGTAATCTGCCGCACCACTCCCTCAATCCGGTCCAGCACATCCGCCAGGTTAATCACAGTCACCGTCGGATACGTCGCAAACAGCGCCCGCTCCACATTCGACACCTGCCGCGTATCCACCCGCACCGCCCCATACCAGACAGTCGGAGCGTCCTTCAGCAATCCTGAAGGCACCAGAAACCGTGCCCTGCCCGCGATATGCTGCTCATCGGTCCGGAACAGCGCCGCAATCGTCAGCCTCAGCGTCTCCCCATTCACCTCCAGCTCCACCTTCGAGCCCACCGTCAGATGAACGCGGTCAGCAATCCCCTTGTCCAGTGCCATCTCCTTGGCATTCGCGTCGCTCCACCACTTGCCGGCCGCAATCTTGTCACCTGCCGGAGCCTGGTCCGCCCAGCTCAGACTCACACTCTCCAGCATCCGCTTCGGAAAATGCTCAATCGTCACCTGCCCAATCGGCACCCCGTTCAGCGACACAAAATGCCCGCTCACCACCGGCAGCAAATCCAGTTGCTGAAGCACCCCCGTCTGCTTCTGGAAAAACCCCTTCAACCCCGAAATCTCGTCGGTCGTCACATCCACCAAAAACAGATTCGGCAGCGTCGGCGATGCCGTCTCCTGAATCTCCCGCAGCACCTGCGCCTGCATCAGGTACACCGACAGAATCAGCATCACCCCCGTGCCCAAAGCTGCCAGCACCGCCGCCGACTGGTTCCCTGGCCGGTACAGATTCGCCAGCCCCTGCCGTAATCCCTGCGGCAACCGCAGCCGCACCAGCTTCAGCCCCCACTTCAGCACCCGCAGAAATCCCGCCGACAACCCCAGCAGCACCAACAACACCGTCGCCAGCGCCAGCGCAAAATACCTTCCCACCTGCGCCGAATCACTCAGCGCCGCCGCAATCCCAGCCAGTGCCCCCAGCGTCACCACCGCCGCAACCATCTGCAGCGCATTCCGCTGCACAAACCGCACCCCGGCCAGCACCACACGCCCCAACAGCCGCGCCAGCGCCGGCACAAATCCCACCACCCCAGCCCGTCTCAGCTCCCGCCAAACCTCGCCAAAGCTCCACTCCGGCCCCGCCCCATTCTCCACCATCCGCCGGAAAACCAATATCGGCCGCACCTTCCGCACATCCAGCAGCGGCGGCAGGCAGAACAGCAGCGTCGTCAGCAACCCCGTCGCCAGCCCTGCCGCCGCCGAGCGCCACGGAAACCCGAACACCGTATGCACCGGCAGCAGATTCCCAAACACCGCCGGCAACGCCAGCATCACCCCAAACCCCGCCGTCACGCCCACCAGCGCTCCCGCAAGCCCCAGTCCCAGCGTCTGCAACAGAAATATCCGCAGCAAATCCCCCGATCCCGCGCCAATCGCCTTCAGAATCGCCAGCATATCCATCCGCTGTTCCAGGTGCGCATGCATGCTCATCGCCACGCCAATCGCCCCCAGCACCATCGCCACCAGGCAAATCAGCGACAAAATCGCCGTCGCCCGGTCCAGTCCCTCCGTCAGCGCCGGATTTCCCTCCCGGTAATCCATCACCTGCGCCTCCGGCAGCATCCCCTCCAGCTCTTTCCGAACCCCCGCCAACTGCGTCACACTCTGGCTCGTCGCAGGCAACTCCACCAGCAGCCGCTCATACGCCCGCGACCCCGCCGCCAGCAACCCCGTCGCCTCCAGCGCACCCCGCGACAAAAACACCCGTGGCCCAATCCCCGCCCCCGCCGTAATCCGGTCCGGCTCCTCCACCACCATCGCCGCAATCCGGAACTCATGCCCACCCAGCCGCACCGTATCCCCCACCCGCGCATGCATGCGAATCAGGAACTCCTCGGCCACCACCACACTGGAATCCGTCAGCGCCTGCTCCAGCGGCTGGTCCGGGCTCATCACCACCCGTCCGTAATACGGATACTCCGCCGGGTCCACCGCCTTCAAACTCACCAGGATCGGCACCGGGTCCGGCGGCACACTCACCATCGACACCGTCTCCGTCACCCACGTCGCCCGAATCCCCCGCGCCTTCAGCGCCCCAATCTGCTCCCGCTCCTTCGCAGTCGGCTGCTGATTCACCCTGGCAGACAAATCCCCCGCCATCAGCGACCGCGCCTGCTTTTGCAAGGTCGTCCGGAAGCTGTCACTGAACCCCCGCACCCCCACCAGCGCCGCCACACCCACCGCCACGCTCAGCACCACAAACACAAACTTCCCAGGCGCCGACCGCAAATCCCGCCCGGCAATCGTCCCCGCCCGCTTCCACGTCAATGCCCGCGCCGCCATCAGGCCCCCTGACCTTCTGCGGACTTTCCAGCCGAGCCCTGCAGCACATCTTCCACCACCAGCCCATCCCGCAGCACAATCCGCCGGTTCGCCAGTTCCGCCACCGCCGGGTCGTGCGTCACCAGCACCAGCGTCGTCCCCGCCTCCCGGTTCCGGCTCAGCAGCAGCTTCAGCACCATCTCGCCATTCACACTGTCCAGGTTTCCCGTCGGTTCGTCCGCCATCACTATCGGCGGATTCACCACAAACGCCCGCGCCAGCGCCACACGCTGCTGCTCGCCGCCGCTCAACTGCACAGGATAGTGATCCATCCGGTCCGCCAGCCCCACCTGTGCCAGCAGCGCCCGCGCCTCCGTCACACCATTGCCCGGCTTGTTCAGTTCAAACGGCAACAGCACATTCTCCAGCGCCGTCAGCGTCGCAATCAATTGATAGCTCTGGAAGACAAACCCCAGCTTGTGCCCGCGCACCTTCGCCAACTGCTCTTCCGCCAGATTGTGAATCGGCGTCCCATCCAGCCATATCTCGCCCGTCGTCGGCACATCCAGCCCTGCCAGCAAACCCAGCAGCGTGCTCTTGCCGCTCCCGCTCGCTCCCACAATCGCCACAAACTGCCCCTGCGGAATCTCGAGATCAATCCCCTTCAAAATCTCAACCCGCCGCGACCCATTCTGGATCGTCCGCGTCACACCCTTCACTTGAATCATCCGTCGCTCCCACCAGTCCTGCGGCTATGGTACGCGAATCCCTCCCCAACCGTTCCCGCACCCTTTCATCCCATCACCTTGCTATCCTCTACCCATGCGCCCGTCTCTCCTCTTCCTCCTCGTCTTCCTCCCCCTCGCCGCCCCCGCTCAATCCCCCACCACCATCGTCTGCTTTGGCGACTCCATCACCGCCGGCTACAACCTCGAATCCGCCCAGTCCTGGCCCTCCCAGCTTCAACTCTTCCTCCCCTCCGCCAAAATCATCAACCGCGGCACCGCCGGCGACACCACCAAAGATGCACTCGCCCGCCTCCCCCAAATCCTCGCCCTCCACCCCTCCATCGTCGTCGTGGAGTTCGGCGGCAACGACGGCCTCCGCGGCATCTCCACCGCCCTCACTCGCTCCAACCTCGACAAAGTCATCACCACCCTCCAGGCCGCCCACATCCGCGTCCTCCTCGTCGGCATCACCCTACCCCCCAACTACGGCCCCGACTACGTCCGCGACTTCTCCGCCATCTTCCCCGCCCTCGCCCGCCAGCACCACACCGCCCTCATGCCCATGATCTACGACGGCATCTACACCCTCCCCGGCACCATCCAGCCCGACGGCATTCACCCCACCGCCAAAGGCTCCCAACTCATCGCCCAGCACATCCTCCCCTTCCTCAAACCCCTCCTCTCCCACTAGCCCCAGCAAATCCGCTAACTTGCTGACTTGCTATTGCGGCGCAGCCGCAGGTAACCCGCTAAACCCCACCCAAAAACGCTTTACCATCTCCCCCAGCACCATCCGCTGTGATAACCTTCGCTGTCGGGCCACCCAGGCCCCGCGAGGCCTCCATGCGCAAAATCCTCCCCGCCATCCTCCTCTCACTCACTACCTGCGCCACCCTTGCCCAGGCCCCGGCCCAGCTCCCCTTCCGCAACCCCGCCCTCCCCGACGAAGCCCGCATCACCGACCTCCTCTCTCGTCTCACCCTCGACGAAAAAATCCTCCTCATGTCCGACCACCCCCGCATCCCCCGCCTCGGCCTCAACCTCTCCGGCCAGGTCGAGGGCCTCCACGGCCTCGCTCTCGGCGGTCCCGGTCACTGGGAGGGCCGCGTCGAAGGCAAACCCCTCCCCGTTCTCCCCACCACCACCTTCCCCCAGGAGCGCGGCCTCGGCAACACCTGGGACACCCGTCTCCTCCAGCAAATCGGCGCACTCGAAGGCTACGAAGCCCGCTACACATACCAAAACTCCAACTACGCCCGCAGCGGCCTCATCGTCCGCGCCCCCAACGTTGACCTCTCCCGAGACCCCCGCTGGGGACGCTCCGAAGAATCCCTCGGCGAAGACCCCTACCTCGCCGGCATCCTCTCCGTCGCCTTCCAGCACGGCCTCCAGGGCCCCGACCCCCTCCACTGGCAGGCCGCCAGCCTCATGAAGCACTTCCTCGCCAACGAAAACGAAAACGGCCGCTCCCACACCTCCTCCGACTTCTCTGAGCGACTCTTCCGCGAGTACTACTCCGTCCCCTTCCGCATGGGCTTTGAGCTCGGCGGCTCCCGCGCCGTCATGGCCGCCTACAACTCCTGGAACGGCACCCCCATGATGATCCACCCCGTCCTCAAAGACGTCATGATCAACGAGTGGGGCAACAACGGCCTCATCTGCACCGACGGCGGTGCGCTCAGCCTCCTCATCACCGACCACAAGCGCTACCCAAACAAGGAGCAGGGCTCCGCCGCAGCCGTCAAAGCCGGCATCAACTCCTTCCTCGACTCCTACATCCCCGACCTCACCCAGGCCGTCAAAGACTACTTGATTACCGAGCCCGACATCGATTCCTCCCTCCGCGGCATCATGCGCGTCTGGCTCCGCCTCGGCGAACTCGACCAGGTCGACAACACCCCCGCCTCATCCGACCCCTATGGCCAAATCGGCCGCGACGGCACCACCCCGCCCTGGGACCGCCAATCGAGCCATGACCTCGCCCGCCTCGCCACCCAGGAATCCATCGTCCTGCTCAAAAACAACTCCAACACCCTGCCCCTCAACCCCACCGCTCTCAAGTCCATCGCCGTCATCGGCCCCTGGGCCGACGAAGTCCTCCTCGACTGGTACTCCGGCACCCCGCCCTACGACGTTACCGCGCTCGCCGGCATCCGCGAAGCTGTCGCCCCCGGCACCCAGGTCCTTTTTGACAACGGCTCCAACCCCGCCCAGGCCGCCGCCCTCGCCAAGTCAGCCGACGTCGCCATCGTCCTCGTCGGCAACCACCCCTACTGCAACGCCACCCACTGGGACGAGTGCGCCACCCCCTCCAACGGCCGCGAAGACGTTGACCGCCGCACCATCTTCCTCGAACAGGAAGACCTCGTAAAGACCGTCTACGCCGCCAACCCCCACACCGTCGAAGTCCTCGTCTCCAGCTTCCCCTACGCCATCAACTGGAGCCAGCAACACATCCCCGCCATCGTCCACCTCACCCACAACTCCCAGGAACTCGGCCACGGCCTCGCCGACGTCCTCTTCGGCCGCGTCTCACCCGCCGGCCGCCTCGTCCAAACCTGGCCCACCGGCGACGACCAGCTCTGGCCCATGCTCGACTACGACATCACCCACGGCGCAACCTACCTCTATAGCCGCCAGCCCCACCTCTACTCCTTCGGCTACGGCCTCTCCTACACAACCTTCCACTACGACTCCCTCAAATCCAGCGCCGCCCAGGTCACCCCCGATGGCCAGGTCAACCTCACCGTCCACCTCACCAATACCGGCACCCGCGACTCCGATGAAGTCGTCCAGCTCTACGTCCGCCACGACCGCTCCGCCGTCACCCGCCCCCAGCTCGAGCTCAAAGGCTTCGCCCGCATCCCCGTCCCCGCAGGCCTCGCCATCGACGTCACCTTCCCCATCAAACCACGCGACCTCGCCTACTGGGATTCCGTCTCCCACACCTGGCGCGTCGAAGCCGAACCCATCACCATCCTCGCCGGCGGCTCTTCTGACAACCTCCCCATCACCACCACCATCAACATCACAACCCCCGCCGAATTCAAACCCTAGCACCCCAGGACGGGTGCCCCCGGTCCCTCGCAATTGGGGACCGGCGGCGCAGTCGAGCGCAGCTCGAACCGCGTGGTCTCTGCACCCTGCCACCCTCAGCGAGCGCAACTCAATCCAGCCAAAAGCTAGAAGCTGCCCGCCAACTCCAACACCTTCCCCACCACCACATCCAAATCCTCCCGCCGCGTCCGGTGGTTCGTCACATTCACCCGAATCGCAAACCGCCCCCCAATCCGCGTCGAACTCGGCGCAGCCACCCCGCTCTCCTGCAGCCAAATCAGCAGCCTCTCATTCCGCGCATCCAGCTCCGCCTCGCTCGCCCCCTCCCACTTCACCCGGAAACACACAATCTGCAGCGTCACCGGCGTCATCAGCTCCAGCCGCGTCTCCCGCACAACCCGCTCCCCCAGGTACTCCGCCAGCGCACAATTCTGCTCAATCAGCGCACCAAACTTCCGCACCCCATTCTCCCGGAACGCAAACCACACCTTCAGCGCCCTGAAACTCCGGCTCAGCTCCGGCCCCAGGTCGCACGGCCACTCCATCCCCCCGCCCAGCCCCCCCGACGCGTGTGCCAGGTAAGGCGGCCGCATCGAAAACGCCGCATACTGCGCCCCTGCCCGCCGCACCAGCACGCACCCCGCGTCATACTGCACATGCATCCACTTGTGGAAATCAAACGCCAATGAATCCGCCAACTCAATCCCCCGCACCAGTCCGCGCTTCGCCTCGCTCATCCGGCACAGCCCGCCAAACGCCCCATCCACGTGGAACCACAAACCTTCCTCGCGGCACACCGCCGCCAGTTCCTCCAGCCCATCAAACGCCCCCGTATTCACTGTCCCTGCGCAACCCACCACGCACATCGGCTGCAGCCCCGCCGCCCGATCCTCCCGAATCCGCTCCCTCAGCGCTGTAACATCCATCCCAAAAGCATCCGTCACCGCCACACGCCGCAGCGCCTCTGCACCCAGCCCCAGCAGCTCCAGCGCCTTCGCCACCGAATCATGCACCTCGCTTGACGCATACACCGTCAGCCGCCCGCGCATCGCTCCCACACCCGCCGCGCGCATCCCCGCCACAGCTTCATTGCGCGCCACCGCCAGCCCAATCAGGTTCCCCATGCTCGTGCCGCTCACCAGCAGCCCACTCGTCCCTTCAGGAAATCCAAATAACTGCCGGCACCACTCCAGCACCTGCCGCTCCACGTAAATTGCCCCGTGGTCGCGCCCGCCGCAGTTGGCATTCATCGCACTCGCCAGCATCTCTGCCAGCAAATTCCCCGGCTGCCCGCTCCCATGCACCCAGCCCAAAAATCGCGGATGCACATTCCCCGTCGCATACG
The DNA here is from genome assembly GCA_903904755.1 of uncultured Acidobacteriaceae bacterium. GTDB lineage: Bacteria > Acidobacteriota > Terriglobia > Terriglobales > Acidobacteriaceae > Acidicapsa. Next base: position 10,150 of record CAIVDV010000003.1, on the reverse strand, counting down.
GCAGTATCGTCTCCGTTACCTCGGTGCACAGCGCCTCCAGCGGCGTCCCTTCCTGCGGCAGCTCACCCGCCACCCGCAGCGCGCTCTCCGCCGGCACCGGCTGCCACACCGGCCGCTCACGCACCTTCTCCGTAAAATCCAGCGCCTCGTCCAGCACCCGATGCGCCAGCGCACGAAACTCCGCCCAGCCCTCGGCACCCACAGGATCCAGCGTCAACCCCGGCTCCAGCCCAACTTCATCCATAGCCCAACCACCTTCGCGTCCAGGCTCGTTCACTCCTGAGTCCCGGCACCTTCCCCAGCATATTCCTCTTAGCCGCACCCACACCCGCCATGCGGGACCATTCCTCCGCCCCTTTTCACCCCGCTGCAAACACAAAAGCGGGCAGCCGTTCAGGCCTCCCGCTTCTGCGCTTCCTCATTTTCCCCGGCATCACATCCGCGCAATCGGCTCCGGATGCAGCTCCTGCAAGCTGATCACATTCGTCTGCCGCCGCTGCATCGCCGCTATGCCTTCCACCGCCGCCGTCGCCGCCGCTATCGTCGTAATCGTCGGTATCCGCGCCGTCACCGCCGCCCGCCGAATCGCCTTCTCGTCAAAGAATGTATCCTGCCCGCGCGGCGTGTTGATAATCAGCTGAATCCGGTCGCCCTTGATCAGGTCCACCACATTCGGCCGTCCTTCCTTCACCTTGAACACGCTCTCCACCACCATGCCGTTCGCTTCCAGCACCCGAGCCGTGCCCTCTGTCGCCACCAGCGCAAATCCCAGCTCCACATAACGCTTCGCCAGCGGAATTGCAGCCTTCTTGTCGTGGTCGTTCACGCTGATAAACAGCGTACCCTCCATCGGCAGCACCTGCCCGGCGCTCAACTGCGCCTTCGCAAATGCCTCGCCAAAGTTGTCCGCCACGCCCATCACCTCGCCCGTCGACTTCATCTCCGGGCTCAGCACCGTGTCCACACCGGGGAACTTGTTCCACGGGAACACCGGCGACTTCACATAGAAGTTCGGCCCCGCATCCAGGTCCCTGCCCTCGGCCACATGCTCCGGCAGGAACTCCACCAGCTTCCTGCCCACCATCAGCCGCGATGCTATCTTCGCCAACGGCACTCCGGTCGCCTTCGACACATATGGCACTGTCCTCGACGCCCTCGGATTCACCTCAATCACATACACGTGATCCTCGTCATTCGCATCCCGCTGAATCGCAAACTGCATATTCACCAGGCCCACCACATTCAGTGCCAGCGCCAGCTTCCGCGCATACGTGCGAATCACCTCAATCGTCCCCGGCCTTATGCTCACCGCAGGCAGCACGCAGCTTGAATCGCCCGAGTGAATCCCGGCCTCCTCAATATGCTGCATAATCCCCGCAATCACCACATCCTTGCCGTCGCACAGCGCGTCCACGTCTACTTCGACTGCCGACTCCAGGAAGTGGTCCACCAGCACCGGCCTGTCCGACGAATACTCCACTGCCGTCGTCATATACTGCGCCACTTCGGCCGCGTCATAGGCAATCACCATCGCACGCCCGCCCAGCACATAGCTCGGCCGCACCAGCACCGGGTAGCCAATCCGCGCACCCACCGCCAGCGCTTCTTCCACGCTCGTCGCCGTACCGCCCGCAGGCTGCGGAATATCCAACTCCTCCAGCAGCTTCCCAAACCGCTTGCGGTCTTCCGCCAGGTCAATCGACTCCGGCGACGTGCCAATAATCGGCACTCCCGCCTTCCTCAGCCGCTGCGCCAGGTTCAGCGGAGTCTGTCCGCCAAACTGCACAATCACTCCAATCTCTGCGCCCGACGTCGCCTCGTGCTCATAAATCGCCAGCACATCTTCCAGTGTCAGCGGCTCAAAATAGAGGCGATCCGAAGTATCGTAATCCGTCGAAACCGTCTCCGGATTGCAGTTCACCATAATCGTCTCGTAGCCATCATCCTTCAGCGCAAACGCCGCATGGCAGCAGCAGTAATCAAACTCGATTCCCTGCCCAATCCGGTTCGGCCCGCTACCCAGAATGATGATCTTCCGCTTGCTTGTCGGCGTCGCTTCGTCTTCCTCGTCATAGCTTGAATAGAAGTACGGCGTATGCGACTCAAACTCCGCCGCGCACGTATCCACCAGCTTGAAAATCGGCCTTACCCCGCGTTCATATCGCAGCTCGCGAACCTGTGCAATTCCGTCGTGGCCTTCCAGCCCCCACTCCTTCGCCAGCCGCTCGTCGCTCAATCCAAATCGCTTGAAGCGCCGCAGCTGCTCCGTCGTCACCGTCTCCGGCGTCAACGTGCTGATCTGCCTCTGCGCTTCAGAAATCTCCCGCACCTGGTACAGGAACCACGGATCCATCCCCGTCAGCCGCGCCACTTCGCGCACCGTCATCCCGCGCTCAAACGCAAACCGCACATAGTTCAGCCGCTCCGGTTGCGGAGTCACCAGCCGCTGCGTCAACCGCCGAGGCTCCAGCTCTTCGCTGCCCGTCTTCTTGCCCGTCTCCAGCGACCGCAGCGCCTTCATCAGCGATTCCTTGAAGGTCCGTCCAATCGCCATCACTTCGCCCACACTCTTCATCTGCGGGCCCAGCGTGTCATCCGATCCCGGGAACTTCTCAAACTGCCACTTCGGAATCTTCGTCACAACGTAATCAATCGTCGGCTCAAAGCAAGCAGGCGTCATCCGCGTAATATCGTTCGGAATCTCGTCCAGCGTGTAGCCCACCGCCAGCTTCGCGGCAATCTTCGCAATCGGGAATCCCGTCGCCTTTGACGCCAGTGCGCTCGACCGCGACACACGCGGATTCATCTCAATCACCGTCATGCGCCCGTTCGCCGGATTCACCGCAAACTGCACATTCGATCCGCCCGTCTCCACACCAATCTCGCGCATCACCGCAATCGCAGCATCACGCATCTTCTGGTACTCACGGTCGGTCAGCGTCTGCGCCGGCGCAACCGTAATCGAGTCGCCCGTATGCACGCCCATCGGATCAAAATTCTCAATTGAGCAGATGATGATCACGTTGTCCGCCAGGTCGCGCATCACCTCCAGCTCATACTCCTTCCAGCCCAAAACCGACTCTTCAATCAGGCACTCATGCACTGGCGACAAATCCAACCCGCGCGCCAATATCTCCATCAGCTCTTCGCGGTTGTACGCAATGCCGCCGCCCGATCCACCCAGCGTAAAGCTCGGACGAATCAGAATCGGAAATCCAATCTTCCCTGCAAAATCCAGCCCGTCGCGCAGGTTGTTCACCAGCACAGATTTCGAAACCTCAAGCCCGATGCGCACCATCGCATCCTTGAACAGCAAACGGTCCTCGGCCTTCTTGATCGCCTCCAGCTTCGCGCCAATCATCTCCACGCCGTACTTGTCCAAAATGCCGGAGTCCGACAAATCCACCGCCAGGTTCAGCGCCGTCTGTCCTCCCACCGTCGGCAGCAGCGCAAACTTGCCACTCCCCGGCCCCAGCATCGCCGCCTCCACGCGGATAATCTCTTCCACGTAGCCCACCGTCAGCGGCTCAATATACGTGCGGTCCGCCAACTCCGGATCGGTCATGATCGTGGCCGGGTTCGAATTCACCAGCACCACCTCATACCCGTCCGCCTTCAGCGCCTTGCACGCCTGCGTTCCCGAGTAATCAAACTCAGCCGACTGACCAATCACAATCGGCCCCGAGCCGATCACAAGTATCTTCTGAATGTCATTTCTGCGTGGCATCTTCTTCTCGTATTCCCCAACTTCAAAAACTCAATCGTCCGAAAACCTGCTCTCAAAAAACAGCGGAGCCAAAGCCCCGCTGCTCTTACAAGAACCGCCAATCTGAAATGAGTCTCCTCATCCCTTCCACCCCTCCATCATCTTCCGGAAATCCCGAAAAAGATAATGCGAGTCGTGCGGCCCCGGCGCGGCCTCCGGGTGATACTGCACGCTGAACAGCGGCAGCGACTTGTGCCGCAACCCCTCCAGCGTGTTGTCGTTCAGGTCCACGTGCGTCAGCTCAACCTCGTTCGCGTTGATGCTCTCCGGGTCTACGGCAAAGTTGTGATTGTGCGCCGTAATCTCCACCCGGCCATTGGTCATGTTCTTCACCGGATGATTCCCGCCGTGGTGGCCAAACTTCAGCTTGTATGTCCGCCCACCCAGCGCCAACCCGGTCAACTGATGCCCCAGGCAGATACCAAAAATCGGCACCCGTCCCAGCATCTCGCGGATGGCCTTCACTGCATACTCCACCGGCTCCGGATCTCCCGGCCCATTCGACAGGAAAACCCCGTCAGGCTTCAGTGCCATCACTTCATCCGCGCGCGTCTGCGCCGGCACCACCGTCACACGGCAGCCCTCACGCACCAGCATGCGCAGAATATTCAGCTTGATCCCAAAGTCATACGCCACCACATGCAGCCGCTCGTGCGGTTCATGCAACGGCGGCAGCGCCGGAATCAGCAGCGAATCGCCAGTCTGGTTCCGCACATCCCCGTCATCAAACGTATAGACAGACTTCGTCGACACAACCTTCGCCAGGTCCGTCCCATCCATTCGGCTGATCGACCGCGCCTTCCGCACCAGAGACTCCGCATTCGAGTCCACCGTCGAAATGCACCCCCGCATCACGCCATGCGTCCGCAAGTGCCGCACCAGCGCGCGCGTGTCAATCTCGGCCAGCACCGGAACGGTATACCGCTCCATGTACTCGTCCGTCACCTGCTCTGACCGCCAGTTCGAGCTGACAGGCGAAAATTCGCGCACAATCAGCCCCTCGATATAAGGCTTCGAGGCCTCATTATCGGCGGCATTCGTTCCGTAGTTGCCTATCTGTGGGTTGGTTAAGACGACTATCTGTCCGGCGTACGATGGATCCGTCGCAATTTCCTGATAGCCAGTTAGGGAAGTATTAAAGACCACTTCGCCCAGGCATTCGCCCGGTGCGCCGTACCCTTCGCCCGTAAAAATGCGCCCGTCTTCGAGCGCAAGAGTCGCCTGCATCGCGTCTCCCAGGAGTGGATTCAATCGATTTTATCAGGAACCGCCCCTACCCCGCTCACCAACCGTATCAAATACTGTAACTCTCTTATTTTCAACGCGATTTCATTTTTACCCACCACAACTCACCGCACCGGCCCAACGTCCTGCCGCGGCCAGTACACAAACTCCGCCTTCCCGTATATCAACTCCCGCTTCACCGGACCAAACTCCCGGCTGTCCGACGATATCGACCGATGGTCCCCCAACACAAAATACTCCCCCGCCGGCACCACCACCGCTGCGTAGGACCGGTTATCCCGGTACTCCGCCGGCACATACACCTCGTCCAGCGCCACCCCGTTCACCCACACTTGACCATGGTCAATCCGGAACCGGTCCCCTGGCACCGCCACCACCCGCTTGATGTAGCTCAACGAAGGATTTCGCGGATAGTGAAACACCACCACATCCCCGCGCCCAATCTCCGTAAACCGGTACACAAACTTGTTGATGAACAGCCGGTCCTGGTCCACCAGTCGCGGCAGCATGCTCGTCCCTTCCACCCGCACCGGCTGGTACAGGAAGAGAATAATCAGCACCGCCGCCACCGCCGCAATCCCCAAATCGCGCAGCCAAAGCCCCAGCGTTGAAGGCCCTTTCTCCGCCGCCACCGGCACCACCGACTCCACCACCAGCGGCGTCTCTTCCCCCACGCCGTTCACACTCTCAGGCTCTGCGCTCATACCTCTCTAGACTACCGCGAACCCACGCCATTTGCTCCTAGTTCGGGCACCCCAGCCCGCCCGCCGGACACAAAATCCGTGGCCGCCCACCCGCCGGCTTCCCCATTGGCTTCGGCTGGTTCGCCGCCGGCACCAAACCCGGCGCCACTGCACCATCCGCCACCCCCGCCGCCAAATTCCCCTCCTCCAGCACCAGCGGCCGCTGCAGCACCATCTCCACCTGCGTCCCCGCCTCAATATTTACCTCCTGCCCCCGCGTCAGCAGCGCCACCACCCCCGCCGCCGCAAGCCCGCCCACCGCGCCAATCACCCCACCCGCAATCGGATGCCCCGACCCCAGCCCCCCAATCGACCCAATCGTCGCCCCTGTCGGCACCCCAATCTCGGCCACCTTCCCCGCGTTCCTCCCCTTGTTCCCCGCCTGCTCAATCGTCCCTTCCCCATTCCCCTTCACATCCTGCTGCTTCGCTCCCGGCAGGCTGTTCACCAGCCCCGGAATCTCCACCACCGTCCCGTTCGGAAAAATAATCGACGTAAAGTGCATATTCAACTGCGCCCGACCATGGATCCGCCCCGGCCGCACCACCGAATCCACCACCCCCTGCACATACACCCCCGCCGGAATCAGCACACGGCTCCCATTCGTCACCGGGAACGTCGATGCCAGATACACCCCATCCCCCGGCTTCGCGCTCGCCGTATTCACTGCGCTCTTCAACTGCAGCAGCACCTTCGTCCCCGCCGGCACCGTATACAACTTCTTCTCCGGCACCACCGGCACCGCCTCACTCCCCGCCGCCACCCCATCCTGCCCGGCCTGCGTCGCCGCGGGCTCCTGCGCCCCAGCCATCCCCGCCATCACCATCCCCACCGCCATCACCCAAATCCTTGCTCCGCGCATCCCAAACCACCCTTCCTTGCTCTGTAACGGATATATGTATCGATAGACGCCCCAATTCCCCTCCACGATAGCCCCCATTCCCTCAATCCCACAAAAACTTTCGTGCCCAACATCATCGCGCACCGCCCGGATTCGCGCTACCATTCCAGAAAGTAAGGTTCCATGCCCACGCACACCCCCACTCACGCAGTCCCCGCCCCAGACCGTTTCCCCGCCGCCTACGCCCTTCTGCGCCAGGCCATCCACGACCGTGCCTTCCCCGGTTGCGCCTTCGGCCTCTTCGTCCACGGCGACGTCGTCCTCCTCGACGCACTCGGCAACTTCACCTACGCGGCCGATTCCAACCCCGTCCTCCCCACCACCGTCTACGATGTCGCCTCCATCACCAAAGTCGCCGTCACCACCGCCGCCGCCATGCTCCTCCACCAACGCGGCCACCTCGACCTCGACACCCGCCTCGGCGACCTCCTCCCCGCCTTCGTCATCGGCCGCGACCCCGCAGAAAAAGCCCGCCAGGTCACCCTCCGCCATCTCCTCGCCCACACCTCCGGCCTCCCCGCATACGAACCCCTTTACGCCACCGCCACCACCCCCTTCGCGCTCCTCCGCGCATGCCTCGAGCTACCCCTCAAAACGCCCCCCGGCACACACGCCGAGTACTCCGATCACGGCTTCATCCTCCTCGCCAAGGCTCTCGAAACCATCACCCACGAGCACCTCGCCACCTGGATATCCCGAGAGCTCTTCCTCCCTCTCGGCATGACCTCCAGCCGCCACTGCCCCTCCCCAGACCAGCGCCCCCACATCCCACCCACCGAAATCGACGAGTTCTTCCGCCAGCGCATCCTCCAGGGTGAGGTCCAGGACGAGCACGCCTTCATTCTCAAGGGCGCAGGTGGCCACGCTGGCCTCTTCTCCAACGTCCCCGACCTCCTCCGCTTCGCCCAGGAACTCATCTCCCCCGCCGACATCCTCCACCCCGCAACGGTCGACCTCTTCGCCACCCCCCAGCCCCCCGCCGGCAGTTCCCGCGCCCTCGGCTGGGATACTCCATCCCCTGACTCCTCCGCCGGCTCCCTCTTCGGCCCCGGTACCATCGGCCATCTCGGCTACTCCGGATGCTCCCTCTGGATCGACCGAACCGCCCGCATCGCCGCCGTCCTCCTCACCAACCGAACCTGGCCCGACCGCTCCTCTCAGGCCATCCGGCAGCTCCGTCCCGCCTTCCACAACGCCCTCCGCGCTGCCCTTTAGCCCGCGCTTTCGCCCGCCCCCATCCTCCCCAACCCCCACACCTTTGACACCAGCAGACAATCGATTCACTATGAGAGAAGGAGACTTCCCCGCCTACCCCTCGTAACGCACCGTTTTTAAGGCAATTTTCCCTCCCAGACGGGCTACAATCAGACAGTTAGGGACAAACACACGATGCTCAGCAGTTCGCCCACTCCAGATACTGGCACCTCTTCCGGTCCCCGCGTAGACAGCACAACACAGCTTCATCGCCTCACCACTGAGAGCCAAAACGAAGCCTCGCAGGGGTTTGACACAAAATCCGCGCTCGAAATCGCCCGCATCATCAACCAGGAAGACTCCAAGATTGCCGGCGCAGTCAAAAAGGCCCTGCCAGAAGTCGCACAGGTCATCGACCAGGTCGCCCGATCCCTCCGCGACGGCGGCCGCCTCATCTACGTCGGCGCAGGGTCCAGCGGCCGCATCGCCGCACTCGACTCCTCTGAGTGTCCTCCCACCTACTCCACCGCTCCCGGCCAGGTCCAATACATCATGGCCGGCGGTCCCAAGGCCCTTGCTTCCGCCGTCGAAGTCAACGAAGACTCCGAAGAACTCGGCCAGCGTGACATCGCCCGCCGCCGACCCACCCGCAAAGACGTCGTCGTCGGCATCTCCGCCTCCGGACGCACCCCCTATGTCGTCGCCGCCGTCGCCTACGCCCGAGCCCGCGGAGCACACACCGCCGCCGTCACCTGCAATCACAACACCCCCCTCTCTGAGGCTGCTGACATCACCATCGTCGCAGAAGTCGGCCCTGAAGTTGTCTCCGGCTCCACCCGAATGAAGGCCTCCACCGCCCAGAAGATGATCCTCAACATGATCACCACTGGCGCCATGACACGCCTCGGCTACGTCTACGAAAACCTCATGGTCAACGTACACATGCAGAACTCCAAGCTCGTCGAACGCGGCATCCGCATCCTCATGCGCGCCTGCAGCATCGACCGCGAGACTGCCGTACACACCATCAAATCCGCCGGCCGCAGCGTCCCCGTCGCCCTCGTCATGCTCAAAGCCAAAGTCGACAAACCCGAAGCCGTCCGCCGCCTCGCAAAATCCGACGGCAACGTCCGCCTCGCCATCGAAGACACTGTCCTCGAACTCTGACCAACCCACCCAGACAAAGGCACCCCATCTCCACCGAAAGGCGCTGACCCCAGCGCCTTCTCCCTTGCCTCCCTGCCCGTCATTCCCTCCCGCAACATGCTCCCGCCGCCGCTTTTGCTGCTGCCTTTGCTGTTGTCTTGGCCGTTGCCTTTCTTGTTGTCATTCCCGAAGGGAATCTGCTTCTCCGGGTGCCACCGGTCCCTCGCACTTGGGGACCAGTGAGTAACCACGCCCCCGACCTAACCCCACAATCGAGCGCAACTCGAACCCGCGCCGTAGGCGCAGCGTATCTTGGCCCAGCGCTTCAGCTCTGGGTTCGACGCCCACACAACCCCCGGAGTCCCGTAGGGACGGTGCCCCCCCCCGTTGCCGGCCCTGCGACGCCTTCAACAACACAACATCGTCGGCTAACTTCAACTTCCAGGCGGGTGGCGCACCCTGAGCCCGTAACCACTCAGGGTGCCCTTCCCTTCCCGTTTTTGGAAGGGTGGGAGGAAGCCCTACCACACCTGGGCCCGCTATAGTCCCGTCAACAGCCAGGTGAGTTCGGCGTCATCAGCGACGGCGGGCTTTGCCTATGACCAGGCGGGCAACGTGATCTTCTATGGCCTGAACAACTACTGGTACAACGCGGAAGGGCAAACCACCCCACGGACGTGGACCTGTCCGCGGGGGCCCCGGAAGAGTACATGCGCCGTTCAGCAGTCGGGCACGATTACGGCTTACACCTATGATGCCGGGGCAGGTCAGCCTCACCCAATCGATAACCGCAATACCCTACCCCGGTATAGTTCGAAAGCCGGCATCTATCCGCCAACCAATCGCCAACTCTCTCCCACCTGTTCCGCTAACCTCGCCAGCTCCGCTTCCCTGTCAACCCCCCAAATCTCCCCTCCATCCCACAAACCCAACAAACCAAACCACATACACCCCTCGGAATACCGCCCCACCCGTGCATGCAATTAACCCCCAAAAGCCCACAATGGTAGCAGTCTGACCTTGCCCTCAGAATGCGTACCCCATATGCTCTGGGGTTGAGGGGATAACCCCGTAGTCGTCGAGGCTGTGGGAGTGTGGGAATCGCGTTCTTTGCGATTTCCATACTTCCACAGCCTGTTTTCAGGCCGCTTCGCG
>CAIVDV010000002.1 GCA_903904755.1 uncultured Acidobacteriaceae bacterium | reverse complement strand
GCCTGTTGCCGGCGCAGGACGATGCAGCCGGAGACGTGTGCTCCCTGGACCATTATCTGCGGTTGCCAGACCACTCGATGGACGAGCGGATAGCGGCGGCGCGGGCGAAGCTGGGTAGCCGGGTGGTGATGCTGGGCCACCATTACCAGCGGGACGAGGTGATTCGGTTTGCGGATGCAACGGGCGACAGCTACAAGCTGTCAAAGGTGGCGGCGGAGACTGAGGCGGAGTTCATCGTGTTTTGCGGTGTGCACTTTATGGCTGAGAGCGCGGATTTGCTGGGGCGGACGGATGCCGAAGGGCGCGCATTGCAGCAGGTGATCCTGCCGGATTTGAATGCCGGCTGCTCGATGGCAGATATGGCCGAGATTTCGCAGGTGGAGGCGTGCTGGGAGGCGCTGGAACGCGCCGGCGTGACCGAGGGGCTGATTCCCTTGACGTACATGAACTCGTCGGCTGCGATCAAGGCGTTTTGCGGCGAGCGGGGCGGGTTGGTGTGCACCAGTTCGAATGCGCGGCAGGCCTTTGAGTGGGCATTTGCGCGAGGGCAGCGGATTTTGTTCCTGCCGGACCAGCATCTGGGACGGAATACGGGGCTGGCGATGGGTTTTGGCGCAGGCGAGATGCCGGTGTGGGACCCGTGGGCAATGGAAGGCGGAGTGACCAAACGCCAACTGGAAGCGGCGCGGATTGTGCTGTGGAAGGGTCATTGCAGCGTGCATCAGCGGTTTTTGCCCTCGCATGTGGAGCAGACGCGGGCCAAGTACAAGGGGATTCAGGTGATTGTGCATCCCGAATGCCGGGCCGAGGTTTGCCAGAAGGCGGACGGGATTGGTTCGACGGAGGCGATTATCCGGATGGTGGAGGCGGCGCCGGAGGGGACAATGTTTGCGATTGGAACCGAGATCCACCTGGTGAACCGGCTGGCGAAGCGGTTTGCCCCGCTGGGCAAAAGAATCATTACGCTCGACGATACCGGGTGCCTGTGCACGACGATGTACCGCATCAGTCCGCAGCATTTGTGCTGGGCGCTGGAGAATCTGGTGGAGGGCCGGGTAGTAAACCGCATCCAGGTGAAGCCGAAAGTGAAGCGGTGGGCGCGTGTGGCGCTGGACCGGATGCTGGAGGTTGGCGCGTGACCGAGGCCGACTGCTGCGGGGAGCCCCGAGGTGAGGACGAGCCGGAGGGCAAGCGCAAGCTGATGAGCGCGAAGGCCACCGGGCCGGATGCGGCGAAGCTGACACTGGAAGAGATTGAGGCGGCAGAGGCGGAGGCAGCGGATTGGGCACGGCGGGTGAATCGCTGCTGACCGGGAGCGGGGATTTCCTCAGGGTGAGTTATGCGCACAGTTTTTGCGACGGGAAGTGCGCTAGTATCATCTGCAAGCTATGAAGACCTTCACCCTGGAAGAAGCGCAGGCGTTATTGCCAATCCTGGAGTCGCTGCTGAAGCGCGCGATGGAGAGCAAGGCTGCGGCTGAGGCGATTGCCGAGGAACTGACCGACCTGAGCCGGCGGATATTTCTGTCGGGCGGGATGCTGGTGGATACCAGCAAGGTAGCGGCCCGGAAGCTGGTGATGGAAGAGCACCAGAAGCGCGCCCAGGACATGGTGGCCGAGATGGATGCGGTGGGCGTCCAGGTGAAAGACCTGGAGAGCGGGTTGCTGGATTTTCCGTGCAAGGTGGACGACGAGATTGTGCTGCTGTGCTGGAAGCGCGGCGAGGCGACGATTGAGTATTGGCACAGTGTGGAAGGTGGATTCCGCGGGCGGCAACTGGTGGATGAGCGGTTCCGTCGGCGGTCAGACAGGCCGAACTGAAGCGCTGAGACAATCGATGGGAAAAGAGAAAGGCGTCGTACTCCGATGGGAGAACGACGCCTTTGCTGCGTTGGGATAGAGCGGGGCTATTTGCCGCCCTTGCTGGCGGCAGCGCCCGCGGAGGGGTGGTTGGGAGCGGGGTTTTCCGCCAGGAGGGTCTCGACTTCCTTGTTGAACTCAGCTTGGAGATTGGCGTGGAAGTCGCCGCTGGCAGGGGCGGCGAAGCCGGAGTGGATTTTGCGGATGCGACCATCCTTGCCGACGAAGACGGTGGCGGGCCAGGTATTGAGGTTGACGAGCTGGGGAACCTTCTCCCACATCTCCGCCGGAGCGCCGGCGATGGCGTAGGTGTAGGGGACGTTGTATTTGCGGATGAAGGCCTTGGCGCGCTGGAGCGAGTCCTGCTGCTCGGGCTCCTCGAAGTCGAGGGCTAAGATTTCCAGGCCAAGAGGGTGGTATTTGGCGTAGAGCTGGACGAGGTACTGGGCCTCATCGTGGCAGTTGGGGCACCAGGTGCCGGTGATGACGGCGATGTAGGCATGGCCCTTGAACTGAGGGTCGTTGCTGGAGACCTGACGGCCATCGATGGTGGGGAAGTGGAAGGAGAAGCGCTCGTGGGGATCGCGCGGGGTGGTGTGGGTTTCAAAGTTTGCCGGTCCGGGCAGACCCTTGGCGCGGGCTGCTTCCGGACGCCAGGCAATGAGGGGCTCGGTGGGGCTATAAGGGCCTTTGATCTGGACGGCGAGCGAGCCGTCCGGGTTAAGGGTGATCTCTGCGGCGAGAGGACGGGAGCCGTCGAAGTGGGAGACGAGGAATTTGCCGTCGTGCCAGTGGCCGGTGAGCGCGCCGGTGTCACCGTCGACGCGCAGGATGGCGGCGGAGACTTCCGAGCCCTTCTGCTTGACGATGAAGCGCCATGCCTTTTCGCCTTTGGCACTTTCATGGACGATTTCCCAGTTGCCGCCGATTTGCGGGGCTGAGGCTGAGGAGGCGTCGGCGGATTCCACATGTTTGCCCAGGGTAAGCGGGTAGGAGGAGAGGTATTTTTCCTTCTCAAAGCGGCCCTGGAGTGTTCCGGCGGGTTGTCCGTCGGCGGCGGTAATGATGATGCGGGTGAGGTAGTGCTCAAAGTTGAGGGTGAGCTTGCCGTCCTGGAACTGGGCGCTGGTTGTGGTTTGCTTGTCGTCGCCGTTGTAAAGGGTTCCCTTGAGGGAGCTGCCTTCGCCGGAGACGTCAAGGCGGAAGGGGATGGTGTTGTTGTCAACGGTGAAGGAGGCATCCCACTGGCCCTGGAGATCGGCCAGAGACTGTGCGGATGCAGCGGTGGCGGCGAGGGCGAGAAGCGCAGCGCCGAGTTGCCATTTGAGCCTGGATATCATGCGTGAATCCTCCGGAAATGGGTTGGGGGAAGTGATTGGGTTGAGGGAAGAATGCCGGGCTGGACTACCTGGTACCGAAGGCGGCCCGCCAGCGTTGGATTGCAGTGGATGCGTGGGCAAGCTCGGCTTTGTTCTGCTTCCACTCGGGGGGCAGCTCGGGCTTGGTTTCGAGGAGAATTTCGAGGATGGCCTGCCGCTGGGAGGCGGTGAGGCGGGTGAATTTGCCGGATGTGTCGCTGCCGGTGAGGATTTGATGGAGTCGGTGGTAGAGATACAGTTTGACCGTGAAGGGGAGTGCATCCCACTCGTCGGAGTAGATGAGATAGCTGAGGGGATAGCGGAAGATGCGGGAGTGGAGGTCGAAGTCGCGGAGGGAGCGGCCGTTGTGGTCGCGTGGACCGAGGGCGGCGAACTCCTGGGCGAAGGAGGAAGAACCGGTGATGCCGTCGAGGAGAGCCTCGTTCTGGAAGGTTAGGTACTGGAGGAGTTCTTCGGCGGAGTTTTGCCAGGTGGCTTGCGCCTGCGCCTGAGCGGTTGGGTTGGCGGCATCTTTGTGGGTTGCATCCCAGGCGGCGATGCGCTGCTGGAATCCGGTTTTGGTGATGAGGTTGTGCATCTGGGCCTGGTGGTCCAGGACGAGATGGGCGACGATGTCGCTTTGGGTGGAGAGGTAGGCGGCGGGGTCACAGCGGCCGTCGAGAGAGGTGAGGTTTGCGCCTGCGGCGGTGTTGAGGGTTTCGGGATTGTCTGGATTCGTGACGAGGACATTGCCCATGTGGCGGAGCGAGCCGTGGGTGCCGGTGACGTACCAGCCGCCCCAGCGCTCAGGCAGAGGGGTTTCCTGGCCGCTGACGTGGGTGGCGGTGAAGTTGGCGATGGTGCCGGTGGAGGTGGGGTAGACGCTGCGGACGAAGACGTCGGGCACCTCGCGAGTGGCCTCAGAGATGTGGCACTGGGTGCAGTCAAGCTCGGCGCGCTCGAAGGTGGGATGGTCGGATTTTTGCGCGTTGAGCAGGTAAAAGATGGCGCCTTTGAGGGGGTCAAAGGAGACGAATTCGAGCACGCGGCCATTTTTGACGAAGCCGACGTAGACATCGTCGTTGAAGTAGAGGGCGCGGGGGGATTGAGGGCTGATCTTCTTGTACTGGAAGCTGGTTTTGGAGAAGACGAGGGTTTGGGAGCTGACGGGGATGTGGAGTTGGGCGAGGACGGACTGGAGATACCCGCCGCGGTCGTTCCATTCGAGGCGGGCGGAGCCGTCGGCCAGGCGCTTTTGCAGGCGTGCGACCGGGTCGTTGAGGTCGGAGTCGCGGTAGCGGATGGGGGCGTCCGTGAAAGGGACGTAGCCCTGCTGGTGGACGGCGATTTGGCCGTGGACGCCAAGCGTGGCGCATGTGGCGGCGAGGGCGAGCAGGGCCACGACAGATGCCGGGATGAACCAGCCTTTGCGCATGATGAGAATTGCCTCCGTGGTTGGGGGCTGCCCGTCGCGCAGATGTGGAGCTGTGCGTCCGCCGCATGGAGAATGCAGAGGGGTGCACGGGGAAGGCGCGTAGGGAAGCAGATGACCGCGGGCGAAGCACAGGGTGAGGGGAACTCACGCGAATGCGGCTCAGCGAGTCGGGTGACTCAGACGAGTGAGGGAGCGGAGTCTAGAGGCAACAACAGAAACGGTTCGCGCGGCTGGGAGCCTGCGAGGGGAGCGCCGAGATGGAGGAAGAGAAGCGTTCCATACCTGGGTCCGATTCTGGTGCATTGGGGGCGGAAAGGCCATGCCCTGTTCCCCTGGTGCAACTTGGATTGGAAAATCTGTCAAGTTTTGATGGGGGAAGAGAGTTTTGCTGCGAAATTCCAGTGGTTTTTCCGGGTGAGGATGCGATAGGCTCCCGAGAAGGTTCCCTATGCGCCAAAGGTAAGAGCTTGTGGGGAGCGAAGAGAGGCGGGCGCATGGAGGAGCAGGCGGGGCAGGTGCCGGCGGCAGCATCGGGGACAGAGGTGGGCCGGCGGACGATGCGGAAGGCGACGTGGCGGCTGATTCCGCTGATTTCGATTGGCTATTTGATCGCGTACATGGACCGGGTAAACATCAGCTTTGCGGCGCTGCAGATGAACCAGCAGCTGGGGTTTTCGGCCACGGTGTATGGGTTGGGGGCGGGGCTGTTTTTCCTGAGCTATGCGCTCTTGGAGATTCCGTCGAACCTGATGCTGCATGCGGTGGGGGCGCGACGATGGCTGGCCCGGATTATGGTGACCTGGGGATTGCTGGCGGCCGGCATGGCGCTGGTTCGGACGCCGTGGCAGTTTTATGCGATGCGCTTCCTGCTGGGGATGGCGGAGGCTGGCTTTTTTCCGGGGGTGATTTACTACCTGATGCTCTGGTTTCCGCTGAGCATGCGGGCGCGGACCATCAGCCGGTTTTATATTGCGCTGCCGCTGAGCTCGGTGGTGATGGGTGGGCTGGCGGGGTGGTTGCTGGGGCTGAACGGCAAGGGTGGTCTGGCGGGCTGGCAATGGCTGTTCGTGATTGAGGGGCTGCCGGCCGTGGCAATGAGCCTGGTGTTCTGGTTTCTGCTGCCAGACAAGCCCGAGGATGCGCAGTGGCTGACGGAGGCGGAGCGGGATTGGCTGCTGGGCGAGTTAAGGAGAGAGACAGAAGCTTTCGGAGGGGAAGACGCAGGTGCCGTCCGTCGGACCTTGAAGAATCCGCGTGTTTGGCTGCTGGGCTTGTTCATGATGCTTACGCTGGGGTCGAACTATGCGTTCACTTTTTCCGCTCCAGCGATTGTGCAGCGGGCGACGGGCTGGAGCGCGGGGGCTGTGGGATGGTTCATCGCCGGGTTGGGAGTGGCGGGTGCGGCGTCCATGCTTGCCGGAGCCTGGTCCAGTGACCGGCTGCGAGAGCGGTATTGGCATGGAGTGATTCCGGCGCTGGGGATGGCCGCGGGATTTCTGGCTTGCGGATTGTCGGGCCGGGCTACGATTCTGCTGCCAGCACTGGCGGCGTCGTTTGTGGCTTTCAATGCTTTGCAGGGTGCGAGTTTGTCCATTCCGGGGACGTTTCTTGGGGGGAAATCGGCGGCAACCGGGGTCGCCGCAATCAATATGGTTTCGATTCTTGGCGGATTTCTGGGGCCGTACTGGATGGGCTGGGCGCGGGATTTGACGGGGGACTATCAGAGAGGCCTCTTGATGCTGGCGCCGGCGATGGTGCTGGCTGCCGGGGTGATGCTGGTCCTGCGGAAAATGGGTCCGGGCAAGGTTGTACGGAGAGGCTGAGAGGCACGCGATGTTCTGGTCTGAAGAAGATATACGACCGCATTTGCGGTACAAGGAGTTGATTCCGGCGATCCGGCAGGCGCTGATGGATTACAGCGCGGGGCGGGTGGAGCAGCCGCTGCGGCAGATATTGCGAGTGGTGCCGGAGAGCGGGGACGCGGGAGCGCCGCCGGGGTGGTTTGCGGTGATGCCAGCGATTCACGGGCCATGGCTGGGGGTGAAGACGGTGACGTTTTTCCCGACGAATGCGGGGACAGGGGTGCCGACGCACCTGGCGACGGTGACGCTGATGCGGCGGGAGACGGGCGAGCCGGTGGCAGTGATGGATGGGCGACTGATTACCGAGATGCGGACGGCGGCGGTAAGCGCGGTGGCGCTGGAGGCGCTGGCGCCCAGCGATGCGCGGACGCTGGGGATTCTGGGGGGTGGGGTGCAGGCGGAGGCGCATGTGGAGGCGCTGCGGACGGTGTGGCCGGCGTTTCGGGATCCGGGTGCGGTGCGGATTTGGGCCAGGAACGGGGAGAAGGCGCGGGAGCTGGCGGAGCGGTTGGGCGCGGATTCTGTGGGAATCGAAGATGCGGCGGGCTGCGATGTGGTGGTGACAGTGACGGCTGCGACAACGCCGGTGTTGATGGGGAAGTGGTTGAAGCCGGAGAGCCTGGTGATTGCGGTCGGCGCGGTGGGCGCGCACTTGCGGGAGCTGGATGATCTGGTAATGGAGGGGACACTGATTGCCGAGAGCCGGCAGGGGGCGGAGAACGAGTCTGGCGATGTGATTTTGAGTGAGGCGCAGGTGTTTGCGGAGCTGGGCGAAGTGCTGGTGGACCGGTCGAATGCGATTCCTGGGCGGAGAAAGGTCTTCAAGAGCCTGGGCATGGCGATTGAGGATCTGACGGCGGCGCGGGTGGTTTGGGAGAGCCGGTCGTGCGTCCCGGAATGAGATACAGCCGCGCGCCTGGATGAGTCGTGTTCGCAGACTGCGCATCTAAAACGATAGAATTAGCCCAGAGTATTCTTCCCCATACTTTGTTTGATTTTTTCCTGGCACGAACCGGCAAGTCCGGGTGCCTGAAACGTTTTGCGCGGTTTTCACCATTGATTTTTGAGGAGCAAGTTGCCATGTTGACAGTTGGAGAGCAGTTTCCTTCGTTTGATTTGACCGCAGTGTCGGGTCTGGATGCAAAGACGGCGTTTTCGCAGGTGACCGAGAAGAGCTTTGAGGGCAAGTGGAAGCTGTATTTCTTCTGGCCCAAGGACTTTACCTTTGTTTGCCCGACCGAGATTGCCGCATTTGGCAAGCTGAACTCGGAGTTTGCCGATCGCGATTGCCAGGTTCTGGGCGCGTCGATTGACTCCGAGTTCGTGCACCTGGCGTGGAAGAACAACCACCCGGACCTCAAGAATCTGCCCTTCCCGATGCTGTCGGATATCAAGCGGGACCTGAGCGAGCAGTTGGGGATTCTGGACATCAAGGCAGGCGTCTCGCAGCGCGCCACGTTTATCGTCGATCCGCAGAATGTGATTCGCTTTGTGTATGTGACGGACCTGTCGGTGGGCCGGAATCCGCAAGAAGTGCTGCGCGTGCTGGATGCATTGCAGACCGATGAGCTTTGCCCATGCAACTGGAAGAAGGGCGAAGAGACGATTCACGCATAAACATCAGATTGGGAGAACGCGGGGTGGGTGAGCGAAACTTACCCACCCTTTTTGCAGGGTTTTCTGGAAAGGGTTTTGCGATGAGCATGGATGTGTTGATTGACGGGTTGCCGGATTGGGCCAAGGATTTGCGGTTGAATTATTCCTCGCTGGTGCGGAACAACCAGGATCTGACGGCCGAGCAGTTGTGGGGCACGGTGGTGAGCTGTGCGGTGGCGACCAGGAACGCGAAGCTGACTCAGGCGGCGGTTGCGTCGGCGGGAGCTGTGGTGTCGGCAACAGTGGTGGAGGCGGCAAAGACGGCTGCTGCGGTGATGGGGATGAACAACATCTTCTACCGGTTCCAGCACCTGAGCACGAACGAGAAGTACTCGACGATGCCGGCGCGGCTGCGGATGAACGGGCTGCGGACGCATGGGGCGGACCCGGTGGATTTTGAGCTGTGGTGCCTGGCGGTTTCGGCGATCAACGGCTGCGGCAAGTGCGTGGATGCGCACGAGCGCGTGGTGCGGGAGAAGGGCGCGACGGAAGAAGTGGTGATGCAGGTTATCCGAGTGGCCAGCGTGATTCATGCGATTGGGCCGGCGGTGGAGGCGAGCTAGGGCCTGTTCACACTACCTGGATGGATGGCGTTGCGAGCGAGAATCGGGCCAGACAAGAGCGAGCCCGAGAGCTGTGGCGACCCCACCGCCGAGGGTGAGAGCGAAGTATGGCCCGATTTGCGCCGCAACCCGCAGGG
>CAIVDV010000001.1 GCA_903904755.1 uncultured Acidobacteriaceae bacterium | reverse complement strand
GCCGCCGCCGCCTTCTTGCCTTGGGGCCCGAACAAGCACGTAAAGCACGCGTTACAGGCTAGCGACAACAAGACCGACCCAGCCACATAACAGGCAGCGGCGGCGCGGCGGCGCTGCCTTGATGGCGGAGCGAAGCGACGCTCCACGGACGACATACCTACCAGGAGCATTTCCGCCGCCGCCGCAGCCCGTTCGCTACATCCGCCCACCGAGTACGCCAGCACACCACACTATGCAGCTCTTGCGTGCCAGCTTCAGGCCTGACAGCGACACAAAGCAGGCGATGAACCTCCAGGCCGTCAAGTTGCTAGCTATTGATTCCTTCAAGCAAGCGCATCACAAAGAAGTGGATGGTTCCGCGACCTCCGACGCGGGCGACCAAGACTGCAGGAGAGGGAACAGTGCTCCTCCATTTGACTGCAGGATGTCTGCGAGAGTGCACGCCAACTGGCCCTCGTGGCTCCGCTTGCTAGTTACAGGCCCAGCATCGACGTTCGGCGAGATCCAGACTCGCTTAAACTGCTTCACGTTGAGCTTTCCAGTCCACTGCCTTTCCAAATTCTTCCTTTTCTGCCAAAAGTTGCTCGAGTGGCGCCTTACTGACGATAGCGTCACCTGGAAGAGGCACAGCGTCTCAGACTTGGCGGCCCAAATAAGAAAGTCGACTCCCGGGTATTTCGGACTGAGCGGCACGAGAAGTATATCCTCCGAGCGGCTCAGGGTCATCTGCGGCACAGAGTCGCCGTTCCACTCCACCTTGCGCATCTGGCGCTGAACAATCACGGTATTCTTATAGTCACCCAGCGCGTGATTTGAATAGTACTGGCGAGTGCGCAGCGCGACGCCACTCGCTATCTCCAGCCGCTGGATGAGGTAGCGCTGCAGCAAAAGCCCACGAACGGCTGTCTCGATGATTGGCGTCTCGAACACGTATCGAAATGCGTCGTCCACTTTTGTCCTCATAGTAGGGTCAGAGAGGTAAAAAGCATAAGCGACCGACCGTGCTGCCGGCGTGACGGGGTGAATGTAGTCCAGGCCACGAATCGAAGTTGCGCTTGCACCCCGGCCAAACGGCACGTCGGACATGAAACAGATCTGCTGGTTCAGCAGAACTTGTCCAGGAAACGAGCTGAGCGGGAGCTGCAGCTGCATGCAGACGATGCTGTTCACTAGGTGCTCGCGGGCCTGAGATGTGTTGCTGTATAACTGCGAGAGAGACTCATCAAAACGACGAACCAAGAGGTTGAAGTAGCTGCGCCGGCCAGAAATGTTCGGTTGCTTGCAACCATTGAGGAAAGCGTTCATCACGGCATCAAACGAGACGTCAAGCGCAGCGTCGTTTAGCTGATCTCTCACCCCCAAAAAGTAAGCCAGCTCCAGCGGGTAGCAGTTGGTCTCGTAGCGCAGGGTATCTGCGTCCGCTTGAGAGGCGTCCGGAAACAGAGCATGGTGTCGCAGGAAGACGTCCAACTCTGAGGGCGAGCCGCTCGTCTGGAAGCCATCCGTTACAATAATCTGAGGCCACGGTGGCTGCTGCGACGCAACCTTGAGGTAGTACTCGTTCGCGGCGGAGGCAGAGATGACCACCATCGCAACTCCTCGCAGCTGTGACACGCGGAGCAAGGCAGACTCCGGCAGCGAGTAGGGAAAGCCGGCGCGCATCTGTGGAGTGAGGCTGTTGTGTTGGTCAAACATGAAAAAGACCTTCAGACCAAGTTGCTTGCACAAGTTGCCCAACTGCGGCAGAAACAGGGAGCACACAGCCTTCTGGGCTTCTGCCGTGCTTGACGCGATCGCCACCTTGCCGATCGTGTCCCGGCATAGTTGCAT